>NZ_CP127296.1:2679642-3348928 GCF_030285645.1 Amycolatopsis sp. DG1A-15b
GACCTCGCGGGCCAGCGCCGCCGTCTCGCCCGGCGTGCGCCCGACGCGGATTCCCGCGGCTTCCCAGGCTTCCTTCTTCGCCGCCGCCGTTCCCGCCGATCCCGACACGATCGCGCCCGCGTGACCCATCGTCTTGCCTTCCGGAGCCGTGAAGCCCGCCACGTACCCGACGACCGGCTTCGACACGCCGGCGCGCACGAACTCCGCGGCCCGCTCCTCGGCGTCGCCGCCGATCTCGCCGATCAGCACGATCAGGTCGGTCTCCGGGTCCTTTTCGAACGCCTCGACCGCGTCGATGTGCGTGGTCCCGATGATCGGGTCGCCGCCGATGCCCACGCAGGTCGAGAACCCGATGTCCCGCAGCTCGTGCATGAGCTGGTACGTCAGCGTGCCGGACTTCGACACGAGGCCGATCCGCCCCGGTCCGGTGATGTCGGCCGGGATGATCCCGGCGTTCGAGCGGCCGGGGGAGATGATGCCCGGGCAGTTCGGGCCGATGATCCGGGTCCGCCCGCCCGCCGCGACGGCGTGCGCCCACAGCCGCGCGCTGTCGTGCACCGGGACGCCTTCGGTGATCACCACCGCGAGCCCGATCCCGGCGTCCACCGCTTCGACCACGGCGTCGGCGACGAAGGGCGGCGGCACGAACAGCACGCAGACGTCCGCGCCGGTCGCCGCCATCGAGTCCGCGACACCGCCGAACACGGGCAGCGAACGGCCGGGAAACTCCACCTGCTGCCCGGCCTTGCGCGGGTTGACGCCGCCGACGACGTTCGACCCGGCGGCCAGCATCCGCCGAGTGTGCTTCGCGCCTTCGGAGCCGGTGATGCCCGAAACGACGATCCGGCTGTTCTCGTCCAGGAAGATGGCCACGGCTCAGACCTCCGCGATCGCGAGCTTCGCCGCCTCGCGGGCGGCATCGTCCATGGTGGCCACCACGGTGACCAGGGGATGGGCCGCTTCGGCGAGGATCCGCCTGCCTTCGTCGACGTTGTTCCCGTCGAGCCGGACCACGAGGGGCTTGGTGGCGCGCGCACCGAGGACCTCCAGCGACCGCACGATCCCGGTCGCGACGGCGTCGCACGCGGTGATGCCGCCGAAGACGTTGACGAACACGCTGCGCACCCGGGGGTCGCCGAGGATCACGGTCAGCCCGTCGACCATCACCTGCGCCGACGCCCCGCCGCCGATGTCGAGGAAGTTCGCCGGCCCCCGCGCGCCCGCCTCGGCCGCGGCCGCCGCGACGACGTCCAAAGTGGACATCACCAGCCCGGCGCCGTTGCCGATCACGCCGATGTCACCGTCGAGCTTGACGTAGTTGAGGCCCTTCGCGCGGGCCTCGCGCTCCAGCGGATCACCGTCCGAAGTGCCGTCGAACGACGAGGAACGGCGGAAGGACGCATTGTCGTCCAGGGTGATCTTGCCGTCCAGCGCGACGATCCCGGTGGCCGTGAGAGCCAGGGGATTCACCTCGACGAGCGTGCAGTCCTCGGCGACGAACACCTCCCACAGCTTCTCGACGACCCCGGCGACTTCGGCACGGACATCGGCGGGGAACGCGGCCGCGACGGCCGTCGCGTCGACCCCGGCCAGCGGATCCACCGGCACCCGCGCCAAGGCGTCCGGCCGGGTCGCCGCGACTTCTTCGATGTCCATCCCGCCTTCGGCCGACGCGATGGCGAGGAACGTCCGCCCGGCCCGGTCGAGCAGGAAGGACAGGTAGTACTCGCCGGCGATTTCGCTCGCTTCGGTCACCAGGACGCGGTGCACGGTGTGGCCCTTGATGTCCATGCCGAGGATGTCGTCGGCGGCCTGCTCGGCATCGTCGGCTGTGTGCACCACGCGGACACCGCCCGCCTTGCCGCGCCCGCCGGTCTTTACCTGGGCCTTGACCACCACCGGCCCGCCGAGGGCGACCGCGGCGGACTGAGCCGCGGCCGGATCGGCGGCGACCCGGCCGCGGGGGACCGGCACGCCGTGCTTTTCGAAGAGATCGCGGGCTTCGTGTTCGAAGAGGTCCATGCGGGAGCGTCCTTTCCGCGGCGGGGCAGGGCGAAGGGCGTGGAGTGGTGGTCCGCGGGGGCCGGTTCCGAGTCCGGAAAAACCCTGCGGATGGCCCTGGACACGGGCTGCCTGAGGAGTGACTATATGCCTACCCCATACGGTATGCAATCTACAGTCTGCCGAGAAGGGGCCGCTGACCTCGGAGAAAAGGCCACACACCGCCGGACAAGAGAGATCCGGCGGCGGACCAGAGGAGTTGAGCCATGGCGCTGACCACGACCGGCACGACCGCGGGGGAGAGTGCCGCAGCAACGAACGGCGCCGAGCCCGCGCCCGCCGGGATATCCGGCGGGCACCTGGTGGCCAAGGCGCTGAAGGCCGAAGGGGTCAACACGATCTTCACCCTGTGCGGCGGCCACATCATCGACATCTACGACGGCTGCGTCGACGAAGGCATCGAGGTCATCGACGTCCGCCACGAACAGGTCGCGGCGCACGCGGCCGACGGCTACGCGCGGATCACCGGCAAGCCCGGCTGCGCGGTGGTCACCGCCGGGCCGGGCACCACCGACGCCGTCACCGGGGTTGCGAACGCGCTGCGCGCCGAAAGCCCGATGCTGCTGATCGGCGGCCAAGGCGCGCTGACCCAGCACAAGATGGGGTCCCTGCAGGACCTCCCGCACGTGGACATGATGACGCCGATCACCAAGTTCGCCGCCACCGTGCCGCACACCGCCCGCGTGGCCGACCTCGTGAGCATGGCCTTCCGTGAGGCCCACGCCGGCGCGCCCGGACCGTCCTTCCTGGAAATCCCGCGTGACGTCCTCGACGCGCGCGTACCCCTGGAGAACGCCCGCATCCCCGAAGCCGGCCGCTACCGGGCGTCGACGAAGAACGCGGGCGACCCCGCGGACGTCGAGAAGCTCGCCGACCTGCTGGTGCACGCCAGGAAGCCGGCCATCCTGCTCGGCAGCCAGGTCTGGACCACCCGGGCGACCGGCCCGGCGACCGAGCTCGTCCGGACGCTGAACATCCCGGCGTACATGAACGGCGCCGGCCGCGGCACACTGCCGCCGGGCGACCCGCACCACTTCCAGCTCTCGCGCCGCTACGCCTTCGACAACGCCGACGTCATCGTCATCGTCGGCACCCCCTTCGACTTCCGGATGGGCTACGGCAAGCGGTTGTCGAAGGACGCCGCCGTCGTCCAGATCGACCTCGACTACCGCACGGTCGGCAAGAACCGCGACATCGACCTCGGCATCGTCGGCGACGCCGGCCAGGTCCTCGCCGCCGTCGCCCAAGCCGCCTCCGGCCGCACCGACAACGGCGCCGTCAGCCGCAAGGCGTGGCTCGAAGAACTCCAAGCCGTGGAGGAAAAGGCGAAGCAGAAGCGGCTGCCGCTGCAGCACTCCGACGCGCGCCCGATCCACCCGTACCGGCTGGTCCACGAAATCAACGAGTTCCTCACCGAGGACTCGATCTACATCGGCGACGGCGGGGACATCGTCACCTTCTCCGGCCAGGTCGTGCAGCCCAAGTCGCCCGGCCACTGGATGGACCCCGGTCCACTCGGGACACTCGGCGTCGGCATCCCGTTCGTCCTGGCCGCGAAGCACGCGCGCCCGGACAAGGAAGTCGTGGCGCTCTTCGGTGACGGCGCCTTCAGCCTCACCGGCTGGGACTTCGAGACGCTCGTGCGGTTCGACCTGCCGTTCGTCGGGATCGTCGGCAACAACTCCTCGATGAACCAGATCCGCTACGGCCAGGCCGCGAAGTACGGCCTGCCGCGCGAGCGCGTCGGCAACACCCTCGGCGACGTCCGCTACGACGAGTTCGCGCGGATGCTCGGCGGGTACGGCGAGGAGGTCCGCGACCCGGCCGACATCGGGCCGGCGCTGCTGCGCGCGCGGGAATCCGGCAAGCCGTCGCTGATCAACGTCTGGGTCGATCCCGACGTGTACGCCCCCGGAACCATGAACCAGACCATGTACAAGTGAGCGGAGGCCAAGGCATGGGCAAGGCACTGGAGGGCGTCCGCGTCCTCGACATGACGCACGTGCAGTCCGGTCCGTCGTCGACGCAGCTGCTCGCCTGGCTCGGCGCGGACGTGATCAAGCTGGAGACCCCCGGCCGCGGCGACATCACCCGCGGGCAGCTGCGTGACCTGCCGGGCGTCGACAGCCTCTACTTCACGATGCTGAACGCCAACAAGCGCAGCATCACGCTCAACATGAAGAGCGCCGAGGGCAAGGAAATCTTCGAGAAGCTCGTGTCCGGGGTGGACGTCCTGGTGGAGAACTTCGGCCCGGGCGTGGTCGACCGGTTCGGCTACCCGTGGGAGAAGCTGGCCGCGCTCAACCCCCGGCTGGTCTACGCCTCGATCAAGGGGTTCGGCCCCGGCCGCTACGCCGACTTCAAGGCCTACGAAGTGGTCGCGCAGGCCATGGGCGGCGCGATGAGCACCACCGGTTTCGAGGACGGTCCGCCGACCGCGACCGGCGCGCAGATCGGCGACTCCGGCACCGGAATCCACCTGGTGGCCGCCATCCTCGCCGCGCTGTACCAGCGGACCTCCACCGGCCGCGGCCAGCGCGTCCAGGTTGCCATGCAGGACGCCGTGCTCAACCTGTGCCGGGTCAAGCTGCGCGACCAGCAGCGGCTGGCCCACGGTCCGCTGGGGGAGTACCCGAACGACCAGTTCGGCGACGCGGTTCCGCGCTCGGGCAACGCCTCCGGTGGCGGCCAGCCCGGCTGGGCGGTCAAGTGCGCGCCCGGCGGGCCGAACGACTACATCTACGTGATCGTCCAGCCGCCCGGCTGGGCGCCGCTCGCCCGGCTGATCGGCAAAGCCGAGCTGGCCGAAGACCCGGCGTGGGCCACGCCCGAGGTCCGGCTGTCCAAGCTGGACAAGATGTTCGCGCTGGTCGAGGAGTGGACCGAACAGCACACGAAGTGGGAGGTGATGGAAGAGCTCAACGCCTGCAACATCCCGTGCGGCCCGATCCTGTCCACGAAGGAACTGATCGAGGACGAGACCCTCGCCGAGCTCGGCTCGGTCGTCGAGGTCCCGCACCCCGAGCGCGGCACCTTCAAGACCGTCGGCTGCCCGCTCAAGCTGTCCGACTCGCCGGTGGAGATCGAACGGTCGCCACTGCTCGGCGAGCACAACGACGAAGTGCTGGGCGAACTCGGCTACGGCGAGGCGGAGCTCGAGAAGCTCCGCGCGGCGGGGGTGATCTGAGGTGGCGGATCGCGCGGCGGTCGAAAAGATCCTGGCCCGGGCGGCGGCCGAAGGCCGGTCGTCGCTGACCGCGCCCGAGGGACGGGCGGTGTGCGCGGCCTACGGGATCCCGACCCCGGCCGAGCGGCTGGCCACGACGGCCGAAGAGGCCGTGGCCCACGCCGGGGACATCGGGCTGCCGGTGGTGCTCAAGATCGTCTCGCCGGACATCCTGCACAAGACCGAGGCCGGCGGCGTGCTCGTCGGCCTGCGGGACGCCGACGCGGTGCAGGCGGGCTTCACGAAGATCGTCGAAAACGCGAAGGCGTACGACGCCGGCGCGCGGATCCTCGGCGTCCAGGTGCAGCAGATGCTCACCGGCGGCCAGGAGGTGATCATCGGCTCGGTCACCGACCCGACGTTCGGCAAGATCGTCGCGTTCGGCCTGGGCGGCATCCTGGTCGAGGTGCTCAAGGACGTCACGTTCCGCCTCGCGCCGACGAGCACGGCGGAAGCGCTGTCGATGATCGACGGAATCCAGGCCGCCGAAATCCTGCGCGGAGTCCGCGGTTCGGATCCGGTCGACCGGGACGCGCTGGCGGCGGTGATCACCGGGCTCGGGCAGCTGGTGGCCGACTTCCCGCAGCTGTCCGAAGTGGACCTCAACCCGGTGCTCGCCACGGCGAACGGGGCCACCGCGGTCGACGTCCGGATCCTGGTCGACCCGGAGGCGGCGAAGGAGCCGGTGCGGTTCACCCAGGAGGAGATCCTCGCCTCCATGAACCGGATCATGAAACCGGCGTCGGTCGCGGTGATCGGCGCGTCGGCCGAAGCCGGGAAGATCGGCAACTCGGTGATGAAGAACCTGGTCGACGGCGGCTACGCCGGGGAGATCCACCCGATCAACCCCAAGGCCACCGAGATCCTCGACCGCAAGGCCTACGCGAGCATCACCGACGTCCCCGGCGACGTCGACGTCGCGGTCTTCGCCATCCCGGCGAAGTTCGTCCCCGCGGCGCTGGAAGAGGTCGGCCGGAAGGGCGTGGCCGGCGCGATCCTCATCCCGTCCGGCTTCGGCGAAACCGGCAACATCGCGCTGCAGGACGAGGTCGTCGCGATCGCCCGCAAGCACGGCGTGCGCATCCTCGGGCCGAACATCTACGGCTACTACTACACGCCGGAAAACCTGTCGGCGACATTTTGCACACCGTACGACGTCAAGGGCGGCGTCGCCCTCTCGTCGCAGAGCGGCGGCATCGGGATGGCGATCCTCGGCTTCAGCCGGTCGGCGAAGATGGGTGTCTCCTCGATCGTCGGCGTCGGCAACAAGGCCGACATCGACGAAGACGACCTGCTCACCTTCTTCGAGCAGGACGACAACACCGAGCTCGTCGCCATGCACCTCGAGGACCTCAAGGACGGCCGGGCGTTCGCGGAGACGGCGAAGCGGGTTTCGCGGCGCAAGCCGGTCGTGGTGCTCAAGGCCGGCCGGACGTCCCAGGGCGCGCGGGCGGCCAGCTCGCACACCGGCGCGCTGGCCGGCGACGACAAGGTCTACGACGACATCCTGCGCCAGAGCGGCGTGATCCGGGCACCCGGGCTGAACGACATGCTCGAATACGCCCGCGGCATCCCGCTGCTGCCCACGCCGCGGGGCGAGAACGTCGTCATCATCACCGGCGCCGGCGGCTCGGGCGTGCTGCTCTCGGACGCCTGCGTCGACAACGGGCTGAAGCTGATGGAGATCCCGCAGGACCTCGACACGGCGTTCCGGAAGTTCATCCCGCCGTTCGGCGCGGCGGGCAACCCCATCGACATCACCGGTGGCGAGCCGCCTTCGACCTACCGCAACACGATCGCGCTGGGCCTGGAGGACGATCGCATCCACGCCCTGATCCTGGGCTACTGGCACACGATCGTCACCCCGCCGATGGTGTTCGCCGAACTGGTGTCGGAGGTGGTCGCCGAATACCGCGCGAAGGGGATCCACAAGCCTGTTGTCGCGTCCCTGTCCGGTGACGTCGAAGTCGAGGAGGCGAGCGACTACCTGTACGACCGCGGCGTCGTCGCGTACCCGTACACGACCGAGAAGCCCGTGGCGGTGCTCGGCGCGAAGTACCGCTGGGCGCGGGCCGCGGGCCTGCTCTGAACCTGAGTCAACGGCGACGAAGGAGAACTCTCATGACCGCAGCCACGTACCAGGAGATCACTGACGAAAACGGAAGAGTTTACCGGGTAGGCGAATCCCCGCACGACATCATGGGGCGCTCGCGCAGCTGGATGGTCTGGCTGCCGTGGGTCGCCATGATGGCGGTCAGCGTGTTCGAGTACGGCTGGGGCGCCGTCGAGGGCACGCTGGAAGAGAAGTACGGCTGGACGCTGTCGGACGCGTTCTGGCTGGCCAGCATCTGGGCGGTGTTCCAGGCCGGCGTCGCCTTCCCGGCGGGCCGGCTCAGAGAGCGCAATGTCGTCTCGGCGAAGACGGCGATGCTGGCCGGTGCCGTGTGCAGCGGCATCGGCTACTTCACCATCGCGCACAGCGGGAACCTCACGCTGGCGTTCATCGGGTACTCGGTCCTCGGCGGCACCGGCGCCGGGCTCGTGTACGCGACCTGCATCAACATGGTCGGCAAGTGGTACCCGGAGAAGCGCGGCGCGCGCACCGGCTTCGTGAACGGCGGCTTCGCCTACGGCTCGGTGCCGTTCATCTACCTGTTCAGCGCGTTCCTCGGGCACGAGAACGTCACCGGGGTGCTCGACGGCATCGGCTTGTACATGCTGATCGTCGTCGGGGTGTGCGGTTTCCTGTTCAAGGACCCGCCGAAGAGCTGGTGGCCGGCGGAGGTCGACCCGCTCACCTGGGCCAAGGGCAAGCTCGGCGTGCAGACCCTGGCCAAGAACCCGCCCGCGGTCCGCCAGTTCACGCCGATGGAGGCGATCCGGACCGGCATGCTCCCGCTGATGTGGGTGTGCCTGGTGATCATCGGCGGGGTTTCGCTGTTCGGCATCAACTTCCAGGTGCCGTTCGCCAAGGAAAGCCACTTCGGCGCCTTCGTCGCGGCTTCGTCGGCCGGCGTGCTGGCGATCGTCAACGGCACCGGCCGGGCGGTCGTCGGCTGGGCGTCGGACAAGCTCGGCCGGCGGCAGACGCTGACGATCGTGCTCCTGATCGCCGGCGGCGCGCAGTTCGGCGTGCTGTACGCGGGGAACACGCACAACCTGCCGCTGTTCATGGTGTTCGCGTTCCTGACCGGGTTCGGCGGCGGCGCCTTCTACCCGCTGTTCGCCGCGCTCGTGCCGGACTACTTCGGCGAGAACAACAACGCGTCGAACTACGGCCTGGTCTACAGCGCGAAGCTGGTCGGCGGCGTCGGCGGCGGCGGGCTCGCGGCGGGGGTGATCAGCGCGTGGGGCTACACCGGCGCGTACGTCCTGGCCGGGTGCATCGCGGTGCTTTCGGCGGTGCTGACGCTGTTCCTGCGCCAGCCGGGCCGGCCACGCCACCAGCTCGCCGAAACCGAGCTGGTGGCGCGACCGTCCGCCGCGGCCGGCGGCTGACCCCCTTCCGGGGGTTTCAGCGGCGCTCGACCCCGCCGGAGGTCCGGGGACTGGCCCCCGGCGGGGTCCGGGGCTCGGCCCCGGAAGGCACAGCCGGACGTTCGTGGTAGGCCTGCCGGGTCCGTTCGGTGTGCTTGGCCATGATCTTCTCGGCGGCGTCGGCGTCCTGGGCGGCGATGGCCCGGATCAGGTCCTCGTGCTCGTTCCACGCGTCCCGCCCGCGGGGGCGGGCGATCGGGGTGTAGTACCAGCGGACCCGGCGGTCGACCAGCCCGATCATTTCCGCGAGCACGGCGTTCCCGGAGAGCTCGGTGATGAACGCGTGAAGGGCGGCGTTGGCCGCGACCAGGCCCTCGGTGTCCTGCTTGGCGAGTGCTTCGAGGCCGGCCTGCTGCAGTTCGTGCAGGTGGAAGACGTCGGAGGCGGTCGCCCGGCCGGCGGCGAGCTTCGCGGAGTGCGTCTCCAGCACGCTGCGGACGCTGAGCAGCTGGTCGGCCTCCTCGTCGGTGGGCAGGTGCACGAAGGCGCCCTGGGCGGGGCGCAGGTCGACCCAGCCTTCGCTCTGCAGCCGTTGCAGCGCTTCCCGGACCGGCTGCCTGCTCACGCCGAGGTACTCGGCGAGGTCGGCCTCCACCAGGTGCTGCCCGGGCTCGAGGGTGCGGTTGATGATCAGTTCGGCGAGGGCTTCGTAGACGACCTGGCGCAGCGGCGCGGGCCGCTCGACGCGCTTGGCGGCGGTCGAGCTGAGCGATCCCTTGGCCGTGCGGCGGCCGGTCGGGCCGCGGTCGGGCAGCGGGGAGGCGGGCGGGCTCACGGGACACCTCGAGTCGGAGAGGAAGCGGGGATCTGCGCCCAGGATACAGGTTTTGGTATGCAAAATCCCAGAACTCACCCGCCAGGGGTGGTTTTGGTCGATGCAGATCAGTCGCAGCTCGCGGACGTGACCCCTGGTGTCTGTTATGCCGCTTTTCGCTGCGCCGCCCGGGTGGTCGTCGGGCGGACTCTGGTCCCGGCTCTGTATCCAGGATACTGTATGCAATAATGCGCAGGACCAGGGAGGCACATCATGAAGGTGGCTGTTCTCGGGGCCGGGGCGATCGGCGCCTACGTCGGGGCCGCGCTGCACCGCGGCGGGACCGAGGTGCACCTGATCGCCCGCCGGGCCCACCTCGCGGCGATGCGCGAGCACGGTGTCCGCGTGCTGAGCCCCCGCGGTGACTTCACCGCCCACCCCCACGTCACGGACGACCCCGCCGAGGTGGGTGAAGCCGACTTCGTGTTCCTCGGTCTCAAGGCCAACTCCTACGCTTCGTGCGGCGAGCTGCTCGCGCCGCTGCTCGGCCCGGAGACGGCGATCGTGGCCGCGCAGAACGGCATCCCGTGGTGGTACTTCCACGGTCTGCGGGGCCATCCGCTCGAAGGGCAGCGGGTCGAGACCGTCGACCCCGGCGGCTCGGTGACCGCGGTGCTCGGGTTGCGCCGGGCGATCGGCTGCGTCGTCTACTGCTCGACGGTCATCGAGGCGCCGGGCGTCGTCCGGCACCTGGAGGGCACCCGGTTCTCCCTCGGCGAGCCCGGCGGCGAAATCTCGGCGCGTTGCCGGGCACTCGGCGCGGCGATGATCGCCGGCGGGCTCAAGGCGCCGGTCGAACCCGACCTGCGCAACGACATCTGGATCAAGCTGATGGGCAACGTCGCCTTCAACCCGCTCTCGGCGCTGACCCGGGCGACCATGGCCCAGATGTGCGAGCACGAGGACACCCGCGAGCTCGTCGCCACGATGATGACCGAGACCCTGGCCATCGCCCGCGCCGCGGGCAGCGACCCGGGCGTCTCGGTCGAGAAGCGCATCGACGGCGCCCGGCGCGTCGGCCACCACAAGACGTCGATGCTGCAGGACCTGGAAGCGGGCAAGCCCCTCGAGATCGACGCGATCATCGGCGCGGTCGTCGAGCTGGCCGGCCTCACCGGCGTGCCCGCGCCGGCCCTGCGGTACGTCCACGCCGCCGTTTCCCTGCTCGACCACACCAGCAAAGTCCCCGTCGGGTCGCACTGACCGGAGGTCACCGTGAAGCGCAGGAACACCGAGCCGTACGTCCGGCTCACCCAGCCCCTCGTGCGCGATTCCGGCGTGCTGCGGCCCGCCACCTGGGCCGAAGCCCTCGACCGGGCCGCCGCCGGCATCCGCCGCACCCTGGACGGCAAGGGGCCCGAGGCGTTCGGGATGTTCTCGTGCGCCCGTGCCACCAACGAGATGAACTTCGTCGCGCAGAAGTTCGCCCGCGCGGTGATCGGCACGAACAACGTCGACTCGTGCAACCGCACCTGCCACGCGCCGAGCGTCGCCGGGCTGGCCCGCGTGTTCGGCAGTGGCGGCGGCACGTCCTCCTACCAGGAGATCGAGGACGCCGACGTCATCGTGATCTGGGGCGGCAACCCGCGTGAAGCGCACCCGATCTTCTTCCACCACGTGCTCAAGGCCGTCCACAAGGGAGCGAAGCTCTTCGTCGTCGACCCGCGGCGGACCAGCACCGGGAGCTGGGCGCACCGGCAGCTGCAGCTCGAAGTCGGCACCGACATCCCCCTGGCCCACGCCATCGCGCGGGAGATCATCCACTCCGGACTGGTGAACACGACCTTCGTCGAGCGGGCCACGGAGGGGTTCGCCGAGTTCGCCGCGTCGGTCGAGCCGTGGACGCCGGAGGTCGCGGAGAAGACCACCGGCGTCCCGGCCGGGCTGATCCGCGAACTCGCCCACACCTACGCGCGCGCCGACCGCGCCCAGCTGTCCTGGACCCTGGGCATCACCGAGCACCACAACGGCACCGACAACGTGCTGGCGCTGATCAACCTGGCCCTGCTGGCCGGGCAGGTCGGCCGCTACGGCGCCGGGCTGAACCCGCTGCGCGGGCAGAACAACGTCCAGGGCGGCGGCGACATGGGTGCCATCCCGGACCGGCTCCCCGGCTTCCAGGACGTCCTCGACGCCGGCGTCCGAGCCAAGTTCGACGCGGCGTGGGGCTCATCGATCCCGCCGCACCAGGGCCTCAACCTCACCCAGATGCTCGACGCGATGGAACGCGGCGACCTGACCTGCGTGTACATCATCGGCGAGAACCCGGTGCAGTCCGAAGCGGACTGCGAGCACACGATCAAGCGGCTGGCCAACGTCGACTACCTGATCGTGCAGGACATCTTCCTGACCAAGACCGCCCAGCTGGCCGACGTCGTGCTGCCGGCGTCGGCGGCCTGGTGCGAGAGCGACGGCACCTTCACCAATTCCGAACGGCGGGTCCAGCGCGTCCGCAAGGCCCTCGAGCCGCCGGAAGGCGCGCGTGACGACATCGAACTGCTGTCGGAGCTCGCCCGCCGGCTCGGCCACGACTGGCACTACACCGGCGGCGAAGAGGTCTGGGACGAGCTGCGGTCGCTGTCGCCGATGCACGCCGGGATGTCCTACGCGCGCCTCGAAGAGCTCGGCGGCATCCCATGGCCGTGCTACTCCGAAGACACCCTCGAGCCGACGTTCCTGCACGCCCGGCTGTGGGCCGCGGACCCGGCCGAACGCGGCCGGCCGGCGCCGTTCACGGTGCTCGAGCACAGCCCGCCGGTCGACCTGCTCACCGAGGAGTTCCCGATCCGGCTCACCACCGGCCGGCGGCTGGACTCCTACAACACCGGCGTCCAGTCGAGCGGGTTCCCCTCGCCACTGCGGCACGGGGAGACCCTCGACCTCTGCCCCGGGGACGCCCGCGCCCTCGGCGTCGAACCCGGCGAACTGGTCCGGATCTCGTCCCGGCGGGGCGCGATCGTCGCGCCGGTGCGGCTCGACAAGGGCCTGAAGCCGGGGCTCGCGTTCATGACCTTCCACTTCCCGGACGAGGTCGACGTCAACGTCATCACCATCGAAGCCACCTGCCCGATCGCCGGAACCGCCGAGTACAAGGCGGCGGCGATCCGCGTCGACAAGCTGCCGGTGGAGGTCTGAAGTGGACCTCAAACTGCTGGACGCCGTCGCGTCGCACGAAGAACGGGCGGCGGTCGCCGGGTTCGCCGGTGGCGGCCGTGACCAGCTGCTCCCCGCCCTGCACGCCGTCAACGACCGGGTCGGCTGGATCAGCCAGGGCGCGCTGAACCTCATCTGCGAGACGCTGCACGTGCCGCCCGCGGACGCCTACGGCGTGGCGAGCTTCTACTCGCTGTTCGCCCTGGAGGAACGCCCGGCGCGGGTGGTGCACGTGTGCACCGACCTGGCCTGCCGGCTCACCGGCGCGGAGACGGTGTGCGACGTCCTCACCGAGCACGTCGGCGCCGCGGGGAAGGCGCGCGGCGGGGTCACGTGGCTGCGAAGCCCGTGCCTCGGTGTCTGCGAACGGGCCCCCGCGGCGCTGACGTTCCAGGCCGGCGACCCGGCGACGACCGAGCTGCTCGCCCCGGCGACCGGCGCGTCGGCCGTGCTCGCCGCCGGGCGGGAGCCGGTGGCGGGCCAGGGCGCGCCGCCGGTGATCCACCAGAAGGACGGGCTGCGGTTGCTGCGCCGAGTCGGTGTCGTCGATCCGGCCGGTTTGGACGACTACCGCGCGTCCGGCGGCTACGCGGCGCTGCGGAACGCCCTGCGGATGGGCCAGGCCGCGGTGATCCGCGAGGTCACCGACGCCGGCCTGCTCGGCCGCGGCGGAGCCGCGTTCCCGACCGGGCGCAAGTGGGCGGCCACCGCCGCCCAGCCCGCCGGGCCGCACTACCTGGTGTGCAACGCCGACGAGAGCGAACCCGGCACGTTCAAGGACCGCGTGCTGCTCGAAGGCGACCCGTTCGCGCTGGTGGAGTCCATGACGATCGCGGCGTACGCGATCGGCGCCACCCAGGGGTTCGTCTACCTCCGCGGCGAGTACCCGCGGGCGCTGCGGCTGCTGCGGAACGCCCTCGACGTCTGCCGCGAACGCGGGTTCCTCGGCACCGACGTCATGGGCCACGAGGGGTTCTCGTTCGACATCGGGATCCGGCGCGGCGCGGGCGCCTACATCTGCGGCGAAGAGACCGCCATCTTCAACTCGATCGAGGGCTTCCGCGGGGAACCCCGGACGAAGCCGCCGTTCCCGGTCGAACAGGGGCTGTTCGGCAAGCCGACCGTGGTGAACAACGTCGAGACGCTGGTGAACGTGCCGCTGATCCTCACCGAAGGCGCGGCCGCGTACCGGGCGATCGGCACGGAAGCCTCGGCCGGGCCGAAGCTGTTCTGCCTGTCCGGCAACGTCGTGCGGCCCGGCGTCTACGAGGTGCCGTTCGGGGCGACGCTGCGGGAACTGCTCGCCATGGCCGGGGGAGTGCCGGAAGGCCGGTCGCTGCGGGCGGTGCTGCTGGGCGGCGCGGCCGGCGGGTTCGTCCGGCCGGACGAGCTGGATCTGCCGCTGACGTTCGAGGACGCGCGGGCGGCGAAGACGACGCTCGGCTCGGGTGTCGTCCTGGTCCTCGACGACCTCGCCGACCTCGGCGGCTTCCTGCTGCGGATCGCGGAGTTCTTCCGCGACGAGTCGTGCGGCCAGTGCGTCCCGTGCCGGATCGGGACGGTGCGGCAGGAGGAAGCGATCCGCCGTGTCCTGGCCTCCGGTTCGGCGGAGCGGCCGCTGCTGCGCGAGGTGGGCGGGGTCATGCGGGACTCGTCGATCTGCGGGCTCGGCCAGACCGCGTGGAACGCCATCGAGTCCGCCATCGACCGGCTGGGAGCACTCAAGTGACCAGCGACGACACACGTTTCTCCGTGGAGGAGCTATGGCCACAGTGGACATCGGAATCCCCAAGCGGCTGGTCGAGTTCACCGTGGACGGTGAGACGGTCCGCGTACCCGAAGGCTCGACGATTCTCGACGCGTGCACGGCGGCGGGCAAGGCGATCCCGACGTTGTGCTACGGCGACACCCTGGAACCGGCGAACGCGTGCCGCGTCTGCATGGTCGAAGTCGAGGGCGCACGGACGCTGGTGCCGTCGTGCTCGCGCAAGGCCGAGCCGGGCATGGTGGTGCGCACCGACTCCGAGCGCACCCGCACCAGCCGCAAAGTCGTCCTCGAACTCCTGGCTTCGGCGACGGACCTGTCGACCACACCGGGCGTCGCGGAGTGGCTGGCGGAAACCGGCGCGGACCCGGACCGCTTCGGCCCGGACGCGGCGACGGTGGCGCAGCCGGCCCTGGTCGACAACGAGCTCTACGTCCGGGACTACGGGAAGTGCATCCTCTGCTACAAGTGCGTCGACGCGTGCGGCGAGCAGTGGCAGAACTCGTTCGCGATCACCGTGGCCGGCCGGGGCTTCGACGCCCGGATCTCGACGGAGTTCTCGAACCCGTTGCCGGACAGCGCCTGCGTGTACTGCGGCAACTGCGTCGAGGTCTGCCCGACCGGGGCGCTGAGCTTCAAACGCGAGTACGACAAGCGCGAAGACGGCACCTGGGACGAGGAGCGTCAGACGGCCACGACCACCATCTGCACGTTCTGCGGGGTCGGCTGCACTGTGACCCTGCACGTCCAGGACAACGAGATCGTCAAGGTGACTTCCCCGCACGAGAGCTCGGTGACGCACGGCAACCTCTGCATCAAGGGCCGCTTCGGCTGGCAGCACGTCCAGAACAGGTGAAAACCCCGCGGCAGCGGCGCAGGGCACCTGGAGACATTTGCCCGGAATGTCTCCGACCGGCCACCTTCCGTAAGACTGCAGTGCCATTGCAGCGGACGCTGCCAAGCTCCCGACGATCGCAGTCGTTCTCGACGAGGGGGAGAGCCACGATGGCCAATACAAGAGTCCGGAACCGAGCCGGCTCGGTTCCGTTCAGCCGTGTGAAGGCGGCCGCGGCCGTGACCGCGGTCGTGGGGGCGACCGTCCTGGCCGGGGCGCCGATCGCCACCGCGGCACCCGCCACGACCACCGGCGACCCGTCCAGCTCGATCGACCCGGTCCTCCGCTACGGTGCGACCTACGCCGCCGGCATGCTGCGCTGGCACCAACGGTCCGTCGACGTCGACTACTTGTTCAAGGCCAGCAACTGCCGCCGGCTCTACGTCTACGCCTACGACGCCAACTGGAAGCGCTGGCCGGCGAGGAGCACCAGCCTGCACTGCAACGACGTGACCTCCAGCACGATCAACGTGCCCGTCGACATCGCCGGCGGCCCCCGCTGGGTCGATCTCTGCTTCAGGGACGAAACCGACAGTGAGCAGCAGCTGGCCTGCGAGGGGTACTTGCACCCTTGACCGGTCACGTTCGGTGACACCCGTGTCGGTCACTTCCGTCCCGGCAACCCATGAGAACGCACGAACCGAGGGGAACACATGCGCAGGGTGAAAGCAGGCGTCCTGACCGCGATGGTGATCGGGGCCTTCTCGATCGCCCAGACGCCCGCGGACGCGGCACCGGCAGGGGTGCTGGCCTCCTACCAGGGCACGACCATCGATCTCGGCAAAGGCTGGGCCGACGCCGAGGTCTGCGCCGAGTTCGCGGTGGGCGACGTCCGCTGTTTCCGGACTCCGCAGGAATTCGCGGCCACCACGGGCCGCTTCGGTCCCGCCGCGGCCGAAGACTGCCCGTTCACCTGGGTGTGCCTGTGGGAGAACATCAACCACACCGGTAAGCGCCTGCAGTGGAACCTGCCGGGCAAGAAGAAACTGGAAGACTGGAAGTTCCGCGACATGGCCAGCAGCGCCGCGGTGCACCGGCCGCAGGGCGGCGCCACCCTGGTCAACTACTCCATCGGGCTGGACGGTCGGGCGTACCTGGCCGCGAACGGCATCTACTCCGACTTCCGCGACTTCGGGTGGAACGACAAGACCGACGAGATCCAGGTCGGCTGACGATGGCCGACGAGATGGTCAGACAGGCCCAGCGCTTCGTCAACGACGTCTACGGCAGCCGGATCGGGATGACGGTCGAGGAGGACGGCCTCACCAAGTGGAAGGTCATGTACGCGCTGACCCGCGCGCTGCAGTGGCAGCTGGGCATCTCGCCGGTGTCGGACAGCTTCGGGCCGACCACGCTGTCCACGCTCACGGCGAAGTACCCGAAGCTGAACTTCGGCACGATGCCTTCGGCGGACTTCTGCCGGATCATCCAGTCGGCGCTGTACTGCAAAGGCTACGACGGCGACGGCATCAACGGCGCCTACGGTCCCCGCGTCCAGGCCGCGGTGACGAAGCTCAAGGAGGACATGGGCGTCGGAACGGTGTTCCCCGGCAGCGACCTGACACCGAAGGTGTTCAAAGCGCTGTTGACCATGGATGCCTACGTCAACGTCAACTCCGGTTCGGCGACGGTCCGCGAGATCCAGCAGTGGCTGAACGGACGCTACATCGGCCGCCGCGACTTCTTCGTCATCCCCTGCGACGGCCACCATTCGCGGGACGTGGCCAAGTCGGTCCTGTTCGCGATCCAGTACGAGCTGGGCATGGCCGACGGGACCGCCAACGGCGTGTTCGGTCCCGGCACGCAGGCGGGGCTGAAGCAGCACCCGGTCTCCCTCGGCAACACGGGAATCTGGGTGTGGCTGTTCTCGGCGGCGATGGTGTTGAACGCGCGGCCGGTCGACTTCACCGGCACGTTCGATTCCTCGGTGGGCAGCGCCGTGCAGGCGTTCCAGTCGTTCGCGAAGCTCACGGTGTCCGGAACCGGTGACTTCCCGACGTGGGCATCGCTGCTGGTCTCGTTCGGTGATCAAACCCGCAACGGCGAGGCGTGCGACGGTGTCACCAAGATCACCGATGCCCGTGCGGCAACGCTGAAGGCACAAGGGATCAGGTACGTCGGTCGCTACCTCACCGCGCTGAGCACGGCCTCCCCGGAGAAACCGATCCAGCCGGGAGAACTGCAGACCATCGCCGCCAACGGCCTGCGGTGCTTCCCGATCTACCAGACGTTCGGGCGCGACGCGGCAAGCTTCGGCTACGCGGCCGGCCGGGCCGCGGGCTACGCCGCGATGAACGCGGCGCAGGACCACGGGTTCCGGAACGGCACGCGGATCTTCTTCTCCGTCGACTTCGACGCCCTCGACGACGACGTGACCTTGAACGTCCTGCCGCACTTCAAGGGCATCGTGGATTCCCTGGCCGACGCCGGCAACCCGTATCTGGTGGGTATCTACGGCCCGCGCAACGTGTGCTCGCGGGTCGCGGCCGCCGGGCACTCGACGGCGAGCTTCGTGTCGGACATGTCCAGGGGCTTCTCCGGCAACCTGGGTTACCCGCTGCCGGAGGACTGGGCGTACGACCAGATCGTGACGCGCGTGATCGGTTCCGGGGACGGCTCGATCCAGATCGACGTCGACGTCGCTTCGGGCCGTGACATCGGGCAGAACTCGTTCGACCCGCCGCGCACCTTCGTACCGGACACCCGGCTGGCGACGGAGGTGTACCCGGCGCTGGAACTCGACGTCGGAAAGTACATGGAGTCCATCGGGTTCCCGAACAACGGTGGCGTGCGGAACTTCACGCACGAGGGATGCCTGCGAACCACCGTGCTGGACCACGACGACGTCATCACCGAGCTGTCGAACCGGTACGGCATGCGCAAGGCACTGATCCAGGCGTCGGCGTACTGGGAGATGCGGCACTGGGACGCGGCCGACGACGCCGTCGATGTGTTGGTCGTGGCTTACCACGACCCTCAGCCGGGCCTGCCGCCCCCACCGAATGGGCCGAGGGACTCGTCGACGGGAATCGCCCAGATCTTCGGGGCCACCGCGATCCTGGCGTGGAACCACTGCATCACCAAGGGGGTGGCCACCGGCCCGATCCGGGACACCGCCGACGACGACGACATCTACGCCGCCTGGAGGCAGGTCAGGAACGACGAATACGCGCTCCGGACCGTCGCGATGGCCCACATCTGGGGTGCGGACGGCAAACCGGGCGGCCGGAATCCGCCGGACGGCGAGACGGTGCTGCGGCCGATCGCGTTGAACTACACCGAGTGGGAGATCTTCGAGATCCTGCGCCGCTACCAGGGCTGGGGCAAGGAGGCGGAGGAGCACGCGGGGCAGCGCATGGCGCTGTACCACATCCTCGAGAAGTACAACGGCATCTCGCGGCACCGATGAGGAAGGAGGAGCAGACGTGAATCCCTTGCGACGCCGGACGTTCCTCATCGCCGCGGCGATGGCCGGAGCAACCGTGGTACTGGCACCGGCCTCGCCGGCGGACGCCGGAACGGACCAGTGGGAAGAGGAGAGCAAGCGCCGGCAGCCGAAGCGGAACGACGTGCTGACCGGAGTGCCGTCGCACAACGGCTGGGAGATGGAAAAGGTCGCCGACGGCCGCGGGAACATCCACACGCGCCCGGTGCCCGGCACCCCGCTGTCCGGGGTGCAGCTGCGCATCGGCGTGGTGGACGCGGTGCTGGCGCACGTCATCCACCGGTTCCACTGCGACGTGGACGAACTGCGCGACGGCGACGTGACCGGCTGGTGCCCTCCGGCCGCGGTCAAGCCGGCACTGCCCGAGTCGAACCTGGCTTCGGGGACGGCGGTCAGGATCCGGGCGGGTCACTACCCGCCGGGCTCCCGCGGCGGCTTCTACGCCCCGCAGGTCGCCGCGATCCACGGGATCATCGCCGACCTGGGCGGCACCGTGCGCTGGGGCGGCGACGACGCAGCCGTGGACGAGGCGTTGTTCTACATCGATGTCCGACCCGATGACCACGAGCTGCCGCGGACGGCGCTCCGGGTCCGTCCGCTGTAGGGGGCAGAGGACTGATCTGAGGTCCGCCAAGGAGGTCCGGACGGCTACTGGCCGTCCGGACCTCCTTGGCGTGTTTTCACGCCGGGCCGGCTCGAGCGCGCGCCGGCTCGCCGTTGACCCCGGGACGCACCGCGAGTTATTCTCGATATGCGAAAGAAAGATTCCGTATAGCGAAATTCGAGGTCGCGATGCCTGAAGAGGGGCACTCCCTGCCGTACGTCGCCAACCTGTCGATCCTGTTCAAGGAGGTCCCGCTCCTCGACCGCGCGGCCGCCGCGCGGGACGCCGGGTTCACCGATGTCGAGTACTGGTGGCCGTTCGACTCCGCGGTGCCCGCCCGGGAAGACGTGGACGCGTTCGTCGAGAGCCTCGACGGAGTCCGGCTGCGCGGGCTGAACTTCTACGCCGGGGACATGGCGGCGGGGGAGCGGGGCCTGGTCTCGTGGATCGGCCGGGAGACCGAGTTCGCCGACAGCCTCGCCGTCGCCCTCGGCATCGCCGAACGCACCGGCTGCCGCAGCTTCAACGCGCTCTACGGCAACCGGCTCGACGGCGAAGACCCGGCCAAGCAGGACGACCTGGCCCGCGTCCACCTGGACAAGGCCGCCGACGCCGCCGCCCGGATCGGGGCACAACTGGTCCTCGAACCGCTCTCCGGCGCGGACCGCTACCCGCTCAAGACCGCCGCGGACGCCGTGGCCGTGCTCGACGACCTCGGGCGCGGGAACGTGCGGCTGCTGGCCGACCTCTACCACCTGGCAGTCAACGGAGACGACCTCGACGCCCTGGTCACGGTGCACACACCGCGGATCGGGCACGTGCAGGTCGCCGACGCGCCCGGCCGCCACCAGCCCGGTACCGGTGAACTGGACATCGACGGGTACCTCGGGAAGCTCCAGAACGCGGGTTACGACGGGTTCGTCGGGATCGAGTACATCCCGGACCCCGACACCGTCACGTCGCTGGGCTGGCTGCCGAAAACCCGAAGGGGACGAGCATGAAACTGGGATTCATCGGACTGGGCGTGATGGGCGCCCCGATGGCCGCACACCTGGTCGCGGCCGGCCACGACGTCAGCGGCTACGACGTCACCGCGGCCGCGGGGGAGAAGCTCGAGTCCGCGGGCGGACGCGCCGCGACCGGCGTCGCCGACGCGGTGGCGGGCGCGGACGTCGTGATCACGATGCTGCCGAACCACCCGCACGTCGAAGAGGTGGTGCTGGCCGCGGGTGGCGTGCTGGAGAGCGCCGAGCCGGGCACGCTCCTGATCGACATGAGCACCATCCGGCCGGAGACGTCGATCGCGATCGCCCAGGCCGCGCAGGACAAGAAGATCGGCGTGCTCGACGCCCCCGTCTCGGGCGGGCAGGCCGGCGCCGAGCAGGCGTCGCTGTCCATCATGGTCGGTGGCCTCGAAGAGGACTTCCAGGCCGCCAAGCCGGTCCTGGACGCGGTCGGCAAGACCGTCGTGCACGTCGGGCCGCACGGCGCCGGCCAGGTGGTGAAGGCGGCCAACCAGCTCGTCGTGGGCGGGATCTACGGCCTCGTGGCGGAGGCGATCGTGCTGCTCGAAGCGTCCGGTGTGGACGCCGCAGTCGGGCTCGACGTGCTCGCCGGCGGCCTGGCGGGCAGCCGGATCCTCGAGCTCAAGCGCAAGTCCATGGTGGACCGCCGGTTCGCGCCCGGCTTCCGGATCGACCTGCACCACAAGGACATGGGGATCGCGCTGGCCGCCGCCCGGCAGGCCGACGTCGCGCTCCCGCTCACCGGGCTGGTCGCCCAGCTCGTCGCCGCCGGCCGCGCCATGGGCCACGGCTCCCTGGACCACTCGGCCTTGCTGAAGGTCGTCGAACAGTTGTCGGGCCGCGTCCCGGCGGAGGTGTGACATGCCCAGAATCCCCGCGATGCAGGCGGTCGTCGACGTCCTGGAGAGCGAAGGCGTCGACACCGTCTTCGGCTGCCCCGGCGCCGCGATCCTCCCGCTGTATAACGCCCTACAAGGCCGGGCGATCGAGCACCTGATCGTCCGCCACGAAGAGGGCGCGACGCACATGGCCGACGGCTGGGCCAGGACGAACGGCAACGTCGGCGTCGCCATCGGCACGTCCGGGCCGGCCGGCACGAACATGATCACCGGGCTCTACACCGCGCACGCGGACTCGATCCCGATGATCTGCATCACCGGCCAGGCGGCGACCACCAAACTGCACCAGGAAGCCTTCCAGGCCGTCGACATCGTCGAGATCGCCAAGCCGGTGACGAAGTGGGCGGTGCAGGTCAAGGAGGCCGCGCAGCTGCCGTGGATCTTCCGCGAGGCGTTCCGGATCGCCCGGTCCGGCCGCCCCGGCCCGGTGCTCATCGACCTCCCGATCGACGTCCAGAAGCAGGACATCGAGTGGGACTCTTCGATCGACTCGCCGCTGCCGGTGACGCCCGTGAAGCCCGCGCCCGCGCGGGTCGAGCGGGCCCTCGAAATGCTCCTCCGAGCCGAGCGCCCGCTGATCCTGGCCGGCGGCGGGGTGGTGCTCGGTGAGGCGAGCGAGCAGCTGCGGGCCGCCGCCGAGCGCCTCGACGTCCCGGTGCAGGTGACGCTCATGGGCAAGGGCAGCTTCCCCGAGGACCACGAGCTGTTCGCCGGGATGGCCGGCATCCAGACGTCGCAGCGCTGGGCGAACGCGGCCTTCCTCGAGGCCGACCTGGTGCTCGCGCTGGGCGCCCGGTTCGGCGACCGGCACACCGGCGAACTGTCGGTCTACCGCGGCGAGCGGAAGTTCATCCACGTCGACATCGAGCCCACCCAGCTGGGCAAGGTGTTCGGCCCCGACCTCGGGATCGTGTCGGACACGCGTGAGTTCCTCGACGCGCTGCTGGCCGCGCTGGAGAAGCGCGAGACGCAGCCGCGTCGCGAATGGGTCACCCGGATCGGCGAGCTGAAGGAGGCGCTGCCCCGGCGGGACGACTTCGACAGCCTGCCGATCAAGGCGCCGCGGGTGTTCAAGGAGATCAACGAAACCTTCGGCGAAGACACCTACTTCGTCACCGCGATCGGGCTCTACCAGATCTGGTCGGGCCAGTTCCAGCAGGCGCACAAGCCGCGGCACTACCAGGTGTGCGGCCAGGCCGGCCCGCTCGGCTGGGAGATCCCCGCCGCGATCGGGGTGAAGAAGGCTCGCCCGGAGGCCGAGGTCGTCGGCGTGGTCGGCGACTACTCGTTCCAGTTCCTCGTCGAGGAGCTGGCGGTGGCCGCCCAGTACGACGTCGGGTTCGTGCTCATCATGCTCAACAACGAGTACCTCGGGCTCATCCGCCAGGCCGAGACCGGCTACGAAATGAACTTCGAGGTCGACATCCACTACGACTCGAACGGCACGGACAACGTCAAGATCATGGAGGCCTACGGCTGCTCGGGCACCCGCGTGCACGAGCCGGGTGAGATCCGCACGTCCCTGGAATGGGCGCGCAAGGAAGCCGAGCGCACCAGCCGCCCGGTCCTGGTCGAGATCATGATCGAGCGCGAGGGCAACGCCGCCATGGGTGCCGCCCTCGACTCCGTCAAGGAGTTCGAGCCCGCGTAACCCCCGCGTGACCAAGGCCGCCGTGCGAGACCCGACCTCGTACGGCGGCCTTTCCGCGCGCGCACGACGGCGGTTGTCGGAAAGTACAAACGCGAGCCCGAAATTCACCCTTCTTTCAGGGGTTTTGCCGTGGTCGCGGCCACACCGGAGCGTGTGTACTTCTTGCCGAAGCAGCCCCGAAAGGACGTCCACAGTGGAATTCCTCCGACCCGCCTCGCTGGCCGACGCGCTCGCCGCGAAGGCGGCGACCCCCGGTGCGGTCCCGATCGCCGGTGGCACGGACGTGATGGTCGAGCTCAACTTCGACCACCGCCGCCCGGAGTCGCTCCTCGACCTCGGGCGGGTGCCCGAGCTGCACGAGCACGGCACCGACGGCGGCCGGCTCCGGATCGGCGCGGCCGTGCCCTACGCCCGGATCATCACCGAACTGGGGGCGAAGCTGCCGGGTCTGGCCATGGCCGCGCGGACCGTCGGCTCGCCGCAGATCCGCAACCGCGGCTCGGTGGGCGGCAACCTCGGTGCGGCTTCGCCCGCGGGGGATTCCCACCCGGCGCTGCTGGCGGCGGACGCCGAGGTCGAGATCGCCTCGGTCCGCGGCACCCGGATCGTCGCGGCGAAGGACTTCTACACCGGCGTCAAGCGGAACGTCCTGGAGCCGGACGAGCTGATCACGGCCGTGCTGGTGGCCCCGGCCACCGGGCCGCAGCAGTTCAGCAAGATCGGCACCCGCAACGCCATGGTCATCGCCGTCGCCGCCTTCGGACTGGCCCTGCACCCGTCGGAAAAGCGTGTCGGCACCGGCGTCGGCTCGGCTGCGCCCACGCCCCGCCGGGCCTTCGAGGCCGAGGAGTTCCTGGCCGGCGAGCTGGACTGGGACTCGCCGAAGGCGATCGCCGACTCGGTGAAGCGCCGCTTCGGCGACCTGGTCGCGGCCGCCGCGGCCCCGATCGACGACGTCCGGGGGAGCGCCGCCTACCGCCGCCACGCCCTCGGCGTCATGGCGAGACGGACGCTGACCTGGGCCTGGACCGAATATTGCGGAGGGAGCGCGAAGTGCGCGTGAACGTCACCGTCAACGGCGAATCCCGCCGGGCCGACAACGTCTGGGAAGGCGAGAGCCTCCTCTACGTCCTGCGCGAGCGGCTCGGCCTCCCCGGCTCGAAGAACGCCTGCGAACAGGGCGAATGCGGTTCGTGCACGGTCTACCTCGACGGTGTCCCGGCCTGTTCGTGCCTGGTCGCGGCCGGGCAGGCCGAGGGCCGCGAGGTCGTCACGGTCGAAGGCCTGGCCGACGGGGACGCCCTCGACCCGGTGCAGGAGGCGTTCGTCGAACGCGGCGCCGTCCAGTGCGGCTTCTGCACGCCCGGCCTGCTGGTCGCGGCGCACGACCTGATCGAGCGCGTCCCCGACCCCAGCGACGTCGAGATCCGCGAGGCCCTCGCCGGCAACCTCTGTCGCTGCACCGGCTACGAGAAGATCCTCGACGCCGTCCGCGACGCCGCCGCGAAGAAGGCCGTCCGATGAGCGCCCCGGCCCGCTCCCCGCAGGAGCTGCACGACACCATCGCCGGCGGCATCGGCGAGAGCCCGCTGCGTCCGGACGGCACGCTCAAGGTCCGCGGCGAGTTCGCCTACTCCTCCGACCTGTGGCACGAGGACATGCTGTGGGGCGCCACCCTGCGCAGCCCGCACCCGCACGCCCGGATCGTCCGCATCGACGTCTCCCGCGCGCTGGCCCGGCCGGGTGTGCACGCGGTGCTGACCCACGAGGACGTACCCGGCGAGAACGTCTACGGCCTGAAGTACCAGGACACCCCGGCGCTGGCCGACGGTCTGGTGCGCTACCAGGGCGAACCGGTCGCCATCCTGGCCGCCGACCACCCGGAGATCGCGCGGCAGGCGCTCAAGGAGATCGTCGTCGAGTACGACGTCCTCGAGCCGATCACCGACCCGGAGCGGGCCGCGCACGACGACACGCTGCCGAAGCTGCACCCGGGCGGGAACCTGGTCCGCCACCAGCGGATCGTCAAGGGCGATCCGGCCGCCACCGCGGACGTGGTCGTGTCCGGCGTGTACGAGATCGGCATGCAGGACCAGGCGTTCCTCGGCCCGGAGTCCGGCCTCGCGGTGCCGGCCGAGGACGGCGGCGTCGACCTCTACCTGGCCACCCAGTGGCTGCACGTCGACCAGCGCCAGACGGCGAAGGCCCTGGGCCTGCCCCTGGAGAAGGTCCGGCTGACGCTGTCGGGTGTCGGCGGGGCGTTCGGCGGCCGCGAGGACCTGTCCATGCAGATCCACTCCTGCATGCTGGCCCTGCGCACCGGCCGCCCGGTGAAGATGAGCTACAACCGCCTGGAGTCGTTCTTCGGGCACGTCCACCGCCACCCCGCGAAGATGTACTACGAGCACGGCGCCACCCGCGACGGCAAGCTCGTCTACGTCCGCGCGAAGCTGTACTTCGACGGCGGTGCCTACGCCTCCAAGACGCCGGTCGTGGTCGGCAACGGCACCACGCTCAGCGTGGGCCCCTACGACGTGCCGAACGCGCACATCGAGGGCTGGGGCGTCTACACCAACAACCCGACCTGCGGCGCGATGCGCGGCCTCGGCGCGGTCCAGCCGACCTACGCCTACGAGTCCCAGATGGACAAACTCGCGGCGGCGCTGGGCATGGACCCGGCGGAGCTGCGGATCCGCAACGCCTTGAGCGAAGGGTCCACTGTGGTCACCGGGCAGGTGGTGGATTTCCCGGCCCCGGTCGCCGAGCTGGTCCAGCGGGTCCGCGACCTGCCGCTGCCGCCCGAGCCCACCGGCGACCGCGACATCCGCGAGCTGCCCGGCGGCGCGTCGAACACCACCCACGGCGAAGGTGTCGTCCGCGGGGTCGGTTACGGCGTCACGATCAAGAACATCTCCTACGCCGAGGGCCTCGACGACTACTCGAC
The DNA here is from genome assembly GCF_030285645.1 of Amycolatopsis sp. DG1A-15b. Taxonomy (GTDB): domain Bacteria; phylum Actinomycetota; class Actinomycetes; order Mycobacteriales; family Pseudonocardiaceae; genus Amycolatopsis. The sequence goes on from NZ_CP127296.1 coordinate 2,705,662, forward strand.
CGCCCGCGTCCGCCTGGAGGTGCTCGGCGGTGAGCCGGTGGCGATGGTCCACACCGCCGCCGCCGAGGTCGGGCAGGGGCTGGTGACGCTGCAGCAGCAGATCGCCCGCACCGAGCTCGGCGTGACGCGGGTCAGCGCGCACCCGGCCGACACGAGCGTCGGTGACGCCGGCTCCAGTTCGGCGTCACGCCAGACCTACGTCACCGGCGGCGCGGTCCGCAACGCCTGCCGCGCGGTGGCCGAGGCGGTCTGCACCCGGCTCGGGGTGCCCGCCGAAGGGATTTCCCTGGTGGGCGGGAAGGTCGTCGCGGCCGACGGCGAAGTCGTCGCGGACCTGGCCGAGCTGCTGGGCGGCACCGCGATCGAGGAGACCCGCGAATTCCACCACCGCCCGACCTACCCGCTGGACCCGGAGACCGGGCAGGGCGACGCCCACGTCCAGTACGGCTTCTCCGCCCACCGCGCGGTGGTCGACGTCGACCTCGAACTCGGCCTGGTCAAGGTGGTGCAGCTGGACTGCGCCCAGGACGTCGGCAAGGCGATGAACCCCGACGCCGTCGTCGCCCAGATCCAGGGCGGCTCGGCCCAGGGCCTCGGCCTCGCCGTGATGGAGGAGATCCTGGTCGAGGACGGCAAGGTGCGGAACCCGTCGTTCACCGACTACCTCATCCCGACCATCCTCGACATGCCGCCGATGCGCGTCGACGTTCTCGAACGGCCCGACCCGCATGCGCCCTACGGCGTCCGCGGCGTCGGCGAACCGCCCACGATCTCCGCCACGCCGGCGATCGCCAACGCCATCCGCGCGGCCACCGGCCTCGAGCTGCCGCGCGTCCCGATCCGCCCCGAGCACATCACCGGAGTCTGAGATGACCACGTCCGTTTCCGTCGAGCAGGACTGGCTCGGCGAAGCCGTCCGGATCGCCACGCACAACGTCGAAAACGGCGGGGGCCCGTTCGGCGCGCTGATCGTCAAGGACGGCGAGATCGTCTCGACCGGCGTCAACCGCGTCACGGCGAACCTCGACCCGACCGCGCACGCCGAGGTGGTCGCGATCCGCGCGGCCTGCCAGGCGCTCGGCACGTTCAAGCTCGATGGCTGCGTGCTCGTGTCCAGCTGCGAGCCGTGCCCGATGTGCCTGTCCTCGGCGCTGTGGGCGCGGGTGGACAAGGTCCTCTTCGCCGCCGACCGCGACGACGCGGCCAAGGCCGGCTTCGACGACCGCGCCTTCTACGAGCTCTTCGACCGTCCCCGCGACACGTGGACGGTCCCCGTCACGCGACTGTCCGCAAAGGACGGTTTCGCGCCGTTCGCGGCCTGGCTCGACAAGAGCGACCGCACCGACTACTGACCCGCCGACTCCTGACCCACAAGGCCAGCTGACCGGAGCACAACCGAATCGAACGTCCCGCTCGCCCAGGCACGGCGTGGTGCCTTGGCCTGGCCGAGCACACCCACCGGCAAGGGCAGGACGCATGACCCAGGTAGAGATCCAGGAACCCGAACTCGGCGAAGTACCCGAACCACCCCAGCGCCGTTCGCTGTTCGACAAGCTCTTCGAGCTGCGGGCCCGGCAGAGCACAATCGGCCGCGAAGTCCGCGGCGGTATCACGACGTTCGTCGCGATGGCTTACATCGTGCTGCTCAACCCGCTCATCCTCGGTGCCTCCGCCGACATCACCGGCGCCCGGCTCTCCGCCGCTCAGGTGACCACAGCGACCGCGCTCGCCGCCGCCGTGATGACCGTCCTCATGGGACTTGTCGGCAACGCGCCCCTCGCGCTGGCCGCCGGGCTCGGCATCAACGGCATCGTCGCCTTCCAGATGGCGCCGTCGATGACCTGGGCGCAGGCGTTCGGCCTGGTCGTGCTCGAAGGCGTGTGCATCGTGCTGATGGCCGTCAGCGGCGTCCGCGAGCGGATCATGAACGCCATCCCCAGGCCGCTCAAGATGGCGATCACCGTCGGGATCGGGCTCTACATCGCCCTCGTGGGCCTGGTCAGCGCCGGGTTCGTAACCCGGGTGCCGGACGCGGCGCAGACCACGGTCCCGGTGCGCCTCGGGGCGAGCGGGCACCTGCACGGCTGGCCGATCGTCGTGTTCTGCTTCGGTCTGCTGCTGATGATCGTGCTGATGGCCCGCAAGGTCCCGGGCGCGGTGCTGATCAGCATCGGAGTGTCCACCGTGCTCGCCGTCGTGCTGCACGAGGGGTTCGGCGTCGGCGGCTGGGGTCTCACCACCCCGGCGTTGCCCGAGCACGTCGTCGCGGCGCCCGACTTCGGGCTGTTCGGCCACATCGACCTGTTCGGCGGCTTCGCCTCCGCGGGCGCGCTGGCGGCCACGGTGTTCCTGTTCACACTGGTGCTTTCCGGCTTCTTCGACGCCATGGGCACGATCACCAGCGTTTCCGACGAGGCCGGGCTGTCGAAGAACGGCAAGGTCCCGCGGATGGGCCGGATCCTGCTGGTCGACGGCGCGGGCGCGATCGCGGGCGGCGTCACCGGCTCGTCGCCGAACACGGTGTTCCTCGAATCCGCGGCCGGCGTCGGCGAAGGGGCTCGGACCGGGCTCGCGAGCGTCGTCACCGGTCTGCTGTTCGCCGGGACGCTGCTGTTCACGCCGCTGGCCGGGGTCGTCCCGGCGCAGGCCGCGGCGCCCGCGCTGGTCGTCATCGGCGGCATGATGGTCGCGCAGTGCCGGACCATCCCGTGGCACGACCCGGACTACACGATCCCGGTGTTCCTGACCGCCGCGCTGATCCCGTTCACCTACTCGATCACCAACGGCGTCGGCGCCGGTCTGATCGCGTTCGTGCTGATCAAGATCGGCCGCGGCAAGTGGCGCGAGGCCGGCTGGCTGCTGTCCCTGCTGGCGCTGGTCTTCGCGGTGTACTTCGCCATCGACGGTGTCGAAGCCCTCTTCCGGTAAGGAGTTCTCCGTGGCCCTGATGTTCTTCAACGGCGGCGCCATGCGCGGCGAGCCGCTGCACCACCTCCTCGACGGATCGCCGTTCGTGGCGGTGGCGGACACCGCGCCGAAGTACCGGTTCTACGCCGTCGGCGACCAGTGCCCGGCGTTGTACCCGGTGTCGCACGGCGGTGCGGCGGTCACCGGCGAGGTCTACGACGTCTCCCTGGACGCCCTCCGGGACAAGGTGCTGCCGGCCGAGCCGCACGAGCTGGAGCTGGGGGTGGTGGAGCTGGCCGACGGCAGTTCGGCGTTCGCGATGCTGCTGCGGCGGCCGTACACCTCGCACGTGGCCCTGCGGGACATCACCGAGCTCGGCGACTGGCGGGCCTTCAAGGCGAGCGCGTGAAGGTCCTGGTCGCCCCGGACAAGTTCAAGGGGTCGCTGACCGCGGCGGAGGTGGCGTCGGCGGTGGCTGCCGGCCTCGCCGACGTCCACCCGGCGGCGGTGGTGCGCACCCTCCCGGTGGCCGACGGCGGCGAGGGCACGGTCGACGCCGCCGTCGCCGCCGGGTACGAGCGGGTGCGGGTCCCGGCGCGCGGGCCGACCGGGATGCCGGTGACGGCGTCCTACGCGGTGCGCAGGGACACCGCGGTGGTCGAGCTGGCGGAGGCGTCCGGGCTGCACCTGCTGCCGGGTCCGCCGGAGCCGCTCACCGCGACCAGCGCGGGGACCGGCGACGTCATCGCCGCGGCCGTCCGGGCCGGGTGCCGCCGGATCGTGCTGGGCGTCGGCGGCAGCGCCTGTACCGACGGCGGCGCGGGGATGCTGACCGCGCTGGGCGCCCGCCTCCTCGACGCCGCCGGGCGCGAGCTCCCGCCGGGTGGTGCGGCCCTGTCCCGGCTCGCGTCGCTGGAGGTGCCGCGCCTGTCCGAGGTGGACATCGAGCTGGCGAGCGATGTGGACAATCCGCTGTACGGGCCGCGCGGGGCCGCCGCGGTCTACGGCCCGCAGAAAGGCGCGTCCCCCGGCGACGTCGCGACCTTGGACGCGGCGCTGCGGCACTGGGCGTCGATCGCCGGGCCGGAGTTCGCTTCCCGGCCGGGCGCCGGAGCGGCCGGGGGAGTGGGCTTCGCGGCGATGGCGCTGCTGGGCGCCCGGATGCGGCCCGGCATCGAGCTGCTGCTCGACCTGCTCGGATTCGGCGCGGCCCTGGCCGGCGCCACCCTGGTGGTCACCGGCGAGGGATCGCTGGACGAGCAGACGTTGTCGGGCAAGGCCCCGGCCGGGGTGGCCCGGGCCGCGGCGGCCCAGGGCATCCCGTGCGTGGCGGTGTCCGGGCGCTGCCGGCTGTCCGCGACGGAGCTGGCGAACGCGGGCATCTCGGCCGCGTACGCGCTGACCGAACTGGAACCGGACCCGGCGCGCTGCATGGCGGAGGCGGCACCGCTGCTGCGCCGCCTCACCCACCGACTGGCGATCGACCACCTCACGCCGCGCAGGTGAGTGCCCCGACGGAGCGAACAACCGCTACCGAGGATTTGTTATCATCGTAACCATGGCAACGAAGACGGCGGTGGACACCCGCATCCGCATCCTCGAAGCGGCGGCGGCGCTCCTGGCAGCGGAGGGCCGCGACGGTCTGTCGACCCGCGCGGTCAGCGCGGCGGCGGGTGTCCAGCCACCGGCGCTGTACCGGTTGTTCGGCGACAAGGACGGCCTGCTCGACGCGGTAGCGGCGTACGGCTTCGACGAGTACCTGAAGAGCAAGCGCGCAATGGGATCGACGGGCAACCCGGTCGAGGACCTCCGACGCGGCTGGGACCTGCACATCGAATTCGGGCTGTCCCGCCCGGAGTTCTACGTACTGATGTACGGCGACGCCCGCCCGGGCCGCAAGTCACCCGCAGCCCGCGAAGCCGAGGCAATGTTGCGGGCAATAGTCGAGCGCGTCGCGTCGGCGGGCCGCCTCCGCGTGAGCGTGGAGCGAGCGGCAAGGCTGACGCACGCGGCCGGAATGGGCGTAGTGCTGACACAGATAGCAACACCGGAGGACCAACGCGACCCGGAGCTGTCCGCAACGGCCCGCGAGACGGTGCTGGCCCGCATCTTGACGGGCACCCCAGAGCCGGCGGGATCAGACTTGCCGGAGCGAGCAATAGCACTACGCGCAGGCCTCGAGGGCGCAACAACACTGACCGACGCCGAGCGCATCCTGATGGCCGAGTGGCTGGACCGCATCGCGGACGCGTAGACGAACCACGGGCCGGATCCGGCCCCCGGACCCAGACCCGGGCCTGACCTCGGAGCCCAGCCCCCCCGGGACCCCGGAACGCAGCTCCCGCGCGAAACCGGCCCACCTCGGAACCCAGGGCCCCCGCAACCCCGATCCGAAGCCCGAACACGGACGGCGGCGCCGGGTCAAGGCACGCTTTCCCGCCTTGACGCGGTGCTGCCGTCCGTAGTCACAATCCGGCTTCGGGGTTGCGGAGAGCAGCAATCGCGGGTTTCGGAGAGCGCCAAGGTTGGCGGCATCGCGGAGACCTCAGAATCGATCCAGTCCCATCGGACATTGCTTGCAACCCCCAAAGAGCCCAATATGTTGCGGCCCACAACATATCAAGCGACAAAGCCGTCGGAGGGGTCCCGATGATCAGCTGGAAAACACTCCTGACCTGCACCGGAACAGCAATCCTCCTAGCCGCGTCCCTCCCCGGCACGGCCCTCGCCACCGGCACCGCAACCGACTGCTGCGGCAGCGCAGCCTCATGGGCCACGGGCAACAAGTCCGCCCTCGGCACATCGACCACGAACAGCCCCGTCTGGTTCACCGTCGCCGACGGCGTCACGTCCGAGGTCTTCTACCCGAGAGCCGACGTCCCCAACACCCAGGACCGCCAATTCGTCGTGACCGACGGCTCGACCTTCGTCGACCTGGAGCGCGACGCCACCGACCACGTCGTGAGCATGCCCGACGAGAAGGCGCTGCAGTACACGATCACGAACACGGCCAAGAGCGGGAAGTACCGCATCACCACGGACTACGTCACCGACCCGGCCCGGGCGACGCTGGTCACGAACACGCGGTTCCAGTCGCTCGACGGCGGCAGCTACCGGCTCTACCTGCTGGCCAACCCGTCGATGGCGGGCGGCGGGGCGAACGACAACGCCTGGTGGGACTCCACGGGCTCCCTGATGGCCAGCGGGACCGAAACGCTGTTCGGCGGCACGGCCACGACGGTCGTCTCCGCGCTGCGCGTTTCGACCGGCTTCACCGCGCACGACAACGGCTACAGCGGCGCGGCCAGCGACTGCCTGGCCGACCTGCGCGCCGACAAGATCCTGAACAACCAGTTCGACGCCGTCTCCGGCACCGGCAACGTCGTCCAGTGTGGACAGATCCCGGTCGGTACGGACACGACGTTCACCGTCGCGCAAGGCTACGGCGACACGGCGGCGGCGGCGACGTCCAACGCGAGCGCCTCGCTGAGCAGCGGGTTCACGGCCGTGTCGAATTCCTACCGCAGCGGCTGGAACTCCTACCTCGCGAGCCTCAAACCGGCTCCGGCCAGCGTTTCCGGGGACACGCAACGACGTCGCGCCTACTACGTCGCAGCCATGGCGCTGAAGACCGCCGAAGACAAACAGCACCCGGGTGCGAGCGTCGCGGGGCTGGCCACGCCCTGGGGCAACTTCACGAACGGCGACAACCTGAACGACGGCTACCACCGCGTCTGGGGCCGTGACCTCTACCAGCAGGCGACCGGGCTGCTGGCCGCGGGCGACAGCGCGCAGGCCAAGCGGATGGCCCGGTTCCTCTGGAACGCGCAGTGGATCGGCAGCCCCACGGCCGGCGACGGCACGACCTACCCGGCGGGGTCCTTCCCGCGCTACAGCCCGGTGTCCGGCGTCGCGGGGGCGAGCGCCCAGCAGCTCGGCTGCTGCGAACAGCTGGACCAGGACGCCGACGCGATCCTGCTGGCCTGGCTGACCGGCCTCACCGACGCCCCGACCTACGCCAAGGTCAAGACGACCGCGAACCACATCGTCGCCACCGGCCCGGACACCACCGAACGGTGGGAAGAGCAGTACGGCAAGTCGCCGTCCTCGGTGGCCGCGGAGATCGCCGGGCTGGTCGCGGCCGGGGCCGTCGCGCGGGCGAACGGCGACACGGCGAGCGCGTCGTCGTGGGAGTCCACGGCGGACTCGTGGCGCAACTCCCTGGCCGGCTGGACCGTCACGGCGGCCGGCTACTGGGGCGGCCACACCTACTACGAGCGCCTCGACCGCGCCGGCAACCCGAACGACGCCGCGACCATCTGCTTCGACGAAGGCTGCTTCTACGAACACGACGTCACCGACTTCGGCTTCCTCGACCTGGTGCGGCTCGGCATCCGCCCGGCCGGGGACGCGACGATCGCGAACTCGGTCGCGCCGACGGCCGCCGCGTCGGACGGCAACTCGGCGATGCAGGTGACGCTGCCGAACGGCGACGTCTACTTCCACCGCTACCCGCACGACAACTACGGCGAGAGCACGGCGGACTGCAGTGGCTGGCCGGCCGGTGGCAACCAGCGGTTCGGGCGGCTGTGGCCGGTGCTGTCGGGGGAGCGCGGGCAGTACGAGCTCGCCAACGGCCGCTCGGCGTCGGTGTACCTGAAGTCGATGGCGGACTCGGCCAACAGCGGGTACTTCGTGCCCGAACAGGTCTGGGACCGCGCGGACGCCGGCTGCTTCGGCCTCGGCCGCCCGACCGGCAGCGCGGGCCCGCTGATGTGGGCCGAGGGCCAGTACTTGCGGCTGGCACAGAGCATGGACGCGGGCCACAACCTCGACACGCCCTCGATCGTCAAGGCCCGCTACGGCACCTGAGCGCCGTGTCGTCCCTCCAGACACGCGTGTCGTCCGTTCAAGCACGCGTGTCGTCCGTTCCGTCACCGCACCAGGCGGACGGTCTTCGCCGCCGGGGTGAAGGTCGCCGTCTGGCCGCGGGTGAGGGCGACCGCGTCGGTTTCGAGGCCGTCGCCGAACGCGACCAGGCGGTCGGATTCGACCTCGACCGTCAGCGGTGCCCGGGCCAGTTCCCCTTCGGTGCACGTGGTTCCGGTCGTCGGCGACGGCCAAGCCTCGCGCACGAACCAGACGAGGCGGGCCTCGCCGGGCACGGGCAGGCGCAGCGCACTGCCGCGTTCGCGCCACACCGAGCCGCACCAGCCGGTCGCCCCGGTGCCCGTCCCGACCAGGATTCCCGACGACGCCTGGCGTTCCGCCCGCCCGCCACCGACCCCCAGCCGGTAGCGGGCCGTCTGGTGCCCGGCGTGCCCGAGGTAGATCTCGTTGAGCGCGAGCAGCCGCTGCCCGTCGTCCGCGGTGAGCTCGGCCATCGTCCGGTGTTCGACATCGTTCGTGGACCGCACCAGGTCCGCGACCGCCTCGACCGGGTGCTTGACCAGGACGCCGGGCTCGCCGGGCGCGACGCCGATCACCGGCTGGCCGTCGAGGTACTTGGCGACGTTGGCGATCAGGCCGTCCTGCCCGACCACGACGACGACGTCCTCCGGGGTGAACAGGAACCGGTCGAGGTCCGCCCGTTCGACCTCACCGCGGCGCCAGTCCAGCGGGATCGCCGCCGACGCCGCGGCGAGGGCGGCGCGCACGGCCGCGTCCGCCGCGGTGACCTCGGCGAGGTCGCGGCCGCGGGTGCGCAGGAAGAACTCGGCCTGGCCGCGGGTGCCGTGGCGGGCGACGAGCTCGGCCAGTTCGGTGCGGCGGTGGACGAGCACGACCCGCGGAGCGAGGCTCACGAGCGAACACCCAGCTTCGTCAGCAGGGGCGTGAGCAGGTCCGGGGTGAGCACCAGGCTGTCGATCCGCGGCAGGTTTCCGGCCAGTTCCTTCAGCGCCAGCCCGGTCAGCACGCCCTCGGGCAGGTCGCGGTACGCCGCCAGCCGGGCCGCCTCGCCCGCCGCTTCCGCTTCGCCGAGCGCTCGCTTCCCTTCGGCCTTCACCTGCGTGAGCCGTTGTTCGCGCGAAGCCTGCGCCTCCGTCTCGATCCGGTTCGCCGCCGCGGCTTCTTCGGCCTGACGCCGGGCGTTCGCGCCGCGCTGGGCGAGCAGCTGCTCCTCCCGGCGGGCCAGCTCGATCTGGCTCTGCAGCTCGTTTTCGCTGATCGCGCGTTCGCGTTCGACGGCGAGCGCGCGCCGCTCGAAGGTCGCCCGGTCGGCCTCCTGCTGCACCTTCTCCCGGGCGGTCGTCTGGAGCGCCTTCTCGACCTCGGGCTCGGCCCGGATCGCGACGACGCGGACGTCGAGCACCGCCGAACCGGTCTGCGCGAGCCGCGTGTCCTCTTCGGCCAGGCCCGCGCGGATCCGGTCGCGGACCGCGCGGACGCCGTCGGCGAGGGCCTGTTCGAGTGGCGTGCGGGTCAGCACCTCGACCGCGTACTGCTGGACGTTCTCGGTGAGCAGCCCGCTGATCTGCCCCAGGGGATCGCTTCGCCAGCGGCCGGTGTCCGGGTCGATGGAGAAGTCGATGCGCTGCGCGGCGAGCGCCGGGTCCTCGATCCGGAAGGTGAGGGCGAGCTGGACGGTGACGTCCTGGAAGTCGGCCGTGCGGGCGTGGAACAGCAGCGGCAGTTCGCGGTCGTCGAGCGGGACTTCCGAGACCACCGCCGTCAGCGGCCGGTACCAGAACGACAGCCCGACGCCGTCGTGCGCGAGCTTGCCGCGGCGGTAGTGCCGGATGTGCACGGTGGGGGCACCGCGCAGGTGCCGGAACCCGAACCGGCGGTCGATGTCGGCCATGGAGCCCTCCTCTTATCGTCGTGCTGACGATATGGGGGAACTCGCTAATCGTCAAGATGACGATTAGGGTGGTGGCATGGATCACCCGCCGTTCGCCGTCACCGTGGACCTCGTCGTGCTCACCCTGACCGGAGACGAGCTGTGCACGCTGCTGGTGCGCCGGGGAGTGCCGCCCTACGAGGGGGAGTGGGCACTGCCGGGCGGATTCGTCCGGGTCGACGAGGACCTGGCGGACGCGGCGCGGCGCGAGCTGGCGGAGGAGACGGGACTGGCGCCGGGGTCTGTCCACATCGAACAGCTGGCGGGTTACGGCGCACCGGACCGCGACCCGCGGATGCGAGTGGTGACGGTGGCGTACCTGGCACTGGCGCCGGACCTGCCGGTCCCGCGCGCGGGCACGGACGCGGCGGAGGCCCGCTGGGCACCGGTGCGTGCGCTGCGGACCGAGCGCCTGGCGTTCGACCACGATCGCATCCTCGCCGACGGCGTCGAGCGGGCCCGCGCGAAACTGGAGTACTCCCCGCTGGCGACGGCGTTCTGCGCGCCGGAGTTCACGGTCGCGGAGCTGCGCCGGGTGTACGAACTGGTGTGGGACACCCGGCTCGACCCCCGCAACTTCCACCGCAAGGTGACCGGGGCGGAGGGCCTGCTGGAGCCGACGGGCCGGACGACCACCCGCGACGGTGGCCGCCCGGCCCGGCTTTACCGGCGGGGTGCGGCGGAAGTGCTGTACCCGCCGATGTTGCGGGGCTGACGTCGGCGGGTTTCGTGGATCCGCCGCTCAAGCCGCCCGGGCGGGAACCAGGCGGCGGGCCGCCGAGACGATCGGCAGCAGGCGGGTGCCGAAGTTGCGGGCCGCCAAGCCGCCGCGGGTCGCCGGGATCAGCAACGCGGCCGCCGTCGACACCGCTCGCTGCTTCGGCTCCACCAGCTTCCGGTGCGCCGTCTCGTACCGCCGGAACGCCGCCGCCGGGTCTTCCGGGGTCCGGCCGAGTTCTTCCGCCAGCGTGTGCGCGCCCGCCATGGCCAGCGTCGAGCCGTCGCCGAAGAGGGACACGCACGATGCCGCGTCACCCGCCAGCACGATGCGGCCCTTGCTCCAGTGGTCCATCCGGACGCGGCTCACCGAGTCGAGGTACAGGTCGTCCGCCGTGCGCACCTGCTCCAGCAGTTCCGGGACCCGCCAGCCCGCACCTTCATAAGCCACTTCGAGCATGCGCCGGTGCAGTTCCGTGTCCCGGTGGTCGAATCCCGGCACCGCGTCGCCGCGGAACATGAACGCCGCGATGCCGTGGCCGCGGGACGGGTGGACCGCCACCGCCCGGCCGGGCGAGTTGTACATCTCGATCGCGGTCGCGCCGGACGGTGGCCCGGCCAGCGGCAGCGTCGCGATGTAGACGCCCACGTGCTCCACGAACGCCTGCTCCGGGCCGAAGGCCAGCCGCCGGACCGCCGAGTGCAGCCCGTCCGCGCCGATCACCAGGTCGAAGCGCCGCGGGGCGCCGCGTTCGAACGTGACGTCGATGCCGCCGGCGTCTTCGTGGAGTTCGGTGATCGAATCGTGGAAGACGAACTCGGCGTGCTCGCGCGCCGCGTCGTGGAGGATCGCGGCGAGGTCGGTGCGGGGGAGTTCGATGTCGCCGTCCGCGCCGAGCAGCCGCATCGGGATCCGGCCGGTCCGCCGTCCCGCGTCGTCGACGAAGTTCAGCGCCGTCGCGCTCGTGCTCGCTTCGCGCAGCTTCGCGGTGATGCCCATCCGGTCCGCGACGCGCGACGCCGCCCCGCGGACGTCCACCGGGCTCCCGCTCGAGCGCAGGCCGACGGCGCGTTCCACCACCGTGGGCCGGTAGCCGGCGCGGGCCAGCCAGTACGCCAGGGTCGGCCCGGCGACGCCGGCGCCGGAAATCAGCACGGTCTGTTCGGTCATGGTGTGCCCCCATCTCGGTCCTGACCATCGGTCAGTCGTGACCGTACTCTCCTGTCCATCGGTCAGGCAAGGGAATAGGCTGGGCCGATGACGGACGACACCCGGGCGAAGATCCTGCGCGCGGCGCTGGAAGAGTTTTCGGCGCGCGGCTTCCACGAGACGTCGGTGCGGGAGCTGGCCGAGCGGGTCGGCGTGACGAAGACCGCGGTGCTTTACCACTTCCCCGGCAAGGCGGACATCGTCACGGCGCTGGCCGAGCCGATGCTGGCGGACTTCGAAGCCGCGCTGGCGCGGGCGGCGCAGGCGCCCGACACCCGCCGGGCGGCCGTCGAGGGGCTGCTGGAGGTGTGGCTGACCCACCGGTACCTGCTCCGGATGAACCTGCGCGACCTCGGCCTGACCGCCTCGGAGGTGGTGTTCGAGCGCTTCCGCGACGGCATGCTCCGGGCGAACGGCCTGGTCGCGGGGCCGGAAGCGAACTTCGCGGACCGGGTCCGCGCGGCCCAGGCGATCGCGATGCTGAGCGACCCGGTGGTCCTCTTCGCGGAGGCCCCGCAGGCCGAGCTGCGCGCGGCGATCCTGGACGGAGTGGACCGCCTGTTCACGGCCTCGGGTGAAGGGAGAAGCGGCCGGGGCGGGCTGGGGCCGGACCCGGTCCAGGCCGCGGAAGCGGACACAGGTGTCCACGGCGGGCCGGGGCCGGACCCAGTCCAGGCGGCGGCAGCAAGCCAAGGTGCCCACGGCAGCCCCGGGCCGGAGGCGATCCAGACCGCTGCGGCAGCGGGCCAAGGTACCCACGGCAGCCCGGGGCCGGAGGCGATCCAGACCGCTGCGGCAGCGGGCCAAGGTACCCACGGCAGCCCGGGGCCGGGCGCGATCCAGACCGCTGCGGCAGCGGGCCAAGGCGCCCACGCCGGGCCGAGGCCGGACGCGCCCCGGGCCGCCGCGGCAGCGGGCGACGGCGAGCCACCCGAGGGCAACGCTGCCGCTGCGGCCGAAGACGAAAACCCCCGGCCGCCCGTCGCCGGCCGGACCGGCGCCGCCGCGCGCAAAGGTCGCCGGGGGCGGCCGTCCGCCATGAGTCCCGAAACCGTCGAGGCCGCGCGGCGCCTCTACGACGCCGGGCGCGCTCCCGCCGACATCGCGACCGCGCTCGGTGTCTCGCGGGCGACGATCTACCGCCACCTGCCCGGCCCCGATTAATGAGACACTTTATGAGACTTTTTGAGACAACTCAGGCCGGGCGGAACCACAGCGTGAACTCCGTCTTCTGCGGCACCAGCCGGTACCGCGGCAGCACCCCCGGGCCGCACGACGCCGTCCCGAGGCCGTGCTGCGCCACGTCCAGCGTCAGGTGCACCAGCTCGCCCGGCACCAGATCGTCGGTGTGGCGGGCCTCCTCCAGCGCCGCCGCCGTCCAGCGGCGGGCCGTGAAGTCGAAGACCTGTTCGCCGTCGATGCGGATGCCCGCGCCGTCCGGGGTCGTCAGGCGGGCCCAGCGGACCGCCGTCCGGTTGCCGTTCTCCTGCGGGAACACGTACGGCGTCTGCAGACCGTCGACGCTGCTGGAAAACCGGCCGATCCGCGCCGCCTGGCGGCTGTCCGGGTAGGCCTCGCCCGGGCCGCCGCCGAACCACTCCGCCGAGCCGAGCGCGCCCGGGACCGCCATCGCCAGCCCGAGCCGGGGGAGTGTGCCGGGGAACTCGCCGTCCGGGGTCACCTCGACGCGCAGCCGCAGGCGGTCGTCGAACGCCGTCCACGTGTAGTCGGCGAACAACCCGAACGGCTGGGCCGGCGGCGCGACCCGGGTGCGCACCACCAGTTCCTCGCCGTCGGCGTCGACCGTGATCACCCGGTGCTGCAGCCGGTGCAGCCCGGCCTCGCGCCACTGGTCGGCGACCGGCCGCCCGGCGAAGGTGCCGCGGTCGTTGTCGGTCGTCGCGCGCCACACGTCGAGCCGCGGCCCGGCCACGACGTGTCCGCCGAGGGCCGTCAAGGCGCCCGTCACCGGGTCGAACTCGCCGACGCCCAGCACCAGCCGTCCGCCGGTGCGGAACACCGGCCCGCGCGAGGGCAGCGGCGCCGCGGCCGGAGCCGCCGACACCGCCAGTTGTCCCCAACCGACGACGTGCCCGGCCGGCGCCCACGCCGTCGCCGAGGTCAGCGACGCCGACACGGTCAACCACGACTCGCCGCTCGTCGCGGGCAGCCCCGGGAGCGGGACCGAAGTGCTCTGTCCGGAATGGACGGCAGGCACCTCGAGGACGCCTTGGGCGACAGCGGTTCCTTCGTCCTCCAGCACCCAGGTGAAGGTGAGGTGCCCGGTGCCGACGAAGTCGTAGTGGTTGCTCACCCGGATCCCGGCCGCGTCCGCCTCGATCCGGACCGGCTCGACGACCTTCGCGAACTCGGCCAGCCCCGGTGACGGCGTCCGGTCGGGGAAGACCAAGCCGTCGATGACGAAGTTGCCGTCGTGGATGGGCTCGCCGAAGTCCCCGCCGTAGGCGAAGTGCCCGTCGGCGGCGAGGCCGTGGTCGATCCACTCCCAGAGGAACCCGCCCTGGCAGTTCGGGTACCGCTCGAACAGCTCGCGGTACTCGAGCAGGCCGCCCGGGCCGTTGCCCATCGCGTGCCCGTATTCGCACTGCAGGAACGGCAGGTCCCGCCGGCGCGCGTTGGCGTCTTCCCGGCGGCCGATCCGCTCGACGTCCTCGTGCGTGGCGTACATCCGGCTGTGCACGTCGACGTAGGCGCAGTCGTGGTCGCCTTCGTAGTGCACCGGCCGTGTCGGGTCGCGGTGGCGCACCCACTCGGCCATCCGCGCGAGGTTCTCGCCGGTGTGGCTTTCGTTCCCCAGCGACCAGAGGATCACGCTGGGCCGGTTCTTGTCCCGCTCCACCGTGCGCCGCATCCGGTCGAGGTACGCCTCGGCCCAGATCGGGTCGCCGCTGGGGTTGCCGGCCCAGTCCAGCGGCTCGAAGCCGTGGGTCTCCAGGTCGCACTCGTCGATCACCCACAGGCCGTACGTGTCGCACAGCTCGAGGAACGCCGGGTCGGGTGGGTAGTGGCTGGTCCGGACCGCGTTGACGTTGTGCCGCTTCATCAGCAGCACGTCGGCCAGGGCCGTCTCCGGCGACACTACGCGCCCCGTGCGCGGGTCGTGCTCGTGGCGGTTCACCCCGCGCAGCATCAGCGGGCGGCCGTTGACCTTGAGCTGCCCGTCCTCGATGGCGACGGTCCGGAACCCGATCCGCACCGGCACCCGCTCGGCCGCGGTGGCCAGCGTGCCCTCGTACAGCCGCGGGGTCTCGGCGCTCCACGGCTCGACCGGCAGCTCCAGGGCTTCCCCCGCCGGGTGCCCGGAGACGCCCAGCTCGGGGATGTCCAGCAGGACGTCCGGGGCGGTTTCGACCCGGACCGTGCCCAGTCCGGTGGTGTGGTCGTAATCGGCGCGCACCCAGTAGTCGCCGATGCCGCCGGCCGGCCGGGCGAGCAGGGTGACGGCGCGGAAGATGCCCGACAGCCACCACATGTCCTGGTCTTCGAGGTAGCTGCCCGCCGACCACTGGTGCACGCGCACCACGAGGACGTTCCCGGCCGGTCGCAGCAGCGGCCCGACCTCGAACTCCGAGGGCAGCCTGCTGCCCTGCGTGACGCCGAGTTCGGTGCCGTTGAGCCAGATCCGGCCGCAGGAGTCGATGCCGTCGAAGCGCAGCACCGCGGATCCGGCGGGCCAGTCCGCGGGCAGGTCGAACCGCAGCCGGTGGTCGCCGGTCGGGTTGTCCGACGGCACGTGCGGCGGGTCGACCGGGAACGGGTAGGGCACGTTCGTGTAGGCCGGACACCCGTGGCCGTGCAGCTGCCACAGCGACGGCACCGGGAGCTCGTCCCACGCCGAGTCGTCGAACTCCCCGGCTTCGATCCCCGCCGGCGCGGCCGCGAGGCTCGGCGACAGCCGGAACCGCCACGTGCCGTTCAGCGACAGCGCGGGCGCGTCGGAGGTGAAGGCCGCGCGCGGCGGAAGCGAACCCCGGCCCGGGCCGGGATCTTCGAGGTACGACATGAGGTCCTTTCCGCGTTCGGCAGGCGCCCGAGAACGTTCCCGTGAACGTTCACGGACCGCTTCGAAGTGTGCTTCGGGGCGGGACCGGGTGTCAAGGGATCAGGCGGATTCGCGCAGGTGGAGCCGGGCGCGGACGATCAGCTCGGCGGGTTCGAGGGGGGCCGCGCCGGTGACCAGGCGAGCCGCCTGCTCGACGGCCAGCGCGCCGACCGCGCGCGTGTCGATGGCGACGCTCGAGAGCTCCGGCTCGACCAGGGTGCCGAGGGCGAGCCCGTCGAACCCGATCACGGCGAGGTCGGCGGGCACCCGCAGGCCGAACCGGCGCGCCTCCCGCAGGGCACCGATGGCCATCACGTCGTTGAAGGCGAACAGCGCGGTGACGTCGGGATGGGCGGCGAGCAGGGCGGCGAGCGCCGCGCCGCCGCCGTCGACGCTCTGGGCGCCGGCGGCGATCCAGCCGGGGTGCACCGAGACCCCGCACTCCGCGGCGGCCCGCAGGAACCACCGGCGGCGCACGCTCGGGGCGGGGTTCCCGTCGAGCATGCCGATCCGCCGGTGCCCACGCGAGACGAGGTGGGCGACGGCCTCGCGGACGCCGTCCTCCCCGTCGATCCCCACGCCGCTGAACCGCGGGGAGTGCGGCTCGCGGCCGATCAGGACGACCGGGATCCCGGCGGTGAGGCGGTCGAGGTCCTCGTCGGACCGGCCGAAGTAGCCGGTGGCCGCGTCGACCTGGGTGCCGATCACCCGGAGCGTGGCCAGTTCCTGCTCGGGGTCGTCGGCGGTGTCGTGGACGACGACGTGCCAGCCACGGGCCCGGGCCGCCTCCAGCGCGCCGGAGGCGACCTCGGTGAAGAAGGGGTTGAGCAGGTCGGGCACGACGAGGCCGATCGTGGTGGTGTCCGGCCGGACCAGGCCGCGGGCGAAGCGACTGGGGCGGTACCCGAGCTCGCGGACGGCGTCGAGGACGCGCTGCTTGGTCGAGCCGTCGATCTCGCCCTTGTCGTTCAGCGCCCGCGACACGGTTTGCCGGGAGACCCCGGCCGAGCGGGCGACGTCGTGGATCGTCACCCGCCGGGGTTCCGTGCTGCTCGAAGACACCCGTCGAGTATGCCCGCCCGCGGCCCGGCCGCTACCCCAGCGGGGCGCGTTCGCGGCGCTTCACGAAGCGCCAGCCCACCGCCAGGACCACGGCGAGCACCGGGATCGAGGAGAACGCGATCTTCTCGGCGCCGTCCGAGAAGCCCATCAGCACCACCACCAGGGCCAGGAACCCGAGGGTCGCCCAGCCGCTGTAGGGCGCCCACGGCATCCGGTACGACGGACGCTCCAGCTCGCCCCGCAGGGCGGCCTGGCGCAGCCGCAGCTGGCAGAAGATCAGCGTCGCCCAGGTGCTGATCACGCCGAGGGACGCGATCGCGAGGCGATGTCGAACGCCTCCTTCGGCACCAGGTAGTTCAGCACCACGCCCAGCACGTACGCGACCGACGTGAACAAGATCCCGCCGTAGGGCACCTGACGGCGGCTCATCCGGCTGACGAACGACGGCGCTTCGCCCTTTTCGGCCAGCGACCGCAGGATGCGCCCGGTGGAGTAGAGGCCGGAGTTGACGCTGGACAGCGCCGCGGTCAGCACCACCGCGTTCATCACGTCGCCGATGCCCGGGATGCCGAGCCGGCTGAACGCGGTGACGAACGGGCTCTCGTCGCCGCTGTAGAACGGCCACGGCAGCAGCATCGCCAGCAGCAGCACCGAGCCGACGTAGAACACGCCGATCCGCCAGACCACGCCGTTGATCGCCTTCGGCAGCACCTTGCGCGCGTCCTTGGTCTCCCCGGCCGCGATGCCGACGACTTCGATCGCCGAGTAGGCGAAGATGACCGCCTGCAGCGTCATCAGCGCGACGCCGACGCCCGCCGGGAAAAGTCCACTGTGGCCGGTCAGGTTGTGCGCGCCGGCGGGTGTGCCGCCGATGTCCGCGCTCGTCAGCACCAAGCCCACGCCGACGACCAGGAAGACGACGATGGCCAGCACCTTGACCACCGAGAACCAGAACTCCAGCTCGCCGAACACCTTCACCGAAAGCAGGTTCACCATCAGCAGGACGCCGAGGGCGATCAGCGCGGTGATCCACTGCGGCACGTCCGGCAGCCACTTGTGGACGTAGATGGCGACCGCGGTGATCTCGGCGATCCCGGTCATCGCCCAGTTCACCCAGTACATCCAGCCGGAGGCGAAGCCGGCCCACGGCCCGATGAACTTCCGCGCATAGGTGACGAAGCTGCCGGAGCTGGGCTCGTGCAGGACGAGTTCGCCGAGCGCGCGCATCACGAAGTAGGCGGCCACCCCGCAGATCGCGTAGGAGAAGATCAGCGACGGGCCGACCTGGTGGAGCTTGCCGCCGGCGCCGAGGAAGAGCCCGACGCCGATGGCGCCGCCGATGGCGATCATCTGGACTTGGCGGTTGCCCAGCGCTTTCGAGTAGCTTTCACCGTTTTCGGTGAGCAGCGAGGAATCCATGGTTACCGGACGCTAGAGCCGTGTGCCGCGGATCACCAAGCAGGCTAAGGAAGACTTAAGGTGTGCCGGACATCACGGCGGGGATGGGTCGGCGAACCGCCGGTTTCGATTTGACACGGGGCGCCCGCGGCTCCCGCCGGGGCGCCTTCTACGCTCGGCCGGTGGATCTCGCGGCGCTGCTGGACCGGATAGCCGACGACGTCGCGCCCGAGGTCGGCCGCGGCGCCGTCGCGGACTACATTCCCGCGCTGGCCAGGGTGGAGCCGGGGCGGTTCGGCATGGCGGTGGCCGAAGTGGACGGTGCGGTGCACGGCGTCGGCGACTGGGAGCGCCCGTTCTCCGTGCAGAGCATGTCCAAAGTGTTCACCCTCGCGCTGACCCTTTCGCGCGGCGACGGCGTGTGGGCGCGCGTCGGCCGCGAACCGTCGGGTGATCCGTTCAATTCGCTGGTGCAGCTGGAACACGAGGACGGTATTCCGCGCAACCCGTTCATCAACGCGGGTGCGCTGGTGGTGACCGACGAACTCGCCCGCCACGGCGACGCGGTGGACGCGCTGCTCGCCTTCCTCCGGCAGGAGAGCGGCCGTGCGGAGATCGCGGTGGACCCCGAGGTCGCGGCGTCGGAGGCGGGGCACGCCGACCGCAACCGCGCCCTCGCGTACTTCATGGCGTCCTACGGCAACATGCGCCACCCGGTGCCGTCGGTGCTGGACCAGTACGTCCGCCAGTGTTCGATCGCGATGAGCTGCGCCGACGTCGCCCGGTCGGCGTTGTTCCTGGCCCGCCACGGCGTCCGCAACGACGGCTCGCGGTTGCTCGGGCTGAGCGCGGCGAAGCGGATCAACGCGGTGATGCTGACGTGCGGCACGTACGACGCGGCCGGCGAGTTCGCCTACCGCGTCGGCCTGCCGGGCAAGAGCGGCGTGGGCGGCGGCATCGTGGCGATCGTCCCGGGCCGGTGCGCGGTGTGCGTGTGGAGCCCGGGGCTGGACGCGCGCGGCAACTCCGTCGCCGGCGTTGCCGCCCTGGACCGGTTCACGACGTTGACCGGCTGGTCGATCTTCTGAGTCAGCGCAGGTAGTTGTAGACGCTGGCCCGCGAGATCCCGAGCAGGTCGGTCAGCGCCGGCACCGCGTTCTTCAGCTCCAGGAACCCCCGCTCCTTCAGCGACCGCACCAGGTCCTTCTTCGCGGCCGCCGGAAGGCTGCGCGGGGTGTGGCCGCGCTCGGTGGCGTAGTCCTCGACCAGGACACGCAGCTCGCCGGCCGTCCGGGCGCGGAGGGATTCGGTGAGCGGGGCCGGCTCGGCGGTGGCGGCCAAGCGGGTCAGGGCGTGGGCCGCCGAGCCGAGGAGGGAGACGTCGAGGTTGAGGCACAGGGCCGCGACGTACTCGCCCTCGGAGTTGCGGAGGCCGATCGACGTGCTCTTCGCGGGCCTGCCGTCCGGGAACCGGTTCGGGTAGTTCTGCAGCACGTCCGGGAACTCCGGGTCGGCGATGCGGGCCAGGCCCAGCTCGGTCGCGGGGTCGCCGACGGCGCGGCCGGACAGGCCGCCTTCGATCGCGCGCACCGCGTGGGCCGGGTCACGCAGGTCGTGCAGCACGACCTCGCACAGGCCGGGGAACATCCGGCCGACGGCGTGGGCGATCTTCTCCGCTTCGCGCAGCAGCAGCTCGTCCTCGGTCATCCGATCAGCTCCCGCAGTTTGTCCGCCGCCTTGAGGCCGGAACCGGTGAGCACGACCACCGTGGTCTCGCCGGGCCGGATGGCACCCCGCGCGCGGAAGACGTCGATCGCCGCCGCGGCCGTCGCGCTGGTCGGCTCCGCGTAGAGGCCGAGGGAAGCCAGGCGGCGGGCCGCCGCGGCGATGGCATCTTCGGTGATCGCCGCGGTGTCGCCGCCCGAGCGCCGGATCGCCGCGACGACTTCGGGCAGCCGGACCGGACGGCGGATCGCCGTCCCCTCGGCGACGGTCGGGGCGAACTCCGGCGGCTCCCGGTCGTGGAAGGCCGCATCGACGGGGGAGCAGTTCCGCGGCTGCGCGACGAGCAGGCGCGGGCGCCGCGCAATGGACCCCGCGGCCAGCAGCTCCCCGAACCCGAGGTCGCAGCCCAGCACGATGCTGCCCGCCCCGGCCACCGTGACGACGGCGTCCGGCGCCCGGAAGCCGAGGTCCTCCCACAGCTCGTAGGCGAGGGTCTTGGTGCCCTGCAGGAAGAACGGGTGCCAGTTGTGGCTGGCGTAGGTGGTGTGGTCCGAGCGGCGGACGGCTTCGGCGGCCGTGTCGTCGCGGGTGCCCGGCACCAGCTCGACGGCCGCGCCGTACGCGCGGGTCTGCAGCACCTTCGCCGGTGACGTCCCCTCGGGAGCCAGGACGGTCGCCGCGATCCCGGCCGCGGCGCTGTAGGCCGCCACCGACGAGCCGCCGTTGCCGGAACTGTCCTCCAGCAGCTCGCGCACCCCGGCGCCGGCGAGCGCGGAGACCATGACGCTGGTGCCGCGGTCCTTGAAGCTGCCGGTCGGGCTGAACCACTCGAGCTTGAACCGGACCTCGGCGCCGTCCCACACCTGCGGGACGAGCGGGGTGCAGCCTTCCCCGAGCGAGACCGGGCGGAGGTCGCCGGGCAGTGCGGCCCGGTAGCGCCAGAGCGAGCGGACGCCGGTGTCGACGTCCTCCGGGCGCAGGCCGGGCAGGGCGGCGACCGTGAGCGGTGCGCCGTCGTCGCCACGCCAGCGCAGCGGGTCGCCGGGGTACCGCACCCCCGACCGCTCGTCGGTGTACCAGTAAGCCACCGCCACCTCCTCTTCTGGACGAACAGTACAAGTCTAGACGTACTGTCTAGTACTACTCTCGAGTACGCGAAATGTCTTCAGCTTCTTCTCAGGAAAAGCCTGTGACGCGGTGGTGGAAAATTTCGATCACGCGTGCTCAGCGGCGCGCCGCTGGTGGCCGCCCGAATGCCGCCGCCCGTGCCCGGCGGCGGGCGACTGGCCACCGGTGCCCCGTTCGTGGTCTTGTGAGCACCGAGAATCCCGCCGCGTGCGGAATCCACAATGGACCGCAGGGCGGGTGACCGCCCCGGGTCGGCCATTCTTTGGCGGATTCTTTCGTTCCCCCGGAAAAGCGCCGGAAATCGCCGATCGTCGTCGACGAAGTTTGACCTGTTCGGATCGGTGAAGCGAACGTCTCCGTACGTCAGCTTTACCGGCGGGATAAGCGTGAGGGACGGCGGGGAAACTTCGCACCCTACGGTCGACGTGGTCCGGATCGGGCAACGACACCGCGTCCACCGGGCGGGATGGCTTGCGCTGTCCGGCGGTGCGAACCGGGTGGACCACGCCGTGGAACCGGTCCGCCGCACCCCGGCCGAGCCGGGTGCCGGACCGGGAACGTGACGGTGACGTTAAATTCTTGCGCCGTCGGCCTGGTCCATCCCGAATTTTCTGAACCTCGGCTATGAAATCGTGGTGGGTTGTTGACGGCACGGAAGGAACCCGCTTAAGTACTCCCCGTTACCCTTCACCCTTTCGTGCGTAGCGGGAGTTCCCATGCGTCTCTCGAAAGACGACTCCGTGCCGGCCGGGCTGGTCGTCGCCGTGTCGCCGCTGCGATGGCCGTCGGCGCGCGGGGTCGCCGCCGCGGCGCGCGGGGGCGGGCTCGGCGTGCTCGACCTGACGGCCCGGGCCGCCGCGGCCGCGGAAGAGCTCGCGCTGCTGGGGGAGTGGGGTGTCCCGGCGTTCGGGGTCCGGCTGACGCGACCGGCCGACCTGCCCGATGCCGTGACCACGGTGCTGCTGACCGAAGACGCCGCGTGCACCCCGCGGGACTTCCCGGGCCGGCGGGTGCTGGCCGAGGTCACCTCCCGCGCGGCGGCCGTCCGGGCCGTCGCGGCCGGCGCCGACGGCCTGATCGCCCGCGGGCACGAATGCGGCGGCCGGATCGGGGAACTGAGCACCTTCGTGCTGCTGCAGGCCCTGCTCGCCGACGACGGCGTCGGCGTCGGTGTGTGGGCGGCGGGCGGCATCGGACCGCACACCGCCGCGGCCGCCGTGGCGGGTGGCGCGGCCGGCGTCGTCGTCGACACCCAGCTCGCGCTGCTGCCGGAAGCCGAGCTGCCGTCGGCCCTGACCACCGCGCTCACCGGCCTCGACGGCTCGGAAACGACCGTCGCCGACGGCGTTCGCGTGCTGGCCCGGCGGGGCACCGAGCCCCTCGAAGCGGGCCAGGACGTCTTCCTCGCCACCCGGTTCCGCGACCGCTGGGGCACGGTGACCGCGGCGGTGCGCGGCCTGGCCGACGCCGTCGGCGCGGCCCTGCGCCTGCCGGACGCGGTGCTGGGCCCCGGCAGCGCGGGCAGCCGCGCGTTCGGCACCGCGCTGCCGGTCGCCCAGGGACCGATGACCCGGGTCAGCGACCAGCCCGCCTTCGCGGCCGAGGTCGCCGCGGGCGGCGCGCTGCCGTTCATCGCGCTGGCCCTGTCCGGCCCGGAGCAGACCCGCGACGTGCTGGAACGGACCCGCGCGGCCGTCGGCGACGCACCCTGGGGAGTCGGTGTCCTCGGGTTCGCCGCCGACGACGTCAAGGCCGCGCAGCTGGCGGTCATCCGGGAACTGCGGCCCACGCACGCGATCATCGCCGGCGGCCGCCCCGCTCAGGCCGCGGCCCTGGAAGACGCCGATATCGCCACGTTCCTGCACGTGCCCTCGCCGGGCCTGCTGAAGCAGTTCCTCGAGGCGGGCGCCCGCAAGTTCGTCTTCGAAGGGTCGGAGTGCGGCGGGCACGTCGGCCCGCGCACCAGCTTTCCGTTGTGGGAAGCCCAGCTCGGCGTGCTCGCCGACTTCCTCACGGCCACCCCGGCCGCGGCCGCGGACCTGCAGCTGCTGTTCGCCGGCGGTGTCCACGACGAACGCTCGGCCGCGATGGTGGCCGCTCTCGCCGCCCCGGTGGCCGCGCGCGGCGCGGCGATCGGGGTGCTGATGGGCACCGCCTACCTCTTCACCCGCGAGGCCGTCGACGCGGGCGCCGTGCTCCCGCTGTTCCAGCGCCGGCTCCTCGAAGCCGAGCAGACCGACCTCCTCGAAACCGCGCCGGGCCACGCCACCCGCTGCGTGCGCAGCCCGTTCACCGAGGAGTACGCCGCGATCAAGGCGGACCTCGCCGAGCGCGGTGTGGCGAACCGCGACGCCTGGGAGCACCTGGAAACACTCAACGTCGGCCGGCTCCGCCTGGCGAGCAAGGGCATCGAGCGCGTCGGCGCGGAACTGCGGGACGTCGCCGAAGACCGCCAGCTCGCCGAAGGCATGTTCATGGCGGGCGAGGTCGCCGTGCTGCGCTCCGCCGTCACCACGATCGCCGGCCTGCACCACTCGGTGGGTGAAGGCGCGAACGCGTTCCTGCGCGCGCGGGCCGCCGCGTTCGGCGTCACCGAGGCCGAGCCGCCCGCGCCGGCGCCGCTGGACATCGCGATCGTCGGCATGGCCTGCATGTTCCCGCAGGCTCCCGACCTGGCCGCGTTCTGGGCGAACGTCCTGGCCGGCACCGACGCGGTCACCGAGGTGCCCCCGCAGCGCTGGGACACGTCCCTGTACTACGACCCCGATGGCCAAGGCGAGCGGACGCCGTCGCGCTGGGGCGGGTTCCTGCCGGAAATCGGCTTCGACCCGCTGAAGTACGGCATCCCGCCGTCGTCGCTGGCCAGCATCGAGCCCGTGCAACTGCTGGCCTTGGAGGCCGCGCACCGCGCGCTGGCCGACGCGGGTTACGCCGACCGCGCGTTCGACCGGGCCCGCACGTCGGTCGTGTTCGGCGCCGAAGCGGGCAGCGACCTGTCGAACGCGATGACCCTGCGCTCCGTGCTGCCGTCCTACCTGGGCGAACTGCCGTCCGAACTGGACGAACGGCTGCCGCGGGTCACTGAGGACTCCTTCCCCGGCGTGCTCGCCAACGTGATCGCCGGCCGGATCGCCAACCGGCTCGACCTGGGCGGGGCCAACTACACCGTCGACGCCGCGTGCGCGTCCTCGCTGACCGCGGTCGACGTCGCCTGCAAGGAACTGACCGCGGGCACCAGCGACCTCGTCCTCTGCGGTGGCGCCGACCTGCACAACGGCATCAACGACTACCTCCTGTTCGCTTCGGCGCACGCGCTCTCGCCGACCGGCCGGTCGGCGACGTTCGACAGCGCGGCCGACGGCATCGCGCTCGGTGAAGGCGTCGCGTGCCTCGCCCTGAAGCGCCTCGCCGACGCCGAACGCGACGGCGACCGGGTGTACGCCGTGATCAAGGGCGTCGGCGCGGCTTCCGACGGCCGCGCGCTCGGCTTGACCGCCCCCCGTCCCGAGGGCCAGCACACCGCGTTGACCCGCGCGTACCGCAACGCCGGTATCTCGCCCGCGCGCGTCGGCCTCGTCGAGGCGCACGGCACCGGCACCGTCGTCGGCGACCGGACCGAGCTCGGCACGCTGACGAAGGTGTTCACCGAGGCCGGCGCCGCACCGGGCGGGTGCACGATCGGCTCGGTGAAGTCGCAGATCGGGCACACCAAGTGCGCCGCCGGCCTGGCCGGGCTGATCAAGGCCGCGCTGGCGGTGCACACCGGCGTCAAGCCGCCGACGCTGCACCTTTCGGCGCCGAACCCGGCTTGGGACCCTTCGACGAGCCCGTTCGTGTTCCAGTCGGCCGCGCAGCCGTGGACCGCGCCGCCCGCCGAGCGGCTCGCCGGGGTGAGCGCGTTCGGCTTCGGCGGCACCAACTTCCACGTGGTGCTCGGCGCGCACGACGGCGTGCCGCCCGCGCAGGCCGCGGACGAGTGGCCCGCGGAGCTGTTCACCTTCACGACGGAGTCCGCGGCCCGGGAGCTGCTGGCCACGGCGTCGGAAGACCCTTCGCCGTGGCGGCTGCGGGATCTGGCGCTGGCGGCAAACCTGCGGGCGCAGGGACGTCCGGTGCGGCTCGCCGTCGTCGCGTCCACAGTGGACGAGCTGACCGGACTGCTGCGGAAGGCACTGGACGGGCACGACGCACCCGGCGTGTTCCGCGCGGACGACGCGGCGCGGGGCGAGGTCGCGGTGCTGTTCCCCGGCCAGGGCAGCCAGCGCCCGGGCATGTTCGCCGAGCTGTTCGTCACCTTCCCCGACCTGCAGCGTTACCTGCGGCTCGATCCGGGGACGGCCGAGATCGTCTTCGGCCCGGCGGTGTTCGGCGAGACGGCGCGGCAGGACTCCGTGGACCGGGTCACCGACACGCGCGTCGCCCAGCCCGCGCTCGGGATGGCCGGGCTGGCCGCGTTCCGGCTGCTGACCCGCGCCGGCGTGCGGCCCGCGATGCTGGGCGGCCACAGCTACGGCGAGCTGACGGCGCTGGCGGCGGCAGGCGCCTTCACGCCGGAAGGACTGTTGCACGCGAGCCACGTCCGGGCGGCGGCGATCCTCGACGCGGTACCCGACGACGATCCGGGGGCGATGGCCGCGGTGTCGGCTTCCGCCGCCGAGGTTCTCTCGGTCCTCGGTGAATCGCCGGTCGTCCTGGCCAACCACAACTCGCCCAAGCAGACGGTGATCTCCGGGCCCACCGCCGACGTCGAGGCCGCCGTCGGGCACCTGCGGGCCGCCGGGCTCGGCGCGAAGCGGATCCAGGTCGCGTGCGCGTTCCACAGCTCGCTGGTGGCGCCCGCGGGGGAGGCGTTCGGCCGGGCGCTGGACGCGATCGGCGTCGTGCGGCCCGCGGTCCCGGTGTACGGCAACCGGACGGCCGCGCCCTACCCGGCGGACCCGGACGCGATCCGCGGCGAGCTGGCCGCCCAGCTGGGTGCACCGGTCCGGTTCGTCGAGCAGGTCGAGGCGATGTACGCGGCCGGGGCGCGGGTGTTCGTCGAGGCCGGGCCCGGGGCCGTGCTGGCCAAGCAGGTCGCCGCCATCCTCGGCGACCGGCCGCACCGGACGGTCGGGTTCGAACAGCCGCGCCGCCGCGGCCTGCCGGGCTTCCTCGGCGCACTGGCGCAGCTGGCGGTGTCCGGGGTGGACGTCGAGACGGGCTGGCTGTTCCGCGGCCGCGACGCGGTCGACGCTTTCACCGCGCCACGCCCGAAGCGTCCGGGGTGGACGGTCGACGGCCACCTGCTGCGCGCGGCGGACGGCACGATCCCGGCCGGCGCCCTCCGCCCGGCGGAACGGATCTCGTTCGGTGCGGTGGCGGCGGCCCCGCAGGCGGCCACGTCGGAGGCGATGGTCGCGGACTTCCTGCGCACGAGCCGCGAGATGATCGCCGCCCAGCGTGACGTGCTCCTGGGTTTCCTCGGCACCGACGCCCCGCAGCCGGTTCCGGCGCCGGTCCCGGTGCGGGTCATCGAGCAGCCCGTGGTCGTTCCGGTCGCGGCACCCAGGACGGCTTCGGTGCTGGAGACGGTGGTCGAGGTGATCGGGGAGCGGACGGGGTATCCGGTGGAGATGATCGAGCCGGACCTCGATCTGGAAGCCGATCTGAGCGTGGATTCGATCAAGCGAGCCGAGATCGCGGGCGAGCTGGCGTCCCGGCTGGGGCTCGCCGGTGGGGACGTGGAGGAGTTCGCGAAGGCCCGCACGGCCGCGGCGATCGCCGAGCTGATCGGCGATGAACGTCCCGCTGCGGAGCCGGAAGAGCCGGAACCGGCTTCGGTGCTGGAGACCGTCGTGGCGGTGATCGGGGAGCGGACGGGGTATCCGGTCGAGATGATCGAGCCGGACCTCGATCTGGAAGCCGACCTCAGTGTGGACTCGATCAAGCGAGCCGAGATCGCCGGGGAGCTGGCCATCCGCCTGAACCTCGACACCGGAGGTGACGTCGAGGAGCTGGCCAAGGCCCGAACCGCCGCGGCCATCGCCGCACTCGTCGGTGCCGACCGCCCCGAGGTGGTGCGCCCCGAGCCCGAGCCGGAACCCGGTGAGGCCGCGCCGCTCATCGTGGCGCCGAAACGGCTGGTCATGGCCGAAGTCGCGCTGGCTCCCGCCGAGGCTCCCGATGTCAGCGGGAGGAAGTTCCTGCTTCTGGGCCGCGGGCCGCTCGCCGAGGCCGTCCGAGCGGACCTCGCCGGGCTCGGCGCGTCCGCCGAGATCGCCGACGAGGTCCGTGCCGGGTTCGACGGCGTCCTGATCCTGCCCGGGGACGGACCGGTGCTGCCCGCCGCCTTCCCGCGGTACCAGGCCGCGCTGGCCACGAATCCCGCCTGGCTGCTGACCGCCGGTCCCGGCGAAGGCCTGCGCGGCTTCCACCGCAGCCTCGCCCGCGAATACCCGGACACCCTCACCCGCGTGGTCGAACTGTCGCCGGCCGAAACGCCCGTGGAACAGGCCGCGGCCTTCGTCCAGGAGCTGGCCGCAACCGACCGCGAACCGGTCGTCGTCCGCGAAGGCGGGAACCGCAAGGGCTTCCGGATGACCGAGCAGGACCTCGGCCCGCTCGGCAGCAGCGGCGCGGG
The DNA here is from genome assembly GCF_030285645.1 of Amycolatopsis sp. DG1A-15b. Taxonomy (GTDB): domain Bacteria; phylum Actinomycetota; class Actinomycetes; order Mycobacteriales; family Pseudonocardiaceae; genus Amycolatopsis. The sequence continues at coordinate 2,733,332 of NZ_CP127296.1, forward strand.
CCCGGCGGGCGACGGCGCCGCCGAAGCCGCCGCGATCGGGCTGGACCGCGACTCGGTCGTCCTGCTCGTCGGGGGCGCCAAGGGCATCACCGCCCGGTTCGCCGCGACCCTCGCCGCGGCCGCCCGCTGCCGGATCGAACTGCTCGGGCGGACGCCGGTCCCGGCGGCAGCAGACGAACACCCGCAGGCCACGACCACCGCGGACCTCCGCGCCGCGCTCATCACCGCCGGGCTGAAGCGCCCCGCCGAAATCGAACGGACGGTCCGCCGGATCCAGGGCGAACGCGAAGTCCGGCAAACGCTGGCCAAGCTCGAAGCCCTCGGCAGCCCGGTGCGCTACCAGTCGGTCGACATGCTCGACGCCGAAGCCGTGCACCGCGCGGTCAAGGAGATCCACGCCGAGCACGGCCGCCTCGACGGCATCGTCTACGCGGCCGGTGTGATCGAGGACAAGCTCGTCGCCGAGAAGACGCCGGAGTCGTTCGAGCGCGTGTACGGCACCAAGGTCGACGGCGCCCGCACCCTCCTGGAGGCCACCGCCGACCTGCCCGACGAGCCGGCGTTCGTGGTCCTGTTCGGCAGCATCGCCGCCGCACTCGGCAACCGCGGCCAGTCCGACTACGCCGCCGCCAACGACGCCCTCGAAGCGCTGGGCCGCCGGTGGCCCGCCGGGCGCGCGGTGACCGTCCACTGGGGACCGTGGGCGCCGACCGGCGAGCACGACGGCATGGTGACGCCCGGGCTGATGCGCGACTACGCCCGGCGCGGCATCGCGCTGATCGATCCGGAGGAGGGCACCCTCGGCCTGCTGCGCGAGCTGGCGTGGGGCCGCGCCGGCACCGGCGCCGTCGTCCACACCGCGTCCGGGTGGTGACGGACGTGCGCGTGGCCATCGTCGGGATGTCGGTGCTGCTGCCGGGCGCCCCCGACCTGGCGAGCTACTGGCGCAACCTGGCCGGCGGCGTCGACGCGATCACCGAGGTGCCGCCCGGGAAGTGGGACCACGCGCACTACGCGCCGGACGAGCAGCGCCGGGCCGACCGGCTCTACTGCCGGCGCGGCGGGTTCGTCGACGACCTGGCCGAAGTGGACGTCACCGGCTTCGGGATCATGCCGAACTCCGTGCCCGCCACCGAGCCCGACCAGCTGATCGCGCTGCGCGTCGCGGCGCAGGCCGTCGCGGACGCGGGTGGCCCGGACCGCCTGCCCGCCGACCGCGGGAAGATCGGCGTCGTGCTCGGCCGCGGCGGCTACCTGACGCCGGGCCTGGTCCGCCTCGACCAGCGCGTCCGCACCGCGAGCCAGCTCGTCCGCACCCTCGGCGAGCTGCTGCCCGACCTGGACGCGGACCGGCTCGACGCCGTCCGCCAGGCCTTCACCGACCAGCTCGGCCCCGAGGCGCCCGAGTCCGCGATCGGGCTGGTGCCCAACCTGGCCGCGTCGCGGCTGGCCAACCGCCTCGACCTGCGCGGTCCGGCGTACACGGTGGACGCCGCGTGCGCGTCCTCGCTGATCGCCGTCGACCACGCCGTGCGGGAACTGGCCACCGGCCGGTGCGACGTCGTCCTCGCCGGCGGCGTGCACCACTGCCACGACATCACCTTCTGGAGCGTGTTCACCCAGCTCGGCGCCCTGTCTCCGTCCGAGCGGATCCGGCCGTTCCACCGCGACGCCGACGGCGTGCTGATCGGCGAGGGCACCGGGGTCGTCGTCCTCAAGCGCCTCGCCGACGCCCAGCGCGACGGCGACCGCGTCTACGCCGTGATCACCGGCACCGGCGTCGCCTCCGACGGGCGGACCGCGAGCCTGGCCAGCCCCGACTCCGGCGGGCAGGTCCGGGCCGTCCGCCAGGCGTGGGCCGCGGCGGGCCTGGACCCGGCCGCTCCCGACTCCCTCGGCCTGCTGGAGGCGCACGGCACCGCGACCCCGGCCGGCGACGCGGCGGAGCTCGCCACCCTGTCGGAGGTGTTCGGGGCGCAGGGGAGCGCGGTGCTCGGCTCGGTCAAGTCGATGATCGGCCACACGATGCCCGCGGCCGGGATCGCCGGGCTCGTCAAGGCGGCGTTGGCCGTGCACCACGGCGTCCTCCTGCCCACCCTGCACTGCGACGACCCGCACCCGGCGCTCGCGAGGACTCGCTTCTCCACTTTGGCCGCCGCCGAGCCGTGGGACGCGCCGGTGCGCCGCGCGGGAGTCAACGCCTTCGGCTTCGGCGGGATCAACGCCCACGTCGTGCTGGAACAGGCTCCGGGCCGCGCGAAGCCGGTCGTGGTGCGCGAGCCCGAACGCGTGCTGCGGCTGGCCGCACCGACCGTCGACGCGCTGCGCGAGGCGTTCGACCGGCCCGGCCCGGCGGAAACCGGCGACGGTCCGGTCCGGCTCGGCATCGTCGACCCGACGGAGAAGCGGCTGGCCCTGGCCAGGAAGGTCCTCGCGCGCGGCCGGGCCTGGCGCGGCCGCAACGACGTGTGGTTCGCCGACCGCCCCCTGCTCGGCCCGGGCGGCGGCAAGATCGCGTTCCTCTTCCCCGGCCTGGAATCGGAACTCACGCTGAACTGCGGCGACCTCGCCCGCCACTTCGGCCTGCCGTGGAAGCACGGCGACGTCGAGGTCGGCGACGTCGGACGGCAGGGTGCCGCGGTGTTCGAGCTGGGCCGGCTGCTGCACGCGGCGCTCGGCCGGCTCGGCGTCACACCGGACGCCGTCGCCGGGCACAGCCTGGGCGAGTGGACGGCGATGGCCGTGGCCGGCGTTTACGCCGAAGAAGAGGTCGACGCGTTCCTCGCCGGGTTCGACCCGGACGCGCTGGTCGTCCCCGGGCTCGCCTTCGCCGCGGTCGGCGCGCCCGCGCCCCGCGTGCTCGAGGAGCTGGCCGGGCGCGCGGACGTCGTCCTCTCCCACGACAACTCCCCGAACCAGGCCATGATCTGCGGGCCGGAAGCGCCGGTCGGCGCGCTCGTGCGGCGCTTCCGGGACGCCGGGATCGTGGCGCAGGTGCTGCCGTTCCGGTCCGGCTTCCACACCCCGATGCTGCGGCCCTACCTGGGACCGATCCGCGAAGCGGCCGAGCGCTTCACGCTGCACCCGCCGTCCCTGCCGCTGTGGTCGGCGACCACGGTGTCCGAATACCCGGCGGCCGAGGCCGAGGTCCGCGAGCTGTTCGTGCGGCACCTGCTGCGGCCGGTGCGGTTCCGCCCGCTCGTGCGGGCGCTGCACGCCGCCGGGTTCCGCGCGTTCGTCCAGGTCGGCGCCGGGCAGCTCGGCTCGCTCGTCGGCGACACGCTGCACGGCGAGGAGCACCTCGTCGTGGCGGCGCACTCGGCGCAGCGTCCGGGGCTCGCGCAGCTGCGCCGGGTCGCGACCGCGCTGTGGGCCGAGGGGCACGATCCCGACTTCACCCGGCTGCCCGGCGAGCGCCCGGCGACGCCGAAGGCGGTCAAGCTCGACCTCGGCGGCCGCCTGATCTCCCTCGACGACCAGGTCCGCGCGCGGATCGCGCTGCCGGCCGCCCGCCGGGCAGGAGTGGACGACCTGGCCACGAAGGGGCCGCTCGCCGCGGAGTTCGCCGCCCTGCTGGCCGACACCGCGGAGCTGGCGTCCACGGTGCTCGCCGGACCGGCACGCCGCCTCCCGGCGCCGCACGAACTGGACACCACGCTGACGGTGTCGCTCGAGACGATGCCGTACCTGCTCGACCACTGCTTCTTCAAGCAGCCGCCGCAGGCCGACCCGGGCGACCGCTGGCCGGTCGTCCCGGCCACGACGGTGATCGACCACCTGATGCGGTTCGCCGAGCAGGCCGCGCCCGGCCGCCGCGCGGTCGCCGTGCACGACGTCCGGCTCAGCCAATGGATCACGGCGGTGCCGGCGGTCACCGTGCCGGTGCGCGTCCGGCCCCAGGGCACCGACCGGGTGCACGCGGCCATCGCCGGCTACTCGCAGGCCGTCGTGGAACTCGCGCCGGAGTACCCGGCCGGCGCCCCGGCACCGTGGCGGTTCCCGGCGTCGGCCGAACAGGTCCCCGAGACCACCGCGGCGCAGCTCTACGACGAGCGCTGGATGTTCCACGGCCCGCGGTTCCAGGGCGTCACCGAGCTGACCGCCGTCGGCGAACGGCACGTCCGGGCCGTGCTGACCACGCCCGCCGCGCCCGGCGCGCTGCTCGACAACGTCGGCCAGGTGCTCGGCTACTGGATCATGTCCCGGCTGCCCGAGCGGACCACCGTCTTCCCGGTCGCCATGGGCGGAATCCGGTTCCACGGCCCGCACCCGGCCCCGGGGGAACGGCTGGAGTGCCTGATCCGGATCACCGGGCTGACGGAGGAGTTCCTCGAAGCGGACATGCAGCTGGTCCGCCACGGCGAAGTCTGGGCCGAGTTCACCGGCTGGCGCGACCGGCGGTTCGACAGCACCCCGCACATCCGGCAGGCCGACCGCACCCCCGAGCGTTCGACGCTGTCGCACGAGCAGCCGGGCGGCTGGGCGCTGGTCCACGAGCAGTGGCCGGACCTGGCCACCCGCGAGCTGATCATGCGCAACTACCTGGCCGGTCCCGAGCGCGAGGCCTACGAACGCCGTCCCCCGCGCGGGCGGCGCCAGTGGCTGCTCGGCCGGATCGCGGCCAAGGACGCGGTCCGCCAGTTCCTCTGGGCCCGCGGCGAACCCGAGATGTTCCCCGCCGAACTGCGCATCGGCAACGACGAGGCGGGCCGGCCGTTCGTGACCGGCGCCTACGGCCGGGAGCTGCCGCCGGTGACGATTTCGGTGGCGCACCGCGCCGAAGCCGGGGTGGCGATCGCCCGCCACGGGCGCTGCGGCATCGACGTCGAAGAGGTCGTGCCGCGCGCGGAGTCCACTGTGGAGGCCGCGCTCGGGCGCGGCGAGCTGGCCCTGTTCGCGAGCCTGCCCGGTGACCCGGAACGGTGGTTCGCCCGGTTCTGGACGGCCAAGGAGGCCGTGGCGAAGCTGCGCGGCACCGGCCTGCGCGGCCAACCCCGGGACTTCGAGGTCGTCACGGCGGCCCCGGAAGAGCTGACCGTCCGCGTCGCGGGTGGCGAGTACCGCGTGTGCTGCGCCGACATCGAGAACCCACCTGGTGCGCCGCCGCGCCGCTACGTCGTCGCCTGGACCGAAGAGACGAAGGAGAGTGCCGGATGAGCATCGAGACCACGGCCGCGAACGAGGTGACCGTGCTCGCCCAGCTCGGCGGAATGCTGCGGGAGCTGCTCGAGGAGTACGGCCTCGACGACACCGAGATCACCATGGACACGACGTTCCACGACGACCTCGAACTGGAGAGCGTCGACCTGGTGGCGCTGTCCGGGCAGCTGCGCGAGCACTACGGCGACCGCGTCAACTTCGCGACCTTCATCGCCGAGCGCGACCTGGACGAGATCATCGCGCTGACCGTCGGCGAGCTCGTGCGGTACATCGTCGCCTCCCTGCGGGCGACGGCGTGAGCCGGATCCGCGCGGGTGAGCTGGACGTGCACGTCCAGCGGCTCACCCCGGACGTGCCGCTGGACGGCGACGCGCCGATCGTGGTCTGCGTCCACGGCCTGCTCACCGACAGCCTCGCCAGCTACTACTTCACGCTCGGCCCGGCCTTCGCCGCGCGCGGGCTCGACGTGCTGATGTACGACCTGCGCGGGCACGGCCGCACCACGCGGCCGTCGTCCGGGTACCACCTGGAGCGGTTCGTCGACGACCTCGTCGCGGTCCTCGACGCGTGTGACGTCACCCGGCCGGTGCACGTCGTCGGCAACTCCTTCGGCGCTTCGGTGGCGTTCGGGCTGGCCGCCGCCCGGCCCGACCGGGTGGCGAGCGTCGTCGTGATCGAGGGCGAGCCCCCGACCGAGGAGTGGACCCGGCACATGGCCGACGGTCTCGCCGACGCCAAGACCCGGCTGGCGATCGACGAGGTGATCGGCTGGATCGCCGACAACCACGGCGCACACACCGCGCGGTTGTCCAAGGCCGCGAACAAGATCCTCCAGACGACCACGATCGCCGACGACATCCCGTGCAGCGCGACGATCGCGGCGGACCTGTCGGCGGTGCGCTGCCCGGTGTTCGCCATCTTCGGCGGCGACTCCGGGCTCTCGGCGCAGGTGCCGCACTTCGAGACGCACCTGGAGCGGTGCCGCTGCGTGGTGCTGCCCGACCAGGGACATTCGGTGCTGGTCGAGCGGACCGCCGAGGTCACCGAGCTGATCTTCGGCTGGGTCCGCGACACCGCGCGCACGCGGGCACGGGTGCGGTAGTGGCCCGCTTCCTCTTCGTCGTCCCGCCCCTGGTCGGGCACGTCAACCCGGCCGTCGGCGTGGCGGCCGAGCTCACCGCACGCGGCCACGAGGTCGCTTGGGCGGGCCACGGCGAACTGCTGTGGCAGCTGGCCGGCCCGGAGGCGCTCGTGTTCTCCTGCGCCGCGGGGGAGCCGCCCGTGCGCCCGGCCGGGCTGAAGGGGCCGGCGGCGCTGCGCTTCCTCTGGCAGGACTTCCTCGTCCCCCTGGCCGACGCGATGGCGCCCGGCGTGGCGGCGGCGCTCGACGCCTTCGAACCACACGTCGTGGTCGCCGACCAGCAGGCACTGGCCGGCGGATTGCTCGCGGACGCCGGCGGCCTGCCGTGGGTCACGTCGGCGACGACATCGGCCGAGCTCGTCGACCCGCTGGCCGGGATGCCGAAGGTCGGGGAGTGGGTCGGTTCGCTGCTCGACGGGCTCCGCGCGCGGATCGCCGGCGGCCGGGGCACGGCGGACCCGCGGTTCTCACCCCACGGCGTCCTCGCCTTCACCACCCGCGAACTGCTCGGCGCGATCACCCTGCCGCCGTCGGTCCGGCTCGTCGGGCCCGCGCTCGGCGCGCGACCGTCCACAACGGACTTCCCGTGGGAGTGGCTCGACCCGCTGCGGCCGACCGTACTGGTCTCCCTCGGCACCGCGAACACGTCCGCGGGCGCGGGGTTCCTGGCGGCGACGGCGGAGGCGTTCGCCGGGACGAGCGTGCGCGCGGTGATCGCCGACCCGGGGGGCGTGCTCGGCGAGGTCCCGCCGAACGTCCTGGTGCGGCCGCGGGTTCCGCAGCTGCCGCTGCTGTCGCGGGTCGACGCGGTGCTGTGCCACGCGGGCCACAACACGGTCTGCGAAACACTGTGGCACGGACTGCCGCTGGTGGTGGCCCCGATCCGGGACGACCAGCCGATCGTCGCGGCCCAGGTGGTCGCGGCGGGTGCGGGGATCCGCCTGCGGTTCGGCCGCGCGGACGCACCCCGCATCGCGGCGGCGGTCGAGGAGGTGCTGACGGAACCGGCGTACCGGCGCGCGGCCGAGACGGTGGCGGCCTCGTTCCGCACGGCGGGCGGCAGCCCGGCGGCCGCGGGGCACCTGGAACAGCTGGCGTTGGAGAGCTTGGCGCACCTGCGGGCCTGAAAACTCCTGATTTACACCGAAAAATCAAGCCGTTAACGTCGTCGAGATGACTGTTTCCGAGTGTCGTCCCGAAGACGTTCCCGAACTTCTCGCGTCGGCCGCGGCATTGTTCGCCGAGGACGGTGGGCGCCACGACCGTACATGGACACCGGCTGGCCCGCCCGCGAAGGCGCGGCCTATTACGCGGGTCTCGTCGAAGATCCGGCGTGCCTGTGCCTGCTGGCCGGTGCGGGCGCCGGTCACCTGGTCGGGCGGTTGCGGGGCCCGGACCCGCTGCGGCCGGGCGCCGTGACGGCCGTGCTCGAGAGCATGCGCGTCGCTCCGGACCGCCGTCGCGAGGGAGTGGGTGGCGCGCTCGTGGATGCGTTCGTGGCGTGGGCTCGCGAGCGCGGCACGAACGAAATGACCGTGCAGGCGTACGCGCAGAACGCCGGTGCACTCGATTTCTACCGCGCGCGCGGGTTCCGCCCGTTTCTGGTGGCCTTGACGCGCAGCTGAGCCATTCCCGGGCCACACTGGAAGCCATGGGCTTCCTGGACGGGCGGGCCGTCGTGATCACCGGTGCCGGACGCGGGCTGGGGCGGGCGTTCGCCCGGCACGCGGCCGAGAACGGCGCCGCGGTCGTCGTCAACGACGTCGACGCGGAACCGGCCTGCGAGACGGTGGCGGCGATCTCGGCGGACGGCGGAACCGCCGTGGGGAGTGTCGGGTCGGTGGCCGACGCGGCGTACGCGCGGTCGCTGATCAGCCTGTGCTGCAGGGAGTTCGGGGCGCTGGACGGGCTCGTCAACAACGCCGCGGTCGGCTACCACGCGCCGCCGTGGGAGGACGACGACGCCGAGCGGGCCCGCGCGCTGGTCGAGACCAACGTGCTCGGCCCGCTCCACTGTGGCACCGCGGCCGCGAAGGTCATGTGCGCCAGGGGCCGCGGGGTCATCGTCAACGTGACGTCGGGTTCCATGATCGGGCAGCGCGGGGCCGCCGCGTACTCGGCGTCGAAGGGCGCGGTGGCGTCGATGACCTACTCGTGGGCCGGCGACCTGGCGGAGCACGGCGTGCGCGTCAACGCCGTCAGCCCGATCGCCTGGACCCGGCTGATGGCCGCCGACCCGAACGGGAACCGCGACGCACCGCCGCCCGAACGGGTGGCGCCGCTGGTGACCTACCTGCTGAGCGACCTCTCGGCCGGTATCACCGGACAGGTGCTGCGGCTCGCCGACGGCCACCTGCACACCGTCCGGCAGCCGGGCATCATCCGGCCGGTCCTGCACCGGGAGAACTGGACGGTCGAGGAGATCGCCGCGGCCGTCGCCGGCGAGCTCGTCCTCGAATCGCCGCCGCGGGACCGCTGGACCCTTTGAGCGGCCCGGACCACCGGAACGGGTGGCTATCCACAGTGGACCTCGCGCACTAGCTTGGAGGCCGAGCGAGGAGGGCGGAGATGACGGCCACCGCGGAGGTCACCCCCGGCGCCGTGGCGCCGCCCGCCCTGAGCCGCGGCCGGGTCAACGCCGTGTTCGGCGCCGTGCTGCTCGGGATGCTGCTGGCGGCGCTGGACCAGACCATCGTCGGGACAGCGCTGCCCACGATCGTCGGCGACCTCGGCGGCGCCGGACACCTGTCCTGGGTGGTGACGTCCTACCTGCTGGCCGAGACGATCATGACCGTGGTCGTCGGCAAACTCGGCGACCTCTTCGGCCGCAAGCCGATGTTCCAGCTGTCGGTCATCGTGTTCGGCGTCGGCTCGTTCTGCGCCGGGTTCGCCGACAGCCTGGTTTGGCTGATCGTTTGGCGCGCGGTGCAGGGCCTCGGCGGCGGTGGGCTGATGGTCACCTCGACCGCGCTGATCGCCGATGTCGTCCCGCTGCGCGAGCGCGGCAAGTACCAGGGCGTCCTCGGCTCGGTCTTCGGCGTGGTGACCGTGGCGGGCCCGATGCTCGGCGGGTTCTTCGTCGACCACCTGTCGTGGCGGTGGGCGTTCTACGTCAACATCCCGCTGGTCGTCGTGGTACTGGTGGTGGCGTCCTCGGCGATGCCGAACGCCCGCGCCGCGGTCAAGCCGGTCATCGACTACCTCGGCATCCTGCTCATCGGCCTCGCCGCGACCGGCCTGACCCTGGTGACCAGCTGGGGCGGCACGCAATACGCGTGGGGCTCGCCGGTGATCGTCGGGATGGCGTTCGGCTCGGTGGTGCTGCTGGCCGCCTTCGTCTTCGCCGAGCTGCGGGCGAAGGAACCGATGCTGCCGATGCGGCTCTTCCGCAACCCGGTGTTCACCGTCGGCGGGATCATGAGCTTCGTCGTGGGCTTCGCGATGCTCGGCGCGCTGTCGTACCTGCCGACGTACATGCAGTACGTCCAGGGCACGTCCGCGACGACGTCCGGGGTCCGGCTGCTGCCGATGGTGCTGGCGCTGCTCGTCGCGTCGATCGCCGCGGGCAACGCGGTCAGCCGCACCGGGCGGTACAAGATCTTCCCGCTGGTGGGGGCGGCGGGCATGACGATCGGCCTCTACCTGCTTTCGCGCCTGGACACCGACACGGGCTTCTGGGAGGCGTCGGCGTACATGGCCGTGCTGGGGCTCGGCATCGGGCTCGGCATGCAGGTGCTGACCATCGCGGTGCAGAACACCGTCGACTACGCCGACCTCGGCGTCGCCACCTCGGGCGTGACGTTCCTGCGTTCGATCGGCAGCTCGTTCGGCGCGGCGATCTTCGGCACGGTGTACGCGAACCAGCTGACCCCCGCACTGGCCGCGCTTCCGGTGCCGCCGGGGGTCGACCCCCGGGCGCTGCAGGTCCCCACGGCGTTGCACGCGCTGCCGGAGCCGGTGTCGGCCCCGGTGATCCAGGCGTACAGCGACTCGCTGCACGTCGTGTTCCTCGCGGCGGCCCCGGTCGGCCTGGTGGCGTTCGCGTTGGCGTTCTTCCTCAAGGAGATCCCGCTGCGCGACACGGCCCGCGCGGCCGCCCCCGGCCTCGGCGACGGCTTCGCGATGCCGGAGGCCCGCACGGACGACCGCGAGCTGGAGCGCGCGGTGGCCACGCTGTTCTTCCGCGAGCGCCGGGAGGTGGCACCCGCGATCATCGAGCGTGCCGGCGGCGACCTCGACGAGGGCGGCATCTGGTGCCTGCTGCAGGTCCACCTGCGGGAACGCCGCAGTTCGCCGGCGACGCTGCGGGCGATCGGCGCGGACTTCGGCGTGCCGGCGCAGGTGCTGGAGCCGGCGTTCAACCGCCTGGAGCTGACCGGGCACCTGCGGTACGCGCGGGACGGCTGGGAGCTGACGTCCGCGGGCCGGGAGGAGTTCGGGAAGGTGGTGCGGGCCTGGCACGACTGGCTGGCCGACCGGCTCGGCGACTGGGGAGCGAGCGACCGCGCCGACCTGGACGCGGCCATCGGCCGGGTCGCGGCGCGGCTGATGGACCAGAGCGCGGAATCGCGGACCTCCGGACGCCACGCCCTGGCCTGACGCGCGGGCGGAGCTCGCCTGCGACCGGTGCCGGCGCCCCAAGGTCGCCTTCGGTGTGTTGAGCGCGACCAAGGCCACCTTGGGATGCTGGGGGTGAGCCGCGGCCGGGTCAGCGGCGCCAGAAGTCGTGCGGGGTGCGGCCTCGCCGGAAGCCGCACGACTCGACCAGGGCCGCCGCCTCCGTGAAGCCGTGGCCGACCAGCCCCGGCTCGTGGGCGTCGCTGCCGAACGCCACCGCCTCGCCACCCACGTCGAACCACCACCGGACCACCTCGCCCGGCAGCGGCACCTTCGTGTTCACCTCCAGCGCGCGGCCGCTCGCCTGCAGGGCCCGCAGCACCGTCCGGAACTCCTCCTCGAAGTCCGCCGCCACGAACGGCGGGCCCTCACCCGGCCACGAGCGCAGCGCGTAGTCGATGTGGGCGAGCACCGCGAAGTCCGCCGTCGACTCGACCAGGCCCAGCACCTCGCCGAGGTAGGCCCGCAGCAGCTCGCCCGGCCGCCGGTCCGAAATCACCGTCAGCTCGTGGTGGTGCTCGCCGTCCGGCAGGGAGTGCACCGAGCCGAGCACCCGGTCGAAGTCGTGGGCCGCCAGCAGGGCGTCGGCTCGCGGGCGGTGCCAGTGCGGCTCGCTGAGCTCCACTCCGGACAGGATCCGCAGCCCGGGAAACCGCGCCCGGCACTCCTCGACGCCCGCGAGGTACCCGGCGACGTCGAGCTCGGGTGGCTCCAGCACGCCGTCCGGGCGCAGCCGCACCCGGAAGTGGTCCGGCAGCAGCGGCCGGATCGGCTCCGGCATCAGCCACGGCGTCAAGTCCGCGTGCTCGGTGAACGCCACGGACGGCAGCCCCAGCTCGAGCGCCCGCTCGCACGAGCCGATCATCGAGCCGGTGACCGTGTCCCAGGACCATTCGGTGTGGACGTGACCGTCCGTCGGCAGGCTCACCGAACCCACCGTAGCGAGGATTTTGGGATAGCGTCTGACCATGGCTCAGAAGTCGGCGGCGGTGGAGCTGGAGGTCGGCCCGCACACGGTGCGGATCTCCAACCCGGACCGGGTCTATTTCCCGGCCCGCGGCGAGACGAAGCTCGACCTGGTCAACTACTACCTTTCGGTGGGCGACGGCATCGTCAACGCCCTGCGCGAACGGCCCTGCATGCTGCACCGCTTCCCGTCCGGCGTGGCGGGGGAGAAGGTGCACCAGAAGCGCGTCCCGAACGGTGCGCCGCCGTGGCTGGAGACCGTCCGGGTGACCTTCCCGCGCTACAACCGGCACGCCGACGAACTGTGCGTCACCGAGCTCGCGCACGTCGCCTGGGCCGTGCAGATGTCCACAGTGGAGTTCCACCCGTGGAACTCGCGCCGCGCCGACACCGAGAAGCCCGACGAGTGGCGCATCGACCTCGACCCGATGCCCGACTGCGGCTACGACCGCGTCCGGCGCGTCGCGCACGTCGCCCACGAGATCCTCGACGAGCTCGGCGCGGTCGGCTGGCCGAAGACCTCCGGCGGTCGCGGCCTGCACATCTACGTCCGGATCGAACCGCGCTGGGGCTTCACCGACGTCCGGCGGGCGGCGCTCGCTTTTGCCCACGAGGTCGAACGGCGCGCTCCGGATGATGTCACCACGACGTGGTGGCGCAAGGACCGGGATCCGCGGCTGCTCTTCGTCGACTACAACCAGAACGCCCGTGATCACACGATCGCCAGCGCTTACTCGGTCCGTGGTAATCCGGAAGGCACGGTGTCGACGCCGATCCGGTGGGCCGAGATCGACGACGCCGAGCCGGGGGACTTCACGATTGCCACCGTCCCGGCGCGGTTTGCCGAGGTGGGGGATCTTCATGCCGGTATCGATGACGCGGTGTTTTCCCTTGAGCCGCTGCTGGAGTGGGCCGATCGGGATGGGGTCGAGCCGCCTGATCCGGGCTGACGTCTTTGCGGCTTTGCTTGTTCGCAACCCCGAAGCCGGATTGTGACTACGGCCGGCGGTACCGCGTCAAGGCGGGAAAGCGTGCCTTGACCCGGCACCGCCGGCCGTGTTCTGGCTTCGGATCGGGGTTGCAGGGGGTCTGGGTTCCGGCCGGTCGGGTGCTCGATGTCGGCCGGGGGTGGTGTCAGCCCAGGCGTTCGATGATCGTTGCGTTCGCCAGGCCGCCCGCCTCGCACATCGTCTGCAGGCCGTAGCGGCCGCCGGTTTGCTCCAGGACCGACAGCAGCGTTGTCGCCAGGCGGGCGCCGCTGCCGCCCAGGGGGTGGCCGAGGGCGATCGCGCCGCCGTTGATGTTGACCTTTGCCGGGTGCGCGCCGATCTCCCGCTGCCAGGCCAGCACCACGCTGGCGAACGCTTCGTTCACCTCGAACGCGTCGATGTCCGATACCTCCAGGCCCGCGCGTGCCAGGACCTTGCGGGTGGCCGGGATGATGCCGGTCAGCATCAGGAGCGGGTCGTCGCCGGCGACGGCGAAGCTGTGGATGCGGGCTCGGGGCTTCAGGCCCAGCGCCGCCGCCTTCTCGCCGCTGGTGATGAGCAGCGCCGCCGCGCCGTCGTTGATCGGTGAGGAGTTGCCCGCCGTGATGTGCCAGCCCAGGTGCGGGAACCGCTGTTCCCAGACGTCGGCGCGGAACGCGGGCTTCAGCCCGGCGAGGATCTCGGGCGTCGTGCCGGGACGGACCGTCTCGTCGGTCGTGATCTCGCGCAACGTGCCTTCGGGGCCGGGGGCCTTCAGCGGTGCCACTTCGCCCGCGAACTTGCCGTCCGCCCACGCCTTCGCGGCGCGCTGGTGGCTTTCGGCGGAGAACTCGTCCAGCTCGGCGCGGGTGAAGCTCCACTTCGCGGCGATGAGCTCCGCGCTGATGCCCTGCGGCACCAGCCCGTCCGGGTAGCGCGTGGCGACCTGCGGGCCGAACGGGTCGCGGCCGGCCACCTGGCTCCCCATCGGGACCCGGCTCATCGACTCGACACCGGAGGCGATCACGACGTCGTACGCGCCGGCGATGACGCCCTGCGCGGCGAAGTGGATCGCCTGCTGGCTGCTGCCGCACTGCCGGTCGACGGTCACCGCGGGCACCGACTCCGGCAGCCCGGCGGCGAGCGCCGCCCAGCGCGCGGTGTTCATGCTCTGCTCGCCGATCTGCCCGACCGCGCCGCTGATCACGTCGTCGATCCGGGCCGGGTCGAGGCCGGTGCGCTCGACGAGCGAGCGCAGGGCGTGGGCGTGCAGGTCGACCGGGTGCACCCCGGCGAGCGTGCCGTTCGGCTTGCCCTTGCCGATCGGGGTCCGTATCGCGTCGACGATCACCGCGTCCGTCATGACGTCTGCCTCCTTGCAGATCGGGATGCTTTCGGTATACGCCGGGTCAGTTGGAATTCACAACTCAGCTGTTCCCCACGTCACAGGAGGCTGACGTGCTAGGTTGGATTTTCAACCCCGTGGAGGTGGCATGGTCCGGCGTGGTCGTGAGTGCTCGGTCGCCGAGGCCCTGGAGGTCGTCGGCGAGCGGTGGAGCCTCCTCGCGCTGCGGGAGATCATGCTGGGCGAGCGGCGGTTCAACCAGATCGCCGAGAACACCGGCGCCAGCCGCGACATCCTGGCCGCGCGGCTGCGCAAGCTGGTCGACGCCGGTGTCCTGGAGAAGGTCCAGTACGAGAACCACCCGCCGCGCCACGAGTACCACCCCACCGAAGCCGGCCGGGCGCTGCAGCCCGTCCTGCTCGCGCTGATGGCGTGGGGCGACAAGTACGTCCACCAGGGCGAACCGCCGACCCTCTGGCGCCACGCCTGCGGCGAGGTGCTGGAGTCGGCCACCGTCTGCGCCCACTGCGGTGACCCGGTGAACGCCCCGGGCACCCACGCGATCCGCCTCGGCGCCGTGCACGCCTGACCCCTTCCCCGGAAAAGGCCCCCTTGTTCTCGCGAGGGGGCCTTTTCCGCGTCCGGCCGTTGACTTGAGACCCGCGTCACTGTAACTCTTGAACTAATCGACGCAAGAACCTGACAGCTGCGCGATAAATCTCGGCAGACGTCAGGAAGCTCCCGGTCTTCGCCCGAGTCGTCTCCCTCCCCTCCTCCCCGGATCAGAGGAACCCCATGAGAACGAAGCGGCTTCTGTCGCGCGCGGCCACCTACGCCGCCCTGTCCCTGCCCCTCGCGGTGCCCGCCGTGGCCGCGAGCGCCGCTCCGGCCGCACCCGCGGCCACCCGGGTGGCCGTCCAAGCCGCCGCGGCGACCTACACCGCGAGCAGCCAGCTCGCCGGCTACCCCGTTTCGAACGTCGGCGACGGCAACCAGGCCACCTACTGGGAGAGCGCGAACAACCAGTTCCCGCAGTGGGTCCAGGCCGACCTGGGCACCGCCACGAACGTCACCCAGCTCGTGCTGAAGCTGCCCGCGAACTGGGAGGCCCGCGCCGAGACCTTCAGCGTCCAGGGCAGCGCGAACGGCACGGGGTTCAGCGATCTGGTCCCGTCGGCGGGCTACCGGTTCGATCCCGCGACGGCCAACACGGTCACCGTGAACCTGACCGCGAACACCCGGTACGTCCGCCTGAACGTCACGGCGAACACCGGCTGGCCCGCCGCGCAGCTGGCGGAGTTCGAGGTGCACGGCCCCGCCGGCGGCGACACCCAGCCGCCGTCGGCACCCGCCGGCCTCGCCTACACCCAGCCCGCGAGTGGCCAGATCCGGCTCACCTGGTCGGCGTCGACCGACAACACCGGCGTCGCCGGCTACGACGTCTACGCGAACAACCAGCTGCGTGGCAGCGTCGCCGGGAACGTCCTGACCTACACCGACACCCAGCCCGACAGCGCCACCGTCTCGTACTTCGTCCGCGCGAAGGACGCCGCGGGCAACCAGTCGGCGAACAGCGGCACGGTGACGCGCACCGGCACCCAGGCCGGCACGAACCTCGCGCTGGGCAAGCCGATCACGGCGTCCTCGACGGAATGGACGTACGCGGCGGCCAACGCCAACGACAACTCGCTGACCACCTACTGGGAAGGTGGCGGCGGGACGTACCCGAACCTGCTGACCGTCGCGCTCGGTGCGAACGCCGACCTGAACCAGGTGGTGGTGAAGCTCAACCCCGACCCGGCGTGGGGTCCGCGAACCCAGACGATCGCCGTCGAAGGCCGTGAGCAGAGCGCGTCCGCGTTCACCACCCTCGCCGCCGCGCAGACCTACAGCTTCAGCCCGGCGACCGGCAACTCCGTGACGATCCCGCTCGGCGGCCGCGCCGCCGACGTCCGCCTGCGCGTCACCGCCAACTCCGGCGCGGGCGGCGGCCAGGCCGCGGAGTTCCAGGTCTTCGGCGTCCCCGCGCCCAACCCGGACCTGACGATCTCGGGTGTGTCGTGGTCGCCGCAGAACCCCGTGGAGACCGACGCGATCACCGCGTCGGCGACCGTCCGCAACGCCGGGACGGCGGCCTCCGGCACGACGAACGTCAACCTCTACCTGGGAACGACCAAGGTCGGCACCGCGAACGTCGGCGCGCTCGCCGCCGGCGCGTCGACGACCGTGTCGGCGAACATCGGCACCCGGGACGCGGGCAGCTACCAGCTGACCGCGAAGGTCGACGAGGCCAACGCCGTCATCGAACAGAACGAGGCCAACAACTCCTACACGGCTTCGACGGCGCTCGTCGTCAGCCCGGTGCAGAGCTCCGACCTCGTCGCGGCCACGGCGTGGTCGCCGGGCAACCCGTCGGCGGGCAACACCGTCACGTTCACCACCACCCTGCGCAACCAGGGCACGGTCGCGTCCGCGAGCGGCGCCCACGTCGTCACGGTGACGATCGCCGACCAGAACGGCACCGTCGTCAAGACGCTCAGCGGGACCTACACCGGGACCATCGCCGCCGGGGCCACCGCGGCGCCGGTGAACGTCGGCACCTGGACCGCGGCCAACGGCCGGTACACCGTGAAGACGGTCGTCGCGAACGACGCCAACGAGCTGCCCGTGAAGCAGGGCAACAACACCAGCACGCAGCAGTTGTTCGCCGGCCGGGGCGCGAACATGCCCTACGACATGTACGAGGCCGAAGACGGCGTCGTCGCGGGCGGCGCGGCCGTGGTCGGCCCGAACCGCACCATCGGCGACCTCGCGGGCGAGGCGTCGGGCCGCAAGGCCGTGACGCTGAACTCGACCGGCTCGTCGGTGGAGTTCACCACCCGAGCGTCGACCAACACCCTCGTGACGCGGTTCTCCATCCCGGACTCCGCGGGTGGCGGCGGGATCTCTTCGACGCTGAACGTCTACGTCGACGGCACGTTCCTCAAGGCCATCGACCTGACCTCGCACTACGCGTGGCTCTACGGCGCCGAAACCGGCCCGGGCAACTCGCCGGGCGCCGGGCCGCGCCACATCTACGACGAGGCGAGCGCGGTGCTCGGCACCACGGTGCCCGCCGGGCACCGGATCAAGCTGCAGAAGGACGCGGCGAACACCACGAACTACGCGATCGACTTCGTGAACTTCGAGCAGGCCACCGCGGTCGCCAACCCGGACCCGGCGCACTTCGCGGTGCCCACCGGGTTCACCCAGCAGGACGTCCAGAGCGCGCTCGACAAGGTCCGGCAGGACACCAGCCTCACCGGGGTCTACCTGCCGGCCGGGAACTACCCGCTGTCGAGCAAGCTGAACGTCTACGGCAAGGCCGTGACCGTCACCGGCGCCGGGCCGTGGTTCACGAAGTTCTCGGCACCGGACGGGCAGGAGAACACCGACATCGGCATCGACGTCCAGGCGAGCGCCAACGGCTCGACGTTCAGCGGGTTCGCCGTGTTCGGCAACTACACCTCCCGCATCGACGGCCCCGGCAAGGTGTTCAACCTGACGAACGTGGCCAACCTGACGATCGACAACATCTGGGTGGAGCACCAGGTGGTCATGGTCTGGGGCACCAACGTGGACGGCACCACGATCAAGAACTCCCGGATCCGCGACACCTTCGCCGACGGCGTCAACCTCACGAACGGCAGCACGGGCAACCACGTCACCAACAACGAAGCCCGGTCCACCGGCGACGACAGCTTCGCGCTGTTCGCCGCCACGGACCTCGACCCCGGCAACCAGTACGGCAACGTGTTCGAGAACCTGACCGCGCTCACCCCGTGGCGCGCGGCGGGGCTGGCGGTGTACGGCGGGTACGACAACACCTTCCGGAACCTCTACATCGCGGACACGCTGACCTACTCGGCGATCACGATCAGCTCGCTCGACTTCGGCTACCCCTTCCTCGGGTTCGGGCCGCAGCCGACGACGGTCCAGAACGCCTCCCTGGTCCGGGACGGCGGCCACTTCTGGGGCCAGCAGACGTTCCCGGCGATCTGGCTGTTCTCCGCGTCCAAGGAGTTCCGCGGCATCCGGGTGTCCGACGTGGACATCCAGAGCCCGACCTACAGCGGCGTCATGTTCCAGACCAAGTACAACGGCGGGCCGGAGCACCCGGTCGAGGACACCGTGCTGACGAACGTGTCGATCACCGGCGCCCACCGCAGCGGGGACGCCTTCGACGCGAAGTCGGGGATCGGGATCTGGGCCAACGAGCTGCCGGAACCGGGCCAGGGCCCGGCCGTCGGCTCGGCGACCTTCACCGGGCTGACCCTGGCCGACAACGACGAGGACATCCGCAACCGCACCACCACGTTCACCATCAACCGCAACTGAGGACAGCGGTGCGTGCCCGCCGGGAAGCCGTTCCCCGGCGGGCACACGCCGTGCCAGGATGACGCCGGAGGTGGTCGACGTGCGGATCCTGGTCACCGGCGGCACGGGACAGCTGGGCAGTGCGGTGGTGGCCCGGCTGCGGGCGGCGGGGGAGGAGGTCCGCGTGCTGAGCCGCCGGGCCGCCCCGGACGTCGTGCGCGGCGACCTGCGGACCGGGCGCGGCGTCGACAGCGCCGTCGCCGGGGTCGACGTGGTCGTCCACTGCGCCACCGACTACCTCGGCCGGGAAACGCAGCTCGCGCGCACGCTGGTCGAGGCGGCGCGGTGGGCCGGCGGCCCGCACCTGGTGTACGTCTCGATCGTCGGCGTCGACCGGGTCCCGCTCGGCTACTACCGGGCCAAACACGAGACCGAGCAGCTGATCGCCGCCTCGGGACTGCCGTACACGATCCAGCGGGCCACCCAGTTCCACGGCCTCGTCCGCACCCTGCTCGCGGGCGCGTCCCGGCTGCCGGTGGTGCCGGTGCCGCGCATCTCGTTCCAGCCGGTCGACGTCCGGGACGTCGCCCGCCGCCTTGCCGGCCACGCACTGGACGACCCGGCGGGCCGGGCGCCCGACTTCGGCGGCCCGGAGATCCTCCCGGCGGCCGAGCTGGCCCAGGCGGTCGCCGAGGCGAGCGCGCGGCGCCGGCGGATCGTGGCGCTCAAGGTGCCGGGGGAGACGTTCCGGGCCTACGCCGACGGCGGGCACCTGACCCCCGGGCACCGCGAAGGCGAGATCACCTTCCGCGAGTACCTGGCCGAGCGAGCCGATCACGGGTAACCGCTCCATCCCGGAGATTCTTGACCATCGGACCGGATAGATCATATGTTTGGTGGGCTTCGCGGCCGTTTTCCGCCCACGCCGAACGGATGACCCATGCCGGAACTGCCTCTCCCGCCGTCGCGGCGGTCCTTCCTCAAACTCGGTGGCGCGGTCGGCGCCGGTGTTGCGCTGGGTGGCCTACGTCCCTTTGCTGCCAACGCCGATGTCGTCCGCCCGGTCAGGGAAGACCTCGTCCCGTCGTCACGGGCCACCACCTTGTGGTACCCGGCGCCCGCGAGCGAGTCGAAAATCATCGAACAGGGCCTGCCGATCGGTAATGGTCGGATCGGTGCGCTTGTCGGAGGTGACCCGGCCGCCGACTTCCTCTACCTCGCCGACGCGTCGCTGTGGACCGGCGGCCCCAACGACGTCCTCCAGGACGACGGTCAGTTCCCCTACGAACTCGAGAAGTTCGGCACCCTCGGCCTGCTCGCGAAGCTGCGGATCGCGGTCCCCGCCCACACCGGCGTCACCGACTACCGGCGCACGCTCGACCTCAGCAACGGCCTGGTCGTGATCACCTACCGGCACCAGGGCGTGCAGTACCGCCGCGAGTACTTCGCGAGCCACCCCGACGACGTCGTGGTGGTCCGGCTCAGCGGCGGACCCGTGAGCGGGTCGGTGACGCTGGAACCCACCCGCGGCGAGCCGGCGGCCGGTGCCGGAGCGTTCACCGGCGGGTTCGCCAACGGCCTGGCGTACGCCTGCACGGTGAGCACGTCCGGCGGCCTCACCTTCAGCGGGAGCAGCGAGGTCGTCGTCGTGCTCAGCGGCGGCACGAACTACGTCCCCGACGCGGCGCGGAAGTTCCTCGACGCGTCGCTCGACCCGCTGGCCCTGGCGAAGCGGAAGGCGGGCGCGGCGCTGGCCGTGAGTGGCCGGGCCCTGCGGGCCACCCATGTCGCCGACTACCGCCGGCTGTACGACCGGATGAGCGTGGACCTGGGGCAGTCGCCACCCGCGAAGCGGGCACTGGACACGTGGTCGCGGCTGGTCGCCCGGCACGACCAGCCGGGCGTGCCCGACCCGGAGCTGGAGGCGAGCTACCTGCAGTTCGGGCGCTACCTCACGATCACCGGCTCCCGCGACGGCCTGCCGATGGGCCTGCAGGGCCTGTGGCAGAACAACAACACGCCGGACTGGATGAGCGACTACCACACCGACATCAACCTCCAGATGAACTACTGGCTGGCCGACCGCGCGGCGCTGCCCGAGAGCTTCACTGCCCTGGCCGATTACTGCCTCGCGCAGCTTCCCGTGTGGACGGACAGCACGAAGCGGCTGTTCAACGACCCGAGGAACCGCTTCCGCAACACCAGCGGGAAGGTGGCCGGCTGGGCGGTCGCGTTCTCCACGAACATCTACGGCGGCTCCGGCTGGTGGTGGCACCCCGGCGGCAACGCGTGGCTGTGCAACTCGCTCTGGGACCACTACGCCTTCACCCAGGACAAGGCGTACCTCGCCCGGATCTACCCCCTGCTCAAGGGGGCCGCCGAGTTCTGGGAAGCCCGGCTGATCCCGACGACGGCCGACGGCCGCGAGGTGCTCGTCGACGACCACGACTGGTCGCCCGAACACGGCCCGCAGGACGCCCGCGGGATCACCTACGCGCAGGAGATCGTCTGGGACCTGTTCGAGCACTACCGCGAGGCCACCGCGGTGCTGGGCCGGGACCGCGCGTACGGCGACCGGATCGCCGGGCTGCAGAAGAAGCTGTACCTGCCGAAGGTGAGCCCGTCGACCGGCTGGCTCGAGGAGTGGATGTCGCCGGACAACCTCGGCGAAACCACGCACCGGCACCTGTCGCCGCTGATCGGCTTCTTCCCGGGCGACCGCATCGCGGCCGACACGGCTCCGCGCGAGCTGCTCGACGGCGTCCGGGCGTTGCTGATCGCGCGGGGGATGGACAGCTTCGGCTGGGCGACCGCGTGGCGCTCGGCGTGCTGGGCCCGGCTCAAGGACGCCGACCGTGCCTACCAGCTGCTGCTCACCGTGCTGCGGCCGTCGGTGGCGAACGGAAACGGCACCGCGCCCAACTTCTTCGACATGTACAGCCAGGGCAGCTACACGATCTTCCAGATCGACGCGAACCTCGGCGCACCCACCGCGATGCTCGAAATGCTCGTCCACTCGCGGCCGGGGGTGCTGGAACTGCTCCCCGCGCTGCCCTCGGCGTGGGCCGCTTCGGGCCGGGTGACCGGGATCGGCGCCAGGGGCGGGTTCGAGGTCGACCTCGAATGGCGGGCCGGGAAGGTCACCCGGGCGGTGATCCGCAGTGTCGGCGGCACCCGGCTCGAGGTGCGGGCCGGGACCTGGCGGCGGGCGATCACCCTGCGGCCGGGAGCGTCGGTCACGGTCCGGCCAAGCTGAGGTCGCGGCGGGTCTGCTCACCGTGGTGTACCTGTTCGCCGGGGCGTGAAGCTCGCGACCCCACGCGCGAAGCTGCTGGAAAACCAGGCCGCGGCGATCGTCGTGCACGCGCGTCGCAAGGAGACGAAGGCCCTGCCGATGAACGTCGTGCTGCTCCTGCTGGCGGCGTTCGTGGCGGCGGGCCGCTTCGCGGGCTAATACGCTGGAGCCCGATGGACGTCGATCTGCGCAAGCTGCGCTACTTCGTGGCGGTGGCCGAAGAACTGCACTTCGGGCGCGCCGCCGCGCGGCTGCACATCGCGCAGCCGGTGCTTTCACGGCAGATCCGCGCCCTGGAAGGCGAGCTGCGGGCGCAGCTGTTCCGGCGGGACAGGCGGTCCACCGAGCTCACCGCGGCGGGCCTCCAGCTGCTGGAAGACGCGCGGCCGCTGCTGGTCTCGGCCGACGGCCTCCGCCGCCGGGTCGCCACGGCCGCGCGCGGTACCTCGGCGTTCACCGTGGCGTTCATGCCGGGCATCACGGTCACCGGCGCGGTCCGGGAGCTCTCGGCGCGGCACCCCGGCCTCGCGGTGGAGCTCCTGCGCACGACGTGGGACGACCAGACCGAAGTCCTCCACGACGGCCGCGCCGACGTCAGCGTGATCCGGCTGCCGGTGGACCGGCGCGGGCTCAGCGTGCGGCCGCTGTTCCGCGAACCCCGCGTGGCCATGGTGCACGCCGGACACCGGCTGGCCGGCAAGGAATCGGTGCGGATCGGCGACCTCGCGGACGAGCACCTGCTCAACGACCCGGACGCGGTGCCGGAGTGGCGGGACCTCGCGGTCGAGCTGCGCGCGAGCGCCGCACCGGAGCGGCGCACGTTCCGGAGCGTGGAGGAGAAGCTCGAGCACGTGGCCGCCGGGCGGGGGATCGCGGTCGTCCCGCGGTCGACGTCGGAGTACTACACCCGGTCCGACGTGGCGCGCGTGCCGGTCGAGGACCTGCCGCCGAACGAGGTGTGCCTGGCGTGGGTGTCCGGCCGGCGGTCGCGGGTGATCTTCGAGTTCGCGGAGATCTTCGCGGACCTGGCCGGCTCGGGAGAGAGGACACGATGATCCGCTGGGCGACGTTCGACTGCTTCGGCACGCTGGTGGACTGGCGCCACGGCATCGCCACCGGGCTCGAGCTGCTGTACCCCGGCCGCGGCGCGGAGCTGCTGGAGGTCTACAACCGGTTCGAGCCGCAGGTGCAGGCCGAGGTGCCGGTGCGGCGCTACCGGGAGGTGCTCGCCGAGTCCCTGCGCCGGACCGTGGCCGAAGCGGGCCTGGAGCTGGTGGCGGACGACGCTTCGGTGCTGGGGACCGGGCTGCCGTACTGGCCGGTCTTCCCGGACACCCGGCCGGCGCTGGCCGCGTTGCGCGAAGCGGGCTGGCGGCTCGCGTTGCTGACGAACTGCGACCGCGACCTCATCGGCGAGACCCAGCGGCGGCTCGCGGTGCCGATCGACGCGATCGTGACCGCGGAGGACGTCGGCGAGTACAAGCCGGGGCACGGTCACTTCCGCCGGTTCGCCGCGTCCTTCGACGCGACCGCCGCGAACTGGGTGCACGTGGCGCAGAGCCACTTCCACGACATGGTGCCGGCCCAGGCGCTGGGCATCCCGCGCGTATGGGTCAACCGGCACGCCGGCCCGCAGGACCCGGCGGTGGCGGACGCGGTCCTGCCCGATCTCGGCGGCCTGGCCGAGACGGTCGAGCGGGTGCACGCCGGAGCCCGCTGACCGCCGTCACGGGTGGCGCACCCCGGCCGGGCGCGGCGGGAACACCGCGGCCCACAGTGCCTTCCACGGCTTCGCCGGCTGCCGTTCCCTCGGTGTCTGCAACGCCGGCTCCGGGCGTGTCCCGGCTCGGTAGTCCATTTCCACCTGTACCCAGTCGTGGATCCAGTCGCCTCGCATGGGGGGCTCCTTTCGTCGTGGAGCCCACGATCGTCCTGAGGGTTCCGCGCCCGCATCGGGTGAACACGCAGTCCGGCGCCGCTCGGCCCCTTACCCGCTATCGTGGCCGGGTGGCCGCGACGACGTTCCTGTTCGTGCCCGGCGACCGGCCCGATCGCTTCGGCAAGGCGCTCGCCAGTGGCGCCGACGTGGTGATCCTCGACCTCGAGGACGCCGTCGCCCCCGCGGCCAAGGACGCGGCACGAGCCTCGGCAGGCGAATGGCTGAAGCGCCACCCGGCGATGGTCCGGATCAACGCGCCGGGCACGCCGTGGTTCGCCGCGGACGCCGAGCTGGTGGCCGCGCGGGGCGTGCCGGTGATGGTGCCGAAGGCCGAGACACCCGGCGTGCTCGCCGGGTGCGGTGCGGTGGTCGCCCTCGTCGAGACCGCGCTCGGGGTGGAACGCGCCGGTGAGCCGGCCGCGGCAGCGTGGACCTGGCGGCCCGGCTCGGGGTGGCGCCGGAGGACCCGGAGCCGTTCGCCTACGCGCGTTCCCGGCTGGTGATCGCCTCGGCGGCGGCCGGCCTCGCGCCGCCGGTGGACGGCGTCACCACGGATCTGGGCACCGGCTCGCGGCTGGCAGAGGACGTCCGCTACGCGCGCCGCCTGGGTTTCGGCGGCAAGCTCTGCATCCACCCGAAGCAGGTCGCACCGGTCCGGGCCGGGTTCACGCCGACGGAGGCCGAGCGCGCCTGGGCCCGCCGCGTCGTGGCGGCGGGGGATGGGGTGTCCGTTGTGGACGGCCGGATGGTGGACAAGCCGGTGCTCGCCAGGGCGCGGCACATCCTCGGTGAGGGGTGAACTCAGCCGGGCGGCGGAAACCGCGGGTCGCTCTGCGCTAAACCGCACCCTGCCGTCGCAACGCGTCCGCGTCGAAGCCGAACTCCGCCAGCACCGCGTCCGTGTGCTCGCCCAGTGCCGGCACCGGGTCCATCCGCGGTGCCCGGCCCGGGACCGTGATCGGCGGCAGCGTCGCCCGGATCGCCCCGGCCGGCGTCGCGACCTCGGCGAACCGGTCGCGCGCCGTGAGCTGGGGGTGGGCCAGGACGTCCGGCAGGTCGCGGCGGCGGGCGTGCGCGATGCGGCCCGCCCCCAGCCGGGTCTCCAGCTCGGTGCCGGTGAGCTCGGCGAAGATCGCGTCGATTTCGGCTTCCAGCGCGGCCCGGTTCGCCACCCGTGCCCTGCCCGTGGCGAACCGGGCATCGGTGACCCAGTCCGGGCGGGCGACCGCGTGCTCGCAGAACGCCGCCCACTCACGGTCGTTCTGGACCGCCAGCACCAGTTCGGTCCCGTCGCCCGCGGCGAAGGTGCCGTAGGGGGCGATCACGGCGTGGCTGGTGCCGGTCCGCGGTGGCGGTGTCCCGCCGTACCCGGCGTAGTACAGCGGAAAGCCCATCCATTCGACCAGCGAGTCGAACAGGCTGACTTCGAGTTCGGTGCCCTGCCCGGTCCGCTCGCGGTCGTACAGCGCGGACAGGATGCCGGAGAAGGCGTACATGCCGGCGCCGATGTCCGCGGCCGGGATACCGCTCTTGGCCGGCTCCGCCGCGGACCCGGTGACCGACACCAGCCCGGCTTCGGACTGGATGAGCAGGTCGTAGGCCTTCGCGTCGCGGTACGGCCCGGTCGAGCCGTAGCCCGACACCGAGCACGTGATCAGCCGCGGCCGGGTCGCGCGCAGGGCGGTCGCGCCCAGCCCGAGCCGCTCCGCGACGCCGGGCGCGAAGTTCTGCACGAACACGTCGGCACGGTCCAGCAGCGCGGCCATCACGTCGGCCGCGGCGGCGCTCTTGAGGTCCAGCGTGACGCTTTCCTTCGACCGGTTGAGCCAGACGAAGTGACTGGAGAGGCCGTGCACGGTCTCGTCGTAGGCGCGGGCGAAGTCGCCGGTGCCCGGCCGCTCGATCTTGAGCACGCGGGCCCCGAGGTCGGCCAGGTGCCGGGTGGCCAGTGGCGCGGCGACGGCCTGTTCGCACGACACGACGGTGACGCCGTCGAGGGGCAAGGAGCGCATGGCCGCATCCTGCCAGCCGAGCCGGACCGCATGGGCCGCGCCGGGGAGTGATACGTATCAGTAAGAGCGGGACGGATCTACGGGAGTTTCGGGCAAAACCGTTGACGGCCCCCGGGCGGGCTTGCACTCTGAATCGGATCAGCTGACCCCGGCGACCGGCGAGCGAGGTGCCCGATGGGCAGGGTGCGGCAGGCCGACATCGCCCGCGTGGCGGGGGTTTCCCAGGCGACGGTGTCGGTGGTGCTCGGCGGCAACCGCACCGGTGTCCGGCTGGCGGAGTCGACGCGGCTGCGGGTGCTGGAAGCCGCCCGGCGGCTGGGTTACACCGATCCGCTGGCGAAACGGCAGGCGTGCCACGACCTCTTCGGGATCTGCGCCGCCACCCCGGTGTTCGAGGCGCACCAGGCGGTCCTGGCCGGCATCGCGGCGGAAGCGGCCGCGCTCGGCAAGGACCTGATCATGTTCGCCGCGACCGGTCCCGCGCTCGTCCGCCGCACCCGGCTCGCCGACGGCTGCCTGTTCCTCGGTGGTCCCGTTCCCGTGGAGCTGCTCACCGGCGGCTTTCCGATCGTCCACATCGGACGCTGTGCCGAGCTCGGCGGCCGCGTTCCGTGCGTCGACGCCGACTACGCGTCGGCCTCGGCCGAGGTGATCACCCGGCTGGTGCGGGCGGGCCACCGGCGGATCCGCTACCTGCGCGAGCCGGACGGCACCCCGGCCGCGCGCGAACGCGAACGCGGGATCCGCGCCACGGCCGGCGCATCCGGCCTGGTGGTCGGCACCGACGGCACCGACGGCACCGACGGCGCCGGGCTCGGCGCGGCGGCCGTCCGCGGCTGGCTCGACGAGGGCGTGACCGCGCTGGTGGTGGACGAGCCCTTGGTCGCCGCGGCGCAGCGGGCCTTGCGGGCGGCCGGGGTGGCGGTGCCCGGCGACGTCTCCCTGGCGGTCCTGGGCCGCCCGCCGTCCGGAACGGCCGGCCCGGAGATCAGCGGCTTCGAGGTGCCGCGGCGCGCGCTCGGGCGCGAGGCGGTACGGCTGCTGGCGTCGGTCGTGGGCACGGGGGCAGGTGAGCATCGGCTGCTCACCTGCCCACCGGTGGCCGGGGAGACGATCGCCCCCGTCGCCTGAACGTTCAGGACAGGGTGCCGTTGTAGTCGGGCAGCTTGAAGGTCCGCTCGGCGTGCCCGCCGTCGAGGTCGGTCCGGTTGTTGCCGATGTTCGCGACGATGGCGTACCCGGCCTGTTCGATGGCGGTCCGCGCCTTGGTCTTGTTGGCCTGGACCGGGTCGAAGTTGAACAGCGGACGCAGGTAGAGCCCGTCGATCGGGTAGCCGACCGCCTTCAGGTTGCCTTCCGTGGGCCACCGGAGGATTTCGGTGCGGTCGCTGACGAAGAAGACCGCGGCGCCCTTGGCCTGGGCGAGCTTGGCGAGCGCGAGGACCGGTTTCACCGCCGGCGTGGTGATCCCGCCGGAGTAGTAGGTCTCCAGGCTGGTGTTGTCGATGTCGAGCACGATCGCGGTCCGTCCGCCGGGAACGGCGAGCCGCTGGGTGAGGTAGTCGGCGGCCGGCGTGGTGACCGCGGTGACGTCGGCGATCCAGGTGGCGTAGGCGGGAGCGCTCGCGGACACCGCGGCCGGCGTGGCGACCGGCTGGGCATCGGCGGTGCCGGCGCTGCCGAGCAGCAGCAGGACGGCGGAGGCGGTACCGGCCACGGCGAGGCGGGCTTTCGAGGGTGACATGGCTGACAGTCCACCAGCCGGTGGCGGGGTTACGTACCGGCAAGTAGCCGAATTTGTTTCATGTTCTGCTCGGGGTCACCGCCTCGCCGCCTTCCGCCGCTGACCGCGAAGCGAGGCACACGCGGCTACTGCGGTTCGGGCACGCCAGCCTCGAGCACCGCGAGGTCGCGCACCGCGTAACGGTGGTGCTCGGCTTCTTCCTTCAGGACCACCTTGAGGCAGCGGCGCACGACGTACTCCTGCTCGGGATACATGTCCGCCGGCTTGCGGCCGCACACCCGGTCGAGCTCGGCCGCGGTGAGCCCGTCGACGACACGCCGCATCGCGGCCATGCGGGCGAGCCGCGGCGCGAGCACCTCGTCGAGCGTCGGGGTGGCTTCGAGGGTCAGGCCGAGCTTCGCCGCCTCCTCGGGCGGCGTCCCCCCGGCGGGGAAGCCCAGCGGGTGGTAAGGCGCTTCCTCCTCGAGCACGGCGTTGCCGAGCCAGGCATCGCAGGCGAACAGCAGATGCCGTTGCGTCTCGGCAAACGACCACTCGCCGTCGACCTGCTCGTGCAGTTTCGTCTCGGGCAACCGCCTCGCCCGGTCGAGCGTCGCGCGCCACAACGTCTCGATGGCGTCCCAAGCAGTCCGGTAGTCCTCGGGAGAAGCCGCTTCCCGCGCGAGCGCCCGGGCCGGGTGCCGGCGGTCGAGCTCGGCCTCGACGTAGGCGGTCACGTCGACGTCGTTGACGACGAGCCGCTCGAAGTGGCCACCGAGGTAGACGTCGCTGCCGTAGCAGTCGACGATCTTCAGGCCGGTCACCTCGCAATCGCGGATCTCGAGGCCCGCGAGGTCGCACAGGTGGATGCGCGCACCGCGGAACCGGTCGCTCTGGACGTATTCGGAAACCATCGAAGCAGTCTCGCCCACCCGTCCCGCCTGCGCCACGTCGCGAAGAGCAGCCCGCCGAACAGAGGCAGGCGGCCCCGCTCCCCGGCGGGAGCGGGGCCGCCGGTCACGCGGTCAGTTGACGTACACCGAGTAGCCGATGCCACCCGACCTGGTGCCGTCGGCCGTGTTGCCCCGCACGATCACCGAGTAGACGCCACGGTCCGGTGGGGTCCAGGTCATCGTCCCCGCACCCGAACTGTCCGCCGGCACGGTGAACTCCTCTGTCACGGCACCCCAGTCGTTCCGGACTTGGTAGGTGTACGAGACGATGCCCGGCATACCCGGCGTGAAGGTGAACGTCCCCGGCACACCGGAACCGCCCGACCACTGGCTTTCCGGGTATTCCTTGGACGACACGTACGGCGCGCTCGTGATGCTGAAATAGTACGTTTTCTCCTGCGAGGAGACCTTGTCGGCCGTCACCGTACGCACCCGCAGGTTGTGGGAGGCCGAGCCTTCCGGTGGCAGCGGGGGAGTCCACGGCAGCACGGAGCGCCCGTTCTGAGCGGCCAGCTGCTGGAACGGACCCCAGTCGAGCGAGTACTCGAACGCCACCGCGCCCGGCTGGCGGGCTTCGAACGTGAAGGTGCCGGGGAACACCCGCCCGTTTGCCTGGAACTCCTTCGAGGTCACCGTGGGATCGTTCGTCACCGTCCACGTGATGTTGTCCGTCGACGACCACACGCCCGCCGTGTTCCTCGCGCGCACCAGCATCTCGTAGTCGCCGGCCCTCGGTGGGGTGTAGCTCACCGTCGCGGTGTTCCCGCTGACCGGCACGGTCCACCGGGTCGCCGGGTCCGCCGTCAGCCAGTACTCGAACTCCACGGCGTTCGGCATCGGGGTGGTGAACGTGAACGTGGCGGCTCTGCCCTCCGTCGCGATGTCGCCCTGGTAGCCGATCTCCGGTCGCCAGGTGTTGAGCGACAACCGTTTCTCCGTCACCGGGGACAGCCCGCCGGACGCGGCGCGGGCCTGGACCCGCAGCAGGTTCTGGTCGGCCGAGGTGAACTCGACCGGCAGCGAGGCGGTTCCACCGGCGTTCGCCTTGACCGTCCACTTCGTACTCTCGGCACTCGCGAACCAGTAGTCGTACTCGACGACGTCCGGCATTCTCGGGGTGGCCGTGTACGTGGCCGAGGTGCCCAGGGCGACGTTCTCGAGCCCGCTCACCACCGGCGACGCATCGACCAGGAACCGGTACTCCCGTTCCGGCGACTTCACGCCCGAGGTGTCGGTGCTGCGCACGAACAGCACGTGATCACCGCCGGTGGCCGGCGTGATCGTCACCTCGGCGACGCCGTTCTGGCCGGCCGTGACCGTGGCGGACGCGCCGTCGTCCAGCCGGTAGTCGTACGCCACGACGTTCGGCATCCCCGGCGCGAACCGGAACACGCCCGGCACGCCGATGCCGCCGTCCGGGCCGCCCTGCGGCGGGTAGCGGTCGGACGTGACCGTCGGCCGCGTCTCCTTGACGATGAAGGAGTAGTAGGTGCTGAGCGAGAGGTTGCCCGCCCGGTCCCACGCCCGCACGAGCACCGACTGCCAGCCGTTGGCCGTCGGCGTGAAGCTGACGGTGGCCGTGCCGTCGGGGCCCGCGGCGATCTCTCGCGTGTCGGCGCCGAAGTTGTAGTCGTACCGCGCGACGTCGGTGGAACCGTTGGGGGAGAAGGTGAACTGGCCGGCCACACCGACCCCACCGCCCTCGGCGTTCGCCGGGTACGTCCTGGAGACGACAGCAGGCGCGTGCGGATCCGTGCGGTCGACGGTGAACCGGCACGGGGACACCGTGGACGACTTCGCCCCCCAGCTGTCCTGCGCGTACACCTCCCACGCGTAGGTGCCGTCGGCGAGGTCGGAGGTGTCCGGGTACGCCACGGCGGGGCTGCCCGACCCGGCACCCGTGTGCCGTTGCGACGGGTTCGCCACCGGCCACCACGTGAACTGCCCGGACGTGAAGTCGCCGTCCGGGTCGGACACCCGGGCGCTCAGCTGCAGCTGGCGGCTCACCAGCGCGCCGGTGCCGTCCTTGGCGCAGGGCTGGTCGTTGGTGCGGAGGTCGGTCGGCGGCGCGGGCGGCGCGTTGTTGACCACCCGCAGCGTTGCCGGGGCCTCGATCAGCCGGTAGAACGCCGGGTCCGCCTCGTGGGCTTCGGCGACGCGGAAGGCCAGGGTGAGGTGACGGACCTTGTGGTCGACCGCGTCCCGCACCGCGGTGGTGACGTCGAACGTGCCGTGGTTGTCGATGCAGGTGCTGTCGGCGCCCCTGGACGCCACCCGCGTTTGCTCCGCCGGGCGGTTCTGCCAGGTCGACTGCCTGGTGTAGGCGGAGGTCCGCCACACCTCGGTGGCACGGCTGCCGCAGTCGACGTAGTGCGTCTCGCCGGCTGACAGCAGCACCGTCGTGAACGGCTTGCCCCGCAACGAGCTCAGGTCGAAGTTCACGTACGAGCGTTGGCGGTGCGGTGTGTTGTCCCAGGTGCCGATCGGCAGGTTGCCGGACGGGTCGAAGTGGGCGGTGGTCGGTGCCGCTGAGTCGACGTAACCCCAGGACGTCGCGGACAGCGTCACCTCGGAGCGCTGTTGACCAGCGGTTTCCGCCGCCACCGCGCCATCGGTGACGGTGATCCCGACGGCGAGCGCGACGGCGAGCAACGTCAGTGATCTTCGTAAGGTCATGCTTCCCCTCCCGTGTTGCATGCATGCGGGGCGTACACGCCTGAAGGGGAGGATCGGTTGCCCTCTGACCACGACGGCTGGGCGTATGCACGAAACGCCGCCCTTGCGGACATTCCCGCGGAAGGGCGAAGGGGTCATGCTGCTCGGTGACCAGCGCGCAGCGTGGGAGGAGATCCCCGATGGTCGAGTTCGACACCGATCGGCACCCGGAGCGGCCCGGGGGCACAGTCCCCCGGTCCGAACACGACACCGTGGGCGTCCGGGGTGAGGGAACCCGGTCCGCGCCGGCAACCCCGGCGGCCCTGCTGACCATGCAGCAGTCCGCCGGTAACGCCACCGTCGCGGCGCTGCTGCACCCGGCGGCCACCTCGGTGCAACGTCGGGACGGGGCCGGCGTCGAGGAGTCCCCGCCGCAGCCGCTGCTCAGGCAGGGCAGTGTCGGGCCGTCCGTGGCCGAAGCGCAGGCGAAGCTCAACCGTGCCGGAACCCGGCTACCGCTGGCCGAGGACGGCATCTTCGGCCCGAAGACCCGCGCCGCGGTAGTGGCATTCCAGGCCGGCCGGGGCATCTCCGCCGACGGCATCGTCGGACCGCGGACCCGGACCGCCCTCGACGCGGGCAACGTCGTCCCGCCGTCCCCGCCGCCGGGTCCTCTCGACTGCGGCTGCACGGCGGACGACGAGGACGCCGACGTGCTGGAACTGACTCCCGGCGCCGTCCAAGACATCCCGGTCGCGTCGGTGCAGACCCTGCCGGACGGCCGAGCCGGCACGATGTTCGTGCAACGCGAACCTGCCAAGAAGAAGGCCCCCGCCAAGAAACGGACTCCGACGCCGCTGCCCGCCAAGTGCAGCAAGAACGCGAGGGCGTGCTTCTCGATCTCCGGCAGACGGGCCTGGCTGATCAAACCGGGCGGGACGGTGCAGACCGACGTCCCCGCGCTCGGTGGACGCAAGAGCAACCCCACACCGCAGGGAACGTTCAAGGTCATCGACAAGGACGCCGACCACGTCAGCCACAGCTACAAGGACCCGAAGACCGGCAAGCCGGCCCCGATGCCGAACTACGTGCACTTCGGCCCGTTGCTGGGCTTCCACGCCGGGAGCCTGACCCATGAGTCCCACGGTTGCGTGCACCTGTCGGCCGGCGCCGCCAAACTCTTCTTCGACAACCTGCAGAAGGGCGACCAGGTGGACGTGGCGCCTTGACGGCCGGCCCGGAGGGTGTCGCCGCCGGGGCCTGCGAGGGGTCCCAGCAGGCGCGCAGCCAGCGCACCCGGCCATCCGGGTGATAGGAATGGCCGGTGACCGAACCGAACCTGATCGAAGCCGCCGCGGCCGAGGCCGTCACGCTGACCAGCGAGCTCATCCGCATCGACACGACCAACACCGGCGATCCCGACACGCTGGTCGGCGAGCGGGCGGCGGCGGAGTACGTGGCGGAGAAGCTGACCGACGCCGGCTACGAGATCACCTACGTCGAGTCGGGTGGGAAGAACCGGCACAACGTGATCGTCCGGCTCGAAGGCGCCGATCGCGAGCGGGGCGCCCTGCTGATCCACGGTCACCTCGACGCCGTGCCCGCCGATCCGTCGGAGTGGTCGGTCCACCCCTTCTCCGGCGCGATCCAGGACGACTACGTGTGGGGGCGCGGCGCGGTCGACATGAAGGACATGTGCGGCATGGCGCTCGCGCTGGCCCGGCACTACAAGCTGCACAACGTCGTGCCGCCGCGGGACCTGGTCTTCGCCTTCCTGGCCGACGAGGAGGCCGGGGGCAAGTACGGCGCCCAGTGGCTGGTCGAAAACCGCCCCGACCTCTTCGAGGGCGTCACCGAGGCGATCAGCGAGGTCGGCGGCTTCTCCATCACGCTCAAGGACGACGTGCGCGCCTACCTCATCGAGACGGCGGAGAAGGGCATCCGCTGGATGAAGCTGCGCGTGCGCGGCACCGCCGGGCACGGTTCGATGATCCACCGCGACAACGCCGTGACGAAGCTGGCCGAGGCCGTCGCGAAGCTCGGCAACCACCGCTTCCCGCTCGTGCTCACCGACTCGGTGAAGGAGTTCCTCGCCGGCGTCACCGAGATCACCGGCTGGGACTTCCCCGAGGACGACCTCGAAGGCTCGGTCGCCAAGCTGGGCAACATCTCCCGGATGATCGGCGCGACCCTGCGCGACACCGCCAATCCGACCATGCTCACCGCCGGCTACAAGTCGAACGTCATCCCGTCGGTCGCCGAGGCGGCGGTCGACTGCCGGATCCTGCCGGGCCGCCTGGAGGCCTTCGACCGCGAGCTCGACGAGCTGCTCGGCCCGGACATCGAGAAGGAGTGGATGGAGCTCCCGCCGGTCGAGACGACCTTCGACGGCGCGCTCGTCGACGCGATGACCGCCGCGGTCCTGGCCGAGGACCCGGGCGCGAAGACGCTGCCGTACATGCTTTCCGGTGGCACCGACGCGAAGTCGTTCCAGGAGCTGGGCATCCGCAACTTCGGCTTCGCGCCGCTCAAGCTGCCCGCGGACCTCGACTTCTCGGCGCTCTTCCACGGCGTCGACGAGCGGGTCCCGGTCGAGGCGCTGAAGTTCGGCACCCGCGTGCTGGACCGGTTCCTGCGCACGTCCTGATGACCGGGTTCGCGCTCGCCGACGGCACGCCCCTGCAGGTGATCCGCAGGGGCGACCCGGCCGCGCCGGTGACCGTGGTGTTCGTCCACGGCTACGCGCTCGACCAGCGCAGCTGGGGCCGGATCGCGCCGCTGGTGCCGGACGCCGCCGTCGGGCCGGTGGCCGTGCTGACCTACGACCAGCGCGGCCACGGCGGCTCGGGGCGGGCGCGGCGCGGGACCGCGACCATGGCCCAGCTCGGAGACGACCTCGCCGAGCTGCTGGCGCGGGAGGTGCCCGAGGGCCGGGTCGTGCTGGTCGGTCACGACATGGGCGGCCTGGCCATCATGTCGCTGTCACAGCGGCACGCCGAGCTGTTCGCCGCGCGGGTGTCGGGGCTGGTGCTGCTGGCGACGTCGTCGGGCACCCTCGCCGCGGAGGCGTCGGCGGCCTGGCCGAACGCGCTGGGGAAGCTCGCCCGCGACCTCGAGGCGGTGCTCGGCTCCAAGCTGTTCGGCGTCGTGCGGGAGCACACCAGCCGGGCGGTCAGCGCGGGGCTGCGCTGGTGGCTGTTCGGCGACGACCCGGACCCGGACCTGGTCGAACTGACCGTGAAGATGATCCGCGGCAACTGGCCCCACACCGTGTCCCTGTTCCGCCCGGCCATGGACGCCTACGCCCGCGACGCCGCGTTGGCGCAGGTCGGGGGCCTGCCGGTGACGGCGATCGTGGGGGAGCGGGACCGGATCGTGCGCGCGTCCGACGTGGAGCACCTGGTCCGCGGCCTCGGCAACGGCACCGCCGTCGTGCTGCCCGGTGTGGGGCACGTGGTGCCGCTGGAGGCCGCGGCCCAGGTGCTGCCGCGGGTCGTCGCGCTGGTCAACGCGAGCCACCGGAGCTGAGCTCTCAGCCGGCGCGGGTGCCGGCGGCGAGGAAGATCGGCACGGCGACGAACAGCCGGTCGTCGCGGGCCCGGGTGGCCTGCTCGGCCAGCCACGTCCCGTCGCCACCGAGGTTGGCGAGCACCGGCAGGGCCGCGGCGTCGGTCCACATCAGCGCGTGGACCTCGACGGTGACGTCGGTGAACCCGTTGTCCAGCAGGAGGTTCCGGTACCGCCGGGCGATCCGGGGGTGGGGCATGCCGTCCGCGCGGGTGTGGACGATCTCGCGGGTGCGTCCGGGATCGTCGGAGTCGATGACGATGGTGTCCCAGTCCTGGCCGGTGAGCACCGCGCGGCCGCCCGGGGCCAGGACGCGCCGGGCCTCGGCGACGGCGAGCGCGGGTTCGGCCACGACGTGCAGGACCTTGTCGGCGCGGTAGCCGGTGACCGAGCCGTCGCCGAGGGGCAGGGCGGTGGCGTCGGCGACGTGGAACTCGCCGGCGGGCCAGCGGGCGGCGGCCGTCTCGATCATGGCCGGGTCGGCGTCGACGCCGATGGCCCGCACCCCGCGGGCGGCGAGCTCGCCGACGGCCCGGCCGCTGCCGCAGCCGACGTCGAGCACGGCTTCGCCGAGGGCCGAATAGGTGCGTTCCCGCAGTTCGACGGCTTGCGGGCGGTCGTCGAGGGCGTCAAGGAGCGTGAGCAACGTGGACATGCGGCCCATCCTGCGACTTAATGCCGGGATGAAGTCAATCGGCGAAGTGGCGGCCCGGTTCGGGTTGCCCGCTCACGTGTTGCGCTACTGGGAAGCGGAAGGGCTGCTGACCCCGGCCCGCGTGGGTCCGCGGCGCCGCTACACCGATGCCGACCTGCGCCGGGTGGCCGCCATTCTGGTCGCGAAGGAAGCCGGGTTCGAACTCGCGGACATCCGGACGATGCTGACCGCCCGGTCCGCGCCGGACCGGGCGGCGATGGCGGCCCGCCAGCGCGAGCGGCTGCGGGCCCGGATCGCCCGGGCGCAGGCCGCGCTCGAGCTCCTGGAGGGCGACTGCCCGCACGACGACCTCATGACGTGCCCGCACTTCCAGGGCCTGCTGGACCGACAGCTCCATCGTTCTTGACAACTTCTGTGTTCGGCTGGATGCTGGGCGCATGTTTCCCGTGGCGGTGATCGAAGACGCGGCGGCGGCCGAGGTGTCGCTGGACCCGGTCCGGGCCCGGCTGCTGGCCGAATTGGCCGAACCGGCGTCGGCGACGATGCTCTCCACCCGCGTCGGCCTGCCGCGCCAGAAGGTCAACTACCACCTGCGGGCGCTGGAGAAGCACGGCTTGGTGGAGCTGGTCGAGGAGCGCCGCAAGGGCAACGTCACCGAGCGGATGATGCGGGCGACGGCGGCCTCCTACGTCATCTCGCCGACGGCGCTGGCCGCGGTCCAGCCGGACCCGGCCCGCTCGCCCGACCGGCTCTCCGCGCGGTGGCTGCTCGCCGTCGCCGGCCGGCTGGTGCGCGACGTCGGCCTGCTGATCACCGGCGCGGCCAAAGCCCAGCAGCGCGTCGCGACCTTCGCCCTTGACGGCGAGGTGCGGTTCGCCTCCGCCGCCGACCGGGCCGCGTTCGCCGAGGAGCTCACGACCGCCGTCACGACGCTGGTGGGCAAGTACCACGACGAGACGGCCGAGAAGGGCCGCCGCCACCGGGTGGTCCTCGCCGTGCACCCGAGTGTCCCGGAGGAGTCCTGAGATGGGGTACGAGTTCGAACTGACCGACGCCGCTGAAGTCGGGGCGACTCCGGAGCAGGTGTGGGAGGCCATCGCGACCGGGCCGGGCATCGACTCGTGGTTCATGGGCCGCAACGAGGTCGAGGGCGGCACCGGCGGCACGATCCGCGGCGCTTTCGGTGCCTACCGGCCCGAATTCCGGATCCGCGAGTGGGACCCGGCGGAGAAGCTCGCCTACGGCAGCGAGACCGCGCCGGACGGACGGCGGATCGCGTACGAGTTCCTCATCGAGGGCCGCGACGGCGGCAGCACGGTGCTCCGGTGCGTCACGAGCGGCTTCCTGCCGGGCGACGACTGGGAGGACGAGTTCGAGGCGATGACCGCGGGCGGCGAGCTGTTCTTCCGCACGCTGGTGGAGTACGTAACGCACTTCGCGGGCCGGACCGCGACGCCGGTCACGGCCTTCGGCCCGCCGGTGGGGGACTGGGACGAGGCGTGGACGCGGCTCGGTGCGGCGCTGGGCCTGCCGGCGCGCCCGGCGACGGGCGACCGGGTCCGGATCGGCCAGGAGGGCGTGGTCTACGCGGCGAACGACCAGACGGTGGGCGTGCGAACGGCGGACGCGATGTTCCGGTTCGTGCGCGGCATCCAGGGCGTGCTGGTCGCCTGCCACCACTTGTTCACTCCCGGCGCCGACGCGGACGTCGAGGAGAAGGCCTGGGGTGACTGGCTGAACCGGGTGTCCGGTTAGGTCGGCAGATCAGGTCGGCAGAGCGCCGGGCAGGCTCTGGGCCGTCTTCTTGCGGCGCAGCCAGACCCGGCGCGTCCCGTCGGCGTAAAGCCGTACGGTCCGCAGTTCCCAGCCCGCGAACTCCGCGTGGATGGAGAGCTGGATCGCCGCCGCACGCCGGGACACGCCCGGGGGGAGGTGCAGGCGGCGATACTCCCAATCCCCTTCGACCACCGCCTCGCTGACCGCTGTCATGGCTGGATCACCTGGGTCCCTTCTCCGGCGGCCGAGCCGATGATCACCCGGCCGCTCTTCTCGTCCACCCCGACCGAGTCCGGCTGGCGCACGGTGGGGAACCGGTACTTCTCCACGGGCTCGCCGCCGCGGACGTCGAACCCGGCCACTTCGTTCCGTTCGGTGAGCGTCACCCACGCCAGGTTGCGCGTGGCGTCGTAGGCGATCCCGTACGCGCCGCCGGGCACCGGGTACCGCTGCTTCAGGATCAGCGGACCCGCCGAGAACGCCAGCAGCGCCCCCGCCCGCGCGTCGGTCACCAGCACCCGCCCGTAGGAATCCGCCACGGCGTTCGCGGCGCCGTCGCCCGCCCGCAGGCCCTCGCCGACCTTCCCGGCCGCGACGTCGACCGAAAACACCGCCGTCCGCAGCCGGTCCAGCACCACCACGCCGTTCCCGGTGTCGACCACGTCGTCGGCGCTGTAGAGCTGCCCGCCGATCGTCCGCGCCGGACCCGCCGGCGGCAGCACCCGGATGTCCTTGCCCGCCCCCATCGCGACCAGCCGATCCGCTCCGAACGCGAGGCTCGACGCCGGCTGCCCGCCCGTCTTCGTCTCGGTCAGCCTGCGGTCCGGCAACGTCAGCTGCTGCACCACACCCTGATCCGGTTCGGCGATCTCGACCCGCCCCGGCGCCACCGTCAGCCGCGACACCTTGCCGTATAACGGCATATTCACCGGGGGAGACGCGAGGACGTTCAGGTCGTACAGCCGCAAAGCCGGGGGAGAAGACACCGCAACGACGAGGGTCGCCGTCTTCGGATCCACGGCGACGGCCGACACCGAGCCGGCGTCGAGCACCTGACCGGCGGGTTTCACGGTCACGGCGGGGGAGGCGGCCGGGCCCGCGGCGACGGGGTTCGCCACGATCTGCAGATCGTCGGAGGTCGACTTGGCCGACGAACAGCCCGAGAGCACGAGGGCACCGGCGAGCGGGAGCACGATCCACGACACGGCGGCGAACCGACGCACGTTGCTGCCTCCAGGGGTCCCTCGGCGGGCGGTCTTCACCAGCATGCTCCTTGATCCCCGTGCCGTCACGTGCGTGTCACCGAACAGACACCTGGCGCTCATCGCGGCCAGCGTTCGGGGTAGCCGACCTCGATCGCGCTGACGTCGTCGAGCGCGGACCGGATGGCGGGCGGGAGGGTGATGTCCTCCGCCGTCAGCGAGCCGGTGAGCTGGCCGGTGTCGCGCGCGCCGACGACCGGGGCGACGACGCCCGGCCGGTCGCGGACCCAGGCCAGGGCGACGGCCAGCGGTGACGTGCCGAGCCCGTCGGCGGCGGTCGCGACCGCCTGCACGATCCGGGCGGCGCGGTCGGTGCGGTGGTGCTCGACGTAGCCGGCGTAGGCGCTGTTCGCGCCGCGCGAGTCGGCGGGCGTGCCGGTGCGGTATTTGCCGGTCAGGACGCCGCGGCCCAGTGGCGCCCAGGGCAGCAGCCCGATGCCGTGGTGGGCGGCCGCGGGCACGACCTCGCGGTCGACGCCGCGTTCCAGCAGTGAGTACTCGACCTGGGTGGAGACGAGGGGAGCGACGGCGGAGGCGCCCGCGGCGGCGGTGGCCAGCTGCCAGCCGGCGTAGTTGGAGACGCCGACGTAGCGGACCTTTCCGCTGGTCACGGCGTACTCGAGGGCGGAGAGCGTCTCGGCGAGCGGCACGCAGTCGTCCCAGGCGTGCAGCTGCCACAGGTCGATGTGGTCGGTGCCGAGCCGCTTGAGCGAGCCGTCGAGCGCGGTGAGCAGTGCGCCGCGCGAGGCACCGCCGCCGAACGGGCCGTCGTCGCGCCGGGCCACGGCCTTCGTCGCCAGCACGACGTCGTCGCGGGGCACGAGGTCGCCGAGCAGCGAGCCGAGCACCCGCTCGCTCTCGCCCTCGCCGTAGATGTCGGCCGTGTCCACCAGGGTGCCGCCGGCGTCGACGAAGGCGACCAGCTGGCTGGCCGCCTCCTCCGCGTCCGTGTCGCCACCCCAGGTCATGGTGCCGAGCGCCATACGGGAGACGCGCAGTCCCGAGCGGCCGAGCAGTCGCTTTTCCACGACCGCCGAGCCTAGTGGGCTGCCCCGTCCGGAGGAGACCAAGGTGAGTCGTGTCGCGATCATGGCCCCCGTTAGGGTCTGGCCCCGTGCGACTCGGACTGAATCTCGGCTACTGGGGAGCGGGGAACGACCCCGCGAACCTGGCCCTGGCCAAACAGGCGGACGAGCTCGGCTACGCGGTCGTGTGGGCCGCGGAGGCCTACGGCTCGGACGCGGTGACCGTGCTCACGTGGATCGCGGCGCAGACGGCGCGGATCGACGTCGGTGCCGCGGTCCTGCAGATCCCGGCCCGCACGCCGGCGATGACGGCGATGACCGCCGCGACCCTCGACACGCTCTCGGGCGGCCGGTTCCGGCTCGGCCTCGGCGTGTCCGGCCCGCAGGTGTCCGAGGGCTGGCACGGCGTGCGCTTCACCGCGCCGGTGGGCCGCACGCGCGAGTACGCCGGGATCGTGCGGACGGCGTTGCGCCGTGAGCGCCTGAAGTTCGAGGGCGAGCACTTCACGCTGCCGCTGCCGGACGGGCCCGGGAAGGCGCTGCGGCTGACCGTCCGCCCGGCCCGCAAGCACATCCCGCTCTACCTGGCCGCGATCGGCCCGAAGAACCTGGAGCTGGCCGGGGAGATCGCCGACGGCTGGCTGCCGGTGTTCTTCTCGCCGGCACACGCGGGGGAGCAGCTGGCCCACGTCCGCGCCGGCGCCGAGCGGGCCGGGCGCACCCTGGACGGCTTCGACGTCGTGCCGTCCGTGCCGCTGGTGCCCGGCGACGACTGGCGGACCTGCGCGGACGCCGTGCGCGGCTACGCGGCGCTGTACCTCGGCGGGATGGGGAGCAAGGAGAAGAACTTCTACAACCGGCTGGCGTGCCGGATGGGATTCGCGGCCGAGGCCGCCGAAGTGCAGGAGAAGTACCTGGCCGGCGACCGGGCCGGGGCGATGGCGGCGGTGCCGCCGGAGTTCCTCGACGCGACGTCGCTGCTGGGTCCGAAGGAACGGATCGCGGAAAAGATGACGGAATACGCCGAAGCCGGCGTGACGACCCTGTCGGTGTCGCCCTACACGCCGGAGCCGGCCGGGGCCCTGCGCACCGCCGTCGAGGCGCTCGAGCTGGCGGGGGTGGCCTGACGTGGGCTGGTTCGAAGCACTCGTCCTGGGCCTGGTCCAGGGCCTGACGGAGTTCCTGCCGATCTCCTCGAGCGCGCACCTGCGGATCGTCGCGGCGCTGGCGGGCTGGGACGACCCGGGCGCGGCGTTCACCGCGGTCACCCAGATCGGCACCGAGCTGGCGGTGATCATCTACTTCGGGCCGAAGATCGGGAAGATCCTGCGGGCCTGGTTCTTTTCGCTGTACAAGGCGGAGTGGCGCCGCGACCCGGACGCCCGGCTGGGCTGGCTGATCATCGTCGGCTCGCTGCCGATCGTGGTGCTCGGGCTGCTGCTGCAGGATCAGATCGACAGCGCGTTCCGCGACCTGCGGATCACCGCGACCGTGCTCATCGTGTTCGGCGTGATCCTGCTGATCGCCGACCGGATCGGCAAGCAGGACCGCACGCTGGACGACCTCACCGTGCCGCACGGCCTGGGCTTCGGCTTCGCGCAGGCGTTGGCCCTGATCCCCGGCGTGTCCCGCTCGGGCGGCACCACGAGCGCGGGCCTGCTGCTCGGCTACACCCGGGCGGAGGCGGCGGAGTACTCGTTCCTGCTGGCACTGCCGGCGGTGTTCGGCTCCGGGGTGTACAAGCTCAAGGACATCGGCTCGGGCGACGTGCCGGCCCAGTGGGGCCCGACCATCCTGGCCACGCTGGTCGCCTTCGGCGTCGGGTACGTCGTGATCGCCTGGCTGATGGCCTACATCAAGAAGCGCAGCTTCGTGCCGTTCGTGGTCTACCGGCTGGTGCTCGGGGTGCTGCTGTACGTGCTGATCTTCACCGGTGTCCTGGACCCGAACGCCGGGCCCGTCGGGCACTGAGGCCGCCCGCGTGGGGACCGCATGATCGGTCCCCACGTAGGGTGGGTCCCGTGAGTACGGTCATTCTGCTCCGGCACGGCAAGTCCACGGCCAACGGCGCCGGCATCCTGGCCGGGCGGTCCCCGAAGGTCAACCTCGACGACACCGGCCGTGCCCAGGCGGAGAAGCTCGTCGAACGCCTCGACGGGGTCCCGCTGGCCGGGCTCGTCGTGTCGCCCCTGCTGCGGTGCAAGCAGACGGTCGGCCCGCTCGCGGCCGCCCGGGACCTCGCGAAGACCGTCGAGCCCGGGCTGTCCGAAGTGGACTACGGCGACTGGACCGGCAAGGAGCTCAAGCACCTCGCGAAGGAGCCGCTCTGGCGGGTCGTGCAGGCGCACGCCTCCGCGGCGGTGTTCCCCGGCGGCGAGGGCCTGGCCCAGATGCAGGCGCGGTCGGTGGCCGCCGTCCGCGCCCACGACCGGCGGATCGCCGCCGAGCACGGCGACCACGCGGTCTGGCTGCTGTGCAGCCACGGTGACGTCATCAAGGCCATCCTGGCCGACGCGCTCGGCCAGCACCTCGACGCCTTCCAGCGGATCGTCGTCGACCCCGCGTCCATCTCGGTCGTGCGCTACACCGAGACGCGGCCGTTCGTGATGCGGGTCAACGACCACAGCGGCGACCTGCGCGGCATCGTGCCGCCGGCACCCAAGCCGAAGCGGGGCAAGAAAGCCGGGCCGAGCAGCGACGCCGTGGTGGGCGGTACCACGGGCCGGTGACCCCGGCCACCTCCGGAAAGCGCTGACATCCACACAGGTCGACCCCGTAGGGTGGCGGGACCGAGTGTTGTCCCCGACCAGGAGCCTGCCCCGATGATTTCGCCGGACAATCCGTTCGCCGCACCCAGCGAGCTGCCCTACGCCCTGCCGCCCTTCGACCGGATCTCCGACGAGCACTACCGGCCCGCGTTCGAGGCCGGGCTGGCCGAGCACGCGGCGGAGATCGAGCAGATCGCGGCGCAGGACGCCGAGCCGACGTTCGAGAACACCATCGTGGCCCTCGAGCGCGCCGGCGAGCTGCTGGGCCGCGTGGCGAGCGTGTTCTACAACCTGTCCGGCTCCAACAGCACCGACGAGA
The DNA here is from genome assembly GCF_030285645.1 of Amycolatopsis sp. DG1A-15b. Taxonomy (GTDB): domain Bacteria; phylum Actinomycetota; class Actinomycetes; order Mycobacteriales; family Pseudonocardiaceae; genus Amycolatopsis. The sequence goes on from NZ_CP127296.1 coordinate 2,775,834, forward strand.
TCCAGGCCATCCAGGCGGAGTTCGCGCCGAAGCTGGCCGCCCACCACGACGCGATCCACCTGAACCCGCAGCTGTTCGCCCGGATCGACGCGCTGCACACCCGCCGCGACGAGCTCGGCCTCGACGAAGAGTCGCTGCGGCTGCTGGAACGGCGGCACACCGACTTCAGCCGGGCCGGGGCCGGCCTCGGCCCGGCCGAGCAGGCCCGGCTGCGCGAGCTCAACGAGCAGCTCTCCACCCTGCAGACGAAGTTCCAGCAGAACCTGCTGAAGGACACCAACGAGCTGGCCGTCGTCATCGCCGACCGCGCCGAGCTCGACGGCTTCGGCGAAGGCGCGATCGCCACCGCGGCGGAAGCGGCGTCCGCGCGCGGCGAGGACGGCAAGTACGTGCTCACGCTGAGCCTGCCGACCAGCCAGGCCTCACCGCTGGAGACCCTGCGCGACCGCGACGTCCGCGAGCGCATCCACACCGCGTCGATGGCGCGGGGCAACCGCGGCAACTCTTTCGACAACAACGCCGTCGTGGCCGAGATCGTCCGCCTGCGCGCGGAACGGGCGGTGTTGCTCGGCTACCCGAACCACGCCGCGTACGTCATCGCGGACGAGACGGCGAAGACCGCCGAAGCCGCCGCGGGGCTGCTGGAGCGGCTGGCACCCGCGGCCGTCGCGAACGCCCGCGCCGAAGCCGCCGAACTCCAGCAGCTGCTGGAAGCCGACGTGCCGGGCGCGAAGCTGCGGCCGTCGGACTGGCCGTTCTACGCCGCCCAGGTCCGCCGCGAGCGCTTCGAGGTCGACACCGAGGCCCTGCGCCCGTACTTCGAGGCCGACCGCGTGTACCTCGGCGGCGTCTTCCACGCCGCCACCAAGCTGTACGGCCTGACCTTCACCGAGCGGGACGACCTGCCGAAGTACCACCCGGAAGTCCGGACCTTCGAGGTCTTCGACGCCGACGGCACCCCGCTCGGCCTGTACCTGCTCGACCTGTACACCCGCGACGCCAAGCGCGGCGGCGCCTGGATGAACACCTTCGTCGACCAGTCCGAACTGCTCGGCCGCAAGACGGTCGTGGTCAACGTCCTCAACGTGAACAAGCCGCCGGCGGGGGAGCCGACCCTGCTCACCTTCGACGAGGTCGTCACCGCGTTCCACGAGTTCGGGCACGCCCTCCACGCGCTGGTCTCCGCGGTCCGCTACCCGACGTTCTCCGGCACCAACGTGCCCCGCGACTTCGTCGAATACCCCTCCCAGGTCAACGAGATGTGGATGCTGTGGCCGGAAGTCCTGGCCCACTACGCGAAGCACCACGAGACGGGGGAGGCGCTGCCGCAGGAACAGGTGGACAAGCTGCTCGCCGCCCAGCAGTACGGCGAAGGGTTCTCCACCACCGAGTACCTGGCGGCGTCCCTGCTCGACCAGGCCTGGCACGGCCTCGGCGTCGACGACCGGGTGGGGGAGGTGCAGCGGTTCGAGGCGGAAGCCCTCGTGAAGGCCGGCGTGGCCGTCGACGCGATCCCGCCGCGCTACCGCACGACCTACTTCGCCCACATCTTCAGCGGCGGCTACAGCGCCGGGTACTACTCCTACATCTGGAGCGAAGTCCTCGACGCCGACACCGTCCAGTGGTTCCGCGAAAACGGGGGACTGACCCGCGAGAACGGCGACCACTTCCGCCGCACCCTCCTCGGCCGGGGCGGCAGCATCGACCCCATGGACGCGTTCCGCGCCTTCCGGGGCCGCGACCCGGAGATCGAGCCGCTGCTGGCCCGCCGAGGTCTCAGCGGAGTCTGATCTCAACTGTATAACGGCCTATACGGCGGGGCTGGTTGAAAATCAACCCCGCCGTATCCGAAAAAGAAAAGCCAAGGACGCAGGTCAGGCTGTGACGGCTCGCGCGCCTGTGACGATGTGGTCGACGAAGCCGTACGAGAGGGCTTCATCGGCGGCGAACCAGCGGTCGCGGTCGGCGTCCGCGGTGATGCGCTCGACGGTTTGGCCGGTCTGCCGCGCCGTGATCTCCGCGATCCGGCGCTTCATCCTGCCGAACACCTCGGCCTGGATGGCGATGTCGGTGGCAGCCCCGCCGATGCCGGCCGAGGGCTGGTGCATGACGATGCGGGTGTTGGGCAGCAGGTAGCGCTTCCCGGGAGTGCCGGAGGAGAGCAGGAACTGGCCCATGGAGGCGACGAACCCGAGGCCGTACGTGGCGACGTCGGGTTTGACGAGCTGCATGGTGTCGTAGATGGCCATGCCCGCGGTGACCGAGCCGCCGGGTGAGTTGATGTAGAAGGTGATGTCCTTCGCCGGGTCGTCGGCGGCGAGCAGGAGCAGCTGCGCGACGATCCGGTTGGCCACCTCGTCGTTGACCTCGGAGCCGAGGAAGACGATGCGGTCGCGCAGGAGCTGCTGGTAGACCGTGTCGTCGGGTGACGTGGTGGGTGCCTGCATGTCGGGTACGGCGAGAAGGGTCATGGGCCGACGGTAGGGCGCAAGATCCGGTCCGGGGGCCCGGTTTCGCTGTGAGCGTGCGGTGTTCGCCGGACGCGAAAGGGGCCGCCGTCCGGAGTGGACGGCGGCCCCCGGTGCGTGGGTGGCTCAGATGAGGCCGAGCTTCTGCACGGTGTCGCGTTCCTCGACGAGTTCCGCGACGGAGGCGTCGATGCGCGCGCGGGAGAAGTCGTCGATCTCGAGGCCCTGGACGATCTTGTACTGGCCGTTCTCGGCGGTGACCGGGAAGGACGAGATGAGGCCTTCGGGGACGCCGTAGGAGCCGTCGGAGGCGACGGCGGCGGAGGTCCAGTCGCCGGCCGGGGTGCCGTTGACCCAGGTGTAGACGTGGTCGATGGCGGCGGAAGCGGCCGAGGCGGCGGAGGAGAGCCCGCGGGCTTCGATGATCGCCGCGCCGCGCTTGGCGACGGTGGGGATGAAGTCGCTCTCCAGCCAGGCCTGGTCGACGGCGTCGGCGATGCTCTTGCCGCCGAATTCGGCGTGCTGGACCGAGGGGTACTGGGTGGCGGAGTGGTTGCCCCAGATGGCGACCTTCTTGAGTTCGGTCACCGGGACGCCGAGCTTCTTGGCGAGCTGGGCGAGGGCGCGGTTGTGGTCGAGGCGGGTCATCGCGGTGAAGCGGTCGGCGGGCACGTCGGGGGCGTGCGAGCGGGCGATGAGGGCGTTGGTGTTGGCGGGGTTGCCGACGACGAGGACCTTGATGTCGTCGGCGGCGCCGGCGTTGATGGCTTCGCCCTGGGGCTTGAAGATGCCGCCGTTGGCTTCGAGGAGGTCGCCGCGCTCCATGCCCTTGCTGCGGGGGCGGGCGCCGACGAGGAGGGCGATGTTGGTGCCTTCGAAGGCCTGCTTGGGGTCGTCGAAGATGTCGGTGCCGGCGAGGAGGGGGAACGCGCCGTCTTCGAGCTCCATCGCGGTGCCCTCGGCCGCCTTGACCGCCTGCGGGATCTCGAGGAGCCGCAGCTTCACCGGGACGTCCTGGCCGAGGAGCTGACCGGACGCGATGCGGAAGAGCAGCGCGTAGCCGATCTGGCCGGCGGCGCCGGTGACGGTCACGTTGACTGGGGCTTGGGTCATTGCGGTTCTCCAGCTTGAGACGACTTTGGCTAGTGCTGTGGAGCCTATCCCTCCTGGGCGTCGCCGGTCGGGTGCGTCCAGTCACTGTTGTGAGGATCGCTTTTCCGGGGGCTCCGGGCGGCGAAACCCCGGTTGTCACAGCTCGCTTTTCAGTTGTCGGTGACGTTGGCGGCGAGGCGGTGGAGGAGGTCGGCGAGCTGGGCGATCTCGGTGTCGGTGAGGCCTTGGCGCATGCGCTGGTCGTGGGTGATGGCGGCGGTGGCGAGGTGGTGGAAGAGCTTTTCGCCGTCGTCGGTGAGTTCGACGAGGTGGACGCGGCGGTTGGCGGGGTCGCGGCGGCGGGTGACGAGGCCGGCGTCTTCCATGCCGTTGAGGTGGTGGGTGAGGGTGGCGCCTTGGATGCCGACGGCGTCGGCGAGTTCGCGTTGGTTGGCGGCGGGGGTGGTTTTGAGGGAGATGAGGATCTGCCAGATGGGCTGGGAGCCGCCGGCGGCGGCGAGGGCTTGGTCGAAGGCGCGGGCGGCGGTTTTGGCGGTGCGGGCGAGGACGACGCCGATGGGGGCGGTGGTGGGTTTGGGCACGGCGGAACTCTAACGCAGATGCCGAGAAGTCTAAGCGTTTGACATCGAATGATTAGACTTCTAACGTTGAGGCATCGAACGGAAGGGGAACGCGATGAGCGTCGAAGAGCAGGTCCGCGAGTTCGGCCGGGTGTGGGCCGCGGCGGAGGAACGCGGCGACACCGAGGTGCTGGCCGAGTTGGTCACCGACGGTTTCCGCCTGGTCGGTCCGCTGGGGTTCGTGCTGGACCGCGACCAGTGGCTGGCGCGCTACGCGGGCGGCGGGCTGGTCACGGAGAAGCTGGGGTGGACCGAGGTCGAGGTCCGCGAGTTCGGTGGCACCGCGATCGCGATCGGCGTGCACGAGCAGGTGGCGACGCACCAGGGGAACCCGGTGAACGGGCGCTTCCGCGCCACGCACGTGCTGGTCCACGCGGATGACCGCTGGCGGCTGGCGGGTATCCACCTGAGCCCGATCGGCGTGCCGTTCACCCCCGGTGGTGACCGGCGATGAGCGTCGAGCTGAACCACACGATCGTGTGTGTCACCGACCGCGGGAAGTCGGCGGAGTTCCTGGCCGGGATCCTGGGCCTGGAGGCCGGGCCGGTCGCCGGGCCGTTCGTGCCCGTCCGGCTCGCGAACGGCGTGACCCTGGACTACCTGCGGGTGGATCACGTGACGAGCCAGCACTACGCGTTCCTGGTCGGCGACGACGACTTCGACGCCGCGCTGGCGCGGATCGAAGCGGCCGGTGTCGCGTACTGGGCGGACCCGTTCCACGAACGGCCCGGTGAGGTCAACGGCCTCAACGGCGGTCGCGGGATCTACTTCGAGGATCCCGACGGCCACAACATGGAACTGCTGACGAGGGGGTAGCCGTGCGCTTGAGCATCGGGGTCACGGACTTCTCGTGGCCGGACAAGCTGACCGACGAGCTGGCCGCTGTCGCGGTGGCGGCCGAGGACGCCGGGCTGGACACGCTGTGGGTGGCCGATCACCTCCTGCAGGCCGACCCGCACAGCAGCGCGGACTCGGCCATGCTCGAGGCCTACACGACGCTGGGTTTCCTCGCCGGCCGGACCGCCCGGATCGGGCTGGGCACGATGGTTTCGGCGGTGACGTTCCGGCCGCCGGCGCTGCTGGTCAAGGCCGTCACCACGCTGGACGTCCTGTCCGGCGGGCGGGCGCGGTTCGGCATCGGTGCCGGGCACCACGACGGCGAGGCGCGGGCGATGGGGCTGCCGTTCCCGCCGGTGGGCGAGCGGTTTGCGCGGGTGGAGGAGACCGTGCGGCTGGCGCTGCGGATGTGGGCGGGCGACGAGTCGCCGTTCGAGGGTGAGCACTACCGGCTCGAGCGTCCGATCGGGAGTCCGCGGCCGGTGCGGCGGCCGCGGATCCTCGTCGGCGGGGCGGGTGAACGGCGGACGTTGCGGCTGGTCGCGCAGTACGCCGACGCGTGCAACGTCTTCGACGTCCCGGACGGGGGGCGGACGGTGCGCCACAAGCTCGCCGTCCTGGCGCGGCACTGCGAAGAGGCGGGGCGGCCCTACGGGGAGATCGAGAAGACGATCAGCACCCGGCTGGCCCCCGGTGAGGCGGCGGAGTCGTTCGCGCGGCGCTGTGAGGAGTTCGGCGGGTGGGGCATCGATCACGCGGTGGTGATCACGGCCGGTCCGTGGCCGGTGGCGGGGGTCGAGACGCTGGGGCGAGTGGCGGCGTTGATCGGCTGAGCCGGACGTCACGCGGGTGATCGTGGGCGGTCGCCGGGGGAGCGGGGGCGCGAAATCGTTTTCTCCGAGCATTTATTCGCGTCCGCCGGAATGGGCTTTACGAAAATTGTCGAAACGTGAGCAATGTCGCTTGGTGGGACGAGGTGCGCAGCGTTGCTCCGTTCAGCGGGGTTTGCTTCCATGATCCTTTCGCTACCATGGGTCGGCCCCCGTCCCCAATTTGAATGTATTGGGAAGGATTCCGATGCTGTCTGCGGTCGTTGCTGCCGTAATGGCGCTGTCCTCAGTGGTCGCCCCGCATTCGTGGAACAACCCTCCGCCGCCCGACAAAATCGTCATCGATGTCGTCAACGCCATCGGCACCGGCTGTCCGACCGGCACGTCGGCGGTCGCCGTCTCGCAGGACAATACGGCGTTCACCGTGACCTACAGCGCCTACACGGCGTTGGTCGGGGTCGGCGCCGGGCCGCTGGACGCCCGGAAGAACTGCCAGATCGGCCTGCGGGTGCACGTGCCGCAGGGGTTCACCTACGGAATCGCGCAGGCCGACTACCGCGGATTCGCGCACTTGGAACGTGGTTCGACCGGCCTGGAAAGAGCGAACTACTATTTCCAGGGAAATTCTCCGACGGCGTACGTTCAGCACCCGCTGACTGGGCCTTTCGAGGACGACTGGCATTTCACCGATTCCACGGAGGTGGGCGCGATCGCGTTCAAGCCGTGTGGTGAGGAACGCAACCTGAACATCAACACGGAATTGCGGGCCGCGGCCGGGACGTCGGATCCGAAGAAGACGACGAGCTACGTCACGATGGACTCGACCGACGGCAGCATCACCACCACCTACCACTTCGCGTGGCTGACCTGCCCGTGATCGGCTCCGGGTGACCGGAGGTGGAGAGGGGCGGCGCGGCGCCGAAAGCTGCGCCGCCCCGGCCGGTCAGGGCTTCGCCGGGGCCCGGGGATCGGTGGCTTCGACGCCGAAGACGCGGCCGAGGGAGACGAGGGCCTCGTCGAGGTGGCTGAGGCTGGAGAGGACGGCCCGGGTTTCGGCCGCTTCGACGCGGTCGGAGACGGGGGTGCCGTCGTCGCGCACGAGCGTGCCGGGTGTGGGGCCACCCGGGGCGTTCAGCGCTGTGCGGAGGACGTCGATGTTGGCCAGCAGCCGTCCGGTGAACTGCCGGAGCCGGTCGGCGTCGGAGCCGGTGAGCTGGCCGGGCTGGGCGCGTGCGGCGACGTGGCGGGCCCGGAAGGCGATGGTTTCCAGGGTGGTCAGCACGTGCCAGCCGTAGTCGCGGCGGGCGCTGCGGAGGTTCACCGGGTGGGTCAGCGGTTCGATGGTGGTGCGGACCTGTTCGACGCTGCGGTCGAGGTCGCGGGAGAGTTCGATGATGTTGACGTTCTCCTCGCCGGCGAGGAGGCCGCGGGTGTGCTCGAGGAACTCTTCGAGGTCGTCGAGCACCGCGGCGATGTCGTCGAGCATGACCGAGCGGGTGCGGACCGGGACGATGACGACCGCGGCGAGGATGCCGGCGGCGGCGCCGACGGCGGTCTCGGCGACGCGGATCCAGAGCACTTCGAGGCTGAACGTGCCGAGCAGGCTGTAGAGCAGGCCGAGCATGCTGGTGACGAAGAAGGCCATCACCACCTGGGAGACCCGGGCGGTGTAGACCATCCCGAACACGCACACGAGGATGAGGCCGAGGGTGGCCGTGGTGTTGCCGCCGACCAGCGAGGCCAGCAGGACGCCGCCGACGATGCCGATCAGGGTGCCGCCGAGGCGGCGGACGCCCTTGACGAAGGTGGCGCCGGCGCTGGAGGCGCCGATGAACACGACGAAGACGGTGAGCACGGCCCAGTACCAGCGCTGGTGGGAGACGAGTTCGCCGCCGAGCACGGCGAGCCCGCCGCCGACGACGGCCTGGATGGCGCTGCGGGTCCGGTTGTCGTAGGCGAACTTCGGTGCCGGCTCGGCAGTGTCGTCCACGTCAGGGGCGAGCGGGTCCGGGGTGGTCTCCGGGGCGGCGGCCCGCTGGGCACGGTCGTCGGCCAGCGCGAGCTCGGCCAGTGCCTTGCGGACGCCGTCGCCGGGGGCGGCGTGTTCGTCGATGCGGCTGCCTTCGACGAGCATCCGGCTGTATTCGCCGGTCTGGCTGATCAGTGGCAGTTCCCGCGGGTCGCGTTCCATGAGGGCGCGGAAGCGGGCGAGCCGGGCGATGAGGTCGTCGCGGACCTCGGTGGTGAGTTCGTCGGAGCAGGTGCGCTGGACGGTGATGGCCAGCCAGCCGACGGCGAGCTCGACTTCGATGGCGCGGCGGCGCAGCACGTCGGCGGCGCGGGCGTCGACGACGTCGGGGGCGGCGTCCTCGATGAGCAGCACGCACTCGTGGAGCCGGCTGATCGAGCTGCGCAGTTGCTTGCGGGTGCGCTCACTGCCGTTGACGGCGAGGTAGGCCTCGGTGGCGCGGACGACGGCGCCGAGGCGGGCGCGGAAGGCGCGGCGCACGCGCAGGAACTCGGCTGCGGCGTTGTGCCGCAGCAGGACGAACCGGACGACGGCGTTGGCGAGGACACCGACGCCGAGTGCCATCAGCAGCTGCGGCACCTGGGTGACGTGGGCCTGCAGGAACATGGGGAAGAAGAACAGGAAGAAGGCGATCGAGCCGAGCGCGGTGCCGCGGGCGCCGAAGCGCTGGGCGTAGACGGCGACGAAGATCAGCAGGACGAACACGACGCTGTCGGCCGGTGGCAGGGCCGAGCCGAGGCTGGCGACGGTGATCGACGCGGCCCCGGTGAGGAAGGCCAGTACGAGGGTGACGGCCTGGCCGCCCGGGGTGGGGTCGTTGACGGTGAACGCCGTCATCATCGCGGCGATGGCGCCGACGAGGGTGACGGTGAGCGGGACGTGCGCGGGCAGCAGCGCGGCCACGGCGATCACGATGCCGAGCACGGCGGAGCCGGCCAGCCGCAACCGGACCAGGCCGGGGTCGGCCGCCACGAGCCGGTCGAGGGCGGCGGTGCGGAGGTGGTTCATCGGGCGAGGAGCTCCCACTGGGCGAGGGTGGCGCGGCGGCCGCGGGTGGCGGTGATCCGCAGCCGGTAACGGGCGTGCGCGGCCGGGGTGGCGAGGACGAAGGGGCGGGTCTGGCGGCGCCAGCGGAAGAGCTCGCCGTCGCGTTCGTCGAGGGTGGTCCATGCGACGCCGTCGTCGGAGCCTTCCAGCACCCACGCGCTCGCGTCGCCGCGGCGATCCCCGGAGGTCAGCGTGTACATGGTGACTTCGCGGGGCTCGCCGGTGACGGTGAACTCGATCGCCGGGGTGGCGCTGCGGAAGGTGACCTGGGTGCGGGTGGTGTCGTCGAAGAGCGCGCCGATCTTGGTGCCGTCGGAGCTGGTCGCGGTGCCGGTCAGGTCGGTGGCGGGCGCCGGGTGCTCGGCGGGTGGCGGCGGGGCGCCCCAGCCGGTGGGTTCGGTCGCCAGGTCGAAGACCAGTTCGGCGCCGCCGGCGAGGGTGGCGTGGCCGATCGAGGTGCTCTCGTGCGGTTGGCCGTCGACCGTGAGGCCGCGGACGTAGACGGTGTCGCCGGTGTTGCCGGGTGCGTGGACGACCAGCTTCTTGCCCTCGCCCAGGTGGACGGTCGCCTTCTCGAACAGCGGCGAACCGATGGCGTAGCGGGGGCTGCCGACGGCGAGGGGGTAGAAGCCGAGGGCGCTGAAGACGTACCAGGCGGACATCTCGCCGTTGTCTTCGTCGCCGGGGTAGCCCTGGCCGATGTCGCTGCCGAGGTAGAGCCGCCGCAGCACCTCCCGGACGACGGCTTGGGTCTTCGCGGGCGCCCCGGCGTGGTTGTAGACGTAGGGGATGTGGTGCGAGGGCTGGTTGGAGTGGCCGTACTGGCCCATCCGGACGTCGCGGGCCTCGGTCATCTCGTGGATGAGGCCGCCGTACGCGCCGGGACGGCGGCCGGTCTCGGGGGTGGCGAAGAAGGTGTCCAGCTTCGCTTCGAGGGCTTCGGTGCCGCCGTGGAGGGCGGCGAGGCCGGGGCCGTCGTGCGGTGCGGTGAAGGCGGTGTTCCAGGCGTTGGTTTCGACGAAGTCGCCGCCCCAGGCGGCCGGGTCGTAGCCTTCGGGGGCGAACTTGCGGCGGCCGTCGCGGTGGCGGCCCTGGAAGAAGCCGATCGCCGGGTCGAAGTGGTGGACGTAGTGCTTCGCGCGTTCGCGGAAGTAGGCGGCGTAGTCGGCGTACGTCCGGGCTCGCGGTCCGTCGCTTTCCCGGGACAGTGCCTCGGCGAGGTGGGCCAGGCCGAAGTCGTTGATGCAGCCTTCCAGCGCCCAGGACAGTCCTTCGTGGACCGATACCGGGGTGTAGTGGAGGAAGATCGACTCGTCGAGGCCCTTGCGGCCGATCGCGCGGCGCGGCGGGCTGACGGTGGCGTTCTTCAGCCCGGCGTCGAAGGCGGCCTCGACGTCGAAGTCACGGACGCCCTTGAGGTAGGCGTCGGCGAAGGCGACGTCGGAGCTGGTGCCGGTCATCAGGTCCGCGTAGCCGGGGGAGGACCAGCGGGCGATCCAGCCGCCTTCGCGGTACTGCTGGACGAACCCGTCGATCATCCGGCCGCAGCGTTCCGGCGTGAGCAGCGCGTAGGCGGGCCAGGTGGTGCGGTAGGTGTCCCAGAAGCCGTTGTTGACGTACATTTCGCCGTCGACGACCTTCGCGCCGGTCCGCCGCCGGGTGCTCGGCCACCACCGGCGCACGACCGGGCTGGCGTGGCGGATCCCCGTGGGCGTGTTCTCGTGCGCCACGTTCGGGTACAGGAACAGCCGGTAGAGGTTCGAGTACAGCGTGGTCCGCTGGTCTTCGGTGGCGCCTTCGACCTCGACGCGGCCGAGCTCCTCCTGCCACCGCCGCCGGGCCTGCTCGCGGACCTGCTCGAACGTCGTCCCGGCCGGGATCTCCAGCTCCAGGTTGCGCTTGGCCTGGGCGAGGCTGATCAGCGACGTCGCGATCCGCATCGTGACGTCGGGGCCGTCGAACTCGAAGTAGCCCGAGACCCGCCGCCACGGCGGGAAGCGGATCTTGGCGCCGCGGGTGGCCGGGGCGTCGGTCACGGCGTAGACGAACATCCGGCGCGCCCCGGCCGACAGCCGGCTGCGGACCCGGGTGTACCCGGTGATCACGCCGGTGTCGGGGTTCAGGCGGAGACGGCCGCGGTTGCGGACGTTGTCGAACAGCAGCCAGCCGTGCTTGTCGGGGAAGGTGAACCGCATGATCGCCGCGTGCATCGCGGGCGCGAGGTCGGCGGTCATCCCGTTGGCGAACCGGACGCCGTAGTGGTGCGGCGAGTCGGTCTCGTCGTCGTGGGTGAAGGCCAGGGCGCGCTTGCGGCGGTCGCGCTCGACCGGGCCGGTGCCGGGCATGACGTGGAAGGTGTGCCGGTCGCCCATCCACGGGCTCGGCTGGTGGGACAGCGCGAACGCCTGCAGCGCGGGCCGGTTCTGCTCGTCGTTGTGGCGGTGGTAGGAGTAGAGCCAGTTGGTGACGCCGGCGTCGGTGACCGGGGTCCAGAAGTTGAACCCGTGCGGCACGGCGGTGGCCGGGACGTTGTTGCCCCGGGAGAACTCGCCGCTGGAGTGGGTGCCGCGGGTGGTGCGGACGCAGTCGACCGGGTCGCGCGGCGGCTCGGGGCGTTCGGCGACGCGGACGTCGTCGAGCCAGCCGGTGACTTCTTCGGGCGCGTCGGTGCGCAGCACGATCCGGCTGATCCGGCGCCCGGCGAACGCCCCCAGCTGGCGGCGGACGAGGTTCCACTGGTCCACCCACAGCGTCTTGTCGTCCACCGGGTCGAACCCGGCGGAGGTGCCGTCGGCGAACTCGACGTCGAGGCTGACGCGGGTGGCGTGGTAGGCGGGGATCTCGCCGTCGGCGACCGGGAAGACCACATAGGACAGCTCGGTGCGCCCGGTGACGGGCACGTCGAGTTCGAACAGGACGGCGCGGGGCCGGGCGGAGTAGCGCAGGGCACACAGGCCGGTGAAGCCGACGCCGGTCTTGGCCGTGGGGGAGCGGTCCGGGCCGCCGCCGACGTGCAGGCCGGAATCCGCCGGCTGCGGGTCACCGGTTTCGAAGGAGGAGAAGAACACGGCGTCGGACATGCGCCCACCGTAACCGCCGCCGAACGGCGCAGCGTGCTGAAACACTGCTGCCCGCACCGGTGCGGGCAGCAGTGTCCTTTTCAGGCGACGGCGGTGCCCTCCAGCTCCACCAGCTGACCCGGGATCGCCAGCCTGCTCACCCCGAGCATCGTGGTGGCCGGGGCCACCCCGGCGGCACCCAGCCGCGCCGCCAGCACGCCGTAGTGCGGGAACAGCCCGTCGACGTCGGTGGTGTAGACGTTCAGCCGGACCAGGTTCGCCAGGGACATGCCGGCCTCGGCGAGCACGGCCTCCAGGTTGTCCAGGCTCACCGCGAGCTGGGCGGCCATGTCCCCCTCGTGCCGGGGCTTGCCCTCGGCGTCCATCGACGTCTGCCCGGAGCAGTACAGGGTGCGGGTCTGCCCCGCGACGACCTCCCCCTGGTTGAAGCCCAGCGCATGAGACCACGTCACCGGGTTGACCGCCGTTCGTTCCAGTGCCACATCAGCTCCGTTCGTTGCGAGTACTGCGCCGAGGAGCTTTCCGGCGAATCACGACATCCTCTGTCGGGTATTCGCTACCGTTCCGGAGTGCGTGCCGACCGGCTGGTCTCCCTGGTGCTGCTGCTGCGCCGGCGTGGGCGGCTGACCGCGGACGTGCTGGCCCGCGAGCTGGAGGTCTCCACGCGCACGGTGCTGCGCGACATCGACGCGCTGTCGGCGGCGGGTGTCCCGGTCTACGCCGAACGCGGCCGGCACGGCGGGTTCGCGCTGCTGCCCGGCTTCCGGACCGAGCTCACCGGCCTGAACCACGACGAAGCACTGGCCCTGCTGACCACCGGGCCGGCTTTCGGCCTCGGCCCGGCGCTGGCCTCGGCCATGCGCAAGGTGGCCGACGCCCTGCCCGAAACCCACCTGGCCACGGCCGGGCGGTTCCTCGTCGAGCCGGAGACCGACCTGCTCTCCCGCCGCTGGGCTGCCGAGGAGGTGGACCACCCGACGATGGCCGAGGTCCGCCGCGCGGTCCTCGGTGGTCGCCGGCTGCGGATCCACTACGCGGCCACGGGCCAGGAGCCGCAGTGGCGCACGGTCGACCCGATCGGCCTGGTCACCGTCCGCGACCGCGGCTACCTGCTGGCGACGAGGGCGGGCGCGGACCGCACGTACCGGCTGTCCCGGGTCCTGGCGGCGGAGGAGCTACCCGAGCCGGCCGAGCGGCCGGGCGAGGTCGACCTGGACCGCATCTGGCGGCAACGCTGCGCCGCCTTCCTGGCCGACGGTCACCTGACGGCCCGGGTCCGGGTCCGGCCGGCCCGCCGCGAGGACCTGCTGGGCACGGCGGTGGCGGTCCGCGCGGAGGAGCCCGGGGCCGACGGCTGGCTGCGGTTCGAAGTGACCTACCAGGACGCGTGGCACGCGGAGTGGGCGCTGTGGCAGCTGGGCACGGGCGCCGAAGCCCTGGCTCCGCAGTCGTTGCGCACGGCCCTGCGCGAGCGGGCGATGGCGATCGCCGACCGCTACGGAGACGACCGGCTCCGGAAACGGTGAGGGCCACCCCGATCGCCCGGGGTGGCCCTCACCGCAGTACCGCGGATCTACATCTTCGTGCACTGCCCGGCGACCGGGCCGCGCACGACATTCGGCAGGTCGTGGTCGGTCGGCGCCGGGTTGTTCACCGCGCACGCCAGCGGGCCGCCGACGGTGCTGGAGGTCAGCACCGGCCCGTGGTTGCCCGTCAAGGCCACCGGGCCGCCGATCTCGGTCAGCTCGATCGACACCGGACCGGTCGCCCCGGTGATCGCCACCGGACCGCCCACCTTCGTGCGGTTCAGCACCACCTGAGCCGCACCCGTCGCCGCGAGCGGGCCCTTGACCTGACCGCCGCGGACGATCAGCGACGCACCGCCGCTCACCGTGACCGGGCCGGACACCGTCGCGTCCTGCAGGCACACCGTGCCCGAAGTGACCGCAAGCGGACCGGACTGCGTCCCCGTGATCGTCTTCGTGCACGCCGCGTCCGGCTTGCCCAGCAGCTCGAACTCGGCCAGCTGCGCCGGAGCGCCGGTGCTGGTCGCGGTCACCTCGAGCCGGTAGTAGGCGTAGTGCGCCGGGTCGGCCACCTTGAACGCGCGGGTCTGCTGCCGCCAGCTGAACGCCTGGTTCTCCTGCCGGTCGGCCACCGCCCACGTCTTGCCGTCGTAGGAGCCCTTCAGCACCCAGCTCTTCGGATCGCCCGCACCGGTCTGGGACGTCAGCGTGTAATTCGTGACAGCCTCATCGGTCGAGTTCAGCTGGTACTGCACGGCGCCGGTGACCGCGGCCTGGGTGCGCGAGGTGTTGTCCACCAGCGCGGCCGCGTTCGAGCCGTCCGAAGTGGACAGCGTGCCCCTGCCGGGGCCGGTCTCGTCGTGCAGCGGCGCCGGGACGGCGTCACCCTGGGTGATCGACTTCGGCGCGTCGTTCGGGCCGGTGCCCCACTTCGACGGGTTCGGGCCCATGTCGAAGTCGATGACCCCACCGCGAGCGATCAGCTCCTGCGACAGCGACGTCGAAGAGTGCGCTTTGCCGTTGACCTTCACACCCTGGACGTAGACGTTCTTCGCGCTGTTCTTCGGCGCGTTGATCACCAGATCCTTGCCACCGGCCAGGTGGATCGTCGCCTTCTTGAACAGCGGCGACCCGATCGCGTAGTCCGGGCTGCCCATCTGCAGCGGGTAGAAGCCCAGCGCGCTGAAGGTCCACCAGGCCGACTGCTCGCCGTTGTCCTCGTCACCCGCGTAGCCCTGGCCGATCTCGCTGCCGGTGTAGAGCCGCGAGAGCGCCTCGCGGACCTTCTCCTGCGTCTTGGCCGGCTGGCCCGCGTAGTCGTACATGTAGAGCGTGTGGTGCGAGGCCTGGTTGGAGTGCCCGAGCTGGCCCATCCGGACGTCGCGGGCCTCCCGCATCTCGTGGATCACCCCGCCGTAGGAGCCCGGGAAGTTCGCGGTCTCCTGGTCGGCGAAGAAGGCGTCCAGCTTCTTCGCCAGGCCCGTCTTGCCGCCGTAGAGGTTCGCCAGGCCCTGCCCGTCCTGCGGCACGGAGAACGCCATGCCCCAGCCGTTGGTCTCGGTGTAGTCGATGCCCCACACCCGCGGGTCGTAGTCCTGCGGCGACCGGCTGAACTTGCCCGCCGCGTCCCGGCCCTGGAAGAACCCGACACTCGGGTCGAACAGGTTCACGTACTGCTGCGCCCGGCTGGTGAAGTACTCGTAGTTCGCCAGGTACTCCTGCTTGCGCGGATCACTCGCCGGGGCTTCGTCGTAGAGCTTCTTCGACAGGTTCGCGATGCCGTAGTCGTTGACGTAGCCCTCGATCGACCACGAGAACCCGTGGTCGGCGGTGTTGGGCGAGTAGCCGAGGAAGATGCCCTCGTCGATGCCCTTGCGGCCGACCGCGTTGTTCGGCGGCGTCACCGTCGCGTTCTTCAGCGCCGCGTCGTAGGACGCCTTGACGTCGAAGTTGCGCACCCCCTTGAGGTAGGCGTCGGCGAACGCGACGTCCGAGCTGGTCCCGGTCATCAGGTCCGCGTAGCCCGGCGACGACCACCGCGAGATCCAGCCGCCGTCGCGGTACTGCTGCACGAACCCGTCGACCATCTTCCCGGCCATGTCCGGCGTGAGCAGCGAATACGCCGGCCACGTCGTGCGGTAGGTGTCCCAGAACCCGTTGTTGACGTAGGTCTGGCCGTCGACGATCTTCGCCCCGGTCTGCGTCGGGGTGTCCACCCCGGCCTTCGGCGAGACGAAGCTCGCGTACTGGTAGACCGGCTTTTCCTTCGTGCCGGTGTTCTCGAAGCCGGAGTTCGGGTAGAGGAACAGCCGGTACAGGTTCGAGTACAGCGTCGTGAGCTGGTCCTTCGACGCGCCCTCGACCTCGATCACCTTCAGCTGGTCGTCCCAGATCCGCTGCGCGGCGTCGCGGACGGAGTCGAAGGTCGCGTTCGGCGCGATCTCCTGCGCCAGGTTCTTCTTCGCCTGGTCCACGCTGATCAGCGACGTCGCGATCCGCATGGTCACGGTCTTGTCGGCACCGGCGGCGAACCGCAGGTAGCCGGCGACGTCGTCGTGGCCCTGCCCGGTGAGCTTCGCGCCCGCGGTGACCGGCTTGTCGAAGGTGGCGTAGACGAACATCCGCCCCGCCCCGGCCGACAGGCCGCTCTTGACGTCGGTGTAGCCCGACAGCGTGCCGCCCGCGGTGTCGAGGGTCAGCCCGCCCTGGTTCTTGTAGTTGTCGAAGATGAGGCTGGAGTCGCTGCCCGGGAAGGAGAACCGGAACACCGCCGCGTGGTCGGTCGGGGCGATCTCGGTCTTGATCCCGTTCTCGAACTGCACACCGTAGTAGTGCGCGCGAGCGGTCTCGTTGTCGTGCTTGAACGCCAGCGCCCGGGCGTCGCGGTTCGCGTCCGGCACCCCGGTGGCCGCGGACGGCATCACCTGGAAGGTCTGCCGGTCGCCCATCCACGGGCTCGGCTCGTGGCTGACGCTGAACGCCTGCAGCTCCGGCAGGTTCTGCTCGTTGTTCTGGCTGTGGTAGTTGTACATCCACCGCACGTCGCCGTTGTCGGCGTTCGCGTCGGTCACCGGGGTCCAGAAGTTGAACCCGTGCGGCACGGCCGTGGCCGGGAAGTTGTTGCCGCGGGAGAAGGTGCCGTTGGCCATCGTGCCGCGCGTGGTGAGCACGTTGTCGGTCGGGCGGGTGCTGGCCGGCGGCGTCGGCGTGGCGGAGATCTTCACGTCGTCCAGCCAGCCCTGCAGCGAGCCGGGGCCACCCGCGTTGTCGAAGCCGACCAGGATCCGGTCGATCGTCTTGCCCTTGGCCACCGTGCCGATCGCCGAGCGCACCAGGTTCCACTGGTTGGTGTAGAGCACCTTGCTCTTGCCCTGGCCCTCCGGCGTGAGCGGGAACCCGTACTGGTCGGTCGCGCCCAGGTCGCGCAGCCGGGTGCCGTCGGTGAAGACCAGGTCGATCGCCACGTTCGTGCTCTGGTACTTCAGGTCGCCGGTGATGAACTGCGGCTGCACCTTGTAGGACAGCTCGGTCGAGGCCACGACGGGAACGTTCACGTCGAAGACCTTGTTGTAGGACCAGCCGTGGCCCTGGGTCTGGCTGCCGGAGTAGCGGAACGCCTTGAGCCCGGTGAAGCCGACGCGGTTCTTGTTCGTGTACCCGCTGGTCGGCCCGGAGTCGGTGAAGCTGCGCATGTTGGGCAACGGCGGCGGCGCCGGCTCGTCGTTGGCCAGCAGCAGCTCCGACAGCTGCAGGATCGGCCCGCCGTTGTTGCCGGTGACGTTCAGCCGGAAGTACCGGTACGCCGCGGTCGGTGCGGCCAGCTTGTAGTCCTTCTGCTGGAACCGGGCGGTGAACGCCTGGCCGGTCTGGCTGTCGAGGTCGGTCCAGGCACTCGCGTCGTTCGAGCCCTGCAGCGTCCAGTCCTTGGGGTCGCGCTCGGCGAAGTCGTTGGCCGAGGAAATCGCGTAGTGCGTGATCGACGTCGGCTCCGACAACGTGATCTGCGCCCACGCCGTCGGGTCCCACGACAGCCACTTGGTGTCGGTCGTGCCGTCGACGAGGTTCGACACCACCTCGCCGCCACCGGCGTTCTCGCTGCTGGCGCTGGTTTCGGTCACCTTGCCGCGGATGTCACCGGGGATCGCGGTGCCGTTCGCGCCGTTGATCCCGGACGCGCGCGGCTTGCCCGCCGCGTCGGTGTCGACCGTGTCGGTCCACGTCGGCTGGACGTCACCGGACTCGAAGGAGGACGAAAAGTCGGCCGGCAGGACGTCTTCGGCGGCGGACGAGGCCGCGGGGAGGGCGACCAGGCCGGCGGCGACCACGGCAGCGGTCACCAGGAAAGCGACCGGCGGTCTGGCGCTTCGGGGCATCGTTGCTCCAAGCTCGGAGGGCGGATTCAGCAGCGCCGCGCAGGCGGGGACCGGCGGCGCCAACGAAGGGAAACGCGCGGGTGACATCGATGTCAAGACCGCTCGCCAAACCTGGCCAAAATCAGACAACGCGGAAAACGGGGGCCCGATGAGACCAGTCAAGATCTTCACCGCCATCGCCGCACTCACGCTCGCCACCACCACGTTCACCCCGGCCACCGCCACCGCGGCGACCGGCTCGACCATCCGGCCGGTGACCGCCTGCGCCGACCTGGTCCGCGGGTTCACCCTCCCGGGCGCCACCACCCACGTCACCTCGTCAGCCGTTGTCGCGGCCACCGCCACCGATCCCGAATACTGCGGCGTCCAGGGCTACGTCGAACCCGCCGTCCGGTTCGAGCTGCGGCTGCCCACCAAGACCTACACCGGGCGCTACCTGCAGTACGGCTGCGGCGGCTTCTGCGGCCTGGTCAACCCGCCCGCCTTCGCCGACTGCCTGCCCCACGGCGGCGACTTCGCGGTCGCCGCCACCGACGACGGCCACATCGGCAAGACCCCCGCCGTCGTCGACGACGGCAGCTGGGGCGCGCACGACCAGGCCGCCCGCGACGACTTCGAGTTCCGCGCACCCCACGTCGTCTCCCGCGCCGCGAAGGCGATCATCCAGGCCTTCTACGGCGCCCCACCGCGCAAGTCTTACTTCACCGGCTGCTCCGACGGCGGCCGCGAAGGCCTCCTGCTCGCCCAGCGGTACCCGGCGGACTTCGACGGCATCGACGCCGGCGCGCCCGCGAACTACTGGGGCCCGCTGCTCGGGGTCTACCAGACCTGGCTCGCCCGGGTGAACAGCGCCGCCGACGGCAGCCCGATCCTCACCGCCGCCAAGCTGCCCGCCCTGCACGACGCCGTCCTGGCCGCCTGCGACCGCCTCGACGGGCTCGCCGACGGCCAGCTCGACGACCCCCGCGCCTGCCGCTTCGACCCGGCCACGCTGATCTGCACCGGCGCCGAGACGCCGTCCTGCCTCACCCCGGCCCAGGCCGCCGTCGTCGGCAAGCTCTACTCGCCGCCCACCGACGCCCGCGGCACCCTGCTCTACCCCGGCGGCCAGCTGCCCGGGTCCGAGCTGTCCTGGGCCGGCTGGATCATCGCCACCCCCGAGACCGGCGGTTTCGCCTTCGCCCGCAACCTCGCCGACAACTACCTGCGCTACCTCGGCTACCCGATCGGCGCGCCGGCCGCCACCGTCGACACCTTCGCCTTCACCCGGCGCGAATTCGACCGGCTCACCCCGGTCGGCGTCCGCTACGACGCGATGAGCCTCGACCTGTCGGCGTTCCAGCGGCGGGGCGGCAAGCTGCTGCTCTGGCACGGCTGGGCCGACGAGGCCATCCCGCCGGCCGGCACGCTCGACTACTACCAGCGGCTCACCCACGGCCGCCCGCAGGACTGGGCGCGGCTGTTCATGGTCCCGTCGCTCTACCACTGCGGCGGCGGCACCACGCTCACCGAATTCGACCCGCTGCGCGAACTGGTCGCCTGGGTCGAGCGCGGCACCACCCCCACCCGGGTGACCGCGACCGGCCGCGACGCCGCAGGCACCGTCACCCGCACCCGGCCGGTGTTCGCCTACCCGCAGCGAGCCGTCTACGACGGCACCGGCAGCATCGACGACGCCGCCAACTTCCGCCCCGCCCCGCCGTCCTCACCGGTCCGGGACGTCGTCCACTGGGCGGGGGAGAAGCTGTACGGCCTGCCGGGGCCGGTCGCGCCGTAATCCGGTCCCGCGGGTCCCGGCGTCGCCGCTAGGGTCACGATCATGACGACGCCGGAACCCGCCGACCGCGTACTCGCCCGCGCCTCCCTCGCCGAGGGCAACCCCACCGGGTGGTTCGAGCAGCTCTACACCGCCGCCGCGCGCGGCGAGGCCGAGCTGCCCTGGGCCCGCAACGTGCCGAACGCGGAGCTGGCCGCCTGGGCGAGCCCCGGCGAGGGCCGCCGTGCCCTGGTCGTCGGCAGCGCCCTCGGTGACGACG
Source organism: Amycolatopsis sp. DG1A-15b (assembly GCF_030285645.1). GTDB lineage: Bacteria > Actinomycetota > Actinomycetes > Mycobacteriales > Pseudonocardiaceae > Amycolatopsis. The sequence continues at coordinate 2,795,793 of NZ_CP127296.1, forward strand.
CCGAGTTCCTGGCCGCGGCCGGCTGGGCCGTCACCGCGTTCGACGTCGCCTCCACCGCGATCGAAGCCGCCCGCACCCGCTTCCCCACGTCCACAGTGGACTACGTGGTGGCGGACCTGCTGAACCCGCCGGCGCAGTGGCGGCAGGCCTTCGACCTGATCGTGGAGATCATAAACATCCAGGCGATGCCCCGGGACTTCCGGCCCGCCGCGGTGGCGTCGCTGGCCGGGTTCCTCGCCCCGGGCGGAACCGCGCTGGTTTGCGAAGTCGCGGAGGAGAACATGGACATGGCGAACTGGCAGAGCCCGCCGTGGCCGTTCAGCCGCGCAGACATCGAATCCGTCGCCCAGGACGGCGTCCGGCTGGTCAGCCTGGAAACCATCCGCGACGGCGCCCGCTACTGGGCCACCTTCACCCGTTAGCCCGGTGGCGGCCGGGCGTCGTCCCGACGACGGCCGTGAACGCCGCGATGAAGTGGCTCGGGTTCGCCCATCCGCACGCGCGGGCCGTGTACGCGGTGTCGTGGCCGTCGGCGAGCAGGACCAGTGCGTGGCCGACGCGCACCTGGGTGCGCCACTCGTGGAACGTCATGCCGAGCTCGTCGCGGAACAACCGGCTGAGCGTGCGCGCACTGGCCCCGCTCCGCTGTCCGAGTTCCGCCAGCGGGGTGTTGTCCCCGGGTTCCTCGTACAGCCTTCGCGCGATCGCCCGCAACCGGTCGTCGCGGGGTTCGGGCAGGTGCAGCGGCTGTTCGGGTGCTTCGCGCAGTTCGTCGACCAGGACCCGGCGCAGGCGGGCGCTCGCGGCCCGGTCGTACTCGCGCGGGCCGGTGAGGGCGAGCAGCACCTCGCGGGCCAGGCCCGAAGCGGTGAACACCGCGGGCCGATCGGGCACGAGCCGGGCCAGTGCCGCGGGCAGGAACACGATCCGCATGTCGGTGTGGCCGTGCGCGCGGTGCCGGTGGGTGAAGCCGGCCGGGGTCCAGGCCACCCGGTTCGCCGGGACGATCGACGTGCCCCGCTCGGTGTGCACCGACAGGACACCCCGGGCGGCGTAGACCAGGTGCCCGCGCTCGTGGGCGTCCGCCGCGCTGGTGCCGCCCGGCGGCCACAGGTGCACCCCACCGGACGGCCAGATCCGCGAGACCGGCGAGGCTTGGCGGCCAATGGGCATGGCTTGGCATTCTACCGGTGGTCGGCCACCCCCGCGCCGACCACAGTGGGACGCATGAAGACGATGCGAGCGGCGGTTTGCGTCCGGGCCGGCGGCCCGGAGGTGCTGGAGATCCACGAGGTGCCGGTCCCGGCGGTCCGGGACGGCTGGAGCCTGGTGCAGGTGCGGGGGACCGGCCTGAACCGGTCGGAGCTGAGGACCCGGCAGGGGCACTCCCCGGACGTGGCCTTCCCGCGGGTGCTCGGGATCGAGTGCGTGGGGACCGTCGCCGCCTCGACCGACCCGCGGATCCCGGACGGCGCCACGGTCGCGGCGATGATGGGGGAGATGGGCCGCGCCTTCGACGGCGGCTACGCCGAATACGCCCTGCTGCCGAACCCGCTGCTGATGCCGGTCACCACCACCCTGCCCTGGGACGTCCTCGCGGCGCTGCCCGAGACGTACCTGACCGCCCAAGGCGCGCTCGACGCGCTCGGGATCGGCCCGGGCAGCCGCGGCCGGCTGCTGATCCGCGGCGGCACGTCCTCGGTCGGGCTGGCGGCCGCGTCGATCGCGGCCGGGCACGGCCTGGAGATCGCCGCCACCACCCGCCGCCCGGACAAGGCGGCCGCGCTGACCGGCCAGGTGCTCATCGACGACGGCGGCCCGCTGGACGGCCTGCCGCAGCTGTGGCCCGACGGCCCGGACTGGGTCCTCGACCTGGTCGGCGCCCGCACCGCCGTGGACTCCCTGCGCCTGGTCCGCCGGGGCGGCACGGTGTGCGTGGCCGGTTCGCTCAGCGGCTGGATCGTCCCGGACTTCGAGCCGATCGCGAAGATCCCGTCCGGCACCAAGCTCACCGCGTTCCACAGCGACGACCGCAAAGGCAGCACGGCCCGGCTGCAGCGGATCGTCGGCGAAGTGGAAGCCGGCACCTACCACCCGCACGTCGACCGGGTCTTCCCCTTGGGCGAGATCGCCGCCGCCCACCGGTACATGGAGGACGACCGCGCCGCCGGAAAACTCGTCGTCGTGCCTTGATCCGGTGGCCTAGGCTCGGCCGTCATGCCCACCCAGTCACTGCAGATCCCCACCGCGGACGGCGTCGCCGACGCCTTCGCCGCGTTCCCCGCCGACGGCGAACGCCACCCCGGGGTGCTGATGTACCCGGACGGTTTGGGCATCCGGCCCGTGCTGCGCGAGATGGCCGAGGAACTGGCCGGTCGCGGGTACTACGTGCTCGTCCCCAACCCCTTCTACCGCCACGGCCCGGCGCCGGTGCTCGACCTCCCCGAGCACATCGGAGAAGCAGCCCGGCCCGCGATCTTCGCCCGGCTGATGCCGATGATCGAGGCGCACACCACCGACCGGATCCTGCCCGACGCCGACGCCTACGTGCGGTTCCTCACCACCCGGCCCGAGGTCGGCCCCGGACCGGTCGCGGTGACCGGCTACTGCATCGGCGGCCTCCTGGCCACGCACACCGCCGCGGCCCACCCCGGCCGGGTGGCCGCCCTCGCCGCGTTCCACGCGCCGGTGGGCGCAGCCGGGCCCGACAGCCTGCACCGGCTCACCGCCCGCGTCCACTTCGGCCACGCCGAAACCGACCTGACGCCCGAGGCCCTCGCCGAGCTCAACCGGACCCTGGACGCCGCGGGGCTCGAGTACACCTCCGAGATCTACCCCGGAACCGTCCACGGCTTCACCATGTCCGACACCGACGCCTTCGACCCCGCCGCCCTGCGGCACCACTGGGACAGCCTGCTGGCTCTCCTCGACCGCTCGCTGACCTAGACGAGTAATGCGCAACTCGGTCAGTGGTCGTAGGCAGTCAGCAATCGGGTGATGGGTTGGCTGGTGGCGCGGTTGTGCCAGATGGCGGCGTGGGCGACGACTGTAGCCGGACTGGCCGGCCAGGTACCAGCACACACCGGGCAGGTAGGCACCGCAGCCAGCGGGCCTCGGAAGTGAACCCGAGCAGGGCCCGGGCCACCGCGTAAGTCACCAGTTCCGAATCGGTCATCCTGGGCGGTCTGCCCATCCGTCGCCTGCTGGCTCTCCTCGACCGGGCCCTCTAGCAGTTCTCGAGGAACCGGGTCAGGACGCGGGTGCCGAAGTGCAGGCCCTCGACCGGCACCCGCTCGTCCACCCCGTGCGCCATCGCCCGGTACGGGAACCCCTTCGGCAGCCACAACGGCGCGAAGCCGTAGCAGTCGATCCCCAGCCGCGTGAACGCTTTCGCGTCCGTCCCGCCACCCAGGCAGTACGGCACCACCACGGCTTCGGGATCCTCCGCCTGCAGCGCAGACGCCATCGAGGCGAACCACGGGGAATCCACCGGGGCCTGCACCGGCGGCTGGTGCGCGACGAACTCGCGCGTCACGCCCTCGCCGAGCAGCTCGTCCAGCGCGGCGAACAACGACTCATCGGTACCCGGCAGCACCCGCACGTCGACCTGCGCGGTCGCCGTCGACGGGATCACGTTCACCTTGTAGCCCGCGTCCAGCATCGTCGGGGTCGTGCTGTTGCGGATCGTCGGCAGCACCAGGCCGCCGGCCGGGCCGAGAGCGGCCACCGCCGCGTCCACCCCGTCCGAAGACGACAGGTCGACCGGGACACCCAAAGCCGCGCCGGTCCGCTCCAGGAACGCCCGCACCGCCGGGGTCAGCGACACCGGCCAGCGGTGCGCGGCGATCCGGTGCAGCGCACCCACCAGCCGGGTGACGGCGTTCTCGTCGTTCGGCCGCGACCCGTGCCCGGCCCGGCCCCGCGCGGTCAGCCGCAGGTGCGCCGTCCCGCGCTCGGCCGTCCCGACCGGGTACAGATGCACGTCACGCCCGTCGGCCGCGGGCACGTGGTAGGTGTAGCCGCCCGACTCGCTGATCGCCGCGGCACAACCCTCGAACAGCTCCGGGTGCCGGGCGACCAGCCAGTGCGCGCCCCAGTCCCCGCGGTCCTCCTCGTCGGCGACGAATGCCAGCACCAGCTCGCGCCGCGGCCGCGCCCCGCCGGCCAGCGCCGCGAGCACCATCGCCACGAAGTCCTTCATGTCGGTCGCGCCGCGGCCCCACAGGTACCCGTCGCGCACCTCGCCGGCGAACGGCGGCACCGACCAGTCCGCCGCGTCCGCCGGAACGACGTCCAGGTGCCCCTGCACCAGCAGCGCGGGCAGCGACGGATCGGTGCCCGGCACCCGCGCGATGACACTGGCCCGCCCCGGCGCGGCCTCGAGGATCCGCGACGGGATGCCCAGGCCGTCCAGGAACGCGGCCACGTACTCCGCCGCCGGCCGCTCCGGCTCGGCGTCGTTGCCGCCGCGGTTGGTCGTGTCGAACCGGATCAGGTCCGCGCACAGCTCGACGACGTCGGCCACGTCACCCATAGATGCCCTGCACCGCCCCCGCCGCGATCGCCGTGACGACCTTGAACGCCTTCATCGCCTCGGTCATGGTCGGCGCGTCGAACCCGACCCGCCGCGTCCCGATCTGCTCCACCGTGGGGATCACCGCCGTCGACTGCGCCAGGTGGCTCGCGTCGAACTCCACCTCGATCCGGTGCGGGCCCACCCGGCGTTCCTCCCGGCCCGCGCGCCCCATGGCCTCGGCCGCCGCGCCGGTCAGCAGCTCCGCCGTCCGCGACGGCGGCAGGCAGATCGCCGCGTACCGGCTCACGCATTCCTTCACCTGGACCAGCTCCGCCTCCGGAGCGTAATCACGGGCGTCGTCACACGTTTTGTCGTCACCCGAAACGAGCAGGACAGGGACGCCGTACTCCGCGGCCATGCCCGCGTTCAGCCTGCCTTCGCTCGCCGGGACGTCGTCCAGCCACACCCCGGTGATCTGGTTCTCCAGGTACGTGTGGGAGAGCACCCCGTCGAAGCCCGCGCCGGCGTGGTAGCCGAGGAACACCACACCGTCCACACCGGAATCGATGCCCTGCATCATCGACAGCGGCTTGTGCCGCCCGGTGAGCATCCGCGCCCGCGGGTCGAGGTCCTCCAGCAGCAGATTCCGCTGCGACGAATGGGCTTCATTGACCAGCACGTCACTCGCGCCGGCCTCGTACAGCCCGGCCAGCACCGCGTTGACGTCGCCGGTGAACAGCCGCCGGAAGCGGTCCCACTGCGGCGAACCGGGCACGACGTCGTCGGTCCAGGTGACGCCGGTGGCGCCCTCCATGTCCGCCGAGATCAGGATGTGCATGCCGGGCACTCTAGCCAGCGCGCCCGGCCTCCGGCCGCGAAACGCCCCCCCTCGGCCGAGCATCACGCACAGTGACGACCGGCGGGTCGATAACGATCGGGCACCTGCCGAGGCGGCAACATATTGCGCGGTTGTCCCGGTATGTGGTTACTTCTCGTCCTTGGGGAGGCTCACAAGCGAATGATGGGGTGGTTTTCGGTGCAGTTCCAACGCAGAGCCGGGCGATTGGCCCGCGTGGGCGCGGTCGTCGCGGCCGCGACACTGGCGGCGATCCCGCTCGCCGTTCCCGCCCAGGCCCAGCAGGGCAAGGTGCTGCGGGTCGCGCTCACCACCGGCATCGACCACCTCAACCCCTTCACCGCCGTGCTGTCGGCATCCACACAAATCGGCCGGTTCACCTTCGAGTTCCTGACCGTCCCGAACGCGGAAAAGGCCGAAGCCTCGCCCGCGCTCGCCGAGTCGTGGACCCCGTCGCCGGACAAGCTGACCTGGACCTTCAAGATCCGCAGCGGCGTCAAGTGGAGCGACGGGCAGCCGGTGACCGCCAAGGACGCGGCCTTCACCTTCAACCGCATGCTCACCGACGAGAACGCCCGCACCGCCAACGGCAACTACGTGGCCAACTTCGAGACGGTCACCGCGCCCGACGACACCACCCTCGTCATCAAGACCAAGACCGTCCAGGTCAACATGAACCTGCTCGACGTCCCGATCGTGCCGCAGCACATCTGGGAGCCGGTCAAGGACCTCAAGGACCCCAAGACGGACGACCTCGCCATCGCCGGCGTCTCCGACGGCCCGTACCAGGTCACCGAGTACAAGCCGAACGAGTACGTCAAGTTCAAGGCCAACAAGGACTACTGGCGCGGCGCCCCCAAGGTCGACGAACTGCAGCTGCTGCAGTTCAAGGACACCGAAGCGGCGGTCAACGCGCTCAAGCAGGGCGAAGTCGACGCCATCAACCGGCTCAACCCCAACCAGTTCGCCGCGCTGCAGAACCAGCAGGGCATCACCACCAACGCCGCCCCCGGCCGCCGCTACGACGAGCTGTCGATCAACTTCGGCGTCACCGACAACGCCAACAACCCGATCGGGGACGGCAACCCCGTCCTCAAGGACATCAACGTCCGCAAGGCCATCACGCAGGCCGTGGACACCCAGGCCATCGTCGACAAGGTCCTCAAGGGCCTCGGCCAGGTCGGCGGCGGCGTCGTGCCCCCCATCTACGCCGACTACCACTGGGACCCCAGCGCCGCCGAGAAGGTCAAGTTCGACCTCGCCGCCGCCAACACGACCCTCGACCAGGCCGGCTACGGGAAAGGCCCCGACGGCGTCCGCACCGCTCCCGGCGGCGCCAAGCTGGAACTGCGCCTGACCGGTCACGCCAACCGCAGCTACGACCAGGGCGTCGCCCAGTACGTCACCGGCTGGCTCAAGGACATCGGCATCACCGTCAAGCAGGACCTGGTCTCCGACGACGAGCTGTCCGACCGCACCGAGACCGGCAAGTACGACCTCGCCATCGGCGGCTACGGCACCAGCCCCGACCCGGACTACGCGCTGTCGCTGCACACCTGCGCCGCCCGGCCCAGCCCGGACGGCAAGGGCGGCAGCACCGACACCTTCTTCTGCGACGCCGCCTACGACGACCTCTACAAGAAGCAGCTGACCGAGACCGACGACGCCAAGCGCGCCGGGTACGTCAAGCAGGCCCAGGCCCGGCTCTACAGCCAGTTCCCCACGATCGTGCTCGACTACCAGAACGCGCTCGAGGCCTACCGCTCCGACAAGTTCTCCGGCTTCACCACCCAGCCGCAGCCCAAGGGCGCCATCCTCGAGCAGACCGGCTACTGGGGCGTCTACGGCGCCACCCCGGCCGGCACCACCGACACCGCGAGCAGTAGCTCCGGCAGCACCGTGCTCTGGATCGTCCTCGGCGCGGTCGTCGTGGTGGTCCTCGTCGGCGGCGGCATCATGCTCGGCCGCCGCGGCAAGACGGCAGAGGACCGCGAGTAAGAGATGACCACCCCCGACCAGGCCGCGGTGCTCGTCGACCCCGACGAGCACCGCGGCGGGACCGGCACGGCCCGGTTCGTGCTCAAGAAGCTCCTCGAAGCGCTGATCAGCATCGTGCTGGTGATCGTGCTGTTCTTCTTCCTCTTCCGGATGCTGCCCGGCGACCCGGTCGCGGCGATGACCCGCGACCACCCCACCAGCCCCCAGATGATCGCCGAGCTGCGCGAGAAGATGGGCGTCGACAAGCCCGTCTTCGTCCAGTTCGGCAACTACTTCTGGGGCCTGCTGCACGGCGACCTCGGCGAATCCCGGCTGCTCAACAACGGCCGCCCGGTCGCCGACATGATCGGCGAACGGCTCTGGCCGACCATCCTGCTCGTCGGCAGCGCCACCCTGCTCGCCGTCGTCCTCGGGCTGTGGCTCGGCATCCGCGCCGCCTGGCGCCGCGACAGCTTCTTCGACCGCAGCCAGACCGGGCTCGCGCTGACCCTGTGGTCGGTCCCGCAGTTCTGGCTCGGCCTGATGCTGCTCGTGGTGACCAACGGCCTGTTCCCCAGCCGCGGCATGCACTCCCCGGACGCCGCACCCGACGTCCTCTCCCAGACCCTCGACGTCCTGCACCACCTCGTGCTCCCGTGCGTCACGCTGCTGGCGGTGTTCTACGCCCAGTACATGCTGATCATGCGGTCGTCGCTGCTGGGGGAGATGAACGCCGACTACCTCACCACCGCCCGCGCCAAGGGCCTGCGCGACGACCTCGTCCGCCGCCGCCACGCCGTCCCCAACGCCCTGCTGCCCACCACCACGCTGGTGTTCATGCAGTTCGGCTCGGTGCTGGCCGGCGCGGTCACCGTCGAGGCCGTGTTCAGCTGGCCCGGCCTCGGCCAGCTCACCTACGAGGCCCTGCACGGGCCCGACCTGCCGGTGCTGCAGGGCGTGTTCACCGTCCTGGCCGGCGCGGTGGTGCTGATGAACCTGCTCGCGGAACTGCTCTACCGCGTGCTCGACCCGAGGGTGCGTACCTCATGACCACCGCCGAGACACCCCGGCAGATCACCTGGGCGCGCCGCCGGGCGTCGCTGAAGAGGACCTGGCGCGAGTTCGCCGGCCAGCGGGCCGCGCTCACCGGGCTCGTCCTGCTCGGCGCCACCGTGCTCGTCGCCCTGCTCCTGCCGCTGATCAGCGACGAGACCGGCCTCGACGTCACCAAGGCCACCGGGGCACCGCTGTCCCCGCCGAACGCCGACTTCTGGCTCGGCACCGACAACTTCGGCCGCTCGGTGCTGCTGATGACCGTGTGGGGCACCCGGATCTCCCTGCTCGTCGGGTTCTCCGCGGCACTGCTGTCGGTCGTCATCGGCACCCTGATCGGCATCACCGCCGCCCACTTCGGCGGCTGGGTGTCGGCGACCCTGCTGCGGTTCACCGACTTCTTCCTGGTGCTGCCCTCCCTGATCCTCGCGATCGCGCTCTCGGCGGTGCTGCCCAAGGGCGTCGGCACGATCATCATCGCCATCGGCCTCACCGCCTGGCCCAGCACCGCCCGGCTCGTCCGCGCCCAGACACTCACCATCGAGAGCCGCCCCTACATCGAGCGCGCCCACGCCCTCGGCGGCGGCCACCTGCACATCATCGGCCGGCACGTGCTGCCCGGCGTGATGCCGCTGGTCCTGGCCAACACCACCCTCGTCGTCGGCAACGCCGTCATCGCCGACGCGACCCTGTCGTTCCTCGGCGTCGGCGACCCCAACTCCATCACCTGGGGCCTGGTGCTGGAAAACGCGCTCAACAACGGCGCCATCAGCCGCGGCGCCTGGTGGAACGTGCTCCCGCCGGGCATCGCCATCGTCCTCGTCGTCCTCTTCTTCACCCTGGTAGGCCGGGGCCTGGAGACCGTGTTCAACCCGAGGTTGAAGAAGTGACCACCCCGCTGCTGCAGCTCACCGACCTGAACGTCACCTACGCGGTGGGGGACTCCGAAGTCCCCGCCGTCCGCGGCGTCGGCCTCACCCTCGATCCCGGCGGCACCCTCGGCGTCGCCGGCGAGTCCGGCTCGGGCAAGTCCACCGTCGCGATGAGCGTGCTGCGGCTGTTGCCGCGCACCGCGAAGATCACCGGCGAAATCCTCCTCGACGGCGAAGACGTCACCACCATGAAGTGGGGACGTCTTCGCGCGGTCCGCTGGGCCGAGGCGTCGGTGGTATTCCAGGGCGCCATGCACGCACTCAACCCCGTCCGCAAGATCGGCGAGCAGATCGCCGAACCGCTGCGGCTGCACCCGCCCGCCGGCAAGACGCTCACCGACGCCGCTGTCGACGCCCGCGTCGCCGAGCTGCTCACCCAGGTCGACCTGCCCCCGAGCCGGGCCGGTGCCTACCCCCACGAGCTGTCCGGCGGGCAGAAGCAGCGCGTCATGATCGCCATGGCGCTGGCCTGCTCGCCCCGGCTGATCATCGCCGACGAGCCGACCACCGCCCTCGACGTCATCGTCCAGGCCCAGGTCCTCGCCCTGCTCGCCAAGCTGGTCGCCGAACAGCACATCGGGCTGATCATGATCAGCCACGACCTGTCCGTGCTCGCCGCCACCTGCGAACGCATCGCCGTCATGTACGACGGGCAGATCGTCGAGGAAGGCCCCAGCGCCGAGGTGATGGGCTCACCTCGCCACGACCACACGCGAGCGCTGGCCGCTGCGTTCCCCACCGTCGGCGACCCGGTGTCCCGCTTCGCCCCGGCCACCAGCACCCCGCTGCCGCCCGAACCGGCGAACCGCGTTCCCGGCGGTGAGCCGCTGCTGGCCGCGGAGAACCTGCGCGTGTCCTTCCGCGACCGCACCGGCAAGCGCATCGACGCCGTCGCCGGCGTCGACCTCACGGTGTCCCGCGACGAGATCGTCGCCCTGGTCGGCCAGTCCGGCTCCGGCAAGACCACGCTCGCCCGCACCCTGCTGGGCCTGCAGAAACCCGATTCCGGCGTGGTCCGCTACGCCGGGAAACCCGTCCCTGCCGGCGGGGCCGGGCTCAAGGCCTACCGCCGTCAGGTCCAGCTCGTCCTGCAGGACCCGACGAGCGCGCTCAACCCGGCCCACACCGTGTACGAGGCCGTGGCCGAAGGCCCGCGGATCCACCGGCTCGCCGACGAGCGGGCCGTCGTCCACCGGGCGCTGGAAGCCGCGGAGCTGCGGCCCGCCGAGAAGTACGCCGACCGGCTCCCGCACCAGCTCTCCGGCGGCCAGCGCCAGCGCGTCGTCATCGCCGGGGCGCTGGCGCTCGAGCCGTCGGTGGTGGTGGCCGACGAGCCGGTCGCCTCCCTCGACGCCTCCGTCCGCGGCGAAATTCTCGCCCTGCTGCTGCGGCTGCGCCGCGAACTCGGCCTCGCCGCGCTCGTGATCACCCACGACCTGGGCCTGGCCTGGAACATCGCCGACCGCGTCGCCGTGATGTACCGCGGCGAGCTCGTCGAAACCGGGACCGTCGAACAGGTCCTGCTCGACCCGCGGCACGAGTACACGAAGTCCCTGCTGGCCGCCCTGCCCGGCGGCACCCTCCAGCACCGCACCGTCGAAACCTGATACTGCGAGAACTCCGCACGAGCGCGGTGTGTAATCTCCGAACGGAAATGGCGACCACCACCGACCCCGCACAGACGCCCTCGACCGGCTTGGCCGAGCGGCTCCGCGTGCCCTCGCGATTCCCCTACCGCACGATCGCGATGGGCACCGTCGGCAGCACCCTGCTGATGATCGCCGCCCTCGGCGCCGGCGGCATCCTGATCTCCGACCCCGTGCTCGGCCACGGTCCGCTCTCGTGGGTCCGCTACGGCCACGGGCGCATGTTCGCCAACGCCGTCCTCTACACCGGCTTCGGCATGGTCGTCTGGGCGTGGGTCCGGCTCGGCCGCTACGTCCTCGCCGGCCGCATCGGCAGCCGCCCGATCCTGGTCGCCGCCGGGTGCTGGATGGCGCCGCTGCTGGTGTCGCCGCCGCTGTTCACCCGCGACGTCTTCTCCTACCTCGGCCAGGGCGCCCAGCTGCTCTACGGGCTCGACCCGTACGCCAACGGCCCCGCCGAGCTCGACGTGCTGCCGAACGTCGTGCAGAACGTCCACCCGCTCTGGCAGACCACCCCGGCCCCGTACGGCCCGCTGTTCCTGCTGATCTCCAAGGGCGTCGTCGCCACCAGCGGCGACAACATGATCCTCGGTGTCATCCTCATGCGCCTCGTGCTGCTGGTCGGCCTGGCCGGCACGCTGTGGGCGCTGCCGCGGCTGGTCAAGCACCTCGGCGGCAAGCTCCCGGTCGCGCTGTGGCTCGCGGTGGCCAGCCCGATGATGGTCATCCACCTCTTCGGCGGCCCGCACAACGACCTGATGATGCTCGCGTTCCTCACCATCGGCGTCCTCGCCGCCCTCGAGCGCAAGCACGTGCTCGCGGTCGTCCTGGTCACGATCGGCATGCTGATCAAGCCCACCGCCGCGATCGCGCTGCCGTTCATCGTCTGGATGTGGGCCAACCACCTCACGGGCGAGTCGAAGGTCCGCAACTTCCTGCGCGCCGGCGCGGCCGCGGTGGGCCTGTTCCTGCCGGTGTTCGTCGCGGGCACGTGGATCTCCCTGGGTTCGCTCAACCTCGGCTGGTGGTCCGGGCTCAAGGCCCCCCAGCTCATCGCGAACTGGCTGAACATCCCCACCGGCATCGGCGAGGTGTTCTACAACCTGGTCCACCTGATCGTGGACGTCCAGGTCTCGCCGTTCGTGACGGTCGCCCGCGCGGCGGGCATGCTCCTGCTGATCGCCTTCGGCGTCCGCCAGTGGTGGCTCGCCCGCGGCGGTGGCACGGAGGCGGTCTACCGGGCCGGGATCTCGCTGCTCGCGGTGGCGATCCTCATGCCACCGACCCTGCCGTGGTACCTGACCTGGGGCTTCGTGCTGCTCTCGGCGTTCAAGTGGCAGCCTCGCCACTTGGCGCTCGTGGTGGCGGTGTCGGTGTTCGTGACGCTCGTGTACTACCCGACGGGCGAGCAGGCCCTGTACGACTGGTGGTTCATCGCGCTGGTGGTGGTGGCGAGCCTGTACTCGGCGGCGTCGCTCCTGCGCCCGGACCCGCTGGGCATCATCGACGCCTGGCGCCGCCCGGAGAAGTTCCTCCGCGACTAAGGCTCCTGACAGAACGATCTTCGGGGTCTTCCGAGCTGCGCGGTGTTGATCTACAGTGTTCGGCCGTGCGGCGTGGTGAGCAGCCGCCGTGGATCGTGCCGGACGGGCTGTGGCGGCGCATCAAGCCGCTGCTGCTGCGGTATCCGGGCCGGAGTGGAACCCGGGCCGGGGTCTGACAGCGGCTGCACGAGCTGTTGCCGGCCGAGTCGCACGGTGCGGGAAAGCTGGACCGGTCGCGGGCGGTCATCGATTCCTCACATGTTTGCGCTGCGAGGCGTGGCCCAAAAGCGGTCCGAGTCCCATCGCCCGCCGCGGGCAGGCCCATGGCTCCGGGCTGGGCACGGTCAGGTGGGTGGTCGAGCGCACCACCGCGTGGTACCGCGGCATGAAACGCCTGCGCATCCGCTGGGAACGCCGCGACGACATCCACGAAGCCGTCCTCGGCCTCGCCACCTGCATCATCACCTGGCGACACGTCGCACGACTTTGTAGGAACTCCAAGCCGGGCGGCTGCGCGCGATCTCCTCCGCGGCCTTCTCCATGAACCACATCATGACCTCGAACGGGACGCTGTGCTCCACCGGCGAGTGGACGCGTACGGTCGGCTCGGTCGCCAGGTCTTCGTCGGGCACCACCCCGGTCATGATCATGGTGCCGGACTTGACGTCGCTCAGCTCGACGAACCAGGCGCTCTCCGGCACCGCGTACATGAACTGCACGCCGTAGTAGCGGCCGGCGTGCTCCCGCTCTTCGTAGGACATGCCGGGACGATGGCACGGCCTGCCGGCCCGGAGCCACCGGATTCAGGCGATTCCGGTCCAGCCGATCCACGTGTGCACGTCCGTGACCACCACAGCGTGCTCCGGCGGCCGCTCGGCGTACTGCTCGTACTTGGCCACCAGCCACGCCACCGGCTCAGCCCCCGGCGGCTCCACCCGCGCCACCCCGTCCGCCCGCGCCCACCACAGCTGCGTCCAGTCCTCGGCGTAGCCGTCGGCCAGGAAGCACACCGCCGGGTTCTCCGCGATGTTGCGCAGCCGCCGCAACGCCACCGAAGACTTCGGCTTGTGGTCCACCGCGAACACCACCGTGTCACCGCGCACCGCGAACGTCACCGGCACCAGGTGCGGCACCCCCTCGGCCGACACCGTCGCCAGCCGCGCCACCCGTCCCGCGGCGAACCGGTCCCGGGCCTCCGTCGACGTGAGCTTCACGTCAACGCGGGGGAGTCGAACGTCAGCGTCCCCAGGTCCGCGTCCAGCGTCACCGGTACCCCCAGCGGCAACGTCGGCGACGACGCCACGTGGCCGAACCCGAACTCCTCCACCAGCGGCACCCCCAACGGCCCCAGCCGGTCCAGCACCAGCGCCCGCACGTCCGCCGGGTTCCCGCACGCCGCCCACGAACCCAGGACGATGCCGCGCACCCCGGCGAACCAGCCGCTGCGCAGCAGCTGCGTCAGCATCCGGTCCAGGCGGTACACGCTCTCCGTCACGTCCTCCAGCAGCACGATCGCGTCGCGCGCCGACCCGTGCTCCGGCGTCCCGATCCCCGCCGCCACCAGCGACAGGTTCCCGCCCGCCGACACCCCCGACGCCCGGCCCGGCACCAACGGCGACCCGCCGCGCACCACCAGCGTCCGCTCCGGTTCGAACAGCGAACGCCGCAGGTGCTCGACCGCGAAGTCGTCGAACAGCACGCTGGCCGGCATTGGGGAGAACAAAGTGGACAGTCCCAGGTGGACGTCCACCGCGCGGTGCAACGCCGTGATGTCCGACGACCCGGCCAGCACCTTCGGGCCCGCCGCCCGCAGCGCCGGCCAGTCGACCAGGTCCAGCATCCGCTGCACGCCGTAACCACCCCTCGCCGCCAGCACGCACCGCACCCCGGGGTCCAGCCACGCCTCGGTGAACTCCGCCGCGCGTGCGGCGTCGGCACCGGAGAGGTACGGCGGCGAGCCCGGGTCGGCCCGCACGCACGGGCCGACCCGCACCTCGACGCCCCAGCCGCGCAGCACCGGCAGCGCCTTCTCCAGCAGGTCCGCCGGCACCGGCCCGGCCGGCGCCACCAGTGCCACCGTGTCGCCGGCCCGCAGCCGCGGCGGCCTCACCGCGACAGCTCCAGCCGCGCCACACCCGGCGTCTCGAAGCCGAACACCTGACCGTAGAACGACAATTCCGCCTCCAGCGCCGCCACGATCGTCGCCGCCTGCCGGAACCCGTGCTGCTCGCCGGCGAACCGCTGGTAGGCGTACGGGATCCCGCGCCCGGCCAGCTTGGCCACAAACCGGTCGGCCTGCTCCGGCGGGCAGATCCGGTCGTCCAGCCCCTGCTGGAACAGCACCGGCCCGGCCAGCCCCCCGACGTTCGCCAGCGGGGAACGTTCGACGTACCGCTGCCGCGTTCCCGGCAGCGGCCCGACGAGCCCGTCCAGGTACCGCGACTCGAAGTCGTGCGTGTCGCCCTCGGTCCCGGTCCACCCGGCCAGGTCCAGCACCGGGTACATCACCGTGCCCGCCCGGTAGGTCTTCGTCGTCGTCAGCGACGCCGCCGCGGTGAACCCGCCCGCGCTGCCGCCGCGGATCCCCAGCCGGTCACCGTCGGCCAGCCCGGCCGCCACCAGCGCTTCGGCCACCGCGACGCAGTCGGCGACGTCCACCACGCCCCACTGCTCCCGCAGCCGCTCGCGGTAGGCGCGCCCGAACCCCGTCGACCCGCCGTAGTTCACCGCCGCCACGCCGATGCCGCGGCTGGTGAAGTAGGCGATCTCCAGGTCCAGCTCGGCGAGGTGCTGCCCGGTCGGGCCGCCGTGGACGTGCACCAGCAGCGGCGGCCGTTCACCGTCGGGTGCCGCGAAGTCCGGGTTCCGCGGCGGGTACAGCACCACCGGCACGGTCTCGCCGTCCGGCGTGCTGAACACCCGCTCCTGCGGCACCGGCAGGAACGCCGAAGGCAGCTCCGGCTGCGGCGTCAGGTCCGTCACCGAGCCGTCGAGGGAAACCCGCACGACGGCGGACTCCCGAGCCGGCCCGCCCGCGACGCCGGCGACCGTGTCGCCGGACACCGCCAGTCCCGTCGAAGACCAGGCCGTCAGCTCGTCGGCCACCGGCGCCACGGTGCCGTCCGCCTCGTCCAGCACCACCAGCCGGCCCGAGGAAAGCACCGCGTGCCGCCCGCCGCCCAGCGGCGCGAACCACCGCGACCCCGCCTTCCACAGCGGCCCGCCGAGCTCCTGCTCCACCGGCGCGAGGTTCACCACCGAGCCGTCCAGGCCGATCCGGTGCAGGTTCCACCAGCCGCCGGGGTCCATGAGCGCCAGCAGCGCGGCCGGCGTCTCCCACTCGACCTGGCACACCGAGACGTCTGCGCCGCCCGCCAGCACCCGGTGCGGCCCGAACGAGCCGTCCGCGGCCACCTCGGCCACGCACAACTCGGTGCCGTCCCACGGCATCAGCGGGTGGTCCCAGCCGAACCAGGCTGCGTGCCGCCCGTCCGGCGACAGCTTCGGCACGGTCAGGAACCGGTGGCTCGCGGCCAGCACCCGCTCGCCGCCGCCGTCCACGGCGATCGCGACGAGTTCCCGTTCGACGTCGGTGGGCCGCGGCCCGGTGCCGCGCTCCCGGACCGCCCACACCTCGCCCGGCCGCCCGGCCCGCAGATCGCCGTAACGAACGCTCTGCGGCTCCGCGGGGGAGGGCGTGAGCGCCACCACGCCGATTTCGCTCTGCGCGTACACGCGCTGATCGGCCCAGTGCGTGAAGACCACGGAATCCCCGACGACCGCCCACGGCCGCCCGCCGTACTCGTGCAGCCGGTTGCGGACGTTCCACGGGGCCGGCAGCACGTCCTCGGTACCGCCCGGCACCGCCCGGACCAGCGCGACCCGGCCCTGTTCAGCCGGTCGCGCCTCGGCCCACCACACCTCGTTCCCGACGACGTCGAGCCACTGCGGGCCGCCACCGGCGGCGGCCACTTCGGCGGCGGTGATGGGCGAAGACCAGGTTCCGTACGGGGAGATCCGAGACACCCCCCGAGGCTAGCGGCCCGCGAACGGTGGGGCGGCGGATGCCGATCATGCGCCGGTGGCCTAGGGTCGTCAGTGCTATGTCTCGCGTAATCCACGTCTTCCGCCAGCCGGATCGGTTCGTCGCCGGCACCGTCGGCGAGCCCGGCGATCGCACGTTCTACCTCCAGGCGTCGGAGGACGTGCGCACCATCAGCGTCACCATCGAAAAACAGCAGGTCGTCGTCCTCGCGGAACGCCTGAGCTCACTGCTGGAGGAGGTGGCCAGCCGGTTCGGCGCCGACGTCCCCGACGACGCCCCCGAAGACCTCGTCGACCTCGACCCGCTCACGGTGCCGGTCGAGGAGGAGTTCCGCGTCGGCACCATGGGCCTCGGCTGGGACGCCGACAGCAGCGCGGTCGTCATCGAGCTGCTCGCCATCACCGAGGGCGAGGTCGACGAAACGGTCGTGCTCGACGACACCGAGGAGGGCCCGGACGCCGTCCGCGTCTTCCTCACCCCGGCCGCCGCGCGCGCCTTCGCCGAGCGAGCCGACCGCGTCGTCAACGCCGGCCGCAAGCCGTGCCCGCTCTGCGCGGAACCGCTCGACCCCACCGGGCACATCTGCCCCCGGCAGAACGGCTACCGGCGCGAAACCGACGCGGGCGAAGAAGACTGACCATGGCGACTGCCCCGGCCGATCCCGCGTCCCGCGAACTCGTCACCCACGGCCGCATCGACGTCGAAGGCCGGCTGGTCGACGCCTCCAACGTCACCCTCTTCTGCGCCATCGAGCTCGACGGCGTCACCGGCCGGGTCGTCTACAAGCCGGTGTCGGGGGAGCGGCCGCTGTGGGACTTCCCCGACGGCACCCTCGCCGGGCGCGAGGTCGCCACCGCGATCATCGCCGACGCCGCCGGCATCGGCGCGATCCCGCCGACCGTGCTGCGCGACGGCCCGTTCGGCCCCGGCATGGTCCAGCTGTGGGTCGAAACGACCGAGGACGACCTGGTCGAAGTCCTGCCGCCCGACGACGTCCCCGACGGCTGGCGCCCGGTGCTGCACGCCCACGACCGGCTCGGCGAACCCGCGGTGCTCGCCCACGCGAACCACCCCGGGCTGCGCGACCTCGCCGTGCTCGACATCGTGGTGAACAACACCGACCGCAAGGGCGGGCACCTCCTGCCCGGCGTCGACGGCCACGTCTACGGCGTCGACCACGGCATCTGCCTGCACACCGACCCCAAGCTGCGGACCGTCCTGTGGGGCTGGATCGGCGAGCCGCTGCCACCGGACACGGTCGAGAAGCTGCGCAAGCTGCGCTCCGAAATCGACGGCGGCCTCGGCAAGACCCTGTCGGAGCACATCGCCAAGTTCGAGATCCGGGCCCTGGCCGACCGCACCGACGTCCTGCTCGCCGAGGGCCTCTTCCCCGAGCCCGGTGACGACTGGCGCGCCATCCCGTGGCCCCTCTTCTGATCGACGACCCGGCCCGGGCCCGGCTCGTCGACCGCTTCGGCGCGGAACTGGCCGAGCCGTGGTGCGACGCCCTCCCGGACCTGGTCGCGCGCCTGACCGCCGAGTGGGGGCTGACCGTCCGCGAGGCGAGGCCCGGCAACACCGGCCGCACCCTGCTGTGCACCGGCCCCGGCGGCGACCTGCGGGTCCTCAAGCTGACCCCCGATCCGGAAGTCGCCCGGCTGGAGTTCACCGGGCTGCGCGCCTGGGCCGGCTGCTCCCGCGTCGTCCAGGTCCTCGACGCCGACCTCGACGCCAACGCGATCCTGCTCGAAGGCCTCGTCCCGGGCACCGAGCTGTCGGGGCGCGACGTGCCGTGGGCCGAGCTCGGCGAGCTGCTCGACCAGCTGCACTCTGTCGATCCAAGCGGGGTTGATCCAAGCGGGGTCGAGCGCGAGTTCCGGCGCCTGGCCGAGGGCATCGAGTTCATCTTCAACCTCTCCGAACGCCGTCGCCGCGAATCCGCGGCCGCCGGGTTGATGAGCGCCGACGTGCTGGCCAAGGGGCGCGAGCGCGCCATGGCACTGACCACCAGCGGGCCGGTCACGCTGATCCACGGTGACCTGCACCCCGCCAACGTCCTCGACGCCGGGCCGGAACGCGGCATCGTGGCCATCGACCCGCGACCCGGCCTCGGCGACCCGTCCCTCGACGCCGTCGACTTCGTCTACGTCCCGATGGCCGCCGGCGGCACCATCGACGACGGGATCGCCGCCCTCGCCCCCCACGTTGCGGACTTCGACGCCGAGCGCGTGCGCGCCTGGTGCGTCGCCATGGCCCCGCTGGTCGCACTCGCGCCGCTGCGCCGGGGCGAGCGGACACCGTTCACCGACGCGGTCCTGGAACTGGCCCGCTGACGGCGTGGCATGACCCGTCCGGGGTGCTGCCGCCAGTAGGTTCCCTGCTCGTGCGCTCCCATTCCTATGACGACGTGCTCGCCGGCCGGCGCCGCAAGAAGGTGCCGGAGGTTCCCGCCGAGCGCGGTCTCGTGGTCGAAGACCCGGCCAGCGGCTACTGCGGCGCGGTGGTGAAGATCGAGTACGGGAACGTCGTGCTCGAGGACGCCAAGGGCCGCCACCGCGTCTTCCCGCTCGCCCCCGCCGGCTTCCTCCTCGAAGGCAAACCGGTCACGCTGGTCCCGGTCAAGACGGTGAAAGCGCCGGCCAAGCAGGTCTCCGCGTCCGGGTCGGTGAAGGTGCAGGGCCTGCAGGCCCGCGTCGCCCGCGACTCCCGCATCTGGGTCGAAGGCAAGCACGACGCCGAGCTCGTCGAGCGCGTCTGGGGGCACGACCTGCGCGTCGAAGGCGTCGTCGTCGAACCGCTCGACGGCGTCGACGTGCTCGCCGACCGCATCGCCGAGTTCGGCACCGGCCCGGGCCGCCGCCTCGGCGTCCTGGTCGACCACCTCGTGCCCGGCAGCAAGGAGTCGCGGCTCGTCGAGGCCGTCCACGACGAGAACGTGCTGGTCACCGGCCACCCCTACATCGACGTCTGGGAAGCGGTGCGCCCCGCCGCGGTCGGTATCGAGGCGTGGCCCAAGATCCCGCGCGGCATCGAGTGGAAGCAGGGCATCTGCGACGCGCTCGGCTGGGGGCAACCTTACGAGGGCTGGCAGCGTGTCCTGAGCGGGGTGAGCAGTTTCCGCGACCTCGAGACCCCGCTCATCGGGGCGGTGGAACGGCTCATCGACTTCGTCACCGAACCGCCGGAAGAGGGCTGAATGTCCGAATTGTCCAAGGTCACGCGAAGGTTACGTCCCGTCACTGCGCCGGTGCGAACCGGCGCGATCTGAGAGCATGAAGCCATGACTTGGGCTCTGGTCTGGTTGATCGTCGGGATCGCCCTGATGATCGCCGAAGTCGTCTCCGGCGACTTCGTGCTGATCATGCTGGGGGTCGCCGCGCTGTTCGGCGCCGGTGCCGAGGCCCTCACCGGGAACCTGGTCATCGACGTCGCCGTGTTCGCCGTCGCCTCCGTGGGCATGCTCCTGCTGGTCCGCCCGGCGCTCAAGCGGCGGCTGCTGTCCGGGCCGGCCCACCACACCGGCATCGACGCCCTGATCGGCGCCCGCGCCGTGGTCGTGTCCACAGTGGATGCCGAGGCGGGGCGGGTGAAGCTGGCCGGCGACGTCTGGTCGGCCCGCAGCCTGGGGGAGCACTGCCCGCCCATCGCGCCCGGCACCGCGGTCACGGTCGTCGAGATCTCCGGCGCCACCGCCGTCGTGTCGGCCGAGCCGTGAGCCTGGGACTCGTCATCGTCGGCGAAGGCCACGCCGCGGTGATCGAACGCGGCGGCCACTTCCGCACCGTGCTCGGCCCCGGCCGCCACTTCGTGCTCCCCTTCGCCGACCGGGTCCGCGCCCGCTTCGACCTCGGCGAGCAGATCCTGTCCGCCCCGCCGCGCCCGGTCGAAGCCGGCGACGGGCAGGAAGTCCTGATCGGTTTCGAGGTCGTCTTCGCGGTCACCGATCCGCGCCGGGCCACCTACGAAATCGCCGGCCCGGCGCTCGCGATCGAACAGCTGACCCGCACCGCGTTGCGGCAGGAAGCCGGCCTGACCACCGCCGAGCGCGCCGTCACCGCGCCCGGGGACCTGCACCGTACAGTGTGGACGGTCCTGCACGACACCACCGGCCGCTGGGGCGTCACCGTGACGGAACTCAAGCTCGAGGTGAGCCCGCCCGCGGCACCCACAACGCCGTCAACCGCGCAAGAATGGTACTAGGTAAGGGGAAATACTCTTGACCGGATTCGCGATCGGCTTGGTCATCGCCTTGGTCTTGCTCGTGATCATCACGATAGCCAAGGCGGTCATGGTGGTGCCGCAGGCGCAGTCGGCCGTGATCGAGCGGCTCGGCCGGTTCCGCACGGTCGCCTCGCCCGGCCTCAACATCCTCGTGCCGTTCCTGGACAAGGTGCGCGCCCGGATCGACCTGCGCGAGCAGGTCGTCTCGTTCCCGCCGCAGCCGGTCATCACCGAGGACAACCTGACGGTGTCGATCGACACGGTCGTGTACTTCCAGGTCACCGACTCGCGCGCCGCGGTGTACGAAATCTCCAACTACATCGTCGGTGTCGAGCAGCTGACCACCACCACGCTGCGCAACGTGGTCGGTGGCATGAGCCTCGAGCAGACCCTGACCTCCCGCGACTCGATCAACACCCAGCTGCGCGGCGTGCTGGACGAAGCGACCGGCCGGTGGGGTATCCGCGTCAGCCGGGTCGAACTGAAGGCGATCGACCCGCCGCCCTCCATCCAGGACTCGATGGAGAAGCAGATGCGCGCGGACCGCGAGAAGCGCGCCATGATCCTCACCGCGGAAGGTCAGCGGGAGTCCGCCATCAAGACCGCGGAAGGCCAGAAGCAGAGCCAGATCCTCTCCGCCGAAGGTGCCCGCCAGGCGACCATCCTGGCCGCCGAGGCCGAGCGGCAGTCCCGGATCCTGCGGGCCCAGGGTGAGCGCGCCGCGCGCTACCTGCAGGCGCAGGGCCAGGCGAAGGCGATCGAAAAGGTGTTCGCCGCGATCAAGGCCGGCCGCCCGACGCCGGAGGTGCTGGCCTACCAGTACCTGCAGACGCTGCCGCAGATGGCGCAGGGCGACGCGAACAAGGTCTGGATGATCCCCAGCGACTACGGCAAGGCCCTCGAAGGCTTCGCCCGCGCGCTCGGTGCCCCCGGCGACGACGGTGTGTTCCGGTACGAGCCGGCGAAGGAAGACGACGTCCCGGCCAAGCCCGACCTCGAGGACGAAGAGGTCTCCAGCTGGTTCGAAACCAAGAGCGACCCGAAGGTCGCCGAGGCCGTCGCGGCCGCGGAAGCGGTGGCGCGCAAGGAGGTCCCGGCCATCGGGGCGCCCTCGTCGCCGCCCGCGCGGCCGTCGATCCCGCGCCCGGCCCAGCAGCTTGAGCCGGCCGCCGACGAGGACCGCGGCACGGAGGTCACGCCCGCCCCGCAGCAGCCTTCGAGCTCCCAGCCCTCGACGCCTCAGGGTGGCCAGCCCGCGCTGCCGCAGCCGCAGGCCCCGGCCGGTCCGCCGCCGGGCGGCCAGTACCAGGGCCCGCCCCCGCAGGCTCCGCCGCCGGGCCAGTTCGGCGGCGGCCCCCAGCAGAACCCGGGCACCGGCCCCTTCCCGCAGCAGCCCCCCTTCGGCGGCCCGCGCCGCTGAAGTTCACCCGACGAGGGGCCTCCCACCGAGTGCGGTGGGAGGCCCCTCGTCACGTGTGTCGTCCATCCAGGTACGCGTGTCGTCCGCCTGGGCACGCGTGTCGTCCGGTCAGGTGCGCTGGTAGATGCTCGCGTCGTCGATGTCGGCCTTCGAGCGGTCCTTCAGGAAGATCACGCACAGCACCGAGACCACCGCGGACAGGATGATGTAGCCGGAGATCGCGTACGGCGTCCCGGTCGTGTGCAGCAGCCACGTCGCCAGCAGCGGCGCCGGCCCGCCCGCGAACACCGACGCCAGCTGGTAGCCGAGCCCCGCGCCGCCGTAGCGCAGGTGCGTCGGGAAGCTTTCGCCGATCAACGCCGCCTGCGGTCCGTACTGGAGTGCGTGCGGGACGAAGGACACGACGACCGCGACGAACACCAGTGCGTGGCTGCCGTGCGCAAGGATGGTGAAGTACGGGAACGCGATCACCCCGGTCAGCACCGCCCCGCACAGGTAGACCCGTTTGCGGCCGAAGGTGTCCGACAGCGTCGAGAACAGCGGGATCAGCGCCAGCTCGCACGCGGCCCCGACGAGGACCGCGTTGAGCACGAAGGTCTTGCTGAACTCGTGCCGCGACACGACGTAGATCAGCACGTAGCTGGTGAACAGGTAGAAGGGCATCTGCTCGCTGAACCGGACACCGGCCGAGAGCAGGATTTCCCGCCAGTGGTGCCGGATCGCGTCGAGCACCGGCGTACGCGCGGTCTGCCGGTTCTCGACGAGCTTCGCGAACATCGGCGTCTCGAGGATCTTCAGCCGGATCACCAGGCCGACCCCGACGAGCACCAGGCTGAGCAGGAACGGGATCCGCCAGCCCCACGAGTCGAACGCCTCGGGGGAGAGCGTCGCCGACAGCAGCGTCATCCCGCCGGTGCCCAGCACCAGCCCGACCGGGACGCCGATCTGCGCGAAACTGCCGAGCAGCCCCCGTTTGCGCTGGTCGCCCCACTCCATGGCGAGCAGCACCGAGCCGCTCCACTCGCCGCCGATGGCGATGCCCTGCACCAGCCGCAGCAGCACCAGGATCAGCGGCGCGGCGACCCCGATCGCCGACGTCCCGGGCAGCATCCCGACGACGCCGGAGGAGATGCCCATCAGCAGCAGCGTGACGATCAGCGTCGCCTTCCGCCCGATCCGGTCGCCCCAGTGCCCGAAGATCGCGGCCCCGACCGGCCGCGCGGCGAACCCGACCGCGTAGGTGGCGAACGACTGCATGGCGCCGGCATAGGCGCTCGAAGCGGGGAAGAACAGGTGCGGGAAGACCAGGGCCGCCGCGGTGTTGTAGAGGAAGAAGTCGTACCACTCGATGGTCGTGCCGACCGCGCTCGCCAACGCTGCCCGCCGTACTTGCACTTTGCTGCCTGACGCCACCTTGTGAGTGACGCTGTTGTCTCCCAGAACCATCTCGCAACACCTCCGGTGACCGATGTCACACAACAGTGTGACGCGCGTCAACGGTTTCGGCGATCGATGACGCGTTTCTCGTCCGGTCGGTGACGGAGCGCCGGAAACTTGCGCGCGCGACCGCCAGCTGCGCCTGCGCCGGTGGCGGGGCACGCCCGCTACGAAGCTTTCCTCGCCGGCAGCCCGGCCATCAAACTTGCCGACTGAGCAACTTTGCAGATTCGGCAACGTTTGGTACCTTGAGTTCATGGACACCGACCGCGCCGGGCTTCGTGATCGCAAGAAGCAGCAAACGCGCATCGCGCTGAGCTGGGCGGCGATCCGGCTGACCGTCGAACGCGGCTTCGACAACGTGCGGATCGAAGACATCGCCGCCGAAGCCGGGGTGTCCACGCGGACCTTCAGCAACTACTTCGGCAGCAAGGGCGAAGCCATCGTCGCCCGCCACCACGACCGGGCGCGCGCCATTGCCGCCGCGCTGCGCGACCAGCCGGCCGGTAAACCGATCTGGGACGCCGTCACCCAGGCCGCGCTCGACGGGTTCGCGCTCGGCGAACCGGTGCCCGACGGGCAGGGTGCCACCCCGGCGTGGGTGGAAGGGCTGCGGCTGATGGTCGCCGAACCCGCCCTGCAAGGCGAGTTCCAGAAGGCCGGGGCGGCGGCCGAAGCCGAGTTCGCGCTCGCCGTCGCCGAACGCACCGGCACCGACGCCACCCGGGACGTCTACCCGCGGCTCGTCGCGGGCGTCGTCGGGGCGGCGCTCAACGTCGTCACCCAGCAGTGGCTCGTCGCCGAACCGCGGCCGTCACTCGAAGAGGTCCTGCGGGACGTCTTCGGCCGGCTCGCCGCCGGGCTGCCTGAACCCCGCTAGCCCCCCCCCATCCGAAGAGCGCCCGCAGGCCGGGCTGCTTCGCCATGCCCATTTTCCCGCCACCGCAAGGAGTTTCGTCATGGAAGACGTCGTCATCGCCGGAGCCGGCCCGAACGGCCTCATGCTCGCCTGCGAACTCGCCCTCGCCGGGATCCGCCCGCTGGTCCTGGAGCGGCTGCCCGAGCCGACCACCGAAAACCGCGCCAACGGTCTCGTCGGCCAGGTCGTCCGCCTCCTCGACCGCCGCGGCCTGCACGACCGGCTGGCGGGCCCGATCGGGCCGCCCGCACCGGCGTTCGTCTTCGGCGCGATGCGGCTCGACCTCACGCTCACCGACCCGAACCCGCTGAACATCCTCGGCGTGCCGCAGCGGCGCGTCGAAGCGATGCTCAACGAACGCGCCGCCGAACTCGGGGTCGAGGTCCGCCGGGGGCACGAGCTCACCGGGCTGACCCAGGACGCCGACGCGGTCACCCTCGACGTCACCGGTCCCGAAGGGCCCTACCGGCTGCGGACCCGGTACCACGTCGGCGCCGACGGCGGCCGCAGCGTCACCCGCAAGCTCGCCGGCATCGACTTCCCCGGGGTCACCGAAGACCGCACGCTCTCCTACACCGCGAACGGCACCGTGCCCGCGGAGTTCGCCGACGCGGAGTCGGGCGGCCTGCGCGTGCCCGGTCACGGCGTCATCCCGCCGTTCTTCCACTACCGCACCGGAACCGGCCTGTTCGTCTACGCGCCGTTCCCCGCCGGCCCGCTGATCAGCACCATGGAGCTGGCCGACGGCGAAGAGTCCGGCGACGAGCCGCCGATGACCCTCGACGAGCTGCGCGCGAGCATCGAGCGGGTCCTCGGGTTCGCGCTGCCGGTCGAGCCGCCGACCGGCGACGGGCCGCACCTGCTGCGCCGGCTGCGCGGGCGCAACACGCGGCTGGCCGCGAAGTTCCGCGAAGGGCGCGTCCTGCTGGTCGGCGACGCCGCCCACGTCCACTCCGCGATCGGCGGCCCCGGGCTCAACCTCGGCCTGCAGGACGCCGCCGGCCTCGGCTGGAAGCTCGCCGCGACGCTGCACGGCTGGGCGCCGGCGGGCCTGCTCGACACCTACGAGAGCGAACGCCGTCCGATCGCCGAGCGCGTCGTCATGCAGACGCAGGCGCAGTCCGCGTTGATCGCGCCGGGCCTCGAGGTCACCGCGCTGCGCGAGCTGTTCGGCGAGCTGCTGCGGCTGCCCGGCACGGTGCAGCACATCGCGGACCTCATGTCCGGCGCCGACGTCCGGTACGAGCCGGCCACCGACCACCCGCTGGACGGCCGCTGGGCGCCGGACCTCGTCCTGGCCGACGGGACCCGGCTCGCCGAGCTGACCCGGACGGCCCGGCCGCTGCTGCTGGACTTCACCGGCTCGCTCGGCGACGAGCTGCGCGGCTGGACCGACCGCGTCGACCTCGTTCCCGGCCGGACCCCGGGCGACGCGACCGCGCTGCTCGTCCGGCCCGACGGCTACGTCGCCTGGGCGACCGGCGCGACGGACCCGGACGAAACGGAACGCAAGGCCCTCCGCACCGCCCTCGAACGGTGGTTCGGCCACCCTCTTGACGCGTAGGAGATCTCCTACCTATTGTCGGCGGCATGCCGATCACCCACGTGCAGTTCCTGACCCTGCCCGTTGCCGACCACGCCCGCGCGCGGGACTTCTACGTGGGCAAGCTCGGCTTCGAGGCGCTCGTCGACCGCCGCACACCCGAGGGCGGCCGGTTCGTGATGGTCGCGCCGAAAGGGGCGAAGACCGGCGTGGTCCTGACCGACCAGCAGGTCACCGGCATCGAACCGGGGCCGCGGCACTTCCAGCTGCAGACCACCGACGTCGACTCCGATGTCGCCGCGCTGCGGGCAGCCGGGGTCGAGGTCGCCGAGCCGCAGCCGCAGCCGTGGGGCCGGGCGACGTCGTTCACCGACCTCGACGGTCACACGATCGGCCTGCTCGAGCCGTCGGACTTCGGCGCCGTGCCGCGCTGATGCCGGTCAACGACGACGTCTTCGCCGCGCTGGCCAGCCCGGCGCGGCGCGAAGTGCTCCGGCTGCTGCTCGACGGTCCGATGGCCGCCGGCTCGATCGCGGAACGGTTCGAGATGGCCCGGCCCAGCCTCTCGGAACACCTGCGGGTGCTTCGGGAGGCGGGCCTGGTCACCGAGCAGCGCCAAGGCCGCCACCGCGTCTACCGCCTCGACGCGGCGCCGCTGGAAGAGGTCGCGGACTGGCTGACGCCGTACGAGCGCTTCTGGCGCACCAAGCTCGCCAACCTGCGCGACCTGCTGGACGAAGGGGACGACCTGTGACCGACGACGACCCGAGCGCGATCCACGTCGACCAGTTCCTCGCCCACCCGGCTCGCAAGGTGTGGCGCGCCCTGACCGAGCCGGACCTCCTGGAGCGCTGGCTGAACATGCCCAACGACATCAAGCCCGTGGTGGGGCACCGCTTCGAGCTGCTGGCCGAGCCGGTGCCCGCGGCCGGGTTCGCCGGTGGCCCGGTGGCGTGCGAGGTCCTGGAAGTCGAGCCCGAGCGCAAGCTCAGCATCCGCTGGGGTCCGCAGTGGACGGTCACCTGGCGGCTCGAACCGGAGGGCAGCGGCACCCGGCTGTTCCTCAGCCACGAAGGGTTCGACCCGGACGACGAGTTCCAGCGCGTCTCGCGCCGGATCATGGGTGGCGGCTGGCGCTCGCACGTGCCGCGGGCGCTGGCCCGGCTGCTGGACACGCTGCAGGATCCTGCCCCGTTACGATCGGCTGGTGAACCCCGCCGCCGCTGACCCCGCCGAGTCGAAACCGCTGCGCGCCGACGCCCGGCGCAACCGGGCTCGCGTGCTGGAGGCGGCCGAGAGCGTCTTCGCGGCCAAGGGCACCGGAGCACCCACCGAGGAGGTCGCGCGCGTCGCCGGCGTCGGCATCGGCACGGTGTTCCGGCACTTCCCGACGAAGGAGGCGCTGCTCGAAGCGGTGCTCTTCGCCCGGCTGAGCCGGTTCGTCGACGAGGCCGAGACGGCGGTGGCCGCGGAGTCCGCCGAGCCGGGCACCGCGTTCTTCAGGTTCCTCGCCAGCTGGGTCGAGATGTCGAGCGCGAAGAGCGCCTACTTCGAAGCCCTCACCGCGGCCGGGGTCACGGTCCCGGTGGCGAAGTCCGACATCGGCGCGCGGTTGCTGGCGGCCCTCGGCGTGCTGCTTTCGCGCGCGCAGCAGGCGGGCGCGGTCCGCGACGACCTGGTCGTCGGCGAGCTCATCCCGGTGATCATCGGCGTCGCGCGGGCCGCCGAGTACGCCGGCCCGGACACGACCCTGCGCGGCCGGGCGGTGGACATCCTCTTCGACGGTCTGCGCCCGTCAGCGGGGGAGCGGCGCTGAGCCCACCGGCGCGAGCACCGGGCGCTTCGCGGTGAGCGTGTCGCCGGAGGACTCGCCCCGCAGCCGGCGTCGCACCCACGGCAGCGCGTGCTCCTGGGCCCACTTGAGGTTCTGGCTGCGGCGCGCGGCCGGGCTCAGCACCTCGCGCGGACCCAGCTCGGTCGCGGCCAGCGGGTGTTCGACACCGAGGGCGGCCAGCACGGCGATGGCGACTTCGGTGTGGCCCCAGGCGTTGAGGTGCAGGCGGTCCGGTGCCCACAGCCGCCGGTCGCGCAGCTGCCGCATGGCCCACATGTCCACCAGCAGCGCGCCGTGGCGAGCGGCGATCGCGCGGACGAACTCGTTGTAGATGGCGACCCGGCCGCGCATCTTGCGGAACAGCGCGTCCTCGACGCCGTCGACGCCGGTGAACAGCACCAGGCGGGCACCGGTCGCCCGGATCTTCGCGACGGCCGCTTCGTAGTCGGCCATCAGCCCGTCGATGTCGACCTTGGGCCGCATCAGGTCGTTGCCGCCGGCGTAGAGGGTGACCAGGTCGGGGTCCATGGCCAGCGCGGGCTCGAGCTGCTCGCCGAGGATCTGCGGCATCAGCTTGCCGCGGATGGCGAGGTTGGCGTAGCGGAACTCGGGCTCGCGCACGGCGAGCTGCTCGGCGACGCGGTCGGCCCAGCCACGCACCCCGTTCGGAGCGGCGGGATCGTCGTCACCGACGCCTTCGGTGAACGAGTCCCCCAGGGCCACTAAGCGCTTGCTCATGTGTCCAGTGTAGGCAAGCCCCGGAAGAAAATTCCGAAGGCCTGTCGGATCGCGGCCGTGGTGTTCGTAGCAGGGGCAAAGGGCAAACCGCTTCCCCCGAGGAGACCACCATGACCGCCACCTACACCTTCGACATCTTCTCCACGCTCGACGGCTACGCCAACCACAGCGGCGACTGGGGCGGCTACTGGGGCAAGCAGGGCCCCGAATTCCTGGCCCACCGCGCCGCCGCCTACCGCGACCCCCTGCGCATGGTGCTCGGGGCCAAGACCTACGCGTCGAACGCGCCGTTCCTCGGCGCGGGCTTCGACCGCAGCCGGTTCGACGAGTGGATCACGCGCATGTTCGGCTCCCCGGTGACGGTGCTCTCCAGCCGGCTGACCGAGCCGCTCGACTGGCCGGGCACGACGATCGAGCCCGGCGACCCGGTCGAGGTCGTCAGGCGCCTCAAGGCCGGATCGGACGTGCCCCTGCGCTCTCACGGGAGCCTGACGCTCAACCGGGCGCTGCTGAACGCCGGCCTGGTCGACGCCGTCGAGGTGACGGTGTTCCCGGTGCTCTCCGGCAAGACCGGCGTGACCCGGGTCTTCGACGGCGTGGACGACTTCGACCTCGAGCTGCTCGAGGCCCGGACCTTCGACGGCCACACGCAGGTGCTGACCTACCGGCCGACCCGGCACGGTTGACCGGCGCCGGGAGTTCCGCCGGGCGCGGAATCCGTGTACCGCGCCGCCGCGGCCCGGTACACGGGAAGGGTGACCGACTACGACGCGATCGCCGACTGGTACGAAACCACCCTCGTCCCCAGCTGGCGGGCGGACCCGCTGGAGTTCGGGCCCACCCTGCGGGAGCTGCTCGGGCCGGGCACGGGACCGTGTCTCGAGCTGGGCTGCGGCACCGGTGCCCACGCCGGGCGCATCCGGGAGCTCGGCCGTACCCCGCTCGGCGTCGACGTCTCCGCCGGGATGCTGCGGCACGCGGCCGCGCGGCTGCCGGTCGCGCGGGGGGATGCCGCGGTGCTGCCGGTCGCCACCGGGGCGCTGCCCGCCGTCGTCGCGATCATGGTCCACACCGACATGCCCGCCTACCCCGCGGTGCTGCGCGAAGCCGCCCGCGTGCTGGCGCCGGGCGGGGTGTTCGTGCACGTCGGCGTGCACCCGTGCTTCTGCGGCGGCTTCGCCGACCGCACCGACGGCCGCGCCGTCGTCATCCGGCCCGGCTACCGGGAACGCGGCTGGACGATGGAGTCGTGGACCGATCAGGGCCTGCGGGACAAGGTCGGGGCCACCCACCTGCCGCTGCCCGCGCTGCTGGGCGCGGTGCTCGACGCGGGCCTGGTGTTCGAGCGGTTCGCCGAAGGCGGCGCGCCCACGCCGACCGTCTTCGCCTGGCGCGCGAGAAAGCCTTACACCGAAGGAACCAACCGATGATCCTCCGGGACGGGTCGCTATTCTCCCGCGATGACTGGGGAAGTCCGAATCGGTGACCAGGCCCGCGCGGCAGCCACCCGCACACTGAAAACAGCATTGCGGGAAGGCCGGCTCGACCTGGCCGAGTACGAACGGCGGCTGGTGGTGGTCCAGGCCGCCCGGGTGGGGAAGGACCTGACGCCGGCCGTCGCCGACTTACCCGATGGTTCCGGCCGGACCGGCCCGGGACTGCGGATCTCCGCCGCCGACCGGGAACAAGCACTGGTCCGGCTGGCCGGCGCCCTGACCGACGGGCGCCTGCAAGCACGTGCCTACGCCGACGCCGAGGAACTGCTGAACCGGGCCGTCACCTACGCCGACGTCGAAGCGGTCGTCGGCAACCTGGACGCCAAGGCCAGCATCGCCGAACGCGATCAGGCCGTCGCGCGCATCGAGGCCGCGGTCGCCGGCGGGCTGCTGGATCCGGCCGAACAGCACGACCGCGTGGCCGCGGTCCGGCGGGCGGCCACCGACGCGCAGCTGGCCGCGCTGGTGGCCGACCTGCCCGCCGGTACGGGCCCGGCCCGGTCGCCGCGGGCCTCCCACGCCGACCGGGAAGCCGTGGTCGCCCGGCTGCACGACGCCGTCGAAGCCGGGGTGCTCGACCTGCCGGAGTTCGACGAACGGGTGCGCGCGGTGTACGCGGCGCGGCTGCGCGACGAGCTGACGCGGCTGGTCGCGGACCTGCCCGAGCCGGCGCCGGAACCGCTGGCTTCCCTGCCGCCCGCACCGCCCGTCGACCTGCCTGCGCCGCAGCCACCGTCGTTCGAGGCCGGTATGACCAGGGCCAAGATCGCGGGCTTCAGCGTGTTCCCCATGATCGGCCTCGTGATCGTCCTGGCGATGGCGGGCCTGACCGCACCGGCCATCGCGGTGGCCTCGGTGTCGGCGATAGTGTTCGTCGGGACCCTCGTGTACGCCAAGCGCACGATGACGGCGGCGATGGCCGCGGAAAGCGCTCCCCGAGCCGAAAACCGGTTCGTGTCCATGATCGAACCGTTCCCCGGCCGGGGGCCGACGTGGGTCGACGTGGACCCCGCCGAGTGGACGCCGGCCGAGCGGGCACTCGGCCGGCACAAGGGCGACCTGGACTCGATCACGGCCCTGGTGCTGCCCGACGGCACCCCGGTGGCGATCACCGGCAGCCGGGACAACACGGCCCGGGTGTGGGATCTGACCGACGACTCATGGCGGCACACGCTCAGCGGCCACACCCACGACGTGGTGGGCGTCGCGGCCATGGTCCTGCCGGACGGCGTCCCCGTCGCGGTGACGGTCAGCACGGACCGGACCGCTCGGGTGTGGGACCTCCGGGACGGCTCCCCCCGCGGCACCCTGCCGGGACTGGCCCCGGAGCCGGAGAAGGTGCGGTGCCTGTCGTTGGCCGACGGCACCCCGGTGGCGGTCGCCCACAACGGCATCAACGCTATCCAGACGTGGGACCTGCGCGACCACAAGCGGCGGCACAACCTCCGGGAGGAGAACACCTTCGCCCAGATGGTTCCGGCGATCCTCCCCGATGGCACGCCGGTCGCGGTGGTCTCCGACTGGGGGAACCACCTCCGGGTGCTGAACCTGGCGAACGGGAAGCCGCGGTTCCGGCTCACCGGCCACACCCAGCCGGTCAACGCGATCGACACCACGGTCCTCGCCGACGGGACCCCGATCGTCGTGTCCGCGGGCCAGGACAAGACGATCCGCGTCTGGGACCTGGGACGCCGAACCCTGCTCCACACCATCACCGGCCTGGTCCAGGCGAAAGAGGCCGTGGTGTGCACGACCCTGCCGGACGGCACCCCGGTCGCGGTCGCCTGCGACTGGGAGCCGGGCAACACGTCGGTGTGGAACCTCCGGGACGGTTCCGAACTGCCGTTCCGGTTCGATCTCTGGGGGAAGATCCTGAGCGCGGTCGCCCTCCCGGACCGGACTCTGCTCCTGGGGTTCTCCGACGATGCCCGCGCGGCGGCTGTTCGCCGGCTTCCCTAGGCACTGACCTGCCGGGCCCGGTGCTCGGCCACGTGGACGCGCGTGGCACACCGGGTCGAGCAGAACCGGCGACGGCCGTTGCGCGAGGTGTCGACGTACGCCGTTTCGCAGCCTTCGCGGCTGCAGATGCCCAGGCGGTCGGGAGCCTCGCACACCAGGTGGGCCAGGCCGCCCGCGGTGTACGCGCGGACCCGGCCGACCGGACCGGCGTCCTCCGCCGAGTAGTGCAGGTGGGGTGGTTTGCCGTCGTGGGTGGTGATGTACGGGCGGCACGCCGCTTCGGCCAGCAGCTCGTTGACCAGCTCCGGGCGGGCGACGACGTCCGCGGCGAACACCGGCCGCAACCGGCCGGCCCACGCGCCGATCAGGGCCGCTTCGCCGTCGGTCAAGGCCTGGATGGCCATGCCGTTGCGGACCATTCCGTCGAGGAGCTCGCTCGCGGAGCCGGCGTTGACCAGGTCGGCGGCGACCAGCGCCGCCGGGCCGCCGTAAGGGTTGAAGTGCACTGAGTCATTACAGCACGATCGGGGCATGGACCGGAACCGTTGCCCTCGCTGCGGCTGGCCGCTCGCCGAACTCCCGGCGGCCGCGTCCCAGCCCGTCACCCATCGCCTCGACTACGTGCGCTGCGTCTGCGGCAGCTGGCTCGCCCGCTGGGACGGCGAAGTCGTCGGCGCCACCCGCTCGGCGCCGTGACTCAGAGGTCGAGCGCGCCCGCCGCGTTGTCGTTCCACTGGTCGACGCGGCGGATGTACTCGTACAGCGCCCGGCTGCCGCGCACCCAGCGGCCCTGATCGGCGATGGCGAGATCGTCGGCGCCGGCGCGGCGTGCCTCGGTGGCGAACCCGGACCGCAGGGAGTGCCCGGTCACCGGGTACGGCAGGCCCGCGCGGACGCCGGCCCGGGTGAGGATCTGGTTGACGCCGGTCGTGCTCAACGCGGGCTCGCCGACATTGCCGTGCCGGTCGACGCGGCGGAACGCCGGACCTTCGGTGATCCCCGCGCCCGACCGCCACGCGTGCCACGCCCGCACCGGGTCGGTGTCCGGGCTCTCGCGCCGCGGGACGACCATGTCGCCGGTGCTCTTTCCGTGCCGGACCGTCACCGCCAAGCCCCGGTCGTCGACCGGCTGCACGTCGGTGACCAGCAGGTTCGCCAGGTCGGAGCAACGGGCGGCGATCGGGAAGCCGATCAGCAGCATCGCCCGGTCGCGGGCGCCGGCCAGGGTGTCCGGGCACGCTCGCGACATCGCCCGCAGGTCGGCGAGGGTGACCATGGTGGCCTTGCCGCGGCCGCGCTGGACGCCTTCCCGCGCGAGGCGCTGCCGGTACCCCTTCAACGCCCGCCACGCCGCGCGGCTCGCTTCCGGATCGACGACGACCTTGTGGTGCCGCAGCCCGGCCAGCGCCCCGGTGAGCCGCCGTTCGATCGTCGACGGCGCCGCCGGGGCGGCCCGTTCGGGCACCTCGGGCAGGGCTCGTTCGCCGGGCCGCAGCGTGCGTCCCCGTTCCAGCCACACGACGAACCCGGTCAACGCCCCGATCGACGCCGACAGCGCCGGGATCCCGGCTTCGGCGGTGTAGTCCTGCCACACCTGCCAGTCCTGGGCGTAGGCCTTGAGCGTGTTCGGCGGCCGCTGCTCGTCGACGTGCCGGGCGGCCGCGGCGTCCAGCAGCGCCAGCCGGTCCTGCGGGCTGAGCGCGGCGTCGATCACCGGTTCCAGGTCGGGCACGCGCCGAGGTTACGGGATGTCGATCTCCGCGGGCAGGAACCGGGCCAGGGCGTCGGCCACCGCGTCGGGACGTTCCAGCGTCTGGATGTGCGGAGCACCGGCGACGACCTCGAATTCCGCGCCCCCGCCGCCGATCCGGCCGGCGATGGCGGCCATTCCGTCGACCGGGATCGACGCGTCCGCCTCGCCCGCGAGCGCCAGCGCCGGTGCGGGGAAGCCGCGAAGCCGTCCGTAGACGTCCAAACCGCCGTACCCACGCCAGATCGACGCCCACGTCGGCGGATCGAACGAGGCCAGGCACGCACGGGCGTACCGCACGCCGCCGGTGTCGGCGGCCAGGGCGCCGGGGGTGAACCAGCGTTCCAGCGTCGGCTCGATCAGCGGGGTCATCCCGGCGGTCTCGGCGAGCCGCGCGCGCTCCTCGAAGGCTTCGGGTGCCGGCCGGTCGGGCGCGGCCAGCACGGCCAGGGACGCGAAGCGGCCGGGCGCGGCAACGGCGGCGGTCTGCGCGATCGCCCCGCCCAGGGACAACCCGGCGACGTGAGCGGTGTCCACCTCGAGCGCGTCCAGCACGGCCAGCAGATCGGCGGCGGTGGCCGCCATCGTGAACGGCAGCGGGGCCCCGGCGGCGGACCCGTGCCCCCGGACGTCGTAGGCGAACACCCGGCGGCCTTCGGCGAGGCGGTCGAGCACCGGGTCCCACATCCGGCGGTCCAGACCGAGGGAGTGGACGAGCACCACGGCGGGTCCGTGGGTGCCGCGGGCGGTCACCGTCGTCTCGTGGTCGGAAGCGGTGATCTTCATGTCTTGATCTTCTCAGCGGCGTCCAGGGAAAATGCCGGCCGGAACACTGTCGATCCGCCCCCGGCGCGTTCGTTTGAGCGGTGACGGCACGACCCCGAGGAGGACGACGTGAAGCAGTACCTGCTCAGCATTTACCAGCCCGACGGCCCGGCCCCGCCGCCGGAGGTGCTCGACGGCATCGCCGAGAAGCTCGACACGCTCAACGCCGACCTCAAGGCCGCCGGCGCCTGGGTGTTCGCCGGTGGGCTGCACCCGCCCTCGACCGCGACCGTGCTGCGGGCCGCCGACGGCGGCACCCTCGTCACCGACGGCCCCTACGCCGAGGGCAAGGAACACCTCGGCGGGTTCACGATCATCACCGCGTCCGACCTCGACGCCGCCCTGGCCTGGGGTGGCCGGCTCGCCGACGCCGTCGCCCCGCTGCCGGTCGAGGTGCGGCCGTTCCGCGAATGAGCGTCGAGGAGGTCTTCGCCGCCGAGTACGGCCGGGCGGTGTCGGTTCTCGTGCGGGTCTTCGGCGACATCGACGTCGCCGAAGAGGCCGTGCAGGACGCCTTCACCGAGGCGGTCCGGCGGTGGCCATCAGCGGGGCTCCCGCCCAGCCCGGCGGGCTGGATCATCACCACCGCCCGCAACCGGGCCATCGACCGCCTGCGTCGTGAGGCCGCCCGGGCGGACAAGCACGCCCAGGCGGCGTTGCTGCATGCGACCGTGCTCGATACCGAAGCCGAGCCCGTGGAGGAGGGCGCCGTGCCCGACGAACGGCTCCGGCTGATCTTCACCTGCTGCCACCCGGCGCTGGCCCGGCCGGCGCAGGTGGCGCTCACGCTGCGGC
Organism: Amycolatopsis sp. DG1A-15b; assembly: GCF_030285645.1. Classification (GTDB taxonomy): domain Bacteria; phylum Actinomycetota; class Actinomycetes; order Mycobacteriales; family Pseudonocardiaceae; genus Amycolatopsis. The sequence goes on from NZ_CP127296.1 coordinate 2,831,299, forward strand.
TGCTCGGCGGCCTGACCACCGCGGAGATCGCGGCCGCCTTCCTGGTCGCCGAACCGGCCATGGCCCAGCGGATCGTCCGCGCGAAGAACAAGATCCGCGACGCCGGCATCCCGTACCGCGTCCCCCACGACGCCGACCTGCCCGCACGGCTGGCCGCGGTGCTCGGCGTGCTGTACCTGATCTTCAACGAGGGGTACACGGCCAGCACGGGAGAGGACCTGGTCCGCGAAGACCTGTGCCGCGAAGCGATCCGGCTCACCCGTGTCCTGGCCGGGCTGATGCCCGACGAACCCGAGGTGCAGGGGCTGCTGGCGTTGCTGCTGCTCGTCCACTCGCGACGCGCCGCGCGCACCACCGCCGACGGCGCGCTGGTGCTGCTGGCCGATCAGGACCGGGCCCGGTGGGACGCGGACCTGATCGCCGAAGGCCAGGACATCGTCCGCCGCTGCCTGCGCCGCAACCAGCCGGGCCCGTACCAGATCCAGGCGGCGATCCAGGCCGTCCACAGTGCCGCGCCCACCGACTGGTCGCAGGTCAAGGCGCTCTACGACCAGCTGCTGGCCGTGACGCCGACGCCGGTGGTGGCGCTGAACCGGGCGGTCGCCGTGGCGGAGGTCGACGGCCCGGCCGCGGCGCTGGCCCTCGTCGAGGACCTCGGTCTCGACCGGTTCCCGCTGTTCCACGCGATCCGCGCGGATCTGCTGGGCCGCCTGGGCCGGCGCGGGGACGCGGCCGAGGCGTACACGACGGCGATCGAGCTGACCGGCAACGGCGCGGAGCGTGATCTGCTGCGGAGCAAGCTGGCCCGCGTGCGGTCAGAGCGCGCCGGGTGAGAGGACGTAGGAGAACCGGCGGACGCGCGGCACCCAGGTCTGGAAGACGCTGACGTCGGGCAGCGTGATCGACGGCGCGAGTTCGGTCAGGCTGCGGTGCAGGTGCGCCCAGTGTGCGACCTCGCCGGCGGGGATCGGGCCGATGGCCTGGCTGCGCCATCGGTCGCCGCTCTCCTCCGGTTGCAGGTCCGCCACGAAGTCGGTCCACGGGGTCTGCGGCGCCCGGCGGAGCAGCGCGTCGGCGAACCGGCCGAGCAGGCGCCCGTGCGCGGTGCACGTCCCGAGCAGCACGACCGCGGCCTCGAATTCGCCGTCGAGGAAGGCGGAGGCCTCCGAAAGGTCCCTGGTCGCCCGCAGCATCCGGTAGAGGTTGATCAGGCGTTTCGCGTCCCGGGGCGTGTCGACCAGCCGGTCCAGGCGGGCGAGCAGGGCGATCTCCGGTTCGGTCAGGGGACGCGGTTTCGCCGGCGGCTCGGCCGGATCCAACTGCGCGGCCACCTGCGAGCCGGGCTCCACCGGCAGGTCGGTGGCCGGGCGGTCCCACGTCGCCGTCGACGGCGGTGCCGGTTCCGGCTCTCGAACGTCTTCGGCGGGCGTGGCCGGTGTGGCGGCCGGGGGTTCGGCCATCCCGTCCAGCAGCCGCCGGAGGCTGCCCTCGGGCATCCGGGGCAGGACCAGCGGGATGTTGAGGATCTTCTCCAGGTAGTCCTCGGGCGTCACGTGCCACCCGTCGGCCCGCACGACGGGGTCCGCTTCGATCAGCCGGTCGTAGTGCGAGCTCAGCGACCGCAGCAGCCAGCGCGGGTCCACGCCGACGACCACCACGAACAGGTCGAACGCCAGCAGCAGGTGCACCGCCTGCAGCACGTCGACGACCTGGCGGGGGCTGCAGCGGTCGAGGTCGTCGATGTAGAGCACGATCCGGTCCAGTGGCCGGGTCCCGTCGTCGTCGCCGGTGGTCATCAGCGCGACGAGCTTCTCGAAATCCTTGCGGATGGTGGAGATGAGACCCAGGTTGCCCTGGTAGTCGTCGGTGCGGGAGCGCTCGGCGAGGAAGGCGTAGAGCCGCCGGCCCGGCGTCAGCTCGGTGAGCTGCCGGCCCAGCTCGCCGATCCGGGCGACGACCTCTTCCAGCTGCCGTTCGGCGATCTGCTGCTCGGCGTCGGCCTGCCGCAGGGCGGCGACCTCCCGGCGCGCGCCGTCGTCGAGACCGTTCTGCAGGTCTTCCGCGAGGATCCGCAGCCGGCGCAGTCCGCCGCGGGCGGCCCGCACCAGCGTGAGCCCGGCGGTCGTGAGGGCGCCGGCCACGGCGCCGACGCCGATCAGCCAGCTGCGGATGTCCGGGACGAACGCCGTGAGACACGCCCCGGCCAGCAGCACGATCCCCGCGACGACCAGCGCGGTCCGGCCCTGGCGGTAGCGGGAGATCCGGTTCAGCTCTCCGGCTTCCTCCCGGGTTTCCCGCAGTTCGCCGGCCAGCAGCCTGCCTTGCTCGGTGACGTCGCCGACGCCGAGCTTGCGCCACACCTCGGCGCACTGCTCGCGGAACGCCGGTGACTTCCCCAGCGCCCGGACCAGGTCGAGGGCTCGCGTCCGGCGGCTGGTGCGGGCTTCGCCGATCTTGCGCTTGAGCGCGGCGGCCTCAGCCTGGGCGCGTTCGGTCACCGCGGTCAGCTGTTTGCGCTGCTCGAGTTCGCCGGCGAGCCGGTCGCGCAGCCGGGCGCCTTCGCGCAGCCGCGCCTGGTGCTCGGCGTCCGGCTCGCCCGGCTGCCGGACGGGTTCGGCGAGCTGGCGGAAGATCTCGTCGCCGAGGCTGGCCCAGAGGTTGGCGTCCGCGTAGTGCCAGGCGTTGAACCCGACCTGCGCGATCTTCCGGCACTGGCCGGGAGCGCCCTCCAGTTCCTTGACCTGGCCGCGCAGCATGCCCATGAAGAAGCTCTTCCCGGCGCCCCACTCGCCGAACACGCCGATCGACAGCGGCAACGGCGTGTCCTTCGCGGCGATCACCGTGGCCAGCATGGAGACGTAGGGCTTGACGCCGAGGTGGTCGCGCGTCAGCGGGATGCATTCGTTGGGGTCGACGAGGTCCTTGGCCAGCCCGCCGGCGAGCTGGTCGGGGGAGAACCCGGCGACGGTGGCGCGCCGGGGGATGCGGGCGGTCTCCCACTGCTGGGCGATGGTGGTGACCTGGTCCTCGCGAAGGGAGAAGAAGATCACCTGCGATACGGCGGTGTGGGCGGCGAGCGCCCCCTCGATCAAGGCCTCGGCGGCCATCGGCGCCGCCATCCCCAGCTGCCCGGTGGCGAACAGGGGCAGGGCGATGGACCTGGCCCCAGCCTCGGCGGCGGCAAAGATCGCGGCCTTCGCGGCGGTGGCGACCGCCTCCGCGGTCGCCGAATTGCGCTGGTCGGGGGCGTGCGGCGTCGCCAGCACGGCCCAGCGCAGCTGAGCTCCCCGGCCCGGCCCGCTCAACTCCAGCAGCGCCGGTACGTCCGGCGTGACCCGGCCGAGGTCGATCGAGGCCCAGTCCGCGTCGGGATACACCTCCTGTACGGCCGCGGCGAGCTGGCCGAACCCGGCGCCGACGGAGACGGCCAGTGCATCGACCGGCAGTTCCCAGGGGCGGTTGGTCAGCGCGACGGTGTAGGAGACGCCGTCGGCGGTCCGGAGCGGGGTCACCACGGGCGGCGGGGAGGGGTGCACAGTTTCAGACTCGCCCATCCGCCCTCCGTCGTTACTCCGGGGGCTCCCAGCGGAATCTGAGTTCGGATATGTGACCTTATCCCAACTTACCGCCTGCCTCACTAATCTTCTGATTTTGAACAGTTGCTTCTAGTTTTGATTAGAAGCTTTGATAGGGTATCGATCATGACGGAAGACGCAGGTCAGGTGCGCGTGTGCGAGTACCGGAGGTGCGGGGCCGCCCTGCCACCCGCCGTGGGGCGCGGCAGCCGGGCCCGGTTCTGCCAGGACGGCAAGACCTGGGGGCGGCGCAACCTCAGCTGCCGCGACGCCGAGGCCGTGCTGTCGGACGCCGAATCGCTGCGGGAGAGCGACACCGAGCTGGACGACACCGCCGTCACGGCACTGGCGGGCCAGGTCGACCGGGTGCTCGCACCGGCCCGCGGGCTCGTCGAGACCCTCACGACGCTGCGCCACCAGCTCGAGGCGACGACCGCGGCCGCGCTGGCCGAACGGGACGCGGCTCTGGCCGAGGCCGACGAACACCGCCTGCACCGCGGCCGTGCGGACGCCGAAGCCGCCCAGGCCCGGGAAACGGCTGAGACGGCCGTCGCCGCGGCGGCCTTGGCGGAGAAGGACAAGGCGGCCGCGCTGCGGGAGCGGGACGAGGAGCTTGCCGCCCGCCGTGCCGCGGTCCAGGAGCAGCAGCGGGCCGAAGGGCAGCTGGCCGCGGTGCGCGACGAGCTCGCCCGCGTCGCCGATCGAGCCGATGTCTCCGCGGCCCTCGCCGGCGAACGTGCCGCGGTGATCGCGACGCTGACGGCCGAGCTGGCCGCCGCCCGGACCGCGCTGGAGGAGGAGCGCGGCCGCGGTCAGGTCGCCGCGGCGCGGGCGGAGGCGGCCGAAACCCGCGCCGATGCCGTCCAGGAACGGTTCGACGCCGCCCGCGAAGAACACACCCGGGCCATCGCGGCCCAGGAAGCCGCGCGCGACAAGGCGGTTGCGGCGCTCGAGCACGCCCGTGCGGAAGCCGAGCGCCTGCGGGCCGGCTTCGACCAGCGGCTGGCCGAAGTGCAGGCGGCGCACGAGCAGACGGTCCGGTCGATGCACGAAACGACGACGAACCTCGGCGCCGAACTGCGTGCGGTGCTGGGCCGTGCGGACGCCGCCGAGCGGGAACTGGCCGGCGTGCTCACCACCCTGCGCGAAGTTCCCGAGCCACCCGCGATACTTAAGCAGTTACTTGACCGACTGGCGCGGCTGGACTAACTTAAGTACATGCTTAACCATGAGGAGGCGCTCGACCTGGTCTTCCGCGCTCTGGGTGACCGGACGCGGCGGGCGCTGGTGGAGCGGCTCGTGCGTGGCCCCGCGTCGGTCAGTGAGCTGGCCGAGCCTCTGACCATGTCGCTCGCCGCCGTCGTCCAGCACCTGCAGGTCCTGGAGACCGCCGGAATCGTGCGGTCGGAGAAGGTCGGCCGCGTCCGCACCTGCCGGATCGAGCCGGAGATGCTGCGCGTCGGCGAGCACTGGCTGGGGCGTCAGCGCACCACGTGGGAGAGCAAGCTCGACCGGCTCGGCGACTTCCTCGCCGGCCCGGAGACCGCGGAAGGGAGCACGTCATGACCGTCTTGCACAGCACGTTCAGCCTCGAACGCACCTACCCGGTGCCGCCGGAACGGGTCTTCGCCGCCTGGGCCGACCCCGCGGCGAAGAAGCGCTGGTTCGTTTCGGCGGGCTCGCACGAGCTGGACTTCCGCGCCGGTGGGCGGGAATCCATCGAAGGCCGCACCCCCGCCGGGGGCGAGCTGAGCTTCGTCGCCACCTACCACGACATCGTGCCCGAGCAGCGGATCGTCTTCTCCGGCACGCTCACCGGCGACGGTGCGCTCGCGACCGTGTCGACCACGACCGTGGAGCTGTTCGCCGAAGGCGACGGCACGCGGCTGGTGCTCACCGAGCAGGACACGTTCCTCGACGGTGCCGAGAAGCCGGAGTGGCGGGAGCAGGGCACGAGTGACTGGCTGGCGAAGCTGGGCAAGGAACTGCAGTCGGAGTGATCGGTGGCCGCCGGGCCGGCAGCATCGCTATGGCGTTCGGGAGCGGTAGTTCCGGGGACTGACGCCGAATTCGCGTTTGAAGGCCGCGCTGAGAGCGAAGGCGCTGCCGTAGCCGACCTGGCGGGCGATCGCCGCGATCGTCGTTTCCGGGTGCTGGCGCAGCAGGTCGGCGGCCAGGGCGAGCCGCCAGCCGGTGAGGTACGCCATCGGTGTCTCGCCGACCGTGGCGGCGAACCGCCGGGCCAGGGCGGCGCGGGAGACACCGACGTCGGCGGCGAGCTTGGCGACCGTCCACGGCTCGGCCGGCTGGTGCTGCAGCAGCCACAGCGCCTGGCCGACGACCGGGTCGTCGTGGGCCCGGTACCAGGCCGGTGCGCTGGTGTCGGGCCGGTCGAACCAGGCTCGCAGGGCGGCGATGAGCAGCAGGTCGAGCAATCGGTCGAGGACGGCTTCCTGGCCGGGTACGTCCCGGCCGATCTCGGCGGCGAGCAGCCCGGCGACCGGGTTCGGCCAGTCGGCCGCGCGCAGGAGGAGCACCGTCGGCAGCGCGGCCAGCAGCCGGTTGCTCAGTTCGCCTTCCATGCCGTAGGTGCCGGTGAGCAGCACGACCGGGCCGTCGGTGCCGTGGCCCCAGGTGCGTACGCCGAGGTCGGCGAGGTCGCTCAGGTGACCGCCGTCGGGGGCGCGGCACTCCTGGCCGGGCAGGATGAGCGCCTGCGGCGGCGTCGACGGGTCGTCGGCGACCAGGTACGGGTCCGGGCCGCGCACGATCGCGACGTCACCTTCGCCCAGGAGGACGCGGTCGCCGGTGTCGGGCACGATCCACGCTTCGCCGCGCACCACCGACACCACGGTCAGGGGAGCTCGGTCTTCGATGCGCAGTGACCACGGCGGGGTCAGCACCGAACGCAGCAGGAATGCGCCGTGGGCGCGGGGGCCGTCCAGCAGCGCGGCGAGCGGGTCCATGCCCTGACTGTAGACGCTGGAACATGTGATTGCGGCTTTCAACTATGGAGAGTCTCATCGGCGGCCGCTTGACTGAGCCCTATGACGGAGAAGGGGAAGCCGATGTCGACGGTGGTGCTGGTGGCCGCGCTGGTCGCGGCGGGGTTGATCGCCGGGTTGTTCTACGCCTACGCCTGTTCGGTGCTGCCGGGCCTGGCCCGCGGGGACGACAAGACGTTCGTGGAGGGCATGCGCGGGATCAACGTCGCGATCGTGAACCCGGTGTTCCTGCTGACGTTCCTGGGCGCACCGCTGCTGGCGGGGGTGGCGGTGTTCCTCAACCCGGGGCCGCGGCCGTGGGTGATCGCGGGGTTCGTGCTGCTGGCGGCGATGGTGGTGATCACCGGGCTGGTCAACGTCCCGCTGAACAACGCGCTGGACAGCGGCGGCGACGACTACGCGGCGGCGCGGGCGGCGTTCGAGACGACGTGGGTCCGCTGGAACGTGGTGCGGGCCCTGGTGAGCACGGCGGGCTTCGGCTGCCTGGTCGCGGCCGTGCTCACCCGGCGCGGTTAGCCGTCGAGGCGGGGCTGGCCAGCATCGACCGGTGATCCCGGTCGCGGCCCGCGCAGGTTCGCCTCGGTCGCCGGAACGCCGAGGCCGGCGGGCGGCGTCAGGCGAAGTCCTCCGGGCCGAGCATGGGGCGGACCTCGATGCTGCCGTAGGTCGCGGCGGGGTGCTTGGCCGCCAGTTCGAGGGCTTCGTCGAGGTCGGCGCAGTCGAGGATGACGAAGCCGCCGATCTGTTCCTTGGCTTCGGTGAACGGCCCGTCGGTGAGCAGCACTTCGCCGTCGCGGACGCGGATCGTGGTGGCTTCCGATGGTGGGCGCAGGCCGCCACCGCCGCGGACCTTGCCGCGGCGTTCCATGTCTTCGCTCCAGCCGCCGCAGCCGTCGTTCGCGTGTTCTTCGGCGGTTTCGTCGCCGCAGATCATCAGCAGGTACTGCATGTCAGCATCCTTTCAGGACTTCGCGCAGGCGCGCGGCGAAGGCTTCCGCGTCGGTGTCGAACCCGCCGTGGCCGCCGGGGAACACCTCGGTGGCGGCGCCGAGGGCCGCGGCCAGCCCGAGGGCGGCCTGGTGGACCGGCAGTTCGGCGGACTGCTCGCCGACGGCGACCACCAGCCGCGCCGGTGTCGCCCGCAGCGCGTCGAGGTCGGGCTCGTAGGCGCCGGTCGCGGGCATGAGGTGGCCGAAGAAGTAGGCGAAGTTGCCTTCCGCGCGCGGGTCGAGCGGCGGCGCCGGGTCGACGCCCACGACTTTCATGAACGCGGCGAAGGCGGCCGCGAGGCCGTGGTCGCGGAACAGGGCGGGGATGTCGGGGCCGTCGAGCGCGCCGGCGGGCAGGTACCGGGTGACCGGCGGTTCGTGCAGCACGGCCGTGCGGACGCCGGCGGGGTGGTGGCGCAGGAGTTCGAGCAGGGTGATCGCGCCGCCGCTGCTGGCCAGGACGTCGGCGGGGCCGACTTCGGCGAGCAGGCGGTGCACGTCTTCGGCGTGGTCGCGGACCGGATCCGGGCCCGGTGCGCCGTCGAGGGGGCTGCGGGACAGGCCGCGCGGGTCGTAGGTGACGACGGTGTGGTCTTCGGCCAGCAGCGGCCGGATGTGGGTGAACACCGCGGCGTCGGCGGGTCCGCCGGGGACCAGCAGCAGCACCGGCCCGCGGCCGTGGACGTCGTAGGTGAGGGTGGCGCCGGGGACGGCGAGGGTGCTCATGGGTGTTCCTCCGGTGGTCGGGCTTCACCAGCCCGACGAACGGCGTCGTCCGGGACCGACACCGTCTCGGAGATTCGTCGCGTGAGGTAGCTGCGTTCGGCGTCGGTGCCGGCGAGGTTGCGGGCTTGCTCGTACCAGTGCCGGGCTTCGGCGTGGCGGCCGAGGCGGCGCAGGAAGTCGGCGCGGGTGGCGGCGAGCAGGTGGTAGCCCGGCAGCGGCAGGGCGTCGAGGAGGGCCAGTCCGGCCGCCGGGCCGTCGGCCATGCCGACCGCGATGGCGCGGTTGAGTTCGACGACGGCGCTGGGGACGTGCTTGCGCAGCTGGTCGTAGAGGCCGGCGATCTGGGGCCAGTCGGTGTCGGCGGCCCGGGCGGCGGTCGCGTGGCAGGCGGCGATGGCGGCCTGGATCTGGTACGGCCCGGGACGGCGGCGGCGCAGCGCGGTTTCCAGGACGGCGGTGCCTTCGGTGATCGCGGCGGTGTCCCAGCGGGTCCGGTCCTGCTCTTCGAGCGGGACGAGGACACCGTCGGCGTCGACGCGGGTGGCGCGGCGGGCGTGCTGGAGCAGCATCAGGGCGAGCAGGCCGAGGGCTTCGGGTTCGTCGGGCATCAGCCGCGCGAGGACGCGGGCGAGCCGGAGCGCTTCGGCGGCGAGGTCCGGGCGGAGCAGGTCGGGGCCGGCGCTGGCGGAGTAGCCCTCGTTGAACGTCAGGTACAGCACGCCGAGCACGGCGTTGGTGCGTTCGGGCAGCAGGTGCGCGGGCGGGACGCGGTAGGGGATGCGGGCGTGGCGGATCTTGCGCTTCACCCGCACGAGCCGCTGGGACATGGTGGCTTCCGGGACGAGGAAGGCGCGGGCGATCTCGGCGGTGGACAGCCCGACGAGGGTGCGCAGGGCGAGCGCCACCTGGGCTTCGGTGGCCAGTGCGGGGTGGCAGCAGGTGAAGATGAGCCGCAGCCGGTCGTCGGTGACGCCGCTGTCGTCGGGTTCGGGTTCGTCGTGGAGATCCACGAGGGCGGCCTCCCGGAGCTTGGCGGCGCCGAGGGCGTCGCGGCGGAGCCGGTCGGTGGCGCGGTGGCGGGCGGCGGTGGTGAGCCAGGCGCCGGGCCGGTCGGGGACGCCGTCGCGGGGCCAGGTGCGCAGCGCGAGGGCGAAGGCTTCCTGGGCGCACTCTTCGGCGAGGTCCCAGTCGCCGGTGATCCGGATGAGCGTGGCCACGACCTGGCCCCACTCCTCGCGGAACGCCTCGGTGAGCGCGGTCTCGACGTCCACCACCGCTCCTTTCGTGCCGGTCAGCTTCCCGACGAACGGGACGGCCCGGGACCGACAGCCGCGGCGTGACAAGCGCCGAACCCTTCGGCGCGCACGACGATCCGGCCGTCTTCCACGCGGACGGCCGTCTCGGTGGCGTCGCTGACGGCGGTGACGCCGGCGGCGGCCGCGAGCTCGCCGCCGGCGTCGCAGACGAGCCGCAGCCGGGGCCGGGCCGGGGGCGCGATCGCCTGGTCGAGGCAGCCGCGCAGGTCGGCGACGGCCAGCCGGGCCAGTGGGGCGAGTTCGCCGGGGTCGCTGGTGACGAGCACGGCGGTGACGTCGGCCCCGGCGCGGACGGCTTCTTCGAAGGCGGCGGCGCGGTGCAGGCCGAGGACGGTCACGACGCCGTCGCCGGGCCGGAACGGTTCGCCGGTCAGCAGGTCGGTCGCCGCCGGCGGGTCCCACGGCTGCCCGTCGGGCCGGGCCTGGGTGGTGATCGGCGGCTCGGCCGGCCAGTCGTCGCTCAAGCCCAGGTCGAGCAGGGCGGCGCAGGCGGTGACCAGGTGGAACGGCTCGCCGAAGCCGGGCGCGGCGGCGGCGAGCTGGCTCGCGCCGTGCAGCGTGGTGAGCGCGGCTTCGGCGACCCGCACGAGACGGCGTCCCGGCCGGGCGCGTTCGAGGGCGAGCCCGAGCAGGATCGCGTCGACGCGCATGAGCTGCGCGAAGGGCCGTCGGGTGTGCTCGTCGGCGAGGACTTCGGGCAGCAGGTCGCGGGCGAGGCGGGCGTCTTCGCTGTCGGTGTCGGTGGCCAGCGGGAGCCGGGCGATCCAGGCGCGGGCGAACGCGGCCAGGACGTCGGCCGCGGCGGGGTCCGGCGGCGGGGTGGCGGGGCGGGGGGCGCGTTCGGCGAGGTCGGCCAGGACCGCGAAGTAGAGGGCGCGTTTGCCGGGGAAGTTGGAGTAGACCGCGCCGCGGGTGAGTTCGGCGCGTTCGGCGATGACGTCGATCTTCGCCTCGCGGAAGCCGCGGCTGGCGAATTCGTCGCGGGCGGCGGTGAGCACCTTGGCGCGGTTGCGCTCCTGGGTCTCCGCCCTGCTGAGCCTGACCATCGTCCTCCTTGCCGTGGGATCGCCAGTCAAGATACCGTGACCACTGAGATGATAAGAACATCTGATTTGAACATCTGGAGTGGTGGATGACCCCCGAGATCGACCTGACCGACCCGAAGGTGCTGACCGACCCCTTCGCCGCCTACGACCACGCGCGGGAAGTGAGCGCGGTGGCCAAGCTGGTCATCCCCGGTTTCGGCCCGTTCTGGGCCCTGACCCGCTACGCCGAAGCGCGCGCGATGCTGGCCGACTCCCGGTTCGAGGTGAACTCCGGCAGCTTCCTGCGCCCGCCCGGCATCCCCGAGCACTGCCTGGCCTACATGGAGACGATGGCCGAGAAGGACGGGCCGGAGCACCTGCGGCTGCGGCGGCTGGTGGCGCCGGCCTTCACCCCGAAGCGGGCCGCGCAGCTGCGGCCCCGGCTGGTGGCGATCACCGAGCGGCTGCTCGACGAGCTGCCCGCCCACGCCGAAGACGGCGTCGTCGATCTGGTGCCGCACTTCGCCCGGCCGCTGCCGATCGACGTCATCTGCGAGCTGGTCGGCATTCCCGAAGCCGACCGGCCGCGCTGGCGCGAGTACGGGGCCGCGGTCGCGAGCGGGATGGGGCCGGACTTCGCCGCGGCGATCCCGGCGATCATCGAGGGCGCGCGGGAAGCGGTGGCGCGCAGCCGGGCCGAGCCGGGCGACGACCTCATCGGCGACCTGGTGCGGGCCCAGGCCGAGGACGGTGACCGGCTCACCGACACCGAGCTGGTCACCCTGGTCTGGCACCTGGTCCTGGGTGGGCAGACGCCGGTGAACCTCATCGCCAACGCCGTCGAAGCGCTGCTGCGGCACCCGGACCAGCTGACCCTCCTGCGCGCGGACGCCGGGTTGTGGCCGGGGGCGGTCGAGGAGCTGATGCGCTGGTGCAGCCCGCAGCTGCTGACCACGCCGCGCTTCGCGCGCGAGGACGTCGAGATCGACGGCGAGCTGATCCGCAAGGGCGAGCGGGTGACGGCGGCGGTGGTGGCCGCCGACCGCGACCCGCGCGCGTTCGCCGAGCCGGACCGCTTCGACATCACCCGCTCGGGGCCGGCGCAGCTGGGCTTTTCGCACGGCCCGCACTTCTGCCTGGGTGCCTCGATTTCGCGGGTGCAGACCGAGGTGGCGTTGTCGGCGCTGTTCGCGCGCTTCCCCGGCCTGGCGCTCACCGAGGACGTCCCGCGCGCTCCCGACGGCGGCACCTGGCGCCCGGCGCGGCTACTGCTGGCGCTGTAACACCTACTGCTGGCGCTGTGACACGAGCGCTTCGATGCCGTCGAGGACCCGGGCGAGGCCGAAGCGGAAGGTGTAGGCCGGGTTCTCGGCGGCGTTGTGGGCCTCGCCGGCGGCCTGGCCGACCCGGGAGGAGATCGGGTAGCGCGCCGCGTCGGCGGCCGGGATGCCGGCCAATACCGGCCAGGCGCGCTCCCACCACTGGGCGTCGGTCATGCCGGTGGCGCGGACGAGGCGGGCGTTGTCGAGCGAGCTGCGCGCCGTGCTCCGGACCAGGCCGGTGACGAGGCCGACCACGGCGTCCATCTCGACGTCGCCGAGGCCGATGCCCTCGATCGCGCGCAGCTCGCGCTCGTACTTGGCGAAGCTGTGCGGGCCCAGCGCCGAGCGGCTGGTGGTCACCTGCAGCAGCCAGGGGTGGCGGTGGAACAGCGCCCACTGCTCTTCGGCGATCGCGGTCAGGGCCGCTCGCCAGCCGAGACCCTCCTCCGGGGCGGCCAGCTCGCCGTTGGCGTGGTCGATCATCAGGTCCAGCAGCTCGGCCCGGCCCGGCACGTAGGTGTAGAGCGACATGGGGGACACGCCGAGCTGCTCGGCGACCCGGCGGATGGTGACGGCTTCGATGCCGTCGGCGTCGGCGAGCGCGATCGCGGCGCGGACGAGGTCGGCCGTGGCCAGTTTGGGTTTCGGGCCGCGGCGCGGGGGTCCCGAGACGCCCCAGAGCAGCTCGATCGCCCGTCGCGGGTCGCCGTCCCCGTTCTCCTGCGTGCGCACGCCGGCCATTCTGCCCACCTGATTCCCGTACGACGTACAGAGTTGTGCTAACCTCTTCTTCGTACACTGTACATAGTTAAGGGGCAGGATGACTCCGCACATTCACGCCGAGGGACTTCGCAAGCGCTACGGCGACGCGTACGCCCTCGACGGGTTCGATCTCTCCGTCCCGGCCGGCACCCTGTGCGGCCTGCTGGGACCCAACGGCGCGGGCAAGACCACCGCGGTCCGCGTGCTGTCGACGCTGCTGCGCCAGGACGGCGGCGTCGCCCGGGTGGCCGGGTTCGACGTCGCCACCGAACCGGCGAAAGTGCGCGCGTCGATCGGGCTGGTCGGCCAGCAGGCCGCCGTCGACGAAATCCTGTCCGGGCGGCAGAACCTGATCCTCTTCGGCCGGCTGCACCACCTGGGCCGCCGGGAGGCCGCCCGCCGCGCCGACGACCTGCTCGAGCGGTTCGGCCTCGCCGACACCGGACCGAAGCCGGTGTCGGCCTACTCGGGCGGGATGCGGCGGCGGCTCGACCTGGCCGCGTCGCTGCTGGCGGCCCCGCGGGTGCTGTTCCTCGACGAGCCGACGACCGGGCTGGACCCGCGCAGCCGCACCGAGGTCTGGCGGGCGGTGCGGTCGCTGGTCGCGGACGGGAAGACGGTGCTGCTCACCACGCAGTACCTGGAAGAGGCCGATCGGCTGGCCGACCGGATTGCCCTCGTCGAGCACGGCCGGGTGATCGCCGAAGGGTCCCCGGCCGAGCTGAAGGGCTCGCTCGGGGCGACCCGCATCGAGCTCGTGCTCACCGACCCGGACGCGCTCGGCGCGGCGGCGGGGCTGCTCGCCCGGGTCACCGGGGCCGAGCCGGTGACCGAGGAGCTGCGGGTGAGCGCGGCGGCCGAGCCGTCGATGCTGACCGACGTCGTGCGTGAGCTGGCGGCGACCGAGCTGTCGTTCGCCGACGTGGCGCTGCGGCAGCCGACGCTGGACGAAGTGTTCCTGGAGCTGACGGGGGTGACGCGATGAGGTGGGCGATCGAAGACGGCTGGACGCTGACCCAGCGCTACCTGGCCCAGCTGGCGCGGCGCCCCGCCCGCCTCGCCGGGGTGGTGGCGTTCCCGATCCTGATGGTGCTGATCTTCGCCTACCTGCTCGGCGGCGGGATGAGCGTGCCCGGCGGGGGCTCCTACCGCGAGTTCCTGATGCCGGGGATGTTCGCGATGACCATGGCCTTCGGGCTGTCGGGGACGATGATCGCGGTGCTGGACGACACCGGCAAGGGCGTCACCGACCGGTTCCGGTCGCTGCCGATGGCGCCGTCGGCGGTGTTCACCGGGCGGGTGGCGGCGGATCTGGTGAACGCCGTCCTCGCGCTGGCCGTGCTGGCCGGCTGCGGGCTCGCCGTCGGCTGGCGCCCGCACGGCAGCCTGGGCGAGACGCTGGCGGCGCTGGGCCTGCTGCTCCTGCTGCGGACGGCGCTGGTGTGGGCCGGGATCTACCTGGGCCTGCTGACGTCGGATCCGTCGATGGTGTCGCTGGCGCAGACCCTCGAGTTCCCGTTCGGGTTCCTCTCCGGTGCCTTCGTGGCGACCTCGACGATGCCGGCGTGGCTGGGAACCGTGGCGGAGTGGAACCCGTTGTCCTCGACGGTGACCGCGGCGCGGGTGCTGTTCGGCAACCCGGGCGCGGCGGGGACGTCCTGGGTGAGTGCGCACCCGGTGCCGATGGCCGTGGTGTGGCCGCTGGTGCTGCTGGCGGTGTTCGTGCCGTTGTCGGCGCGCAGGTACAGGAGGCTGGGGAACTGAACGTCCACTTCGAACCGGGCGAACCACCGCGGACGGGACGGCTCGTCGTCGACGGCCGCGCGTTGTCCATTGCGGACGGCCTGCCGGAGCTGCTGTCCGGCGCCGACGGCTTCTGGGCGACCGCGGCGAAGGCGGCGCTGCGGCTGGTGGCCGCGGGACGGCTGCTGCCCGGCGTCACCGCATCCGGGCACGACGCCTGGCGTGTCGGGCCGCTGGAACCGGCGGAAGCGGCGTGGCTGCGGGATCTCGCGGCCGCGATGCCCCCGGACGAACGTGCGCCGGGGCCGCTGCTGCGGGCCTTCCTCGACGCCGTCGCCGACACGCTGCCCCGCACGCCCGCCGCGGCCAAAGCCGCCGGGACGCGGTTGTTCGCCGCCGTCGCACCGCAGCGCGCGGATTCCCTGCGCGACTGGGCGGGCGAGCTGGCCGCGGGCCTGGATTCGGGGATCCGGGTGTCGCTGCGGGTGACGGCACCCGGCGGGTTCGAGAGCGGGCGTTTCCACGCTGTGGTCCAGGTGCACAGCCTGGCCGATCCCGGGCAGGTCGCCGACGCGGCGCAGCTGTGGGAGACCGGGCGGTTCGGGCCGCGGGCACGCATCGACGTCCTGCTGGCGCTGCGGCGGGGAGCGCAGGTGTGGCCGGCGCTGAGCCCGCTGCTGACCTCCGCGGTGCCGGCCGAGGTGGCGCTGGGCGAGGACGACGTGACCGACCTGGTCGCGGCCGCGGCGCCGCGGCTGGCGGCGGCCGGGATCGACGTGCACTGGCCGGCCGAGCTGGCGGGGTCGCTGACCGCGCGGGCCGTCGTCCGCTCCGGGGACACCCCGGGTGACCTGCCATCGTTCTTCGGCGGCGGCCGCGCGCTGGCGTTTGATTGGCAGCTCGCGCTCGGTGGTGAGGTGCTGACCGAGGCGGAACTGGACGCGCTCGCCGAGGCGCGCCGCCCGGTGGTGCGGCTGCGCGACCGCTGGGTGCTGGTCGATCCGGCGCTGGCGGCGAAGGCGCGGGACCGGGCGCTCAAGCCGCTGACCCCGGTCGACGCGCTGGGGGCGGTGCTGTCGGGGACCACCGAAGTCGATGGCGAGGTGGTCGAGGTCGTCACCGACGGCTGGCTGGCGCGGCTGCGGGAACGGCTGGCCGAGCCGCCGCAACCGCAGGCCCCGCCGGCCGGGCTGGCCGCGACGCTGCGGGACTACCAGCTGCGGGGGCTGCAGTGGCTGGCCACCGTCACCGGGCTCGGTCTCGGCGGGTGCCTCGCCGACGACATGGGCCTCGGCAAGACGGTCACGCTGATCGCGCTGCACCTGCACCGGGCCTCGGGGCCGACCTTGGTGGTGTGCCCGGCTTCGCTGCTGGGCAACTGGGAACGCGAGATCCGCCGGTTCGCCCCCGGTGTGCCGGTGCGGCGCTTCCACGGCAGCGCCCGTTCCCTCGAGGACGTCGAGGACGCCGCCGGGTTCGTCCTGACCACTTACGGCACGCTGCGCACCGATCCCGCGCCGCTGGCCGCGGTGCGGTGGGGGCTGCTGGTGGCCGACGAGGCCCAGCACGTCAAGAACCACCGCTCCGGCACGGCGAAGGCGCTGCGGCTGGTGCCGGCGGCGGCGCGGGTGGCGCTGACCGGCACGCCGGTGGAGAACACCCTCTCGGAGCTGTGGGCGATCCTCGACTGGACCGCGCCGGGCCTGCTGGGATCGCTGAGCGAGTTCCGGACGCGCCGGGCGAAGCCGATCGAAGCCGGGGACCCCGCGGCGGCCGAACGGCTGTCGCGGTTGCTGCGGCCGTTCCTGCTGCGGCGCCGCAAGTCCGATCCGGGGATCGCGCCCGAGCTCCCGGCGAAGACCGAGACCGACCGGCCGGTGGCGCTCAGCGCGGACCAGGTGGCGCTGTACGAGGCGGTCGTGCGGGAAATGATGGCCGACATCGCCGCGAGCGACGGGATGGCCCGGCGTGGCCGGATCGTCAAGCTGCTGACCGCGCTCAAGCAGATCTGCAACCACCCGGCGCAGTACCTCAAAGAGCCCGGTGGCCGCTCCGGGAAGCTGGAGCTGCTCGACGAACTGCTGGACACGATCCTCGCCGAGGGCGGCGCGGTGCTGGTGTTCACCCAGTACGTCGCCATGGCGCGGCTGCTGGAGAAGCACCTGGCCGGCCGCGGGATCGCGACGCAGCTGTTGCACGGCGGGACCCCGGTCGCGCGCCGCGAAGAGCTCGTCGAGCGGTTCCAGGCCGGTGCGGTGCCGGTGTTCCTGCTGTCGTTGAAGGCCGCCGGGACGGGGTTGAACCTCACGCGCGCCGACCACGTCGTGCACTTCGACCGCTGGTGGAACCCGGCGGTGGAGGACCAGGCGACCGACCGGGCGTACCGGATCGGGCAGACCCGGCCGGTGCAGGTGCACCGGCTGGTCGCCGAAGGCACGGTCGAGGACCGGATCGCGGCGATGCTGCGGGAGAAGCGGGCGCTGGCCGAGGCGGTGCTGGCCGGCGGCGAGGCCGCGTTGACGGAACTGTCGGACACCGAGCTGGCCGAGCTCGTCGAACTGAGGAGCCGCGGATGACCGACGACCGGGTGCGCGGGTTTCCCGCGTTCGGGGCGGCCGGGCACCTCGCCCGCTCGTGGTGGGGCCGGGCGTGGGTGCGCGCGATGGAGGACACCGCGCTGGACCTGCGTCAGCTGAAGAAGGGCCGCAAGTACGCCGCGGCCGGTCTGGTCGGCCCGATCACGGTCAGCCCGGGCCGCATCGCGGCGGTGGTCGACGACGCCGACGGCGGCCCGTACCGCACGCAGCTGCGGCTGGCGGAACTGTCCGAACCGGACTGGACGCGGTTCCTCGATCGGGTCGCCTCCCGCGCGGGGCACCTGGCGGCCCTGCTGGACCGCGACATGCCACCCGACCTGGTCGAGGCGGCTGGTGTCGACCTGCTGCCGGGGATCGGCGACCTCGACCCGGAGTGCGACTGCCCGGGCTGGGAGCTGCCGTGCCGGCACGCGGCGGCGTTGTCGTTCCAGGCGTCGTGGCTGCTCGATGCGGACCCGTTCCTGTTGTTGCTGATGCGGGGCAAGGGCGAGCGGGAGATCCGCGAGGAGCTGGAGAGCCGCACGGCGCCGGTGGCGGTGGCCGAGCCGACGGCGGACCGGGTCCCGGGGGAGCTGCCCGACCTGGCGGGGTTCCGGCCCTCGGGCGCCCCGTCGATCCCGGCGGCGCCGGGGGTGCCGGGGGTGCCGGCCGAGGCGTTCGCGCTGCTGGTGGCCAACGCGGCCGGGCGGGCGCGGGCGTTGGCGGAGGGGCGGCCGTGGCCGGGGCGGCGGCAGGACGCGGTCCGCTTGGCCGCGGAGTTCCCTTCGGCGGCCGGGCGGCTGGGTGAGGGTGCGGGTTTCGCGCGGGCGGTCGCGGCGTGGCGGTACGGCGGCCAGGACGGGCTGGAGGTGCTGGAAACGCCGTGGACCCCGCCGAAAGCGGCCTTGGCGGCCGCGCGGGCGGCGCTCGCGGACGTGGCGGGGGAGCCGGTGTTCGAGCGCAACCACTGCACGGTCGGGGAGGTGCAGCTGAGGCTGGATCGCCGGGGCCGGTGGCACCCGTACCGGCTCGAAGGGCAGACGTGGTGGCCCGCGGGGGCGCCGGAGAGCGATCCGGGGCTGCTGGTGGGCTGAATCGCGGCGGTTCCGGCATCCGGGTCCCGCGCGTGCCGACCCGGCTCGGCGTGACCCCGGTTTGCCGCGCTGCCGGGCTGAATTCCGCCAACTTTCCCGGTATCCAGCGCGGGACTCGTTGTCTCCTGTCCCCTGACGGCGGGTTCCGCCGGGCCACTGGGGGTGCGGGCGCGCGGGTTCTCCCCGCGCGCCCGCCCGGTTTCCGCCGGTGACCGATAACCCCGCTGTCGAAGCTGGAGGGGGCTCCAACCACGGGGTCCCCTCCAGCGTCAGGCCGACGTCGTCACCGCGTAGTCCTTGACCTGCATCGCATCGTGCATGCGCACGCCGCCGGTGTTGAGCTTCGCGATCGCGCGCGTCACCCCGGCCGGCAGCGCCGAGACCAGCTGGCCGCCTCGGGCCAGCGCCCACACCCCGGCGCGCGAAGCCGGGATCAGGCTGCGCGCCGCGCCGGCGGCGAAGGCGCGGCTGCGGCGCACCAGCTCGCCCATCTCGCGCTCGTAGGCGGCGAAGGCGCGTTCGTGGTCCCCGTTCGCCGCGGCCAGTTCGCCGGCCAGGACGTACGCGCCGAGCACCGCGAGGCTGGTGCTGCCGCCGACGGCCGGGCCGGGGCAGTAGCCGGCGTCGCCGACGAGCGTCACGCGGCCGCGGGACCACGTGTCCAGCCGCAGCTGGGTGATCGAGTCGAAGTAGAACGGACCGGCCCCGTCGAGCCCGGCCAGCCAGCCGTCGACCTGCGGGTGCATCCCGGCGAAGGCCTCGCGCAGCAGTTCCTTCTGCCGTGGGACGTCGCGGTGGTGGTAGTCGAGTGGCTCCTCGCGGCGGAACAGGAACACCGCGCGTGCCTCGTCCAGGTGGCGGGCGCTGTAGATCGAGGCGGTGCGGCCGGCACCGAGGTGGGTGACCGCTTCACCGTCGAGACCGCGGGCGTCCGGCAGGGAGAGCACCGCCAGGTACGCGCCGATGAACGTCGTCAGCCCGGCCTCTTCCCCGAACACCAGGCGGCGGACGTTCGAGTGCAGCCCGTCGGCGCCGACGACGAGGTCGAACCGGCGCGCCCGCGCGTGCTCGAAGGTGACCTCGCCGTCGGGGGAGATGCCGGTGATCGAGTCGCCGAAGAGGTACTCGACGTCGTCGCGGCCGGCGTCGTAGTAGATCTCGCTGAGGTCGTCGCGCATGACCTCGACGTGCCGGTCGGAGGTGGCCTGGAAGACCTTCGCCAGGTCCACCCGGATGGGCCGGTGGCTGCCTTCGCGGTGCACGGTCATCCGGGTCGTGCCGGTGGCGAGGGCTTCGACGCGGGGCAGCACGCCCATCCGTTCGGTGATGTCCATGGCCGGGCGGAAGAGGTCGACGGCGTGGCCGCCGGTCTTGCGCAGGGCCGGCGCGCGCTCGACCACGGTGACGTCGAAGCCGTGCCGGGTGAGCCAGTACGCCAGTACTGGGCCGGCGATGCTGGCGCCGGAGATGAGGATCCGCATGAGTACCTCCCTGACTTAACGGTAGGTAAGTTGTACCACAGTTCCTTACCTATCGTTAAGTCAGTTATGCTGGGCCCGTGCCGAAGCCCTCCGCCACCAAGCAGCGCATCCTCGACGTCGCCCGCGAGCTGTTCACCAGCCAAGGCGTCCAGCGCACGAGCCTGCAGGACATCGCCGACCGGCTCGGCATCACCAAACCCGCGCTGTACTACCACTTCCCGTCCCGGGAAGACCTGGTCCGCAGCATCGTCCAGCCACTGCTCGACGACGGCGAGAAATTCCTCCTCGACCAGGAAGCCCGCGGCGACGCACCGGTACGCGAGCTGATCGAAGGCTTCTTCGACTTCAACCACCGGCACCGCGCCGACGTCGTCATGCTGCTGGCCGAGATGCCGACCCTGGCCGACCTCGGCCTCATCGACCGCGTCCTGGGCTGGCGGACCCGGCTCACCGAGCTGATCTGCGGCCCGGCCCCGACCCTCGAACAGCAGGCCCGGGCCATCCTGGCGCTCGGCGGCCTGCAGGACGTCTGCATGCAGTTCCCCGACGTCCCGGTCGCCGACCTCAAAGCCGCCGCGGTCGCCGGCGCACTCGACGCCCTCGGCCGCTGAAGTCGTTTCGCCGGCGAGTGTCGAGAACGCGCCGGCGGCTCCGTCCCCGGGGTGTCAGCGGCCACGAAGGCCGCCCCGGAGAAGGAGCCCACCATGCAGCCGAACGACATCGCCGCGGTCCTCGACAAACCGCTCAGCCGTGAACTGCTCGCCCGCGACCTGACCCGCCTCGCCTACGTCGCCCAGGACGGCACCCCGCGCAGCATCCCGATCGCGTTCACCTGGAACGGCTCGGAAATCGTCCTGTGCACGTCGAAGAACGCCCTGAAACTGCCGTCCCTGCGGGCCAACCCCGCCGTCGCGCTGACCATCGACACCGAGGTGCACCCGCCCAAGATGCTCCTCATCCGCGGCTGCGCGGACCTCGATGTCGTCGACGGCATCCCGGAGGAGTACCTGCAGATGAACGGCAGCTACGAAATGACCCCCGAGCAGCGGGTCGAATGGGAACGCGAAGTGCGCTCGCTCTACGACGGCATGGTCCGGATCGTCATCACCCCGACATGGGCCAAGCTGATCGACTTCGAAACCACCCTGCCCAGCGCGGTCGAGGAACTGGCCAAGCAGCGGGCCGAGCGGGTCGGCTAGTGCACCGCGGCGCGCTCGATGATCGCTCCCGTGTCGACGCCGGCCGGGAGCGTGCCGAACGCGATGCCCCAGTCGCCGCCGAAGCGGGATGCGCAGAACGCGTCCGCGACCGCCGGGTGGCCGTGGCGGACCAGCAGCGATCCCTGCAGCACCAGCGCCATCGCCTCGACCAGCCGCCGGGCCCGGTACTCGATGCCGTCCAGATCGGTCAGCTCCTTGCGAACGCGGTCCACGGCGTCGTCCAGCCGGGCGTCACCGCCGGCGGCCTGCTCGACTTCGGCGAAGAACGCCGCGACCGACTCCGGCTGCCGGCCCATCGCGCGCAACGCGTCCAGCGCGGCGACGTTGCCCGAGCCCTCCCAGATCGACGACAGCGGCGCCTCCCGGTAGAGCCGCGGCATCCCCGACTCCTCGACGTACCCGTTGCCGCCGAAGCACTCCAGGGCCTCGGCCGCGTGCATCGGCGCCCGCTTGCACACCCAGTACTTCGACACCGCCAGCCCCAGCCGGCGGAACGCCTGCTCCTGCGCGTCGTCCCGCCGGTCGCCCGCCGCGGCCAGCCGCATCGCCACCGTCGTCGCCGCCTCGGACTCGAGCACCAGGTCGGCCAGGACGTTCGCCATCAGCGGCTGGTCCACCAGCGCCTTGCCGAACGCGTGCCGGTGCGTCGCGTGGTGCACCGCGCGGACCGCACCCAGCCGCATGCCCGACGCACTGCCCAGCGTGCAGTCCAGCCGGGTGTTGTTCACCATCTCGATGATCGTGCGGACCCCGCGGCCCTCCTCGCCGACCAGCCAGCCGACGGCGTGGTCGTACTCGATCTCCGACGACGCGTTCGACCGGTTGCCGAGCTTGTCCTTCAGCCGCTGCAGGAGGATCCCGTTGCGCGAGCCGTCCGGCAGGACGCGGGGGAGCAGGAAGCAGGAGAGCCCGCCCGGCGCCTGCGCCAGCGTCAGGAACATGTCGCACATCGGTGCCGAGGTAAACCACTTGTGCCCGACCAGGGTGTAGCTGCCGTCCGCGGATGGTGTCGCGGTCGTCGTGTTCGCCCGGACGTCCGAGCCGCCCTGCTTCTCGGTCATCGACATGCCCGCGAGCAGGCCGCGCTTGGTGCTCGGTTCCCGCAGCCCGAAGTCGTACTCGGTCGCCGCCAGCAGCGGCTCGTACCGCGCCGCCAGCTCCGGGTTCGCCCGCAACGCCGGCACCGCGGCGTAGGTCATCGAGATCGGGCAGCTGTGCCCGGCTTCCACCTGGCCCCAGACGTAGAACTTCGCCGCCCGCGCCGCGTGCGCGCCCTCTCGGGAGTCCCGCCACGGCGTGCCGTGCAGGCCGTGCGCCGTCGCGACCTTCATCAGGTCGTGCCAGTGCGGGTGGAACTCGACCTCGTCGATCCGGTGGCCGTACCGGTCGTGGGTGCGCAGCACCGGCTCGTTCTCGTTGGCCAGCCGGCCCCACTCCTGCGCCTGCTCGGTCCCGGCCAGCCGGCCCAGCTCGTGCAGCTGCGCCGCCGCCCAGCCCGCACCGGCGCGCTCGAGCCCGGCCAGCAGGGCCGGGTCCTCGGCGACGTCGTGGCCGGCCAGCGGCGGGACCTGGTTGGTGACCTCATGCGTGGCGGGCATCGGAACCTCCTAGAGCGCGAAGGATGAACGTGCGAAGCTCGGCGACGTCACCGGCGTTCCCGCTGGTCAACGGACCGATCAGGACTTCCGCGGCGGCGCCGACCAGCGCGGCGGCGGTGAGCCGGCCGTCCTGGGGCGGGAGCACGCCGTCCCGGACACCGGCGGCGACGTGCTCGGCGATGACCTCGGTGTAGGCCCGGCGGAACTCCAGCCGCTCGGCGTCGATGAGCGCGTCGACCGGCTCGATGAGCAGGGCATAGGCCTGCTTGGGCGCCTTGAGGGCCCGCTGGGCGAACGTGTCGACGGCGGCCAGGACCCGCTCGGCCGGTTCCCCCGCCCCCGCCGCGGCGACCCGGACCGCCTCGACCTCCCGCGTCACGACCTCCCGGAACACGTGCACGACGAGGTCGGCCTTGGTGGGGAAGTGCCGGTAGACGCTGCCGACGGCGACCCCGGCCCGTTCGGCGACCGCGGCGACGGAGCAGCCGCTGTAGCCGTGTTCGGCCAGCTGGCGCGTCGCGGCGGCGACGATCGTCTCCCGCTGGGCGTCGAGGCGTTCCTGCACCTTCGGGGTGCGGCGGTAGGGCACGTCAAGAAGTGAAGCACCGATTCATTGCTTCAGTCAACGCTCGAGCAGCCGCTTCGCGCCCCGGACCTCGGCCTCGACGTCGGCCCGCAGCTTGCGCCGCAGCACCGGCTCGACCAGCCAGCGCAGGGGAGCGGGAAACCCGAACGCGATCCGCCGCCGCACCCGGATCCCGCCGTCCACCGGCTCGCACTCGAAGGACGCCTCGAACGTCGACACCCGGCGCGCCAAGCGGTTCTCCGGCCGGTCGGGCAGCCGGACGTCGACCCGCCGGCCCGGCGTCAGCGTCATCCGGGAGACGACCTTCGGACCCGGCCCCAGCCCGGGCAGCGCCGAACGGAACCGGAACTCGGTGACGTCGCCGTCGCGACGCACCCAGTCGATCCGGCCCAGCTTGCGATCGACCTCCGCGTACCGCCGCGGCTCCATGACCAGCGCCAGGAAGGCGTCCGGCGGGCACGACACGGTCTCTTCCACGGTCACCTCCACCATAGAAAGAGAGTAGTTTCTCACTATGGCTCGGACAACCCCCGGCGTCACCCGCCGCCGCATCCTCGACGAAGCCGTCCACCTCTTCGCCACCCGTGGCTACGACGCCACCTCCATCGCCGACATCCAGACCGCCTGCGGCCTCCACCCCGGCAGTGGCGCCCTCTACAAGCACTTCCCGTCCAAAGCCGCGCTCCTCGAAGCCGCCGTGCACGACAACCTCACGCGCTTGGCCGACCGCACGGCTTCGACCGCCGACGCCCAGCTGCCCGACGACCCCCGCGAGGCGCTGCGCGTGCTCGCCGACGTCGTCTGGGCCTTCATGGCCGCCGACCGCGACCTCATCCGCCTGATGATCCGCGAATTCACCGGCTTCCCGGAGCTGTTCGAGCAGATGTGGCAGGGCGTCCTGGCCACCGTCTACCGCCGCGGCACCGAGTGGATCACCACACTGCGGGACCAGGGGAGAGCGTCGGTGACCGATCCGGAAGCCACCGCCGCGGTGCTGGTCGCGTCCCTGACCTACCACCCGATCCTCGACGTCCTCATCGGACACACCCCCGGCGACCTCACCCCGGACCGCTTCCTCACCGCCTGGCTCGACTCCGCCGTCGCCACCCTGCGGCTCACCTGATCACGCCCCCCGCTTCACCAGCGCCACCAGATACCGGCACGGCACCGGCCCCGGGTTCGCGAAGACACAGTCCGCCGCCGGCCCCAGCTGCAAGCAGTCCCCGGCGGCCAGCTCGTGCACCTGCGCACCCTCGTGGAAGCGCAACTGCCCCGCCAGCACCCAGATCTGCTGGTGCAGGAACGCATACGTCCCCGACGCCAACGGCACCTCGGCCCCCGGCGGCAACTCCACCTCCACCAGCTCCAGCGGACGGCCCGCCGCGGGGGAGACCGACCGCCGCCGGTACCCGGTGTCCGGATCCACCCACACCGGCTGCTCCGCCGCCCGCACCAGCCGGCGCTCGTCACCCTCGGCCCGCGCGATCAGCTCCGACAACGTCAGGCCCAGCGCGGCCGACAGCTTCGCCAGCAACGCCGCCGTCGGCTGCACGTCACCCCGCTCGATCTTGCCGATCATCGCCCGCGACACCCCCGACCGGTCGGCGAGCGTCGCGGCCGAGAGACCTTGCGACGTCCGGGCGGCGTGCACCGTGGCGGCCAGGCGGGCAGTCAGGGGATCGGTCATAACACTGGATACTATACGAGCCTCTGTGGCTACCATATGAGCCATGATAATCCGAGACGCCACCACCGAGGACGCCGCCGCCTGCGCCGCCCTCTACGCGCCCTACGTCACCGACACCGCCATCTCCTTCGAAACCGAACCACCCGGCACCGCCGAAATGGCCCGCCGCATCGCCGGCGCCCACGCCTGGCTCGTTCACGAAGACCACGGCCGCGTCGCCGGATACGCCTACGCCACCCGCTTCGCCGAACGCGCCGCCTACCGCTGGTCCTGCGAAACGAGCATCTACCTCGAACAAGGCCGCCGCCGCACCGGCGCCGGACGCGCCCTCTACGAAGCACTGTTCGAGCGGCTGCGCGCACGCGGCTTCTGCCGCGCCTTCGCCGGCATGACCCTGCCGAACGACGCCAGCGCCGGACTCCACCGCGCCCTCGGGTTCGAACCCGCCGGCGTCTACCGCCGGGTCGGCTGGAAACACGGCGCCTGGCGCGACGTCGCCTGGGTCCAAAAAGACCTTCGCGCAACCGACGGTTGCACATCTGCGCCCGGCGAGCTAACGTGACACGCAACCGAACGTTGCACAAGGAGCTCGCATGGAACACGGCACCATCGAACGGGAACTCCACATCGACGCCCGCCCCGACGTCGTCTTCGACGTCGTCAGCAGCCCCGGACACCTCCGCGAATGGTGGCCCGACGAAGCCGAATACCCCGCCGAACCCGGGGGAGCGGGCCGCATCGGCTTCGGCGGCTCCTGGGTCCAGTTCACCGTCGTCGACGCCATCCCCCCGAAACACTTCTCCTTCCGCTGGACCCACGCCGAAGGCGAGACCGCCGCCCCCGGCAACTCCTTCCTCGTCGTCTTCGAACTCGAACCCGACGGCACCGGCACCCGCCTCCGGATGACCGAAACCGGCTTCCGCGAACGCGGCTGGGACGAAGCCAAGATCGCCGCCGAACACGCCGACCACACCTCCGGCTGGGACCACTTCCTCTCCCGCCTGCCCGCCTACGCCGCCGAAGTTGGAGCCACCCGGTGACCACCGCCGTGGACGACGACCTCTGGTCCGCGATCGGCGACCCCACCCGGCGCCGGATGCTCGACCTGCTGCTCAACCAGGGGAGCGGCACGGCAACCAGCCTCAGCGAACACCTCCCCGTGACCCGCCAGGCCGTCGCCAAACACCTCGCCGTCCTCGACCGCGCCGGCCTCGTCCACGCACACAGCGCCGGCCGCGAAAAACAGTTCCGCGTCGACGAAGACCAGCTCGCGCGCGCCGTCGCCCAGCTCACCGACGTCGGCAACGCCTGGGACGCCCGGCTCCGCCGCATCAAGCGCATCGCCGAAACCATCGAGAAGACCATCGAAAGGAAGCAGTAGAAATGGACATCCTGCACCGCGTCGGCATCCACAACGCCACCCCGGACCAGGTCTACGCCGCGATCACCACGATCGACGGCCTGACCGCCTGGTGGACCGAGAAGACCGTGGGGGACACCGAACCCGGCGGCGTCATCGCCTTCCGCTTCATCCCGGGCGGCTTCGACATGAAGGTCCTCGAACTCGAGCCGGACCGGCTCGTCCGCTGGGAAGTCGTCGACGGGCCACCGGAGTGGATCGGCACGACGATCCGCTGGGAGCTCGAGCAGCGCAGCGACTACACGATCGTCCTGTTCAAGCACGAAGGCTGGCGCGAGGCGGGCGAGTTCATGCACCACTGCAGCACGAAGTGGGCGACCTACCTGATGAGCCTCAAGCAGCTCGTGGAGACCGGGGAGGGTGCCCCGGCACCGAGGGACGTGATGATCAGCGACTGGCACTGACGTTACTTGACATAATGTACATTATCGGCACTTGGTGACACGCTGGCCGGAAGGCTGGGAGGGGTGCCGAATCCGGGATCGGGCCTTGTGTCAGAGGTTGCGAGAGCGTTCGCTTCGCCAGGACGGCTCCTGTGCGGGTTTCGTCGGCCCACCCCGTCAGCGGTTACCCGACTCGAGCCTCCAAGGGGCCCGAGAGCATCCCCTGAGAGCATGAACCCGAGGTCCGGTCACCTGACCTCAAAACGTCACGGTGACGAAACTGACTGGGGTTTGGCGCGCCGACGTTGTCCTGCAGCACGGTTGGCGACGCCCGATTCGCGTCACGGGCTCCGATGGCCGCCTCGGCTCCCCGCGAGCCGGTATCGAACATGTGTACGCATGCCCCGCAATGGAAGCACGAGGGCGTCCGACGGCCGGGAACGGCGATTCGGAGAGTTCCGTGTCCCCCAGGGGGAAGATCCCGGGTCACACCGGCATTTCATGCATAATTGCCATTATGCATGAAATGCCGGGATCGGGCCCGGCCCCGGAAACTGTCGGTGGCGTGCGGTACAAGATCCACATGAAGGTTTCCGAGGCCCAGCAAGCCTTCTTCGCCGCCCGTCGCCCCCGCAAGGACTCTCCGCACACCACAGACGCCTACCGCCGGGATCTCGCCGGGATCACCACTCTCCTGGTTTCGGAGCTCGGGCGCCCGGCCGAGGACCTGGAGGTCGCCGACCTCACCGGCCCGGCGCTGCGGTCGGCGTTCGGGGCGTTCGCGGACGGGCACGCGAAGAGCTCGGTGCTGCGGGCGTGGTCGACGTGGAACCAGTTCCTCACGTTCTGCGTGGCCGACGGGCTGCTGGCGGGCAATCCGATGGGGGCGGTGGCGCGGCCGCGGACGCCGGCGTTGACGCCGAAGCCGTTGCGGGGTGAGGAAACCCCGGAGCAGCTGCTGTCGGCGGCGGCCGCGGGTTCGCGGCGCGCGCGGGATCCGTGGCCGGAGCGGGACGTGCTGGTGATCGCGCTGGGGCTGGTGGCGGGGTTGCGGGCGGCGGAGATGCGGGCGTTGTCGGCGCGGTCGCTGGTGGGGCGCGCGGGTGAGCTGCGGTTGCACGTGAAGGGCAAGGGCAGCCGGGACCGGTCGATTCCGGTGCAGCCGGTGCTGGCGGAGCTGATCGAGCGGTACCGGGAGTCGTGCCGGGTGCGGTTCCCGAACGTGCGGTTCTCCCCTGGTTCGCCGTTGCTGCTGGACCGGGCGGGTGAGCCGATCGGGCGGGGTGCGCTGGAGTACCTGGTGAAGTCGTGTTATCGGGGTGCGGGGTTGCACGACCGGGTGCCGGTGGGGGCGAATCTGCACGCCTTGCGGCACACGTTCGCGACGCGGCTGGCGGAGGACGGGGCGACGGCGTCGGAGATCATGGCGTTGCTGGGGCACGCGAGCTTGGCGACGAGTCAGAACTACATCGAGGCGACGGGCCGGGAGCAGCGTGCGGCGGCGGCGAGCAACCGGACATATCGGGCGCTGGATGGTCTTGGCTGAATGCCCCGATGGACGACACGCGTACTTGAACGGACGACACGACACCCGGGCACCGGCCCGGTCGTGTCGTCCGTCTGGGTGCGCGTGTCGTCCGTGCCGGTACGGGCGTCAGCGGAGTTGTTCGAGGTCCTTGGCCGCGCGGGCGATTTCTTCGGCGAGCCCGCGCAGCTCGCGGGCGTCGGCTCCGTCGTCGGCGGCGGTGACGATGTCCTCGGCCGCGCAGCGGAGCTGGAAGAGGCGGTCTTGCAGGGCCGCGATCTCGGTGTCGGACAGGACCACGGCGTCTTCGGGGAGCCCGCTCCGCTGCAGTGCGGTGCGGCGTTCGTAGGCGCGCTGGCGGCAGGATTGGCCGCAGTAGCGGCGGCGGCGGCCGACGTTGCCGCCTTCGGGGAGGCGTCGTCCGCACCAGCCGCAGTGCTTGGGGGCGCCTCGGCGGGCCGGGGCGAGTTCGATCGTGGTCGGCTGGGTCAGTTCGGCGGCTTCCCTCACCCGGGAGACCCTAGCTGGCCACTGTTTGCTCATGCCGGGGTCATGGCGGAAGGGCACACTTGGAGGATGCACGCGTCGTTCCCGTACCTGGCTGATCCGGTCCCCCGTGCCTTCGCCCACCGGGGGTGGCACCTCGGTGAGCTCGAGGGGCTGGAGAACTCGTTGCCGGCGTTCAAGCGGGCGTGTGCGGAGGGGTACCGGTACCTCGAGACGGATGTGCACGCGACGGCGGACGGTGTGGTGGTGGTGCACCACGATCCGGATCTGGACCGGACCACGGACGGTGCCGGGCCGATCGCGGCGCAGACGTGGGAGCAGTTGAAGAACGTCAAGGTGGGCGGGAAGGCTGCGCTGTCGCGGTTGGAGGACGTCCTCGAGGAATTGCCGGACGCGCGGTTCAACGTGGATGTGAAGGCCGATCGGGCGGTGGAGCCGTTCGTGCGGGTGCTGGAGCGGACGGGGGCGTTCGACCGGGTGGCGGGGGCGGCGTTTTCGGACGCGCGGCTGGTGCGGTTGCGGAAGCTGGCGGGGCCGCGGCTGGTGACGGCGATGGGGCCGCGGTCGGCGTTCGCGTTGTGGGTGCGGGGCCGGTTGCCGTTGCTGCCGCTGGGGCGGCTGGTGCTGGGGGCGATGGCGCAGGTGCCGGTGCGGCAGGGGGCGTTGCGGGTGGTGGACAAGGCGTTCCTGTCGATCGCCGGGCGTTCGGGTGTCGAGGTGCACACGTGGACGATCGACGATCCGGCGGAGATGCGGATGCTGCTGGATCTCGGGGTGCACGGGATCGTGACGGATCGGCCGGATCTGCTGCGTGAGGTGCTGATCGAGCGGGGTGCGTGGCGGCGGTCGCAGGAGCCGTGAGCGTCAGCGGGGTGGTTTGCCGGTCCAGGCGGCTTCCCAGGTCTTGGGGCCGAGGAGGCCGCTGTCGTTGATGCCGTTGGCGCGTTGGAGGTCGAGGACGGCGGTGCGGGTCTTGTCGAGGTAGCAGCCGGTGCCGGTGAAGCCGTAGCCGAAGGCGTTCATGCGGAGCTGGAAGGTCTTGAGCGCGTCGGCGCAGTCGCCGTAGCGGTAGACGACGCCGGGCCAGGCGGGTTTGGGGCCGCCGGGGCCGGGCGGCGGGGTGGGCAGGCCTCCCCCGCCGATGTAGGCGGATTCGGTGTAGCTGGGGACGCGTTTGCTGCGGGCGTCGGCGTCGGCGGCGAGGTTGAGCATGCCGGCGCACTGCCAGGGTTGCCAGCCGCGCATGCGGTAGAGGTAGAGGGCGCGGTAGTCCTGTTCGGCGGGGGTGGCCTGGTCGGGGCGTCCTTGGCCGCCGACGCTGCGCCAGGTGGGCAGGTCGAACTGGTAGGCGCCGTAGTAGCCGTTGCCGGTGTTGGTGGCGTAGCGGTTGCTCGACTCGCACATGCGGAGTTTGGCCCAGGCGCTCGAGGCGGGGTCGGCGGAGGCGGCGGCGGGGGTGGTGAGGGGCAGAACCGTGGTGGCGATCGCGAGGAGCAGGAGTCTCGTCACGGTGCGTGGGCGGTTCTGGATCATGGGAGCACAGTAGGAGCGTGTCCCGGGTACCACAACAGACACAGCGGGCGCGTGAGCCCCATGGGTAACACCGTTCGGTGCCCCTCGAGACCGGCTGTGGAGCGTGGACGGGGTGGTCTGCGGGGGCGGTGGATGATCACGAAGCGACAAACCGGACACGGTTTCGGTGGTGCGTTCTCGGGGGTCGTGGTGTCCCCGTAGTCTCCGCGCTGACCTGGAAGTTCTTGAGTGAAGGAGCCGTGGATGACGCTGGCCGGGACGCGCTCGACCAGGCGCGAGCGCTGGGGCTGGTATTTCTACGACTGGGCGAATTCGCCGTTCTATTCGTCGACGACGACGGTGTTCGGGGCGCTGTCGATGAGCCCGATCGCGGCGGCGGACGCGCGGGCGAACATCACCCTTAACGGGGACCGTGCGTGCCTGAACGCGGCGGGTGAGACGGACACGCTGCACAACTGCGACGTGACGTTGCTGGGGTTGCACTTCCCGGCCGGTTCGGTGTGGGGTTACCTGCTGTCGGTGGCGACGGTGGTGCAGGTGCTGGTGCTGCCGATCGCCGGCGCGGTGGCTGATCGGAGTCACCACAAGCGGCGGATCCTGGGTGGGTTCGCGTTCCTGGGTGCGGCGGCCGCGGCGGCGATGTTCTTCTTCTCGGGGTCGGCCTGGCAGCTGGGTGCGGTGCTGTTCATCGTGGCGAACATCGGCTATGGGGGTTCGCTGGTCGTCTACTACTCGTTCCTGGTCGACATCGGGGGGCCGGACGAGCGGGACGGCATTTCGGCGAAGGGGTGGGCGTTCGGGTACCTGGGTGGCGGGCTGGCGCTGACGTTGCAGCTGGTGCTCTACCTGAAGCACGACCTGTTCGGGGTGGACAAGGACCTTGCGGTGCAGATCTGCTTCCTGACCTCGGGGTTGTGGTGGGCGGCGTTCACCTTCCCCGCGGTGCGGGCGCTCCCCCGCCGGCACGTGCCGGTCGACGTCGCGCCGGGGCGTTCGGTGCTGCGGGCGGGGTTCACGGAGTTGCGGCAGACGCTGGTGGCGGCGAAGGCGTACCCGTTGACGCTGGCGTTCTTGGGCAGCTACCTGGTCTTCACCGATGGGATCAACACGGTGGTGACGGTGTCGGCGCAGTACGGCAAGGACGAGCTGAGGTTCGGCAACGAGGTGTTGATCGTCACGATCCTGGTGATCCAGTTCGTGGCGTACCTGGGTGGCACGGTGCACGGGCTGGTGGCGCGGCGGATCGGGGCGAAGCGGACGATTCTGGGCAGCCTGGTGCTGTGGATCGTGGTGCTGGCCGGGGCGTATTTCGTGCAGCCGCGGCAGATGCTGCAGTTCCTCGCGGTGGCGGTGGGGATCGGGCTGGTGCTGGGCGGGACGAACGCGCTGTCGCGGTCGCTGTTCAGCCAGATGATCCCGGCGGGCAAGGACGCGCAGTACTACTCGCTCTACGTCGTGGGTGAGCGCGGGACGTCGTGGCTGGGGCCGCTGGTGTTCGCCGGGGTCGGGCAGGCGACGGGGTCGTTCCGGCTGGCCATCGTGGCGCTGGTGATCTTCTTCGTGGCGGGGCTGGTGCTGGTGTGGCTGGTGCCGGTGCGGCGGGCGATCGTGGCGGCGGGCAACCGTCCGCCGGAGGTTCTGTAGCCACCGATAGGGTCGGGCGTCGTGACCTTGCTGAACGACGCCGCCGGCCCTGATCCCACCGATGCCCTGTCGTCGGTTCCCGCGGCCGGTTCGCGCCGTGGGACGCCGCCGGTGGGCAGGCTGAAGTTCTGCTACGGGCCGATGGACTGCGGGAAGTCGACCCTGGCGCTGCAGATCGACCACAACCACGCGCGGCAGGGCCGCCGGGGGCTGGTGCTGGTGCGTCACGACCGGTCGGGTGCGCCGCAGATCTCCAGCCGGATCGGGCTGACCCGGCAGGCGGTGGAGGTCGGTGAGGACACCGACGTGCGTGACTTGGTGCGGCAGGAGTGGGCGCAGGGCCGGCACGTGGACTACGTCGTGGTGGACGAGGCGCAGTTCCTCTCCCCCGGTCAGGTCGACCAGCTGGCGGAGCTGGCCGACGAGGTCGAGATCGACGTCTACTGCTTCGGGATCGCGACGGACTTCCGGAGCCGGTTGTTCCCGGGGGCCGCTCGTCTGTTCGAACTGGCGGACGAGTTGCAGCCGGTTCAGGTGGAGGTGTTGTGCTGGTGCGGGCTGCCCGGGCGGTTCAACGCGCGGGTGGTCGACGGCGAGGTGGTGCGTGAGGGCGATACCGTCGTGGTGGCAGATACCGAACAATCCGTAGTTGAAACTTCAGCTTCAGCACGTTTTGAGGCCGAATTCGCTACTGTGCGTTATCAGGTATTGTGTCGCCGCCACTTTCGATCGGGTGACCTGGGGCCGGTTACCGCCCATCACGGTCAGTTACGGTTGACCTGAGCGAGACCCAAGTAGCCCATCCGGGGGATATCAGCACTAAGAAGGCCGTATTGACGTCACGCCGGAGCGCGAAATGCCTCCTACTAGTGGAAGCTGTTGCAGGCGGGTGACGCAGCTCATCGTGAGCAACGACATGGTGGTCCGGGAATCCTCCGGGCCCCCGGGTCGTTGCATAGGGTGAGCAACACCCCTGGCTCCACCCCGGAGCTGACTGAAAGGACCCCCATCATGGCCGACCGTGTTCTTCGTGGAAGCCGGCTGGGAGCGGTCAGCTACGAGACCGACCGCAACCACGACCTCGCCCCACGCCGCACCGTGCGCTACGCCTGCCCGAAGAACCACGAGTTCGAGGTGCCGTTCTCCGACGACGCCGAGATCCCGACGGTCTGGGAGTGCCGCCTGCACGGCAGCGAATCGGAGATCGTCGATGGTGGGCAACCCGAGCAGAAGAAGGTCAAGCCGCCGCGCACCCACTGGGACATGCTGCTCGAGCGGCGCACGATCCCCGAGCTCGAGGACCTGCTCAACGAACGTCTCGCCGAGCTGAAGGGCCGCCGCACCTCCCGGTCGGCGTGATCCTCCCGGCTTCGGCCTCGTAGCCAAAGCTCCCACCACAACGGAAAGGCCCCCGCGACCTCCCCCCGCGGGGGCCTTTCGCATGCCCGCGGAGTGCGGGTCAGAGGCCGCGGAAGGGGCCGTGCAGGGCGGCCCACTGCAGGAGCATGATCGTCTTGGCGTCCGCGATCTCACCGGTTCCGATCATGGCCAGGGCCTTGGTGAACGGGAGCTCGAGGACCTCGATGTCTTCGCCCTCCTCCGCGATGCCGCCGCCTTCGCCGCGGTCGGCGGGGTCGTAGGGCGCCGCGTAGCAGTGCAGGCGTTCGGTCACCGAGCCCGGGCTCGTGTAGACGTCGAACACGTGCTGCAGTGCGCCGATCCGCACGCCGGTCTCCTCCTCCGCCTCCCGCCGGATCGCGGTTTCCGGGTCGTCGGTGTCCAGCAGGCCGGCCGCGGTCTCCACGAACATGCCGTCCGGGTGGTCGTTGACGTAGACGGGGTAGCGGAACTGGCGGGTCAGCAGGACGGTGCCGCCCTCGAGGTCGTAGAGCAGCACCGTGGCGCCGTTGCCGCGGTCGTAGGTCTCGCGCTGTTCGGTCGTCCAGCGCCCGTCGCCGTGCCGGTAGTCGAACGTGGTGCGGCGCAGCACGTACCAGGCCGACGAGAGCAGCTCCACGTCGGTGACCCGGACCCGCGGGTTGCGGGTCAGGCTTGTCGAAGAGGTCATGCCCCGACCATAATGTGCACGACTCGGAAGAAACAAGGAGGAACGTGCATGCTGGTCGGGGAACGTCGTGAACTGCTGCTCGCGCGGCTCGCCGCCGACGGCAAAGTCATGGCGAAGGACGTCGCGGCCGAGCTCGGGGTCTCCGAGGACAGCATCCGCCGCGACCTGCGCGACCTCGCCGCGGCCGGGCTCTGCCAGCGCGTCTACGGCGGCGCCCTGCCCGTCTCCCCCGCCGTCGCCGACTACGCGAGCCGGACCTCCATCGCCGTCGGCGGCAAGGACCGGGTCGCCGCGGTGGCCGCCGCCCTGATCCGGCCCGGCTCCACCGTCATCCTGGATGGCGGCACGACCACGCTGGCCGTCGCGAAAGCCCTCCCCGAAGACCTCGAGGCCACCGTCGTCACGCACAGCCCGACCGTCGCCGTCGCCCTGCTCGGCCACCCCGGCGTCGAGGTGTTCCTGCTGGGCGGCCGGTTGTTCCGGCACTCCGCGGTCACCTGCGGCGCGGCCGCGGCCGAGGCCGCCCAGTCGATCAGCGCCGAGGTCTACCTGCTCGGTGTCACCGGCGTCCACCCCGAAGCCGGCCTGACCACCGGCGACGCCGACGAAGCCGCGATGAAGCGCACCCTGGCCCGGCGCGCGGCCGACACCTACGTGCTGGCCAGCGCCGAGAAGCTGGGCGCGGCGTCGCGGTTCACCGTGCTGCCCTTCGGCGACGTCGCCGGGATCATCACCGACGCCGACGACCAGAACGTGCAGGAACTTGCACGACAGGGTGTGGCGATCCTGCGGGCGTGACCTCGGCGTACCACTCGCGGCCGGCGACCAGCCCGAACAGGGGCGCCGGTAGCCACACGAGCAGCCGCAGCACCGCCGAAAGCCGCCCGGTGCCGCGCACGTCGGACACGTGCGCGGCCAGCGCCGCCTGTTTGCGCCCGGCGAACCGCCGCACGTCGAACCGGTGGGTGATGGCCGAGGCCGGGCTGTAGGCGTGCCCGAGCGCTTCGACGTCGTATTCGAACGGGATCCGCAGCGCCCGCACCACCCGCACGAACCGCAGCGCGAAGTCCCGGGGCAGGGTGGCCTCCAGCAGCCGCGTCCCGGTCAGCCGGGCCGCCCGGCGGGCGACTTCGTGCACCTTCACGTGGTCGCGGTGACCGTAGCCGCCGTTGCCGTCGTAGCCGAGCAGCAGGTCGGCGCGCTCCTCGTGCAGCAGGGCCGCGAGCCGGTGCGCGGCCTCCTCGGTGTCCGCCCGGGCGAAGCGCTGCCGTCCGGGCGGGTCGGCGTACAGCACCGGTCCGTGTCCGCTGTCGGCGTAGCCCAGGTGCACGACGCGCCGGACGCCGAGGATGGCCGCGGCGGCCTCCAGCTCGGCCCACCGCGGCGTCGGGTGCTCGGCGGCCATGCCGTCGGTGGCCACGACGACCACCACCCGGTGCCCGTCGGCCGCGGCGCGGGCCAGCGTGCCGCCGCTGAGCAGGACGGGGTCGTCGGCGTGGGCGTGGAAGGCCACGATGGTCGTCACCGGCCCCATGATGGCCCAGAACGCGGGAAAACGGCTCAGGCGCGCTTGACGAGCTTGCGCAGCTGGTGCCAGCGGCGCTCGACGCCCCACTTGGCCACCCGCAGGAACGCCTCGCGGATGATCGAGCCGCTCATCTTCGACTCGCCGATCTCGCGCTCGGTGAAGGTGATCGGGACCTCGACGATCTCGAACCCGGCGTCGGCCGTGCGGATGGTCAGGTCGATCTGGAAGCAGTAGCCGTGCGAGTTGACCTCGTCCAGGGGCAGCTTCTCCAGCACCGGACGGCGGTAGGCGCGGAAGCCCGCGGTGATGTCGCGGGTGCGCATGCCCAGCGCGACCTGCGAGTAGATGTTGGCGCCGCGGGAGAGGATCTGGCGGTTCACCGGCCAGTTCACGACGCTGCCACCCGGCACGTAGCGCGAGCCGATCGCCAGGTCGGCGTCGCCGACCGCGTCCAGCAGGCGGGGCAGGTCCTCGGGGGCGTGCGAGCCGTCGGCGTCCATCTCGACGATCGTGTTGTACTCACGCGCCAGGCCCCAGCGGAACCCGGCGATGTAGGCGGCGCCGAGGCCGGCCTTCTCGGTGCGGTGCAGCACCTGGATGTGGGGGTTGGCGGCCGCGCGCTCGTCGGCGAGCTCGCCGGTGCCGTCCGGGCTGCCGTCGTCCACCACGAGCACGTGCACGTCCGGGAGTACCTTGTGCAGGCGATCCAGGATCGGGCCGAGGTTCTCCCGCTCGTTGTACGTCGGGATCACCACCAGCACCGGCTCGATTTCCCGGGCCCCCCGCGGCGCCTGCGACATCCGTGCTCCTCCGATATCCGCGGCGGTCAGTCCGCCGCTTCCCCTGCCGTGCCGGCGCTGGTGCGCCGGGTGCGAAAACGGAGTACGAGCCCACCGGCCACCCCGGCGATCGCCAGAGCCAGCAGCCCGTACTCCGTCCACGCACCTAGTCGATCCGACAGCGTAGTCTGCGTCCGCAACGGGACGCGCCCGACCAGGGAATCCGCCGTGAAAAGGCCCGTTGAGCTGGTCACCGAGCCGTCGGGCGCCACGACCGCGCTCACCCCTGAGACGGCGGACACCACGACGGACCGGCCGTGTTCGACCGCCCGCAGCCGGGACATCGCCAGCTGCTGCTCGCTCATCTCGCTGCGGCCGTACCAGGCGTTGTTGGTCGGCACCACCAGCAGTTCGGCACCCTCGCGGACGGCGTCGCGGGCCGGGTAGTCGAACGCCGTCTCGTAGCAGATGAACACGCCGACCTTCGTGCCCGCGACGTCCATGGTCTGGTTCGCGCCGCCGCCGGGGACCATGTCGACGGTCTCCTGGTCGAGGAACGGGGTGACCAGCTGGGCGACCTTGCGGGCGGGCACGTACTCGCCGAAGGGCACCAGCTGCTGCTTGGCGTAGCGCTCGCCGGGGCCGGTCCGCGGGTCCCAGGCGATGACGGAGTTCTGGACGTGCCCGTCCGGGAGCGCGTAGACCGCACCGATCAGGGCCGGGACGCCGAAGTTCGCCACGAGCTGGTCGACCTGCGGGTCCGGGCCGGTGACGGGGGTGGCGCTCTCCGGCCACACCACCAGGTCCGGCTTGGCCACCTTCCCGGCCCGGACGGCCGCGAGCAGCCGCTCGCTCTCGGCGATGGTGTTTTCACGCAGGACGGTCCGCTGCCCCTGCAGCGCGAGCCCGATGTCCGGGGCGTTGCCCTGCACCGTCGCGACGGTGAGCTCGCCGTCCTGCGCGCCGGTGCCGATCGCCGGCCACAGCGTCAGACCCGCGACCACGGGCAGCAGCGCGGCGAGGGCGGCGAAGACCACCGGTCGCGTGAGCTTGCGCACGTCCCACAGCCGGGCGGCGAGGGTGGCCAGGCCGAAGCCGGTGAGGACGACGGCCAGGCCGACCAGCGGGGCGCCCCCGATCGAGGCGAGCGGCAGGAACGCGCCTTCGGGCTGGCTGAAGGCGACGCGGCCCCACGGGAAGCCGCCGAAGGGGAACCACGCGCGCGGCGTCTCCAGCGCGATGAGCACCAGCGCACCCCACAGCGGCGCGGCCGGCAGCCGGGAGACCAGCGTGATCAGGCCGCCGGCCAGGCCGTGGTAGAGCGCCAGCGCGAACGACAGGCCCAGCCACGGCCACGGGCCGAAGTCCGGCCCCAGGAAGTCCAGCAGCCAGGTCAGCAGCGGCAGGAAGAACACCAGCCCGAACGCGAAGCCGTAGCCGAAGCCGGCGCGGAAGCGTCGTCCGCGCAGGACGAGGGCCAGCCCGGCGAAGGCCAGCGGCGCCAGCCACCACAGCGGGCGCGGCGCGAAGCTCAGGTAATAGGCGAATCCGGACGCGCACGCCGCGGCGGTGCGCAGCAGCCAGGCCGGGGGGAACCGCCGCGTGCGGGCGGGCTGGTGCGGGGCGCCCGGTTCGGGGTCGGCCACGGTGACTGCCACGGGTGCCAACTCTAGGAGATCGTGTCGTGGAGGACGTCACCCGCGCGGACCGTGCGCAGGCACCGCGGGAGGGCGGCGTCCGGTTCGAGCCGGGGCAGCGGCGGCACGCCGGCCCGCGGATCGGTGGACCAGCGCTGCACGCGGCTGTCCGGGGTGGCCACGACGAGGTCGGTGGCGTCCCAGATCGCGTAGTGCGCCGGCGCGCCCGGGACGAGGCTGCCGGTGACGCCGTCGTTGACGCCGGCCGCGCGGTGCCCGGCCCGGGTGTGGGCGGTGAACGCCGCCCGCGGCGACAGGCCGGCACCCGGCGTCCGGTGGTAGGCCGCGGCGCGGACGCTCGCCCACGGGTCGAGCGGTGTCACCGGCGCGTCGGAGCCGAAGGCGAGCAGCACGCCTTCGGCGGCCAGCGCCGAGAAGGGGTTGAGGCCGGCCGCGCGGTCCGCGCCGAGACGTTCGGCGTACATGCCCTCCGGGCCGCCCCAGAGCGCGTCGAACAGCGGTTGCGCCGAGGCGACCACACCCCACGCGGCCAGCTGCTTGGCCTGCTCGGCGGTGACCATCTCCAGGTGTTCGAGCCGGTGGTGGCAGGCGGCCAGCGCGCGCTGGCCGACCTCCTTCTCCGCCAGCCGGAAGCCTTCGACGACTTCGGCCACCGCGGCGTCGCCGATGACGTGGAAGCCGGCCTGCAGCCCGGCTTCGGTGCAGGCGGTGAGGTGCCCGGCGATGCGGTGGGCGTCGAGGTAGAGCGTTCCTTCGCCGGGGTGGTCGGCGTAGGGCCGGGTGAGGGCGGCGGTGTGCGAGCCGAGGGCGCCGTCGACGAACAGGTCGCCGGCCAGGCCACGGGCCCCGAGTTCCCGCGCGGTTTCGACGGCGCCGAGCTCGCCCCAGTACCCGACGACCTCCGGTGTGCCGGGCCCGGAGAGGGCGAGGAGGGCGGCGAGGTCGTCGCGGCCGGAGATGTCGGGGCCGGCGCATTCGTGGACGCTCACGATGCCCTGTTCCGCGGCCTCGGTGAGGAACGCCCGCTGGGCGCGTTCGCGCTGCTCGGGCGTGATGGCGGCGCGCACGGCCGCGCGGACGGCGTGGTGGGCGGCGCGGGTCAGCGGGCCGTCGGGCGACCAGCCGTCGGCGTCGCGGGCGGTCGGGGCCAGCTCGACGAGGGCGGTGGAGACGAGCGCAGAGTGGACGTCGACGCGGCTGAGGTAGACGGGCGCGCCCCCGGCGGCGGCGTCGAGCTCGGCGCGGCCGGGCAGGCGCGGGTCGGTCCAGGTCGTCTCGTCCCAGCCGTGGGCGAGCAGGACCCGCCCGGGGCTGACGGCGTCGCGCACGCGGGCCAGCAGGTCGGCGCGGCCGCGGACGCCGGTGAGGTCGAGGCCGGTCAGGTGCAGTCCGGTGGCGGTGGCGTGGACGTGCGCGTCGACGAACGCGGGGGCGACGAAGGTGCCCTGGAGGTCGACGATCTCGGCGTTCGGGTGCAGGGCGCGGGCCGGGGCGTCCTGCCCGACCCAGACCACGGTGCCGCCGGTGACCGCCATCGCCGTGGCGTCGGGGCCGGCGGGGGTGTAGATGCGCCCGCCGAGCAGGAGCGTCGTGTGTTCGTCCGTCACGCCCCTGAGTCTGCCTGCTTCGTCCAGGTGGGGGACGGCGACCCGGCAAGCAGGAAGATTTACTCCGTGAGAACGTTATGACAGGATATTTTAACGCGTTCCCGACGACTAGGAGTACAAGTGACTGCGATCCAGGAACCTGTGACGCCTGCCGCCGCCTTCGACCAGCCCTACGAGTACGCCCGCGCCGAGCTGGTGGAACCCGACTGGCGCCGCTTTCCTGGCTGGCACGACGTGACCGAGGCCGAGTGGCGCGACGCGCAGTGGCAGCGGGTGCACTGCGTCCGCAACGTCAAGCAGCTGCGCGCCCTGATGGGCGACCTGCTGGAGGAGCGCTTCTACGACGACCTGCTCGCCGACCAGCGCGAGCTGGCGACGATGTCGATGCTGCTGCCTCCGCAGATGCTCAACACGATGGCCCCGACCGCGGGCACCGACCCGGCGAAGGTGACCGAGGCGTTCTACGCCGACCCGATCCGCCGCTACATGCTCCCGGTCCGCAGTGACCGTGACGCCACGTGGCCGAGCCACCCGCATTCCGAGCGCGACTCGCTGCACGAGGCGGAGATGTGGGTCGTGGAGGGCCTCACCCACCGCTACCCGACGAAGGTACTGGCCGAGATGATCTCGACCTGCCCCCAGTACTGCGGCCACTGCACCCGCATGGATCTGGTCGGCAATTCGACGGAGACGGTCGAGAAGCACAAGCTGACGCTCAAACCGGTCGACCGCCAGGACGCGATGATCGCGTACCTGAAGAAGACCCCGGGCGTCCGCGACGTCGTGGTCTCCGGCGGCGACGTGGCCAACGTGCCGTGGCCGCAGCTGGAGTCGTTCCTGATGCGCCTGATGGACATCGAAACGGTCCGAGACATCCGCCTGGCGACGAAGGCCCTCGCGGCCCTGCCCCAGCACTGGCTCCAGCCGAAGGTGGTCGAAGGCCTCGAGCGAGTGGCGGTCACCGCCCAGCGCCGCGGCGTCAACCTGGCGATCCACACGCACGTCAACCACGCCCAGTCGGTGACCCCCCTGGTGGCGGAGGCAGCCCAGACGGCGCTGAACGTCGGGGTGCGGGACGTGCGCAACCAGGGCGTGCTGATGCGCGGGGTCAACGCGACGCCGGCGGCTCTGCTGGACCTTTGCTTTGCTCTGCAAGGGGAAGCGAACATCCTGCCGTACTACTTCTACATGTGCGACATGATCCCGAACGCCGAGCACTGGCGGGTTTCGGTTCATGAGGCGCAGGAACTGCAGCACTCGATCATGGGGTATCTGCCGGGGTATGCGACGCCGCGGATCGTTTGTGACGTGCCGTATGTCGGGAAGCGGTGGGTGCACCAGCTGGCCGAGTACGACCGGGAGCTGGGGATTTCGTACTGGACCAAGAACTACCTGACCAGCGTCGATAAGGCTGACGCCGAGGACCGTGGTGAGGCGTTGCAGCGGCGCTACCCCTACTACGACCCGATCGCGACCCTGCCCGAAGCCGGCCAGCAGTGGTGGGCGAACCGGTCCAGCTGACGCCGGCGCGTCAGCCTTCAGGAGTAGGCCGAAGGGGTGCCGCGGAGCCCGATCGGGGCCGCGCGCACCCCGTCGGCCGTCTCGACGTTTGGGCTGCTCAGAGCCGGTGAGGACTGATTGGGACCGATCACGATATGCCCCAGATACGCCCCCGATATCCCATTGTGGACAGACAGGTGTTCCTGGCGACCAGTGCAGGCGAGTCAGTCGACCAAGCCTCTCCGAGCCCTTTTCGTGAAGCTGATTCATCTATCCGCGCGTCACAAAACTCCAAATAAAGCAGCATCTGCAGACCGGCATTGTGAGACCATTCTGCTCGCCTTATTGGAATGGAGAAAGAATTGCCATAGGACCCTGAGCGGGGTTGATTAGGACAGTCACTTAGCGTAGTTTCGTCACAGGGCGAGACGTCAGAGCGCGCCGCACCGGCCCGCCGATCGCCCGGCGGCCATCGCCAGGGACTTCAAATCCTGCGGCGGGTCAGGATAGCGCGGCTGCGGCGGTCGGCCGGTGCCCTTCCATGCCGATCTTGGTATGCGTGAGGAGGTTCTGACCGACCAGCTGTGGGAGCGGCTCGAGCCGCTCCTCCCGGTGCACCCGCGAGGTTTCCGCTATCCCGGCCGCAAGCGTGCCGACAACCGCGCCGCACTCGAAGGCATCCTGTACGTGATACGCACCCGCATCAGCTGGAACCCGCTCGCCGAGCTACGTGGGGGTCAGCACCTTGTGTTTAGCCAGTTCAGATGTCACTCGACAACATGTGAACCGGGAACAGGCAGTTCCGGCGTCGTGAAGATCACGTTCGAGGCTGTCGTCGACGCACCCTCGAGGCAAGCGTGAATCGGCTACGCTGCCCCGGGTGGCGCGACCAGTCGGCGACCAGCGGTAACAATCGCCGGGATGGGTCGCGGGGCGAGTCGGGAGCGTGGGGAGGCGATGCCGACGTGGTGTTCAACGCCGAGGTGATGCGGCACCAGGCCAGCCAATTGGATGGAGAGCTGGAGCGGGCCCGGTTTTCGGGGCAGTGCCGCGACGGCG
The DNA here is from genome assembly GCF_030285645.1 of Amycolatopsis sp. DG1A-15b. Taxonomy (GTDB): domain Bacteria; phylum Actinomycetota; class Actinomycetes; order Mycobacteriales; family Pseudonocardiaceae; genus Amycolatopsis. The sequence goes on from NZ_CP127296.1 coordinate 2,873,215, forward strand.
CCGTCACCGCAGTCGTCAGCGGCCACGGCCGGATTGTCGATCTGACGATCAGCCAATCGGTGATGCGCGGGGCGCATCCGCAGGTCGTCGGGTCCGACGTCGTGGAGGCGGTCGTCGCAGCGAGGCAGAAGGCCTCCGCCGTGGCCGTCCCGAAGATGCGGGCGGTGCTGGACAAGGACCAGGTGTGGCAGCCGGCGCCGGCCCCGCCGCTGGAAGGCGCCGCGGTCAGCCCATCGATAACCCCTGCCGCCAACCACGAACCGACCTCAGGCCGTCCCGCCCCGGCCGAACGGCCGAAGCGAGCGGAGGTCGAGTACGAGAACTTCGAGGAGCTGGACTTCCTGCAAGACGACGGCGGGCCGGACGAGGATCGGAGGCGCTGGTGAACTACCAGGACGAGCTGTACCACCTGGCGCGCGAAATCGACGCCGCCACAGCTGCGGTCGCCCAGACCACGCAGGAGGCAGAACGGGCACCGCTGCAGTGGCAGCTGCCCGGTGAGCTGGGTTCGGTCACCGTGTCGGGCACCGGTGAACTGACCGCAGTCACCCTCGACGCCGCCGAGATGCGCCAGTACAACGCTGCCGCGCTGTCCCGGGCCCTGCTGGACGGCATCCGGGACGCCGAACTACAGGCCGAACGCCGGCGCGCCGAGACCATCGCCGCGGCTATCGCCGAAACGGAGCTGGCATGACCTTCGACCCGAGAGACATCGTCGGCAAGGGCTACCGCGTCTACCCCGAAGCGCTCCGCACCGCCGCAAGCAACGTCACCACCGCCGCCGAGCTGATCCTCAAGCTCGCCCAGCACGACCTGGCCGACACCCTGCTCGGCGAGTTCGACCTCGGACTCCCGGGCACCACGACCGAGCTGATGCCGAACATCAACGGCGCCGGCACGGTCGAGCAGTACAACCGCGCCATCGACACGATCCGCTCGAAGACGGCCAAGAACGCTGACAGCCTGCACCAGCTCGCCCAAGCGCTGCAGACCGCCGCCGGCTACTACGAGAAGCAAGACGCCGCTGAGTACGAGCGACTGAAGAAACTCGAAGGAGGCAGCCGGTGATCGCCGCTCCCCCACCGCCGCCCGGCACCTCCGACCCGGCGGCCCTGCCCTACCCCGACGCCGCCGACGCGGTCATCCGGCGCGCCGCCGGATTCATCGGCGCCGACGGCATCATCACCCTGCTGAACAAGCTCCGCGTCTTCATCGCCGGCGACATCGGCAAAGTCCTGCACCTGGCCGACACCTTCGCCAGCCAGAGCGCCCTCTCCGACGCGGTCGACCAGCTCAACGCCGCACAGCTGACGCTCTCGACGGCGTGGCACGGCGACGCCGCCGACCAGTTCGCCACCTACGCCGGCATGGCCAAATCCATCCTCGCCCAGGACCAGGCCTCGCTGGTCACGCTGACCAAGACGATGTCCTCCATTGCCGAAACGATTATCGACACCTATAAGAACCTGCTTGTCGTGATCGGTAAATGCGCGATCAACATCAACCAGCTCGGCGGCAAGATCGGCATCGCCATCGGCACCTCGGTCGTCCTGCCACCGCTGGCGCCGATCAGCTTCAAAGACATCGCCGACGCACTCAACACCGCCTTCGCGACCTTCTGGCAGGACTGCCTGACCCTGCTCGGCGGGATGCTCACCAACATCGGCAAGCTGACCGGCAACCGAATCGAACTGACCACGATCGAGACTACTTTCGCTGCCCTGCCCGAGGTCGGCAGCAGTACCGGAGTCATCAGCGACCCGGCCCGGTGGCACGTCAAGCCAGGAGCCAGCCAGCCATGACCGGCCGACACACCCCCCGCACCGTCGCTGGTCTGCTCGCGCTGGGCCTGGTCGCCGGGTGCACACCCAGCCCGCCGCCGCGGCCGACCGACCCGCCCGTGTCCGTCCCGCCCATCCCCGGCACCGGTCTCCCCGGCGCCGCCCGATTCCAAGCCGACCCGTGCGCAGCGGTCACCGTCGAACAGCTCAACAGTCTCGGCTTCACCGGTGGCGACCGGAGCGTCGACGGCCGGCGATGCGTCACCGCGTTCGGCCCCGTCGCGAAGGTCATCCTGTCCAATCGCGGCAACAGCCTCCGCACGCTCTACCTCGAACACGCCCGCGGCCACGACACCGGCAACCACTGGGAACCCGTCACCGTGGACACCATCCACCCCGCCGTCATCGTTGCCATCGAAGACAACATCCCCAGCAAACAAGCCGACGGTCCCCTCGGCTGCACCCTCGCCCTCGCTGCAGACAACACCACCCTCATCTACATCACCGCCACCACCCACGAAAAACCCGAAACCGGCCCCTACCAACACAACCCCTGCGGCGCCACCCGGAAAATCGCTGAAATCACCGTCCACAACCTCAAGACGTAACATCCCGTTCCGGGCTTTCCGAAGTCAATCCGTTCCGCAGAGGGCCTGTCCCGTGATCGGTGTTTCCGGCGTTGGTGGCGGCGCAGCACCAAGGTGTCCCTCGACGGACCGAGGGTGGTGCCTTGCGCAATCTTGAGGAACGTAGCGAACCCACCCGTCGCGGGGCTGAAAGCCGGTGGGAGCAACTCGCCCGGAGGCCATGCCCCACATCCACCCTCGGGCCAGCAACGCGTGGTGCAGCTCGGTGAGCGGGTGCCGGGAGACCGCGGTCGTCAGCTCGCACTCTCGTCGGCGACGACGCTGTCGACAACCGTTGCCGATGTTCTGCGCTCCGCGGTGTCGGCTCCGCCCCTGGACCATAGCCGTCGAGTCCCCCTGACACGAATAGGTGATCGGCCGTTGTCCAACACCGGCGCCCAGCTTCCGTGACCATCAACGCAAGCCGCTCTCGACACTGGCGCACCACCAGGCGCCGCCCCACCAACCGCGCCAGCTGGACAACCGCCGTCAGAACGGCTGCCCGCGCCCGACAAGGACGCGGAATGTTCCCGCGTCGACCTCGACCCGCTCACCCGCGTCGATCTCGGCCGACTCGTCGACGCCGTCGCCGAACCGCCAATAGCCCCTGGCGAGTGCTACCGCACTACCGCTGCGGGGGGGTGTGCGGTCGGCTTGGGCGGTCGCGGGAACGTCGGCCAGCCACTGGGCGGCCGTGCGCCCGGAGCGCAGCCGCACCACCGCCACCCCGGTTGCAGCCAGTTCCGTGAGCCGGCCGAACAGTTCGCGGGTGTGCCGGCGCTGGGAGGTTACCGCCCACGACAGTAGCGAGTTCCTGCCGAACAGCGCGGACCAGCGCTCAACGTTGCCGTTGAACAACTCGGTGCGGCGCACGATGCGGGTCACCGTGCGCACCACGATCCGCTTGAGCACCACCGGGAGCCACAAGTCCAGGCACACGATCAGGTCGGCCTTGGGCCACAGCGTCGCGCTGATCCGGTCGATGTAGTTGCCGTCGAACACCCAGCACGGTCCCGCCCGATCTCGGTCACCCTGGCCGTGAACTGCTCGCGGGCAGTGGCGTCCAGTTGGGGCCGTGGTTGAGCCCGTCCAGATCTACGTATTCAGCGCCGATCCGCGCGGCGAGACCTTCGGCAAGGGGCGACTTGCCGGACCCGGTGATGCCGAGCACCACGACCTTCCGATAGCTGGTGTCGTTCCGCTCATCTGGCAGTCCACCGTGGCTGATGTGGAGTACGCGCTCGCCGTCCTAACTGCTCGCGGTCTGGCTTCCAGGGGTCGGCGGTTGGACGCCTACGTGCCAGCCCTGCCCGACGCGGCGTCGGCGATCGGCGTGACCGAAGTGGCCCGGGCCACCGGAGGCGAGTCCCGCACGATCGCCGTGCCCAACTGGCTGCCGGACCAGCATTCGGTCACCGTGCAGCACAAGGACTACCCGGACCGGGACTTCCCGGACGGGCGCGGGTGCTTTCGGACATTCGGGAAATTGCCGAAAAGAACATCATCGCAGTTCCGCCCGGATGTCCCATATCCCCACACCCCACTCCGGGTACCGTAGCGCCAGGGTCGTGTCGAGTTGATCGAGGAGACGGAAATGCGCAGATCTCGATTGATCAGGCGTTGCGTCGCCGCCGGTTCGGTTGCGTTCGCCACGGGATACGGTCTCGTCGCGCCGGCGCCGCCGGCCATGGCCGCCACCGCGGTCAGTTGTTCCAGCGGAACCGAAGACTTCATCGGGACGACCTTGTACCTGCCGAGCACCTGCGCCGGTTTTTCCGATCATGGTTCGCCGTACGTCTTCCAAATCGCGACGCTCTACCAGTGGAAACTCATCGGGCTCGACATCGGGCTCATTTCGCTCGGCCGTACCACGGTGACGTGCACGGCTTACCAGATACGGTCCGATGGTTCCCTCTCGGCGACCGGCTGCAGCAACGGGCACTGACCCACGCCGGCAAAAGCAGCATCCGCGGGTCGCCCGGCAGGTGGTCGCCGGCCGTCTGTCCGTCCCGGACCACCGCGCCGAGACGATCGAAGGACTGCGGACTGGCAAGAGTCAATACTGCAACGAGAGTCAGGCGAGTGGGTTGGGCGCGACCGCCTTGCGGTCGCCGCTCGGTTCCTACGGTGCGAAGGTGCGACTGGCCAGTGCGCTACTCCACCCGATGTCGACTACCGGACGCAAATCCCGAAGCTATTCCTCAGCAGAGGTCGATCCAGCGGTTGTACGGGAAGTCCGAGCCGGTGAAAGGCACCGTCTGACCAGAGGGCGGCCGAGTTCGGTACTCAGGTACTCGATGACGTGGTGCGAGGTGAGTACCTGCTGGTCGGTTTCACCGTCGAGCCCAAGCTGAGCGATCGCGGTTTCGTCTTCGTCGTGGCGGGTCAGCACGCGGGCCGGAACAGCGGCACGGTGACGGCGTCGGCCGAGCGCCGGTGGACGTCGCCGAACGAGACGCCGGCGTTGAGCACCGCGCCGTTGTCGTAGGAGAAGCGGTAGGTCTGCCGGTGCTTGAGCAGCCAGGCAGTCGGACCGTTGGCGCCGAAGGAGTGCAGCACCGGGTCGTCGAACTGGCCGCCCTCGAAGCCGTACGGGAAGCGGACCTTGGCCGGTCCCCTGCATGAGCCCGACGTAGAACGAATCGAGGTGCACGATCTTGGACAGCGTCGACCGCACGCAGTCGTATACCGCGAAATGGTCTCGGCTGGCCGCGGCGATTTTGTAGTAAGCCTCATGGAGAACTGCTGCCGTGGGAGCGCTGACGCGCGGCGGCACGGAGGGCATGGTGACCTTCTCGCTCGGGGGAACTCGTCGGCGACGAGCAGCACTACAGGATCGGTACCCGGGTCCTGGCCCGGCTATGCGAAGTACCGCCACGTGCGCTACAGCACCAGGACGACCGGGCGCAACAGGCTGGTCGGTGCTCACATCGCCGAAATCGCCAGATCCGACCGATCGATCTACCTCGCCGGCCTCGACGGCCGCAGCCTCGAGTGGTCAGGTCTCGGGGCCGCGAGATGCCGCCCGGCGACCCGAGAGCTTGGTGGCCCGCAAGGTCGGCGGCCAGGCCGGCGAAGTGGCGCCGCAGCTCGCGTCGGTGCCAGCGCGACCAGTCCTAAACGACCAGCGTCGACAGCACATTCGTGGCCACTTTCGGCCACACCGCAGACCAGAAGGCAGGGAGGTCTCGCGTGCACTCTTCCTCGCCAGGGCGAAGCGAGTAGAGTAAGAAAAAATGCCTCACGCGGTTACGCAGCGTTGACCTTTTTTGAAGTTGCTGACTCCATATGGCTGACGCGCTTACGCACTGAGGTTCTGGGCTTACCACCCGTCTTCACTTGTGCAGCGCGCCGGGAGCACTCCCACCAGCACCTGACCCGGAAGCCGAGCCCAGCGGTCGCCAGGTCAGGTCGAGTGGAGATGTTGTGCTCGCCTGGATCCTCGGCGGATACGCCGTACTGTTCCTGCTGTTGCTCGGCTGCGCGGGTTTCGTGGCCGTGCTCGTCAACGACCCGGACCGCCGCGCCGACGCCTACAAAGTGCTCCGACTGCTGACCGGCATCGTGCTCGGCTCCGGTGGCGCCGGCGGGCTCGTCGGACTGCTGATCAAGCTGCACGAGCTGGGCGTCATCTGACGAAAGCCAGGCGCGGCCCAAGTCCCACAAAGGCAGCGAACCCACGTCCGTCGAGGCTGACAAAGTCCTCCTGAACACGGTATCGGCCCGTACCGACAGAAACGGCCGCCCAGAGCAGAGGGGCCGCCGGTCCGCAGTTCGGGTACACGTCTCCCGTCGCGTGGGTACCTGGCCCCGACGTTTCGGCAAGCGTCGTCCTCCGCGGTGTGCGCCTGGTCAACTTCACGGTGGCGATCTTCTCGCCCGGCGCCTTCCGCCGAACACTCCAAGCAGCCCCGTGCCCGTGCTGCTGCACAACCGGGGGTTGCTGCGGGTGATCGGCCCGGGTGTCGCGACGCACGTCACCGGCCTCGGTATCGAAACCACAGCAGAGGTCGAGACACGGACGGTGCTCGGCGCCCACCGCGGTGCGCGCTGGCGGGTCTGGTGATCGACAGCGCGGGACGCGAGTGCATGCGGTACTCGCGGTGCCGGTCGTGGTCATCACCCCGGAGGCGGCACACCGGCCGACACCGGCATAGAAACTACCGGGTCAGTGCGACAGCAAGCTCAGGCACGAACTCGCCCGCTTTACTGCCCGGGGCGGCGCCGCACGGGCCGTCGGAGACGCCGGGGGTAGTGATCCAGACTTTCTGAACCCAGCCGGCATCGGGGCTCAGCGACAGCTGCGGACCGAGCCGGGCTTGCGGTGAGTTGCATCCTGGCGGCCCGTCGCCACCACTTCTGCTCGAGTCCTGGACGACCAGGAGGTTACCGCGGCGTAGCTTCGACACCGTATCGGCGATGTGGGCGTCAGGAGCGGTCCCACCGACGTTGACGGCGATACCCGTGAGACCGGTGAGCGCCATGCGGTCCAGGAATTGCTGCACCGCCGGCACGGACTGCGCGGCCAGGTCACTGACATCCAGGATGACCCGGGCGTTCCGGGCACTGGCGCGCAAGCTCGCGACGACGTTCTCGGTCACCTGCGGCCGCGGATCGGTTGAGCATTCCCTGCCGCCCGGTTCGGACGCGGCTACGCGGAGCACGATGATCACATCCTGCTCCCCCACCGCGGCCGCGAGCGCACTGCTCCAGCTGCGGTAGGAGCCGGACGACGCCGGACAACCGGCCCCGCGATCGGCGTCGGCGAACAGCAGTGCCTGAGCGCGGCTGCCGGCCGCCGCGTCGAGGTAGGGCCGGATGTCGTCCGCCACCTCTTTTTCCACGACCGCCACCCGATGAGCGGCGGGAACTCGGGCGATGCGCTGTTCGACCGTGGCCGTGGCCGGTGATCCGGGGTTGTTCCGCACCCACGCGGCCGCCGGGCTCGACGGATCGACGGCGAACCCGGCTTTCGAACCCAGCAGCTGCATCGGACGCGCCGGGACGGCCGGATCGATGCCACGGGCCTCGCAGCCGCACAGGGCACCGGCCAGGAGACACGCCACCAGAACGAGCCGTCGGCTACCTCTCGTCAACACCGTCTCTCATCCACCGCGCGGGCCCACGCCGAAAGCGCACCGGGTAACCACGCAGTTCCCGCGGCTGGGCCGTTTCCGCCGCCGGGTCCGCTGTCATGAGCCAGATCACCCACTGATGATCCTCCATCATGAAGCCGCCGCCGTCGAGGGCGGGGTCGCCGATCACCAGGTTCTCCAGCCAAGTCCGATCTTCGTCGGACGGCTTTCCCTGTGGGGAGGGGTTGAAACCGTGATCTGCCTGGTCGTTCACCCCCTTATCACTCCCTGGGTCACGATGGTGGGCACGGTCTTCAGCCGGTTCAGCACGTAGTCGTAGACCGCACGGTCGTTCATGTAGGCCAGGATCTGGTCGTAGTTCATCCCCAAGGTCTTCTTGATCACCTGGTTGTAGATGTCGGCGAGTGCCTGCGACTCTTCGGTCGTCATGTGCAGGGCAGCGCCGTTGATCGCCTGCGCCGTGTCGTCAAGGTGCTCCTGCTTGACGACGTTCGAGGGATCGCGCGGGTTGTCGAGCACACCCTTGACGAACCCGTAGTACTTGTCGTAAAGACTGCGTGCGCCTGCTTTCTCGTAGTCATTGGTCGGCGATTGGGCACTGCGTGAGGTCACGGTATCGGCATTGAGGTAGAACAGGTCGATCAGGAGACTGCCCAGTTCGGTGAGGGACAGGAACTCGTCGCGGATGCGGTCCGCGTAGGCCACTTCCGAAGAGACGGGGAGGTCGTACATGGCGCCGACCGCACCGAGGATCGTGCACTCCCCGTTGGGATTGTCCAGCGGCACCCAGTCGTAGCCGGTACCGCCGAGGCACACGAGGGATCCGGAATCGCCCGGCCAGCCCATTCTCCCGGTCCCGATGCAGTCCACGAAGTTGATCTTCCGCCCGTCCTCGGTCGTCATCTTGAGCGTCGCGGAGATGTCGTCGATGCGGGTGGACGAATAGCCACTGCGCGCGCCGACCTTTTCGATCTTGTCCTGGTACCGGTACTCGCCCGCGACGAGCGCCGACCCCGGCGTCAGCATCTCCACGCCGGGCCCCAGCGCCGAGAGGCAGTTGTGGATCTTGCAGATCCATCCCGCGGAGCAGTGCGGGTTGCCCGCGAAGAACAACCCGACTGCCTTGTGCTGCGGGGATGGCGCCGGCATTAACTGGCCGACCGGGTCTTCCGTGTACGTCCCGGCCGAGGCGTTGTTGAGCACCGCGGTGCTCACGTCGGCGATGTTGCGCGCGAGCACGCTTCCGTTGTAGTGCACGATCCGCTCGAGGGTCGCGACGACGTTGCTGGGGTGTCCGGTGCCGTCATCGATCGGCGTGGGCTGGGTGATGTCCTTGGCGGTGTTCGACGCCCAGTCGACCAGGACGTGCGCGTTCGACATGATGGCCACCCGTCCGTTGTCACGGACGAAACAACCGAGCGTGCCGTAGAACCAGCCACCACCTGCGATGGTGTTGCCGGGATTCCCGATCTGAATACCGGGGCGCAGCGGCCGTTCGATCTCGGTGAAAGTCCAGTCGGGCGGGAAGTTGTACGCGATCGCCTCGCCGACTTCCACGACGTCCACCGCATACGTGGTCCCGTCGATGTCGATTGTCGAGGGAAGCATCTCGTCGGACCGGACCTGAGCCGGTTTCCTCTTCTTGACGACTCCCACCCGCACAGCCGGCTGGTCCGTTCGTTCTCCGGCCCGGACCCGGGTACTGATCCCGACGGACGTGATGTTCCTGCTGTCCCAGAAGCTGCCGATGATGCTCGATTTCCCGCGCTCCAGGTGTTCCAGCGTGCGAGCGTCGTCCAGCACGGTTCCTCCCCAGTCGGTCGGTCAGTGGTCAGGTGACGATCCGGTAAGTGCCCCAGCCCGTGGCGAGCACCTTCCGGTTCGTGGTGTCGAAGACGGCCGACGGCGCGGCCGGATTCCAGTTCCTCGTGTGCAGAGCCACGTCCAGCTCACCCGTCGCCTTGGTGCGGGTGACCAGGTCGGGGAAGCCGTCGTCGTTGACGTCGGTCAGCAGGCGCGTGTCGTAGACGTCGGCGCCCGTGGCCGTGATCGTGTACCACTTGGCGATCCAGTTGCCGCTGGAGTCCTGCTCCGCGAAGAAGTCGAGGAGCCGGGCACTTCCGTCGGTGAAGGTCGTGTAGAGATCGGGGAAGCCGTCTGCTGTGACGTCGGCGGCGGCCATGCTGGTGACGGCCTGGGTGTCGTTGAGCAGCTTGCCCCAGCTGAAGAAGGTGAGGTTGCCGTTGCTGTCTAGCCCCTGGTTGACGTAGAGGTAGATCCCGTTGTCGGTCGGCACGCGGAAGAGGATGTCGGCCAGGCCGTCGAGTTCCGTGGGATTGTTCCGGTCTTTACCCAGGAAATCCGTGGCGAGGATCAGCGAAGCGCTCTGCCACCCGTTGGCGATGTTCTTCTCGGGCCGGAAGGTGGCGGCTCCGTTCACGGTCCCGCTGTGCTGTGCGAGGTAGAGCGAACCGCCGGTGCTGAGGCTCATGATGTCGTTGTAGCCGTCACCGGTGAAATCGGCCTGCCCGACGTACCGGCGATCGGAAGGGATGCTTCCCACGCCCGTTCCGGCGGCGAACGCGCCGGACCCGCCGACCGCACCGGTTCCCGCGTGCGCCGCCAGTGAGGTGTCCGTCGCGACCGTGAGGACGTCGGGTATCCGGTCTCCGGTCAGGTCCGGAGCAGGGTACTTCGCGGCGCGAGACCTGGCGTGAGCAGAGGGCAGGTGGCTGATGGCCTGTTTCGCTTCGGACGAGAGCGTCGGTAGCGCGATTGTGCCCGCCACAGCGGACGGCGGGGTGAGCACGAACAGTGCTCCGAGGACGGCTGAACCCAAAGCCGCAAAACGGCGTGCGATCATTGTTGTTCCCTTCCGGCGAGAGCCGGTTCCGCTATCGAGTGGAGAATTCCTGCCAGGAGCGCGGTCGCCCGGCGATCGCCGTTTTCCCTGAGCAGAGCCATTGCACGCTCATAGGCCGCGGCCGCACTGCGCGCGCGGCTGCCACGGAGCACCTCGTGTTCGGACGCCTCGATGTGTGCGGGCAGGCTGGACAACCGCGCGGCGCGCAGGCCCTCGAGCGTGGTGTCCATCCTCGTCGGCGCACCGTCCAGGGCGAGGACGTCCTCGGAGTACAGGAACGCCCGCCCGCATTCGTGACCGACCGTCCGCAACCGTTCGGACATCCGGTCGTCCGCATCGGCGAGGCCCGCACCGATGCGCGCCGGGAACTCGAAGAGCGCTCCGAAGAACTGCGCGGGCGCGTCGTCGTGTCCGGTGACCGCCCGGACTCGCTGCTCGACGAGTTCCTCCATCCAGCCGGAGAACGGGGCGGAGAGTTCGGTAGCGTGCCGGGCGATCAGCTGTGCGCCCTTCGCCAGCAGGAAGTCACCGGCCAGGATCGCCGTGGCCGACGACCAATCGACGCCTGGTGTCCCGGGGGAGATCGTCGGGCCGGTGGCAGTCAGGGCGAGCATCCCGAGCGCGGCCAGTTCCATGGCCGCGGCGATCGGTGCCCAGCTCGCCTCCGGCCGTGCACCGCAGGCGATGACGGCGGCAGCGAGGAGCGCCGAGGGCCGGAATTCTTGCCTGTTCGTCCCCTCTTGCGCGGCCACGAGCGACGCGAGGAACGGCCAGTGCGGCCGAACGCAGGTCATCAGTACCTCGGAACAGGCCGCGACGAAGGGATCGACCCGATTGCCGCCGCCGAGACTCAACGGCGGGGCGAGGTCACCGAACCCGCCGGGAAGGAGCGCCGCGCGCCTGCCCTTGGCGAAGAAAGGGTTATCCTGGCTCGCGGTGTGCGAAAGCATCCGCCACGCGAGGTGGTAGCGGCGTGCGGCATGCTCGGCAGTGCCCATCTGGCCGACGAAGGTCCTCGACAGAGACCGCGCGTAACGGGTTCCCGCCCCGGGTCCACCAGAGATCGCCTCAGCGGCAAGACGGGCGCTGCTCAGCGCGTGGCTGATCCCGTCACCGCTGAACGGGTTGATCAGACCTGCGGCGGACCCGATCCGGAGTCCCGGCCCTTCCCCCGACGCTTGCGGGTCGAATGTCCCGTTTATCGCATACACCCGACGGGCGCCGACGGGTTCGAGCCGGCCGTAGCGTGCATGCACCGCCTCGAGTTCCTTCAACGCTCTCTCGAACAAGTCCGCGGCGGGTTCGAGAGACAGGGACGTGACCGAGATCGTCGCGGTCGCGCCGTTCGCGGACGGCACCACCCTGATCGACCAGGGTGCACTGCGCGCGTTCGTGTTGTCGGGAGCGGCCACATGGAGCATGGGTCCTTCTGCTTCGAGCCCCGCGAAGACCTGGGCGCAGGCAACTCCGGTGACCTCGGCCGAGTACGGTCCTGCGCCCGCTCCGGTCGCCAACACGAAGTCATCGACGGCCAGCAGCTCGCTCTCCTCGCCGGCCGAAACCGTCAGATGCCACCGGCCGTCGTCAGGCTCGATCTCCTCGACCGTCCCCCGCACGTGGCGTGCACCCGAGTCGACGGCCCGGCAGATCAGAGCCTGCTCGAGGTCATCGCCGCGGCAAAACGAGAAGCCCGGCCTTGTCCAGCGAACGAAACGATCCGGCCCGAAGCTCACCGTGTAGCTTCCCACGTCGGTCTCGCCAATCCCCAGGACCGGAAATCCCGCGGGCAACAACACGTCGAAGTCTCTGTCCGCCGCGGGCGGGCCGATCAAGGTGACCGGCACGCCCATTCGGGTGATCTCGTGCGCACAAATCGCGCCGGCGACGCCCGCACCGATAACAGCGACCCCCGTCAGACTGGTCACATGTCCTCGCTCAGCCCGACAAGAGCAGCGCCCAGCTCACCATGCGCCAGTGGTCCGAGAGTCAGGCGCGCACGGTCACGGTGGGCACGAGCCACGGCCATCGCCCGATCGATGCCGTCCGAGTGCCTCACCAGCTCACCGACTGTTTCGAGGTCTTCGAGCCCGAGTCGCGGCGAAAGCAGGAGTTCCTTCAATCCAGGGCTTCCGGCTCGCAGGGCATAGAGGGTGGGCAGGCCGAACAGCCCCAGCAAGTGATCGGTTCCACGCGGCTTTCCCGTCGCTGACGCCCAGAGGTCCAGGCAGTCGTCCGCGATCTGGAACGCGACGCCGACCTGCTCCCCGAACGCGGCGAGCCGAACGACATCATCGGGCTGAACGCCCGCTTCCTGGGCGCCGACCACGGCTGCCAGCTTGAACAACGTCCCCGTCTTGTGCGCCACCAGGCTGAGGTAATCCTCATCGCTCAGACCGGTGTCGAACGCACGCTCGATGTCGAGCAGCTCGCCGTAGGCGAGGTCGGCGGTCGCGTCGCTCATCAGCCGGCTCACGGCGGACCCGAGAGCGGCGGCCTCCTGCCCGACCAGTGCCAGGCATCCCACCCCGGTCAGCACGGCGACTTCGTTGCCGGCTACGGCATGCGCAGTCGGACGGCCTCGCCTGGTCGCAGCTCGGTCGATGACGTCGTCGTGCATCAAGGATGCTACGTGCAGCAATTCGACGAGCGCTCCCGATCGAACCAGCCGCCGGCGGCTCGGACGTCCGAACCTCGCGCAGAGGTAGAGCAGGCGAGCACGAAAGTTCTTGCCGGAATGCGCGGTGAGGTCCTGAGCACAGTCCCGCAACTCCGGCGCCAGGGAGGTCACAATGTCGGCCAAGACGAACCGGACGTCGGCTACGAACCGGCCGACGCCCTCTTCGATACCGCTCATCCCACAGTTCTTCTGGCGTACCGCTCGGCGAACGACAGCCAGAGCTCGGCAGCCGAATCCGCACTGGGATCGAACTTCGCCGACAACGTCGCGATCGCGAGCGCCAATGGTGCCTTGAGAACGTCGGCCCCCCGGGAGCGGGCGGCGACTGCCACATTGACGACAGTCTCATGGTGACCACCGCCGATGACCCGGGGAGCGATCTCTCGCAGGCCCGCTCGCACCGAGTCCAAGCGCAGGGCCGAGAGACGGCCGACGGCTGCATCGAGCCGCCCTTTCGTCGCCATAGCCGCCGAAGCGGTCGCATCACCGAAGACAGGGAAAGGGACCGGAACGGTAGCGACCACAGCCGCCAGCGAAAGCACCGCTTTCTCCTCGGCGGCATTCAAGGGCGTACCTGCTTCTGCAGACGCCGCACCCAAGAAAGTCAAACCCGAGACCGAAGCAAGAAGGGTGAAACTACGCCTGGTTAGGCGCCCGCCTATACCAAAGGCTCCCTCGCCCATATTCCCCCCAAACCAGCGATGACAATAATGCACCGTTCAGGCCACAGTTGAGCGCGCGGTGGCCGCTCAGGCCACAAAGAGGCGCCGCGGCCCGCTCTCAAGATCCGAAGCCCCCTGGTCCGGTCGACATGCGTCCCCGGCGCCCCACAACCACTGCCAAGCGAGTTTCGGCGATCTTCAAGCATAATCGGAACCGCCAACCGGGTGATCGATCACGTGTTCGAGCAACGGTAACCCGTTCAGCGCAGTCAGCCGTCGGCTTAGTGGCGGCAGCAGACCGCCGCAACCTTCGCGCCACCCTCCCCATCTGCTTTACTCAGCGGGCATTGGTGGCCCAGCGGAACAGCTTGTCGGCGCCTCCCCTCGATCACCTGGCAGCCGAACCGCTCACCGAAGCGGCGCACATCGGCCTCCGAGACCTCGGTGCCGAAACCGAGTCCGAGTGTTCCGGTGCGATCGCGGGGATCTTCGGGGTTGGCTAGCACATAGGACAGCGCGCGGCCGACGTAGTTGACGTACGTGGCTCCGAACCGGTGGACGTCGCCGCTGAACCGGCTGGTGGAGAACTTGCGCACCATGCCGACGGTCGCGATGGCCGGCACGAGGTTCATCATCAGCGAACTGCCGTGGAACAGGGGCATGCACAGGTAGGTCGTCGTCTCCCGGCTCAGCTCGATCCGCGTCGTGAGAACGGGCGTGAGCCGCGCGAGCCGTCCTTGGGTGAGGATCACGGCCTTCGGTGATCCGGTGGATCCGAAGCTGAACATGAGCGCGACCAGGTCGCCCGGTTCAGGGCGCGTCGTGGGGAGCTTGGCACCCCGCCACACTGCGAGCAGGTCCTGGTACGCGCTCGTGTCCACGTCGAGGATCCGGTCACGGGCGACGCCGCAGTCCTGCCCGGCCACGAGGTGACGAAGACGAGGCTCGGTGATGATCAGGTCGACGTCCGCGTGCCGGACGTCGACGGCGATCTCGCTCGCACTGCGGATCGAGTTGATGCCGACGATGACCGCACCACCGAGCCCCGCGACCCCGGCCCAGTGGACGTAGTCCGGCACGTTGTCCAGCAGAAGCCCGACGTGGAACTGCCGGCCGGCGGGCTTGCGGAGCGACGCGAAGAACGCGGCGCGGTCCGCAGCCTCCTGGACGAGCTCGGCCCAGGTCCACTCCTGATCGCCGAAGACCAATCCGCGCTTCGGGTCGGCAGCGAGCGAGCGGAGGATGTCGGTGAAGGTGTCGTGTGCGGCCGGAACCGGCGTTGTGGCATCCGCCTCGGTACCCATCGTTCGGCGATCCCCGTCTCTGTGCTGGGCCGATGGCTCCGTCGAACGCTAGGGTTCCGGTGATCGGGTAGTCCGGGTGACTCCTGCTCAGCGGAACGAAGCTGCTCAGAGGCTCACCACATGTGCCCGGCCCAGCACACGCTGGGCCAGGTGCGGACCGCGCTCCCGCTGAGTGGGAGGGCCCTCGATCGGCACAAGTCCGGCAACTACATCCGGCCAGTGATGGAAGCCGCGCACCTGTCACGAGGAACCGTGAACCGGGCACCGTGATCGCCGCCGGAATCACCTTGGAGCCCTCACCCCGGCTCGCCAGCACCCTGGTCACCGTCACCGGGGAACTCGACCTTCGCGGCTATGGATTCCTGCGTGACGGGCTGCTGAAGGTCGCCGCCGACAGTCCGCCCGGGCTGATCGCCGACATCGACGGGCTGGTCCTCAGCGGGCTGGCACCCACTGCCGTGTTCCCCCTGGTCGCCCGGCGGATCGGCCGTTGGCCCGGCATCCCGTTCTCCCTGGTCACCCGTCGGCGCTCGGCACCTGGACACCTTCCGCCGCTACGGCGCCGACCGGTTCGTCGCGGTGTACGGCGATGTCGAATCGGCGGAACGCCACCAGACGGTCCCGATCCGCCGATGGGCCCAGCACGTGTTCCCCCGCGGTAGGGAAAACCCGGCAGAACTCGCCCGTGCATTTCTCCGTGAACATCTGGCCGACTGGGGCGTATCGGACCTGGTCTACGACGGCACTCTGATCGTGGGCGAGCTCGTCTCCAACGCGATCCAGCACACTATGTCCGCCCCCGATGTGCACCTCGATCTTCGCCGGGGCTTGCTCACGATCGCGGTGGCCGACAGCAGTCCCCGGCCCGCTATGTTGGTCGAGCGGGCCGACCTGCGCGATCCCGGCCTCGGGCTACGGATCGTCGCCCACACCGCGAAGGCGTGGGGCAGCAGCCGCCGCTGGTCGGGCGGCAAGGTCGTCTGGGCCACCCTCACCACCCCAACCACAGCTGAAGGCGCGGCCGCGCCCCGGGCAATGGCCGCGCGACTTCTTTCGCGACCGTGATCCCGAGGTCGCCCGGCCGGCAACCCGCGGGGAACTGGGCGCGCCGGCTCGACGGAGCACCGATGCTGGCCGCACCGGGAGTGGTGGGTGTGCACACCGCGATCAGGCTGCGGGTGGAAGTGGAGGCTGGTTGCGCCGGGGAACGATCGATGCGGCCGCTTCGGCGGTTTCGTGAGCCAGGTTCGTCGGTCACGTTGACCACCGTGGCCCGGGCCTGCGGCAAGCGCAGGCCCGGGCTGGTCTGCGGCAACCAGGTCGTCCTACCCCCGCTCGTCGCTCCGGCGGCGCGTCAAGGTCGGTGACGGCGTGCGGCCGCGCTGTACTCGAGCAAGTCGGGGCGCGCCGGAGGCAGGAAGGAAAAATGCCGATGACGACGCCGTACGAATGGTCCGCGACCGGACTGCCCTGCTATCGCGCCGGCCAAGCCCGCCGTTCCTGCGCACCGCCAGCCAACTCGAAGAGCTGGGCCTGCGACCGATCGGCAAGCAGGCCGCGGTCGTCGACTCCCAGCACGGCGACGCCGCGCTCTACCTGCTCACCGAGACCGAGTTGCTCAACAGAATCGTCTGGCCGCCCGTGAATTGACGACCAAGTTCAGTTTGACCGCAGCGCCAGCCCCGCTCTGCAAGTCAGACCGTGGAGGTGCCCCGGGCGCGGTGTCGCCCTGGTAACCGGATCTGCCCTGGTGGAACCGGGACTCCCGGGTTACGGACCTGTCGCGAGCCGGGTTTGTCGGTGCGCGTCGCTACGCTGCCGGCCGCCCGCCCACGGCGGACCAAGTCGCTCGGCCGAGTCATTTCGTCGAAGGCTTGCGCAACCGTTCGGAGGACGTCGTCGCCCGCCGGAGTTCCATAGGTGTCGTTAATCCACTTGAAGTGGCCGAGATCGACCAGCTCTGTTGTGTCGGGCGATGTCGCCGCGGCCGGCCCATGCAACCGCTCCCCGTCGCGCCGATCGAGCGTGATCATCCCCCGCCAGCGGCCACGGAGAGCCTGGGCGTTGTCCAGCGTCGGAGCTATTTCTTGTGTGGTTGTAGAAGAATAGACGACGTGAATATGGATCTTAAGATCACCGGCCGTATAGGGCGTTATACAGCAAGGGGAATCATTGCCTGCAGTGATCCGGTTCAGCGATCATTATCGCGCCAGGCGACGTACGTACAGCTCCCATCACAACGAGCGGTCCGTACCGGCCTCACTTCCCCGCGCCGGCATCGCTACAGGCGGGCGCCGGACACTCCCCTGCTGCGCCACAGGGCCGACCAGCCGTCAACTCAAGTTGACTCTCCCGCCCGTGAGGAATTGAGACTTTCCGCAGGTCACCGGGTCCGACCCTCGAATGATGGAGACTCTTGTGGTCCCGGCAAGACTCAGTCCCCCTTGACGCGCCTGGCTGTGATGCCCGACCCGCCTGGCGGCCCCTACCACGTGACCGGTCAACGCCACGCGTCCCCGGACGTGCGGGCGTAGGTCCTCCATGCGTATCGCCATGGGATGACGGCGACGATCACGACGACGAAGGAACAGTTGAACAGGATCGCGCCCGTCGCGGCGTCCAGGTCGCCGGCGATCAGGTGGGGAAGGGCCACGGCAGCGAGCCAGATGACCTTCCAGGCCACCTCGAACAGCAGGATCGGCAGCGTCCGGACCGGGTACCTGAGCCCGAGGAACGCCAGCAGCGACATCGCTGTCAGCAGGCAGGCGACCACCCCTTCGAACACCGGGAGGGACGAGGCGGCGCCCTGGAGGAGAATCGGCCACTTGACGATCACCAGCCCCACCCCCATGAATGCGTAGCCGATACGCATGACGTTCAGACGGCGCGTGGACAGCTCGTTGTCGACAGCGGTCGCGACGACGGTCCGGTCAGCGAGCATGGCGTTCTCCTTCATCGGTGGGTGCGAGGTGTGCGGGCATGTCGTCACCGGTCCCTCCGCTCGTGGCGGGCGTCAGGCGCCCCTCCAGGTGGGTCAGGGTGGTGCTGGTAGCCCCCGTTGCGGTCACCGGCGGCGTTCCGGCGTCCACCACGAGGACCCGGCGGCGGGCCCGCGGCAGCACCAACGCGGCTGACAGGCCCGCGGCGCCACCGCCGATGATCACGACGTCGCATCGACTCATGCCCCAAGGCTGGAGCCGTGCGGCCCGTTCGCCTACCAACGTTGCCGTTTGTGGGAAAAGGGAGTCAGATCGGTCGCGTGGAGGACACCGCCGCCGACATCGCCGCTGCGCTCGACCAGGTCGGGGTCCGGCTCAAGCGCATCCGTACCCAACGCCGGATGACCCTCACCGGAGTCGCGAAGGCGACCGGCATCTCGAAGAGCACACTGTCGCGGCTCGAGAACGGACAGCGGCGGCCCACCCTGGAACTGCTCCTCGCGCTGTCGCACGCCTACCGGGTGCCGCTGGACGAGCTCGTCGCCGCGCCCGAGGAGGGCGATCCGCGCCTGCGGCTCAAGCCCAGCCAGGTCAAGGGCCGGATCGTGATCCCGCTGACCCGGCAGCCGGACGGGATGCAGGCCTGGAAGATCGTCATCCCGACCGGCAACGCCACCCCGCAGCCGCGGGCACATGACGGCCACGAATGGCTCTACGTCCTGTCCGGGCACATCCAGTTGGTCCTCGGCGACCAAAACTGGGTGCTCGAGCCAGGCGAGGTCGCCTCCTTCGGCACCACAGTGCCGCACTGGTTCGGCAGCACCGGCGACGAACCCGCGGAGATCCTCAGCATCTTCGGAAAGCCCGGCGAGCGGATGACCGTTCGAACGACATCGCCATAGGCCGTGGTCAGCGGTCGCTCAGGTCGAGCTCCCTGCCCGGCGGACCGCCGCCCGACGAAAGAACGACACTGGCCCTTCGACCCGGAAGTCGACCAGACTGCAGTCGCGCAGGCACGCCACGGGGCTGGGGTGTGACGAGCGAGGGAATCCAGACCAGACGCAGCACGAATTGATGGTGGTGGCCGCGATCGACCCCGGTGGGGTGGCGTAGGCGACGGATGGGGTGATCAGCAGGTGCGGGTTGATGGTGTCGGGCCAGCACCGGTGCGCTCGTGTAGCCAGGCGCGCGCGAGTTCGTGGATGACATGCTCGAGCGCGCCGGCTTCGCCTACACCGAGGAAGTTGTGGCCACACCGGAGGAAGACCTGCTCGCCGTGCGCAACGCCAGAAACCCGCCATCACCCCGTCGAGTTGACGAACCAGCCAGCCACCGGCAACGATCAGCCACGCGGCCCCGACCAAGCCCGAGCCGGTCCCTAGCTCGTGGCAAACCGGTGATCCCATGATCGTGGCAGGCGACACCACCGGCAGGCAACAACCGGGCGCCGTCCACGACGGCTGTTGCAGATCAGATGCTCCGCACCCGAGCCGGCACGGACTTCCGCCGTGCCGGGAATCAGCCGCGCGGCAAGCCGTCCCGATCCCGGCCCGCCGACCCTGGGTCCTCGTACGGGGGATTCTTGCTGGTAAATCGCGCAAAGCGCCTAGACTGTCCGGACCGGCCCAGACCTCGGCACGTCTGCAGCTCCATGCCACGCGTGGAGCGCACCAGCGTACGAGGAGAGACAATGACGGCCGGGGACCCGGACCGTATCGCGCCAGCGGGCCAAGGCCCCCACCCGCCGCGACGGCAGATCGCGTTCACCGTCGGGACCTGGCGGGTCACGTTCACCGACCGGATCCACGCTCGCCACGGACCGGCACCCTCGCCGGTCTGCCCGAGTTCGGACCCCAGAGCATCCGAGTCCCGTCATCGCCGACGGCAGCCCCTCGCCCTCGGTGTCCTGGGTTGACGACAAGGAGGTCATCGGCGTTACCGCGCCGCAGGCTGGCGAACCACCGAGTCGGCGCCCCCGAACAGGTGGGGGGTGGGATCGCGCCTCGTAGTCCTGTTCCGCGTGCTGCGCGCGGTGTCGCGTCACCGGCACGACGCCGACAAGTTTACCGCCTTCGTCGACGGAGCCGCGGCGCACAAGGTGGTCGACGCCCGGCGGTACAACAACGGAACATCGTGATCCTGCGGCAAGCCCGAGCGTCGCGAACCCGGTTCCGGAATGGTTGGATGGAGGACGGTTGAGCCGGCAGCCTCCGGCGACCGTGCCGGTCCAGCCCCGCCCGGCGCAGCCGGTTCCCAGGAGGTTGCCCGTGCCCGCGCCCGAAACGCCGGTTCCACCGGAAAACTCATCTCATCCGAGCGGCTTCGCCGACGACGAAGCAACCGCAGCCGAACTCAGCACCACCGCACAACCCTTGGGCGCCAGAGGCAAACCGCTCAACCGGCGCTCACCGTTCCTGATCGGCATGACAGCCGCCGCCGGCGTCGCGGTCACCTACGGGCTCGTCCGGATCATCGTCGGCCTCCAAGACGTCCTCGTCCTCATCGGCCTCGCCCTGTTCCTCGCCATCGGACTCGAACCCGCGGTGGCGTGGCTGACCCGGCACCGCTTTCCCCGCTGGCTCGCCGTGACGACCGTCTTCGTCGCCGGGTTGCTCGCCGTCGGCGGATTCCTCACCGCCGCCATCCCGGTCGTGGTCGAGCAGGCGAGCCAGTTCATCGCCAAAGCACCCGCCTACCTGCGCGAAGCCCAGGACCACAGCACCCTGCTGGGCCGTCTCAACGAGCGGTTCCACCTGCAGCAACAGGTCGAAAGCCTGGTCAGCGGATCCGCACTGGGCAGCGGCCTGCTGGGCGCGGGCCAAGCCGTGTTCAGCGCACTGGCCAACGTGCTCATCGCCGTCGTGCTGACCGTGTACTTCGTCGCGGACCTGCCCCGTATCCGCGCCGGCGCCTACCGCCTGCTCCCGCGCTCACGCCGGCCCCGGGCCATCCTCCTCGGGGACGAGATCTTCACCAAGGTCGGCGGCTACGTCCTGGGTAACCTGGCGATCTCCGTCATCGCCGGCGTACTCACGCTGCTCTGGCTGCTGATCTTCGACATCCCCTACCCCGCCCTGCTCGCCATCACTGTCGCCATCCTCGACCTCATCCCCGTCGTCGGCTCCGTCGTCGGCGGCGTACTCGTCAGCCTCGTCGCCCTGACGGTGTCCCTGCCCGTCTTCCTGGCCACGATCGGCTTCTTCGTCGTCTACCGACTCCTCGAGGACTACCTCCTGGTCCCCCGGATCATCGGAGGCGCGGTGAAGATCCCGGCCCTGGTCACGGTCGTCGCGGTGATCGTCGGCGGTGCTCTGCTCGGTGTCATCGGCGCCCTCGTCGCCATCCCGGTCGCCGCCGCCCTCCTGCTGCTCCTGCGTGAGGTGCTCCATCCCCGCCTCGACCGCACCTGACCCCGGAATCGCCGACGATGTCCGGATCGCCGCAGCCGGCCAGACCGGCAATCTCACCCGGCCGCGGGTGTAGAAGCCGGAGTACTGAGAGTATTTCGCGCGCCGGCGGCAGAGCGGGCGCCGTCCTCGGTTTCCCTCCACATCGATCCCTGCGATCGGGACGGGACAGCGATATGACGCCGGAATCGCCCACCAGAACCAGAATGTCCTCCGCGCGGCCGCGCGGGGGTGCGCTTCCCTCACCTCGGCTGGTCTGAAACTCCACGGCGGACCGGCTGGGGCTAACCGCAGCGCTCACGGCCCGGACGGGCTACCTCACCAAGGGCCGTACACCGTGTCCGATGGGACAGTGCGCCGCGGCGGGTCAAGATCGGCGACCCACGTCGTCCGGCTCGACGGTCTCCTCGACCGGGACGGCCACATTCTGTCGATCACCGGCCCGGAACCGGATCACCTCACGCTTCTCGTCGTTCCACCGGAAAGCGGCGGACGCCGCGGGACACCGTGCGCTGATGGCCACCTCCCGCAACGGCACACCGAAGACGGCTGCGAGACCGAAGGCGGGGACGTCCGCTGACCACCCCACCCGCCGAAACCCGAGGAGCCGCCACGATGACCAGAGCCGACACCGGACGTGCGCGGCAGGAACACAAGCGCGTGTACCGGTCCCCCGCCAACCGGCATCGCTACGAGCACCGGACCGCGGGCGAACGGATCGCCGACCGGGTCACCGCATCGTTCGGGTCGTGGCCATTCATCGTCGGGCAGAGTGTGGTCGTGCTGCTGTGGATCGGGCTCAACCTGGTCGCCTGGGCGGGCGGCTGGACACGGCCAAAGCGCTGCGAAACCAGTTCGGTGACCGGATCAAGACCTTCGTCTACGACTACTCACACTGGTCGTCCTACTGGGCCTCGGATGAGCACATCGCGCCGTGCCTGGCTTACTACCTCGGACAGGTGTCCGCCGAGTACGAAATGGCAGGCTGTGACAAGAAGGTCATCGTCGTCGCTCACTCGATGGGCGGGATCGCGACGCGCTGCGCCCTCGCCGACGGTGCCGCGGCGAAGCCGCCGCTTGCGACCGTCGTGCCCTACATCATCACTTTGGGCACCCCGAGCCTGGGATCTCCGTGGGGTGGAACGATGTTTCCCCCAGGGGAAGGAGTATCTGCAGAAGGTGTTCGGAGCCGCGAACCCTCCCGGCGCCAGTGGTGGCGACTGCCTGGCCAGGCACGAAAAAGGACAGCCGCTGCCGAAGAACTGCGCTGACCTGCCACCCTGGTTGCCGAGCGAAGTGCAGCTCACACAGATCGCCGGCGACGTCACGGTCGACCGCAGCGTCTTCGGCCTGAAGCTGTATTCGATCCCGCTGTCCAGCGACGGTATCGTCTCGGTGCCGTCTGCACACGGCTATCCGACGTCCGGTCCGTCGGGAACGCCTCCTGGCGACGGAGCGAAGACCGCAAGCCGCAGCGACACATGCAGGGTCGACTTCGCGCACGTGAAGAACGCCATCGTGAAGCTCGGGTTCGGCAGGCCGGAGTTCCTGGTGGACTACGTAACTTTAAAGGATCTGCAGGCGAACCGGTTCGGTCCGTCGGTGATGGCCTACCTCGGTGCTTCCACGTTCACCGCGGCCTGTTCACACATCCACCTCCCCGTCGACCAGAGCGCGCTGAACCAGGTGACCGAGACGATCAAAGGCGCGCTCGCCGCGCTCACCCAACCGCCGGCCACGAAGGTCATGACTGTCACAGGAGTAAGCAAGGCCGGCGATCCGGCCCCGGGGTTCACGGTCGATGCCAGCGACAACCCGGTGGAGACAGTGCCGTCGCGTTCGCCGGCACCGTGTCCCTGACACTCGCCGTGATGGCGGCTGCCGGCGCGCTGTAGTTGGCCGACCGTCGGTCAGTCCTACCTCTTCGATCCCGGCCGGATGCGGATCATCCGCTACCGCTACCGAGGCACGAAGATCCCGACACCGCGGACCGCCACGAGCTGAGGACCACCAGCCGCCCGGCTGGGACTTGTGGAGAGCCCGGTGCTCAGTAGTGGGCACGCCGGGTTCGTTGGGTCGGCCCGAGGAATCGGACTGGTCGAAAGGCTGGCACCGCGCCTCGGGCCGACCCAACCCGAGCCGAGGGCAAGAAACACACAATGCAGCCCTCATCTGCCTGGCCCGCCGCCGCTGCGACGTCCTCTACGCCATCCTCCGCAACGGCACCCACTACCGACACCCCGAACCAGCTCCTGCACCAGTTGCGGCTTGACCACCCCTGGGAGGGACCCCCGCCGAGTGACCCACTCCCTCGTCCCAGAGACTCCAGCCGACCCGAACGTCCTCGAACGGCACGGCCTCGCGATACCCTGCCGCGCGGATCCGGTGTAACGCCCGGACTCGGGGCACACGACTTCCCGGTGTCCGGGTGCCTGGTGGAGGGAAACGCGTGAGCTGGCAGTTCGGGCCGTACCGCGTCGAGTCGCTGATCGCCCGCGGCGGCATGGGCGAGGTCCTGCGCGCCTACGACACGCGCCACGACCGCGTCGTGGCGCTGAAGCTGCTCGCGCCGGAGTTCGCCGCCGACCGCGAGTTCCAGGAGCGGTTCCGGCGGGAGGCGCACGCGGTGGCGCGGCTGCGCGAGCCGCACGTGATCCCGATCCACGCCTACGGCGAGATCGACGGCCGCCTCTACCTCGACATGCGCTTGGTCGAGGGCGACGACCTCGGCACCCGGCTGGCCGCGGGCGGCGCACTGGCCCCCGCCGAAGCGGTCGACGTCGTCGCGCAGGTCGCCCAGGCCCTCGCCGCCGCGCACGCGGAAGGCCTGGTGCACCGGGACGTCAAGCCGTCGAACGTGCTCGTCGGCGCGACCGGGTTCGCTTACCTCGTGGACTTCGGCATCGCCCGCGCGGCCGGGCCCGGCACGGAACTCACCGCGACCGGCGGCGCCGTCGGCACGCTCGACTACATGGCGCCGGAGCGGTTCACCGACGCGCCCACCGACCACCGCGTCGACGTCTATTCGCTGGCCTGCGTACTGCACCAGTGCCTGACCGGCAGCAAGCCGTTCGCGGCGACGACAGCCGCGTCACTGATCGGCGCCCACCTGCACCAGCCGCCGCCCCGGCCGGACGACCTGCGGCCCGGTCTGCCCGCGGCGTTCAATGCCGTCATCGCGCGGGGCATGGCGAAGGATCCCGCGGCGCGGTTCGGCAGTGTCACGGAACTGGCGGACGCCGCCCGGGCCGCGCTCGGCGGCACGATCCCGGTCCACGCCACCGCTCCCCCGACGCGCCAGGCCACCCGGGTCGCGCCCGTGACCGGAGGGCGGCGGGCTTCGAAGGCGCCTTGGCTGGTCGCCGCGGTCGCGCTGCTCGCTCTCGTGGCCGTCGCCGGGTGGTTCACGATCCTGAAGCCCTCCTCGCAGGCCGGGACGACGACGGCCGGCACGACACCGCCCTCGACGTCGGCGGCACCGTCGACCACGCCACCGTCGACCACGCCACCGGTGACGGCCCCGCCGGTCACGACCACCCAGGTGACCGTCCGGACGTCCGTGGCCACCAGCATCTCCGCCGGCGCCGACCTCGGGCTCGCGACCGCGATGAGCACGCCCGCGTGCGACGGGTCCTTCATCGTGATCCTCGGCTCCGCCGTCACCCCGGCCCGCTACCGCGCCGACGTCCAGCGGTTCCTCGACGCCCACCCCGGCGCGGCCTACCTGCACGCGCCGACCACCGGCTGCGGCTCGCTGCGGCAGCAGCTGAACGGCACCGACATCTACGCCGTCTACAGTGGACCGTTCGCCACCAAGGAGTCCGCGTGCGCGCGGCGCAGCGGCGACGCCTACGTCAAGCGGCTCGACAACGCAACTCCGCCGACACAGGCGATCACCTGCTGAGCCCGTCCCAGGACCGAGCGGGGGCACCAGGGTCAGGCAGAGCGAACAGGGCGTGCTGGTCTGGATCGTCGGGTTCGCCGGCCAGCCGCAGACACTTGCGGCAGCTGACCGGCTGGTGGGTCGGGGTGCTCTCGCCGCCGGCGCCGAGCCCGGACCAGCCTTGGTGGCAGGCGGGCGCGGGCAGGGTGAGACTGTTGATCCACGACACCCAGGCGACCGAGCGTGTCGCAGGACATTTCCGCAGCTATCACAGCCGATGGTCGCAAGCCACAGGCGCAGAGCCGCTGCGTCCCGTTGACTGTGAGTGACCGCGAGCGTGGCGAGTGAGGCATGCCCCTCCGGCTGAGCCCGCGGGGGTGTCGCCGCCGAAAGGTTCAGTCTCTGACCCGGTCGGAGAGAGAAGAGCCGGTCGGTGTCCGGGCTGCTCGGCAGGTTCGGAAGCCGCAGGTTCGGAGGCTGCACCGCGCTGGGCTCCGAGCATCGGCGCGTCACCCATCTCGGTGATTTCAGGGGTGCAGCCAAGGTAAGCCCAAAAGGGGCCATGAGTTGATCTTGAACTGAGTTGTTCCAGTTCAGATCGCCGACGCTGATACGCGGGCCGCCGCGAGGGCGATGGGGCGGTTCGAGAGCAGGAACGGCCGGACCGATGTCGGACCCGGCCGATCGCCGCGACGCAGCCCCCGATCCGTGGACGCTGCCATCGCGACACAGCGACCCTGGATCATCAGGTGGGCCGCCGTTCCCACCACGGGCGGGTGGGGTTATCTGTCCGTTGGCTGGACCGCGGCTGCGGACATCGCTGTGGCGTGCTCGTCATGGTCGCGCAGCATGCGCAGGACGGTGGCGGGTGAGGGATGCTGGCCTTTCTTCTTGCCTTTGGTGATGACGAGGTTCGCGGCGATGTCGCGCCGGCTCATCTTTTGCTGGTCGCGCAGGTGCAGGGCGTGGGAGAGCATGGCTGGGTCGGTGACGGCGGCGCCGCCGATGTTCTTGCCGTGGGCGCGGGCGGATTCGTGGCCTTCGAAAGTGCGGTCGCGGATGTACTCGCGGTCCATTGAAACAACCTGTGAAACGGAATCTCTCTGGACGCGGTCGACTAAATCGCGTGTTTCATAGGTGGTCGCCTATGAAACGAGACCGCCCAGATAGCAATCCGTCCGGGTAACGCGTGATGTCACGCCCACCGGCCCGATTCACGAACGGCCAGCGGACCGCCTTCTGCGGCGTCTGCATCCCACTGGTCCCGATACTTTTTCAGCTTGGGCATGCGCTCTTGCGCTGCCGCACGGCCGCAGTGGTCTCCACCAGCCCTTCATGCTCGCGTCGCCAGGTTCTCAACCATCAGGTTGACAACGCGAGGGTCGGTGGCTACGGTCTTATTCAACCGATGAGTTGAGGAAAGATGGTGGATGAGAGCGCGGAGCGGCTCTCTCGAGTGTTCGCGGCACTGGCCGACCCGACCCGGCGTGACCTGGTGGCCCGGTTGGCTAGCGCGGACGCGACCATGGGCGAGCTGGCGGAGCCGTATGACATGAGTCTGCAGGCGGTCTCCAAACACCTGAAGGTGCTCGAGGAGGCCGGGCTGGTGACCCGCGGCAGGGATGCCCAGCGTCGGCCGGTCCACCTGGACGCGGAGGTGTTCGACCTGATGACGACGTGGATCGAGCGCTATCGCCGGCAGGCGGAGGAGCGCTATCGACGCCTCGACGCCCTGCTGGGCCACATGGCTGACAACACAGACCACACACCCACCCGTAAGGACGCATCATGACCGTGACCAGGCACGAGACCGAGATTGTGGCGGACGAGAAGGTCCCGACGATCGAGATCATCCGGGAGTTCGACGCCCCTGTGGAGCAGGTGTTCCGCACGCATGTGGACCCTGAGCTCTACGCGCGCTGGGCCGGGCCGCGCTCGGTCACCACGAGGATCACCCGGTGGGACGCTTGCACGGGCGGCGCGTGGGCGTTCGCCAACGATCGCGATGGTGCGGAGATCGCTTCGTTCTACGGCAGTTTCCACGAGGTGCGCCAGCACGAGCGGATCGTGTGGACGTTCACCTACGACGGCCAGCCGGACGGTGTCGCGCTGGAGACGATGACCTTCGAGCAGCTCGAGGGCGGGCGGACGCGGCTGCGGGTGCTGAGCGTGGTGCCGGACTTCCCGACCCGGGACGGCATGCTCTCCAGCGGCATGGACGTCGGAATCCGCGAGGGCTACGACAAGCTCGACGAGCTGCTCGTGAACCGCGCCTGAGCAGACACCCACGACTGTCCGCGGTGGCTGTTCGACGTCTCGGTCAGTCCGCACCGGACCGTCAGGTCCGCGCTGACCACGACACCGAACAGCCACCGCGACGTGCAAGGTGGAGCTGGCCGTGCGGCAGGGAATCCGCACGACACAGACAGACCGATCGCGAAGCTGGAGGCCATGACATGACGGCGATCGTCCCGATCACGGCGGAGTCCATCGACGGCTACGATGCCCCGGACCGCCCGTGGTCGCAGGTGCAGGCGTGCCTGGACAAGGACGAAGGCCGGGTGCGTCGCGCCTGGCTGTCCACCACGTGCCCGGACGGCACACCGCACACCATGCCGCTGAGCGCCATCTGGTTCGAGGGCGCCTTCTATTTCAACTCCGGCGCCCGTACCCGAAAAAGCCGGAATCTGGCCGCGAACCCGCGCAGCGTACTCACGTTCTCCGGCGACGGATTCGACCTGGTCTTCCAGGGCATGACCAGCCGGATCACCGACGAGCCCACTGTGGA
This sequence comes from Amycolatopsis sp. DG1A-15b, assembly GCF_030285645.1. Classification (GTDB taxonomy): domain Bacteria; phylum Actinomycetota; class Actinomycetes; order Mycobacteriales; family Pseudonocardiaceae; genus Amycolatopsis. The sequence goes on from NZ_CP127296.1 coordinate 2,901,241, forward strand.
CCGACTGCTGGAGGTCTACCGGGCCAACGGCTGGCCGGCGCGCGTACAGGACGGCCAGTTCTACGCGCCGTTCAGCGCGCCGAGCGCCGGACCGCAGCCGTGGAACCTGTATCAGATGACCGTCACAACCGTTTTCGGACTGGGTGTCGAGGAGCCGTACAGCGCAATGCGCTGGCGGTTCTGAACCGGGAGAACAGGCCCGTTGCGGGTCTGCCATACGATGAGGAGGATGGGATGCATCGGGTAACGTCGAAAGACGGCACGTCGATCGCGTATGACCGGTTCGGGGAAGGTCCGGCGGTGATCCTGGTAGGCGGCGGCATCGTCGACCGGTCGGAGAACGCCCCGCTGGCTCCGGTGCTGGCCACACATTTCACCGTGTACAACTACGACCGTCGGGGCCGCGGCGACAGCGGTGACACCACGCCCTACACCCTGCAACGCGAGTTCGAGGACATCGCGGCCCTGATTGACGATGCCGGCGGCACGGCGCACCTCTACGGCGTGTCCTCGGGCGCGGCGCTGGCCCTGGAGGCCGCCGCCGCACGCCTGCCGATCGCCAAGGTCGCCGCCTACGAGGTGCCCTACGACGTGTCCGAGGGTGCCAGGGAGCGGCACCTCGAATACACCGAGAAGGTGCAGTCGCTGCTGGCCGACGACCGCCGCGACGACGCCATGCGGTTGTTCATGCGGTTGGCCGGCGCTCCTGAGGAGGCCATCGCGCAGGCGCACCACTCGCCGATGTGGGCCGGTTCGATCGCCGTCGCGCACACCCTGGCCTACGACGCGGTGTGTCTCGGCGACGGCACCCCGCCGACCGAGCGGCTGGCCACCATCACGCAGCCGGTGCTGGTGGCCACCGGCGGCACCACCGACGAGACGATGGCCGGGCTGGGCGCCGGCTTCTTCGACGCGGCCGCGGACGCGGTCACGGCCGCCATCCCGGGGGCCGAGCGGGTGATCATCCCGAACCAGGGACACGTCGCCGACCCGCAGGCCGTCGTCCCGGTCATCACCCGCTTCTTCAACGCCTAGAAAAACTGCCGGGCAGCCGCCACAAAGTCCGGCTGCTGTGCGCGTTTCACGACCACGCGGTGTTCGGCGGCACGACACCCACCACGCCGGAGGAGGACAACCCGGACGGGCATTGAATCTCATCTCCGGCGCACTGCCACGATCTACCTTCAAAGCAATAGACCGCGTCCGCCGAGCTGAGCTGACCGGTCACGCGGTGGCCTGGCCGGTCAGCTCAGCCTGCCGCAGCGGCCGGTAGCCACCAGGTCGCGGACTTCGTCGATGGGAAAGGTGTAGGTCCCGTACGGGTTGACGTGCTCCATCAGCGCCGGAGACAAGTGCGCCAGCACCTCCGGTGACACCGGGCCGTGCCGCTGCACGTACTCGTCCAGCGCCAGCTGCAAGTACATCGTGTTGAACGTGATGATCGCGTTGACCACCAGCGACAAGCACAGCGCCTGCTCGGTCTGCTGGTCCAGATGCCGCCTGCGGATCGCGCCCTCGTGGGCGAACGACAGGTCTCGGCGCAGCGAGTGCAGCGACTCGCCCTTGTTCAGCTGCCGGGTGATCCGCCGCCGATACGCCTCATCCGCTAGGTACCGCAAGGCATACACGGTGCGTTGGATAGATCCGTACTCCACCAGGGCCTGCGCCAGCGCGGACCGGCGCGCGGACGCGTGCAGCTCTTGCCGACCACCAGCGACGCGGTGGCGTGCCCGTACTTCAGGCTCACGGAAAGCCGGAGCATCTCCTCCCACTGCTCGCGGATCAGCCGGGTATCGATCGCGCCGGTCAACAGCTTCGCGGCGTGGGGGAACGACGCCGCCAGCTGCCGGCGCGACCCGAGCCGGTGCAGCGTGATCGATCGCAAATCCCGAATCCGCGGCGAGAGGATCAGCCCGGTGAGCTTGAACAGCGAAAACACCGTCAAAGTCCGGCCGGCGGTACCGGTCGCGTGCTCGGTGATCGTGTGCAACAGGTCGGTGGCGTTGCCGAAAATCTCGTCCAGCACATGCACCGCCTCCCGATCGGTCACTGGGATCACCTTCGTGCCACACGTCGAATGCTGATCGGACACGTGGGTATAGGCGGAGATGCCCTCATTGACGAAATAGCGGCTCATCGCCCGCGCGGTCAACGACTTGCCCTTCATCGGAAACCGCTGACCGTCCGAAGAGGACATCGTGCCGCCACCCCACGCCCCGGCCATCGGCAACGTGTGGTGGTAGTTCGCCACCGACGCCCCAGCCTCGCGCAGCGTGTCCTCGCAAATACCACTGCGTGGTCCAGGCCAGCTTGTCGTAGGTCAGACCGGTCGACTCGGCCATCGCGGTGATCCCGAAATTGCACGCCTGCGCCAGAACCGCAGCGTAGAGCTGGGCCAACAGCGCGTCATCGCGAGTGGACTTCCCGCCAGCATGGGTGAGCTTGTCGGAGAACCCGGTCCACCGGTCGACCTCGATCAGCAGCTCCGTGATCGGCAACCGGGGCAGCAGCTCGACCAGGCCCATCCGGACCGTCTCGACCTCATCGGGCACCTCCTCAGCGGTCAGCTTGCTGATCACCAGCGCGCCCTGATCAGACACCCGCACCGGGCCGTCACGACGTTCCAGCAGCGGCTCCAGCCCCAGCAACGCCTCCCGCAACTGCTGCTCCGCCTGCGCCTCATCAGCGGTCACGGGCACGGGAGCCTCCGGGCTGTCCTGGGCCACTGCGGCCAAGACGGCCGCCGCCGGCGCGGCACTGGTCACGATGGTGACGATCGAGGTCAGAGCACGTCCAGCCAGACGCCACCGACGGCTCCTGCGGGCGAAGCCACGACGACCCGGGCCGACTCCTGACCGCTCCGGCAGGGTGCTCCCAGTTGCCGCGACCAGCTCCCGTAGTTGAGTGTCTACGGTCTTGATCTGCTTGTCGATGCGGTCAAGCTCAGTGACCGAGTCCGCGGCCAGCCGCCGGCGGGTCCTGCCCACGACATCACGCGGCTACACCGAGGCCAGCAGCGCGCGAGCGTGGGGCCGCCGGGAAGTGAGTTCCAGCAGCAGACGGTGCAGCCGGTTGACCGGCCAACCGTCGGCCATGAACACGTGGACTCAGCCGGGAGCCTGGATCTCGTCGTCGCGGCCGAGGTCGCTGTCGAAGTACGTGACTCGCCAGTCGGGGCTCACCTGGGCTCGCACCTCTTCCGCCAGGCGGCGGCCCCGGGCGACGAACTCCCGCTCCTCCGCTCCGGCCATAAAGCTGGAGGCTTTCGGGTCGTCACGGTTCAAGGTCGCGGTGTACTCGTCCGCCCAACGGTTCAGCTCGCCCACCAGAGCCGGGCTCAACCCCAGCTCGGGATCCGCGGGATCGACGTTTTCCATCCTCGGCGGCGCGAACACCCACAACGCCCAGCAATCGTAATCCGCCAGAACCCTGAGCGTCTTCTCCGCTGTCATCACGAACCCTTCGGATTGGGGGCCGGACCGACCGCGCAACACGTGCCCGGCGGCCGGCTCAGCGGTCGAGGAGCGCGTAGATCCGCTTGGCGCCGTCGGCCACTTTGGCGACCGCAGACGGTCCGGTGATCTCGTGCGAGGTGAGGCTTACTCGGACCATTGTGCGGCCGACGTGGAAGTAGACCGTGGCTCCGCCGGTCACACTGTCCCCCGGTGCACCGCAACTGACGTCGCCGACGGGCTGCGGCAGGGAGCTGTTGTCCTTTGTCGTCGCCTCGTAGGCGCACACGCGCTGGACGTCGTCGGCCGCGACGGCAGGGCCCTCCGCATAGATCGTCTGCTCGACGGACAGGGTCGCCGCATCCCGTTCGGTTCGGTCGAGCAGGGACATGCGTTGACAGGTGATCTGGATCGCGTGGTTGTTCACCACGTCGTTCTCGTCCACGCTGAACAAGTCCTTCTGGAGGCCGCCGGTCGGCAGGCCGGTGACCGTGGTGAAGACCTCGGGTGGCATGGCGTCGCACGGTTTCGCGGTCAGGTTGTAGGGCTCCGGATAGCTGCGGTCCGGCATCGGCCTGGGGCCTGCGGCGATGTTCTTGGTGATGCCGTCGATGAGTTTGGCCAGTGCGTTTTCGCCGTCCGCTATCGCGGAGAAGTGGTCGACTTCGAGGGTGAAGGCGTTGGCCGCGCCGTGACCGCCGTCGGTGAAGGCCACCGTGACTTCGCCGTCGCCTTGATCCGGGCGACGGTGGTACTCGACGCCGTTGGCGATGCCGGGCTTCCCCGCTTGCGCCGACGTGGCAAGGCGCCAAGCGGAAGCGCTCGAGAGCTTGACATTGAGCGTCGTGAGAGTGATGTGCGGTTCGTCGCGGTGGCCGACGGCTCGTTGGAGGTAGCCGCCGCAGGAGATCGGTTCGAACGTGGTGCCGGCCAGCTCCGGACGGTCGGCGCCCGGGCTGAGGCGGGTGCCACCGGCGAGAGTGTGGTCGGTGTACTTCACCGCAGGGCACCTGGTCCGGCCGGCTGAGTCTCCGGCGCCGGGCGGCAAGCCGAGAGTCCGAGCATCGTCGCCAGAACGACGGCAGCCCAAAGACGGTGAGTCATCCATACCTCCCCAGAACGGTCGGCAAACTATGGCACCAGCGGACCTGCCCGAGCGACACGGGTATGTCACCGGCTCCGCGGGTCGCGCCCGCGGCACGCGCAGGTACCTGCGAAAGCAGGCTCCGCGCCAGCTTCCGGCACGGGATGCGGGTCGCCGAGGCGGACCTCAGGCGGAGTTGCACCGCGCAAGTCAGTGCGACGCCCCGAACTGGTGTCAGCTGTATGTCCAGCTGGTCCCGGTTCCTCGGTACTGCTCGACGGGGATGGGCTGTATGTCCTCGCGCATGCGGTCGGTGTAGAGCGTGCCGTGCAGGTGTCGACCTCGTGGGCGACGAGGCGGGCGATACCGCGCTCGAACACGGTGATCTTGGTCGTGCCATCGATCGTGGTGTGCTCGACGTGGATGATATGCGGTCGTGGGACCTGGCCGCGGACGTCGAAGAACGACAGGCATCCTTCGTACTGCTCGTCGGTGTCGCCGGCTGTTTCGATGATCGTGGGGTTGAACAGGGTGATCGACTCGCCGTCCGGGGTGCGCACGATCGCGGCAGCGCGGTCGATGCCGATTTGCGGCGCGGCGATACCCATGCCTTTGCCGAACGTGTGGGCCCGGGAAACACGCTCAGCAGCGGAATTCAGGGCGGTGACGACCCGGCGGGCGTCTTCTGCTTCGGCCGGGAGGTCGAAGCAGCCGCGCGGGGCGGCGCAGCCCTCACCCGCGTCACCAACGTCACGACCCGCAACAACTAGCCGGCGGGCTGCCGCTGAACAGCGTGCGTCGGCGCGCCACGTTCGTCATCCTCAGCGCGGTGCTGGTGGCCGGCGCCGTGGTGGCGACCATCGCTCCCGGACTGCGCACCACACCGATGCTGGCGCCGGCCACCGTACAGCTCACGCAGGATCGGTCAGCGCTGCACGAAAACGCTGTTGGCGGCGAACGTGATCGAAGGCTTCTGCGAGTTGCCTTCGATCAGGAACGGGTGGCCGGTGCAGTTGTCGCTCTGGAACATCGCGGCGGCTTTGCTGCTGGTGTTGATCGCCGACCGGACCCGGTTTCCCCAGCCGTGCTCCACCAGGTCCACGCACGCACTCGGGTTGGGCGGCAACGGCAGGACGTTCATGGAGGCACCGTTGAAGTCGGACTGGTCCCACATGCACAGTGTGTCGGTGAACGGGCAGGTGCCTGCGGCGTCCGCCGGTGACGCGGTGACGACCTGAGTGGTGACGGACGCCAGCAGGATCGCGAGTGCTGCGCCGGACTTGGTGAGTGCTCTGCGATTGCGCATCGAACCTCCTCCTCGGTTTTCACGTACTGATCGCCTGGTCCATCGAGGTCACGCCGGTGCGTGAACTCGCCGAACCCGGAAAGGCGGGTGCGAAAGGGAGAACGACGGTATTCCGTCCGGAGGACGGCACCCCAGTTCCTCAAGCGAGGATACCAGTTTGCCGGGAATGCCGGGTTCCGGTGATCGTCCGGCAACGCCTTCTGCCGGGAGGCTGTAGTGGGTCGAGGTCGACTCCTCGGCGTTGTCGTACCGGACGACCAGCATATGACGGCCCGGCTGCTTCGCCCGTCACCGCTATTAGAGAAGCGCGTCGCCCGGCCCGTCGCCCACCGCCGTCACGACCTGGCCGGACGCGAAGGAGTAATCGTTGCTCCGTTCGGCGGCGCCGGTGCGGATGCCGGTTTCCGCTTCGATGCGGGCCGGCGCGGGGATCGGCGAAGGCCTGGTGCGGACGCCGCATGCCCCCGGGCTACCCTGGCTCAGCCGCGGAACCGATCCGCCCGATAGTCAAGGCCTGCTCGAAGTGGCTGACAGTTTCGTCATAGCGGCCAAGCATGATCAGGGTCGTGCCCACCGCTTCGTGGGCAAGGCCCTGTTGCAGCGTGCCGAAGGGAGCCGGCGCGAGAGCGGCTGTGTGGAGGGTGAGTGCCTCGTGGTGGTGCGCCGCGACATACAGGTACCGCCAGAGCGCCGCCAAGAGCCGGACGACATGCCCGGCCAGGGCTTCCGGGGCACCGGTCGCCAGGGCGAGCATGGTGGTCCGTTCCGCGTCCAGCCAGGCCCGCGCGGCGTAGCCGTCCGCGAATCGGAGTTGCGGCCCCCCGACCGCCCTGCCGGTGGCCGCAGGTAGGCCACATGGGGTGACACCCACTCCATGGCGGACGAGGCCCAGCACAGGTAGTGGTCGAACAACCGGGCCGACGCCGCGAGCCGGACGCTGGCGTCGTCGGTCCTGTCCGCGAGTTCGGCGGCGTAGAGCTTGACGAGGTCGTGCATTCGGAACCGGCCCGGTGGGTTCTCCTCCAGGAGATTGACCGCACACAGCACGCGCAGGGGACGGGCGTCCCTGGACAGGGCGATCGCAGCCGCGCGGCCGATATCGTCGGCGGGCGCCAGTCCGAGCAGGCGGAACGCGGACGCGGCGTCGAGGGATCGGTAGGAGGCGCCGAACACCGCGCGCAGGCTCGCCGTCAGCTCACCGGTGTCGAGGGCATCCAGCCGGCTTTCCGACAGTTCGGCGGCCAGCGTCGACAGCCGCCGGCCTGGCTGGGCTGCCACCCGCGCCGACGATGGCCAGCGCCAGGGAAATTCCCCCGCATTGGCGAACGATCTGCTGGGCCGCGTCGGGTTCTTCGGCCAGCCGGGCCTCACCCAGCTTGTGCGCGAGCAGCTCTCGCGCCTGCGGTTCGTCGAGAGTCCGCAACGGCAGCGTGGTCCCGCCATGGGTGGTGATCAGGCCACCGAGCTCGTGCCGGCTCGTGATCAGGACCGAATACGAAGATCCGCCGGAAAGCAACGGGACGACGTGTTCGGTGTCGCGCGCGTTGTCGAGCACCACGAGCAACCGGCGCCCGGCCGTGAGGGTCCGATACCGCGCCGCCTGCCCGTCCGGCTCCAGCGGAACTGACGTCGGAGCGACACCGAGTGCGCCGAGGAAGCCACGGACGGCGCGTTCGGCGGGCACCGGTTCGTCGACCGGGTCGAATCCGCTGAGGTCGACGTAAAACTGACCGTCGGGGAAGCAGTCCAGGTGATCGTGCGCCCACCGCAGCGCCAGCCACGTCTTGCCAATGCCCCGGCGCCCGCGATCACAGTGATCATCGCAGCCTGACTGCCGCCCGTTGCGGTGTCCGCGACCCCCATTCAAAGCCGCCAGTTCCCTGGCCCGCCCAGCGAACCCGCACGGCGCGGACGGCAACTGGCGGGGCACCGGGGCGCGACCGCCCCGGATGGCCCATACATGGGCCACGCAGGGGGTGTGTCACCCGGCCCCCCTCATGCCGAGAAGAGATGGAAGGACCTGCAATGATCGAGTTCTGGGAGGTGGTCGGCGCGCCTCGTAGTGACGCCGACCAAGCCCCCGTCACCTACGTCATCTCGGGCACCTGGCCGGAGGTGACCCTGACCGCCGACGCGCCGGTCTCCGCGCACTTCGCCCTCGCGTTCGCCCAACGGCTGGCCGCGGCTCTAGCAGCCAGCGAAATGAGCGGTCGGGCCGCCGCGGCTGCAGCGGGGCTGTCCCATGCCACCGTTCAGCGGGTGCTGCGCGGCGAGGTCCTGCCCGATCTGGGCACCCTCGCCCGACTCGAAGTGGCACTCCGTGTCGATCTCTACCCGGTCGGGCTGCACACCCGGTTCCCTTCGGTCAATTCGCCCAGTAAGCAATGACTCGCTCCACCTGACGGGTCACCACCGCCGGTCAACTATCCGGCACTCGACCAACTTCGCCGTGTTGCTCCGCTGCATCGGCGAGCGCGGACCGGACGTCGTCAGCGGTGATTTCGGTGGTCCGCTCGGCATTGCGCTCGAAGGGCTGACCCTCCAGGCCGACACAGGGCTGCCACCCTGCCGGCGCGTCGGCTCGCCGACGTTGTACTCGCTGCGCCCAAGGCACTGCAGTGACGCACCAGCGTCGTGGTGCGAGCATAACGTGCCGCGGTCGTCTCACCAGCAGACGTGAAGCAACCACGCCCAGAATAGGTCGTTATACAGACGCTGCATGACGCGCTGCAAAGGGAGCGTTCGCGCCTCTGGCATGCATCAAACCAGAGGCGCCTTCAACTACTCGACTCGACCGCACATTTCGCACCGCCACCGGTCGACCACCGCCAGGCGCGGTAGGGATCGTCGGGCGCGTCCTGGGCGTGCGGGGCAAGCCTACGACCCTTGTTCGCCGCCAGAACCCGTCGACGGGCTGTTGCACTACCCAACACGGGCGGACTTCTCGCCCTCGCATCCGGTCATGCTCACCCCGGTGATGCTGCCGATTCCGGGCACAAGGAGCGTCGCACACTTGAAGGATAGCCTGGCGGCAGCGCAGATCCAGCTGCCCGACGAGGACGTCGCGGCGATCACCAGCCTCGCCGCGGAGGCCTGAGCAATGCGCCCGGCAGAGACCTTCCGGCGGTCGTACCCCGCACGACGATCGGGACCGGACGTCGGACTCCGGTACTGTCTCGGGTTCGGAAACCGTGTTCTCCTTGCCCCGAGTGTCGGCAAGATCGAGATGGCCGGCAATCCGAAATCACCCATCGGTGCCACTCGAAAGTGACGTTTGAGTCCCTCAACTACTGTTCGCCAGCCCGCCACGGCTCAGTGGGCCTGAGCGCTCTCGCCGGCGGTTCCCCACCGGTCGACAGACCGCTTCAACCGTCATGGCCGTGTTCAGGCCGGTCCGGGGGACGACGCGGTGCCGGCCGGGTGCGCCAGGCAGGTGATCCAGTAGTCGCCGTCGGTGTCCCGGGTCACGCCGTGGGTCTCACTGGGGAAACCGGGGAAGTGCCGGTCGAAGTCCTCGAGGGCGCGCAGGTAGCGCAGGGTCGGCTCGTCGTGGCCGCCGGCGCTCTCCCCGGCATCAGGACGGGGATGCCGGGCGGGGTGGTGACGACCTGGGTCGCGACCGTGCGGTCGGCGAGCTCGGCGAGGCGGACGGGTTCGGTACCGCCGCGCAGCAGCCGCTGGTAGGTCTGCGCCGGAGTGAGTTCGGCGCGCGGCGGGTGGGTGAACGCCGCGTCGAGCAGCGGGATGAGGTCGCTTTTGCGGAGGTGGGCGTGCATCTGGTCGCACAGGTCCCGCAGCGTGAGGCCGCCGTAGCGGGCCGGGTGTGCTTCGACCAGCGCGGGGAGGACGTCGATCAGGCGAGCCCCGGTGTCGTAGAGGCTCTTGAAGTCGAGGAGCCCGTCGACGAGCGTGCCCCATTTGCCCTTCGTGATGCCCATCGAGAACAGGATCAAGCAGGTGTAAGCGTCGGTTTTTTCGACGACGATGCGGCGCGTTTCCAGGTAAGCGGTGAGGATCCGGGCCGGGATGCCCTGCTCGCCCGCGGTACCGCGGGCGTCGGTGCCCGGACAGGTGACGCTGACCTTGACCGGGTCGAGCAGGCAGTAGCCGGCCTCCAGGTCCGGGAAGCCGTGCCAAGCCGCACCGGGCTCGAGGCTCCAGCAAGCGGGCTCGGTGCGCAGGAGGTCCAGTGGCGCGTCCGCGAACGGGTATCGCTGCCCGGTGCGCGGATCGTCGACCTCGTCCGGCTGCCAGGTGCCGAAGAACCAGGCGGGCCGGTCTCCGGCCGCGGCGATGCGGCGGCCGATGCGGGCCACCGTCTGCCGGAACCGGATGGCTTCGGTGACGGCCTCGTCGATCAGCCACCGCCCGCCCGGGCCGTCCATCATGCCGGCGGCGACGTCGAGCCCGGCGATCATCGGGTACAGCGGCGAAGTGGTCGCGTGCATCATGAACGTCTCGTTGAACTGCCGGTGCTCAACCGGTGAACGCGGCGCGTTTTTCACGTGCAACATCGCGCTCTGGGACATCGCCGCGAGCAGCTTGTGGGTGGATTGGGTGCTGAAGACGGTGGGCCGGACGGCGTCGGGCAGCGCGTCGGCGTCCACGGCCATGCCGTACCGGCGGGCGTAGAGCGGGTGGAACCGGGCGTAGGCGAACCAAGCCTCGTCCAGGTGCAGCCGGGGCACGCTGCTCCCCAGCAGCCCGGCGACGCGGACCGCGTCGTAGCACAGACCGTCGTAGGTCGAGTTGGTGATCACCGCGTACACCGGGTCCGGCGCGGCCGCACCGGCCGCGAGCGGGCTGCCCGGCACGAGCGCGGCAACCGCTTCGGGGCTCAGCGCGGCGGGCGGGATCGGGCCCATCAGCCCGTAGCCGTTGCGGGTGGGCACGAGGTAGACGGGGCGGCCGCCGGTCAGCGTCAGCCCGTGGTAGATCGCCTTGTGGCAATTACGGTCGACCAGCACCAGCTCGTCGGTGGCGATGCTGGCGTGCAGCGCGATGCGGTCGCCGGTGGAATCGCCGTGCAGCACGAAGTACGTCAGGTCGGCGCCGAAGATGCGCGCGGCGTTGCGCTCGGCGTCGCCGATCGGCCCGGAGTGCTCGAACAGAGAACCCAGCTCCGCCACGGAAATCGACAGGTCGGTGCGGAACAACCGCTCGCCGTAATAGTCGAACAACGCCCGGCCGGCCGGGGACTTCAGGAATGCCACCCCGCCCGCGTGGGCGGGGGTGTGCCAGGAATATTCGTGGGTGTCGTCGAACCGCCGGAGTTCCCGGAAGAACGGTGGCAGTATTTCGTCCCGGTAGCGCCGCGCGGCGACGCCGATCCGGCCGGCGATGAACCCCGGCGTGTCCTCCAGCAGCCAGACGTACCCGCAGATGACCTCGGCGACCCACAGCGGCAGGTCGTCCACCGAGGTGGCGGTGGGCACCAGGAAGACCGGGAGCCGGGTGAACCGCCCGACCACCGCTTTCAGCACGGCTTCGGCGGGCAGTGCCAGGTCGCCGTCGTCGTCCCGCAGGTCCCAGCTGACCAGCGCGGCGGTGAGGTCGGCCCGGCTCTGCACGAGAGCGAGGGCGTCGTCGTCGGTACCGGCGCGCAGGACGTCGTGCCCGTCCGCGGCGAGGTGCTCGCAAATCCGGTCCAGCTGGCTTTCGAGCACCGACCCCGGTGGGATGTCGTTCAGCGCGAGCAAAACGGTCGAACCGGCCACGGCAGAACCCCTTTTCGGATGGTTACCACCAGATATAGCCGCGCGCGAACGCGGCGTCGATCGGCCGAACGCTGGCGCCGAGGTACTTCTTTCGAGCACGATCCGGGCGATTGCGTCACGCGGTGACTATGGTTTCCGCGAACCGGGGGAATCGGCGCTCGAAAGACTGATTTCGGTCATCGGAAGTGTTTCGCAGCCGAGCGCGGGCGTTGTCGTGCGCCTCTTCGACCCGGTGGGCCACCTGGAGCAGCCGGATTGAGGTGACCAGGCCGATGCCGCCGGTGTGCTCCGACGAGCAGGAACGACATGGCGACCGCGGCGACGATCTTGACTCCCATGTCTCCGGTGGCGTGCTGCATCCTGGTCATGAGGGTGATCACCGCGCCGGCCAGCACGGCCAGCAGCAACGAGCGCCAAGGAGATGCCCCGGAGGTCACGTGACATCCCACGATCACGACACGGCCGGCCACGATCAACAGCGCAACCTCAGAGACCCCACACCAGCGCCGTCTCCGGCACGAGCAGAACAAGCCACAGGCAGGGCACTGCGGTTGTGGTCAGGCGTTGGTGCCGGCTGAACTGCCGGTGCATGGTCGTCGCCGCGAGGAGGTCGCGGTGCGACTGCGGCAGCGCTGCTGGGCTATGTGCTACTGGACCGGCACGACACATTCGCCCTCGACACCGTCGCGGTGTACTGCGGCTGGTCCGTCAGCTGCTGACCTATCCCCTGCCGATGTACTGGCCGCATCAGGCCACGGCGGGCCAGCCGCGCCCACGCCGGCGGCGCGTGCTCGCCGGCCGGCCCTCGTCCGTGGCACCGGCTACGTCGATACCCGGTGACGTAGCCGTCGTCGAGCGCCTGGTCGGCCCATCAACGAGCCCGGACACGAGCAGCTGGTCGGCAGGATCCACGGAGGAAGCGGGGTCGCCTGCGCCCGCAGTTCGGTGTCGTGGGCACGGATTCGCATAGCCATCGCAGCCGGCGACACCGCAACCAGGTCCGGGCGCTCAAGGGCGAGCGCATCCTGGCCCCGGCCTCCAGCAGTGCCGCCGTCTCCTGCAGCGCCGCCGACCGGACGACCAGCCGGCACTGGGGAGACCTCCCACCCACCGGCGTCGGCGCGGGACTCGCGCGCGGTTGCTGACTGAGGCGCCGTTCCGCGGTCGGCGCGTGGGTTCCCACGATCAAGTCCCACACCACGAGGCCCTGCAGGCCACGCTGGTTGGCAGCTCGCTCCCACAGCCGCCGGACATCGCGGTCGAGCGCCGACGGGAAGCCTTCGACGACCGCGTGCACCGGGTTCTCGCCCAACTGCGCCCGGACGAGCTGCAGGTCGCCCGGGCCTGGGCCCGCGACGACTCCCTGACCTGGTTCGAGGCAGCCGCGGCCTGCGGCCGGGCCGCTGCGTTCGGCACCCGCGTCCAGTCGGGGCTCGCGGCACTTCCGATCGCACTGTGGGAGCTCTCACTGGGCGTGTGGCTGATCGCCAAGGGCTTCAAGCCCTCACCTGACGACGCGGGTTGAGCGATTGTTCGGAACAGGGTGGTGGGTCAACGGGGGCCGACCTGGCGCAGGTACCTCGGTACCTGCGCCAGGTCGGTCCGCACCCGGACTACCGGCTCACACGCGCTGGAGGGCGAAGCGCTGGTTGGCACCGCCGCCCGGGGTCCACTGCGAGATGCGGGCGCCGTCGGCGGTCGACGCGTTGAACACGTCCATCGCCAGGCCGCTCTGGCGGTTGACCAGGCTCACCGTGCCGCCGCCCTGGTCAACCACGCGCCACTGCTGGCTCGCGGCGTTGGAATCGGGTTGCTGGCTGATGTCGGCGCCGGTGCTCGAACTCGCGACCTGCAACACCAGGCCGCTGTGCCGCACCCGAATCCGGTAGTAGCCGCTACCCGAGTCGACGAAGTCGAACTGCTGGTTGAGCCCGCTGGACACCGACCACTGGATCAGCAGCGCTCCGGCCGCGGTGGACGCGCCGTTGATGTCCGCGGCCTTGCCGCTGTGCTGGGCCACCAGCCGGTAGTACACGCCGGTCTGCGGACCGCTGCCGCCGCCCGCCGTCTCCATCGGTCGCCGGGACAGCGCCAGGGCCTGGCCGACATCCGGCAGGGGCCGCAGCCGGTAGGTGTAGGAGTAGTCCCGGTTGGCGAACAGCTTGTACTGGTCCAGAGTCTGCGCGCCCCAGCTGTCGTTGCCGCCGACACCCATCTGGCGGTGGTTGAGCCGCAGCACGACCTCCGACCGCCGCGTCAACTGGTAGTCGTGCCGGGTACCGGTCGACAGGTCCTCCGGGGTGAAGTGCGACGCGTTCACCTCCAGCAGCGGTTCGCCGAACGCGAGCAGGCCACGGCCGCTGCCGTTGACCAACGCCGCCCACCGCACGTCGGTCTTGTTGCCGTTCTCCTGCGGCCGGATGTAACCGGTCCACTGCCCCGAGACGGTCGAGGAGTACACACCGACGTCGGACCCGCTGTTGCGGTCCCAGTGGTTCTCCTCCGGCCCACGGCCGTAGTAGCGCATCTGCTCCAGGTCCGCGGGCAGGAACAGGATCGTGCCCACCTCCGGGATGTACGGCAGGCTGGCCGCCCCGGGGTGCAGGGTGTTGTCCACCTTGATCTCCCCGTTGCCGTACACCGTGTACGTCGTGGTGTACGTCGACGTGGCGCTGGTCGGCAGGGTGCCGGTGACCGCGATCCGGACGGCGCGGTCCGACGGCTTGCTGACGGAGAAGCCGGTCACGGTCCGGTCCAGGCCGGCACGCCGCCAGGTGCCGTTGCGGCTGGGCTGGCCGTTGCCCCGGTCGTTGTCCGTGGGCGCGCGCCAGAAGTTCGGCACCGGGCCGGAGTTGACCAGCCGCACGCCCATCGCGTCGAACGAGCTGATCGTGCCGGTCGCCTTGGCGAAGACGACGGTGAAGTCCGTTCCCGCGACGGTGACGCGGTCACTGGCCTCGGTGACCGTCAACGCCGGCACGTCCGCCACCGGTGTCGGCACGACGGGCGGGCTGGAGAAGTTCACCGGGAGCTGTTGCCGCGCCACCTCGTACCCCGCGTCGGCCCAGGCCGTGGTGGTCGTAAGGGTGAACGACAGTTCGAGGAAGTGCTCCTCCCCCGGCGCCGGGGCGGTCGGCCGCTGCACGGGCAGCTGCACGGTCTTGCTCGTCAACGGCGCGATGTCGAGCTGCGCGGCGGTGAGCGCTCCACTTTGGACGACTGTGCCGTCGGCGACCAGCGCCCACCGGCCGGTGAACTCGTTGACGTTGGTGAACAGGTTCTCGTTGGTGATCTTGACGACCCCGCTGGTGAGGTCCGCGCCCGCCGAGACGGTGATCGCCTGGTAGACCCGCTTGACCTCGGCCGCCTTGCCGGACGGCCGCCGGTCCGCGGTGACGATGCCGTTGGCGCAGAAGTTGCCGTCGTTGGGGTTGTCGCCCCAGTCGCCGCCGTACGCGAGGTAGGTCCCGCTGCCGCCCGACGGGATCGGCCGGCGCAGGCCCTGGTCGACGAAGTCCCAGATGTACCCGCCTTGCAGGATCGGATAGCGCCGGACGATGTCCCAGTACTCCTTGAAGTTGCCGGTGGAGTTGCCCATCGAGTGCGAGTACTCGATCATCACGTACGGGCGGGTGTCGGAGGTGTCCCTGGCGCGGCCCTCGACCGTGGACGGGCTCTCGTACATCCGGGACCGGATGTCGCTGACCTCGCGCCGGTTGTCGCCCTCGTAGTGGACGATCCGGGTCGGGTCGGCCGAGCGGATCGCGTTGCGCATCGTCACGAAGTTGCTGCCGCCGCCCGCCTCGTTGCCGAGCGACCAGATGACGACCGACGGGTGGTTCTTGTCGCGGTGCACCATCTGGACGGCCCGGTCCACGACGGCCGCGGTCCAGGCGGAGTTGGAGTCGGGGTAGTTGTCCCGCACGCCGTGGGTCTCCAGGTTGGCCTCGTCCATGACGTAGATGCCGTACTCGTCGGCGAGGTCGTACCACACCGCATTGTTGGGGTAGTGCGAGGTCCGGACGGCGTTGATGTTGAGCCGCTTCATCAGCTTGATGTCGGTGACCATGTCCTCGCGGGTCAACGCCTGCCCGCGGTCGGGGTTCGTCTCGTGCCGGTTGGTGCCGCGCAACGACACGGGCTGACCGTTGATCCGCATCAGGCCGCCCGAGAGCGTGAACTCGCGGAAGCCGACCCGTGCCGACGCGGTCTGGGTGACCGCGCCGGACGGGTCGCGCAGTTGCAGCACGGCGGTGTAGAGGTTCGGGTGCTCGGCCGACCAGAGCTTCGGGCCCTGGACGGCCTGGGAACCCTGCGCCGTCGCGTCCTGCCCGACCGGCACCGCGCCCACGTTCACCGGTACCCGCAGGGGCGACGGCCAGACGGCCTGCCGGTTGGCGTCGTAGAGCTGGACCTCCACCGAGTACGTCCCCGACTGCTGCGCGCCGCGGTTGCGCACCGCGACCTTCACCGCCAGGTCGGCGTTGGTGTAGTTGTCCCGCAACGGGGTGGTGAGCGTGAAGTCGCGCAGGTGCACCGCGGGCACCGAGTACAGGAAGACCGGCCGGAAGATCCCGGACAGCCGGATCATGTCCTGGTCCTCCAACCAGTCCCCGTCCGGGAACCGGTAGACCTCGACCGCGACCAGGTTGGAGCCGGCCCGGACGTAGTCGGTGACGTCGAACTCGGCCGGCGTGTACGAGCCCTCGCGGTACCCGACCTTCGTTCCGTTGACCCACAGGTAGAACCCGGACTTGACGCCCTCGAAGTGCAGGTGGACCCGCCGCCCCTGCCAGGCGGCCGGGAGGTCGAACCGCCGGCGGTACTGGCCGACCGGGTTGAACCGCGTCGGCGCGAACGGCGGCTGGGCGTTCTCGTTCTGCCCGTTGGCGCCCCACCAGGGGTAGGTGTAGTTGACGTAGATCGGGAAGTCGTAGCCGTGCTGCTGCCAGTTGGCGGGCACCGGGATGGTCGGCCAGGCGGTGTCGTCGACGTCGGTGCGGTGGAAGTTCAGGTCACGGTCGGCGGGCTTGGCGACGTGCTTGAACCGCCACGTCCCGGTGAGGTCGAGCCGGTACGGCGACGTGGTGCGGTCGGCGTCCAGCGCCTGCTGGAGGTCGGCGTACGGCATGGAGGTCGCGTGCGGCGGCTCCGAGTTGACCTCGAAGATCCCGATGTTGTTGTTCCACTCGGGGTAACCGTTGGGCGGGTCCACCCACGCCGCCGCGGCTTCGGGTGCCGCGCCGGGAGTGCCCGACGCGATCCCGCCCGGCAGGGCCACGGCCCCCAGAGCGGCGAGCCCCCGCCGAGAACCGTGCGCCGGCGGATGGATCGTCCTTGGTCCTGCGGGTCGATCATCATCGTCTCCCGTGAGTGCGTGGAACTGTGGTGGGGGCGTCAGGTCCGCAGCTTCCGCTGCCGGTTCAGTCCGGGCTGTGCTTCGACATCGCCCAACGCGGGCACGACCAGCGGCACCGGGATCGTCGGTGCGGGGTGGGTGCGAGGTGGCCGACCGCGCGACATCCGGCTGGGGCGCGGGCTCTTCAACGGTCGGGAACCCCGACCCGCTGATCGGAGTAGCTCGTGTTGTCGATGTGCAGGTACATCACGTACATCCGGGTGGTGGCGTTGTAGAGCACCTTGGGCCGTTCCACGATGCGGTTCGGCCCGAGGTCGCCACTGGCCTGTTTCGCCAGCGCGATCCCCTGGTGGGTCCAGTTCGCCAGATCGGTCGACGTGTAGCAGGGGATGTCCTGGAAGGCGGTGTCCGTACGCCGGGCTCCGAGGGTGAAGGTGCTCGCCGCCGCGTGGGCCGGTTCGCCTGGCACCTCGGAAGCTGGTGCGGTGAGCTGGACATCGGTGCCCTCTCCACGGGAGCAGTCGGCGTCGAACCGGTTCGCTCGATGGGTTCGCCAGGATGGTACGAACCCGGTCGGCGGCAGGTCAACGACGTCTTGCGCCCGACGGCGGCAAGTGATCATCCGCCGGACGTCGCCGCAGCCCGGGGATCGCCATGGATCCCTTCTGCCGTCTCGATATCGGCGAGTGTGACCCGAGCGGATCCGGCAGCCACTCCCCGACGGCGAGACCGCGCGGGACGTGAAATTTACGCCCAACCGCGCAGGCCGTCGAATCGGTTCGAAGGTGGCCAGTCACTGGCTGCGCAGCACGATCTCCAGGTTGCGCGCCACTTCCTCCGTCAGCGGGTCTGCGGCTCCGAACGCCTTCAGCGCCGCCTGGTACGCCGCCCGGAGGGTCACCGCGGCAGCCTGCTTGTCCCCGGTCATGTACTGCGCGACACCGAGCGTCTTGGCGGTGTCGATCGTGTCGGGGTGCTTCTTCCTCAGCTTCCGCGTGCGACGGCTCAGCACGTCCCGCAGCCTTCGTCCCACGCCCGCAGCAGGGAGAGGGTGCAGCCGAGGTTGTGGCCGTACTTCAGGGTTTTCGGGTGATCCGGCCCCAGCGCCGAGACCGCCCGGCGGCGGGCTTCCCGGTGGCTGCGCGCGGACTCGGGCAGCCGCTCGCGCCGGAACTGGGTGGAGCCCAGGAGGTCGAGGACGGCGAGGGTGCCCGGGTGCTCCGGACCGGCCGTGGTCTCGCAGTCGGCGAAGAGGGAGCTCAGGCTGAGCTCCGCCACGGCGAACTGGCCGGCGTCGCACATCGCTCCCGCGGCGCGGGCACGGCACCCCGAAGCGCAATTTCACGATCACCGGCGACCCGACGATCGTGGGCTCGAGGATCTCCGGCTCGTGGACCGACGAGCAGGGCCGGGCCCGGTACAGCTGCGTCTGGCAGTACGACCAGTACCCGATCGCCCTGGTCGTCACCGGTACCTCGGCTTCGTCGGTCCCGCCCGGCCTGCGACGCGGTGACCGTCTACAACAACGCCCAGCTGGCAGACCGCGTCGGAAGAACAGGACGTGGCCTGGCTGCGGCGCCCGGCCGGCGCCGCAGCCAGGACCGGTCACGTGGTGCAGGCCGCCGCGTTGAGCGTGACGGCCGACGGTGCGCCCGACGTGCCGTTGGCGGTGAAGCCGAGCGACACGGCCGCTCCCGCGCCCAGAGACGGGTTGTAGGACGGCGCGGTCACGGTGACCGTGGTGCCGCTCTGGGTGAAGGTGCCGTTCCAGCCGCTGGCGACGGTGGCCCCGGCGGGCAGGGTGAACACGACCTTCCACGGATTGGCGGCGCTCGTCGCGGTGTTGGTCACCGTCAGCGCGCCTTGGAAGCCGCCCTGCCAGGAATTGTCCAGTTTCCACGCCGTCTTGCACCCGCCGGTGCCACCGCCGGACGTGGGGGTCGTGGGTGTCGTCGTCGGGTCGGGCCCGCCGCCGGCCGGTGGGATGAGGTAGGGCTGGAGGATGCTCTGCTTCGCCTGGTTGACCGTGGTCCAGTCGTCGTTGAGGATGCCGCCCGTGTCGCCGGAGTTGGGGTTCCACGACCAGTAGGTGAACGAGATGCCGTTGACGCCGGTCCCGGTGTAAGCCATCAGCTTTTCCAGCCACACCTTGTCGACCGGGTTCGCCAGCGTGGTGCCGAACTCGCCCATCATCAGCGGCGCGATGTTCTGCTTGTACAGGTAACCCCAGTACTTGTCCCAGATCGCGGTCAGGTTCGCCGGGTAATCAGGCGCGCTGAACCACGGCTGGTTGTAGACCGAGGTGGCGTACTCGTGCGGGGAGTACACCAGCCGGCCGGGCACCGACAGGCGTACCGGGAACTCGCCGGCCTTCGACAGGTTCCCGCCCCACCAGCCGCAGTCCTCGTCGTTGGACGGGTCGCCGTCCCACACGTTCGACAGCCCGCCGCTCGGGCAGCTCACGCCCTCGACGAAGATCAGCCAGTTCGGCTGTACGCCCAGGATCGCGTTGCCCGCGCGTTCGGCGGCCAGCCGCCAGTCGCGGGCGGTGTCGCCGCAGCCCCAGCACGCGCCGGTCGCGGCCGGGTTGGTGCCCTCGGCGTGCGGCTCGTTGTGCAGGTCCGCGCCGATGACCGTGGTGTTGCCCGCGTAGCGCTGGGCGAGCGTCTTCCAGTCGTTGATCCAGGTGCTCTCCGGGACGCCCGCGGTGTACCAGAGCGGGGTCTGCCCCGAACTGGTCGGCCGGTGCCGGTCGAGGATGACGCGCATTCCCTTTTGGCCCGCGTAGCCGATCACCTTGTCGAGGATCTGCAGTGGCGAGAGCCCGATGAGATCGGGATTGGTGTAGTCGTTGATCCCGGTGGCCTTGGCATCGGGTTTCAGCGCGTCGTCGGAGAACGGCACGCGCAGCGTGTTGTAGCCCAGCTGAGCCATCTGGTCGAGCTGCTGGCGCCAGGTGCGGCTGGACCACAGGCCGTGGAAGGTCTTGTTGTCGGTCTCCATCCCGAACCAGTTGATGCCGGTCAGCCGGACCGTCGCGCCCGTGTTGTCCAGGATCTTGTTGCCGCTGGTGTGCAGGTATCCGCTACCCGTACCGCTTGCCGCCGCGGCGGCCTGGCCAGTCGCGCCCAAGGCGACCAACCCGCTCGCGGCCACGACAGCCGCGGCCAGCGCGCCGAACGCCTTTCTCCACTGCGTCATCTGCTCTCCTTTGAGCAATACCCGATTCCTGGGAGCGCTCCCAGAAAGTAGGGTAGCGAACGCGGTCACCCTGTCAAGGGTGCTCGGCCTGCACCCGGCGGCGAGCGCGCTGGGAAGCGAGCCTTTCCACCTCGGCGTCGTCCTCGGCCTCAAGGCCGGCGGTCGATGACCGGCACACAGCGGTGAGGCTCTCCAGAAGGGCGATCAACCGTGTGCGGCTTCGATCGCCGCGGTGAGGGTGTCGTCCACCGTGGACCACACCGGCATCCCCGGGCGGTTGATCCGGCACTGCAGGTGGACGTCGTGCTCGCGTGGGTAGCCGGGGTCCGCGCCGACGACGATGCGCCGTCCCTCCCCCAGGGCCTGCCCGAGCTCGAACAGGGCGATGGGCTGCGTGGTCTTCGCCGCGTCCGAACGGGGGAACCAGAACAGGGTCAGCCCGGCCAGCCGCAGGTGGTGCTGCTCCCAGCTGACCTGTTCGAACGCCGCGCCGGGGTCGTGGATCGGGAAGTCCGCCCGGCACGGGTTGAACACGATCAGGGGCCGCGGCGCGCCCAGCAGCGTGCGCACCGCGTGCTCGTGCCACGGCTCGGCCACCGCGGTGATGCCACCGGCCAGGAACACCGACGGCGGATCGCCGGGCCGGGGACGGTGGTAGGTGGGTGCCTCGACGTACCGGTCGGTTTCCATGCGCTTCTCCTCTGCCGTGGTGCTCCTGCGGTGCAACGCGCCGGAAGTGCTCGCCCGACCACCGTTTTCGGGACGGTTGCCTTACCGGACTCGGCCAATCATCCCGGCACGACAACGGATTCGCGTCGTGCTGGTCGAGGCGCCAGGAGTCGAACCTGGTTCTTCGCCTTGAAAGGGCGATGACCTAGCCAGCAGTCCCATCGGCCGTGAACCGGCGTTCCGCTGTTGCCGGGGTATTGCGAGCAGCCGGCGGGCACTACCGAAGCTCGAAACCCGGGTTCGGTAGCGCCCGGCCCGGCGCAGGCTGGACACGTCCCGCTGGGGGCGCGATCGAATGGAGGGGGACGTGGTGAACACCGTGGATCCGGCGGAGGCCCGCCACGAACGGCTCGAGCGGTGGCGCGGGCACCGTGGGGTGCTCGCCGGTGCGGTCGCCGCTTCGGTCGCCACCCTGGGTTCGGGCGCCCTGGCCGGGTTGGGGTTCGGCGGGTTCATGGAGCAGTTCCGGACCATGGCGATCGACAGCGTCTTCGCCGACCGCGGGGACGGGGAGCCGCCGTACGTCGTCGTCTGGGGCACGCTCGGTGTTCTCCTCTGTCTCGTCACGGCCACGCTCGCCGGTGCCCTCGTGCGGCGCTACCGGGGACGTTCGGGGGGACCCGTGTTCCCGGTCGTCCTGGCGCTTTCGGGGAGCACAGCCGGCACCTGGGTGTCGGCCCGGGATTGGCTCCCTCCGCTCGCGGTGGGCACCGCGGTGGACCCGGTGTTCCACGAGGACGAGACCTGGGGGTTCTGGGCGTGGGTGTTCTACTACGCCGACTGGTGGGCGCCCGCGCTGCTGCTCGGCCTGACCCTGCTCGCGGCGGCGCACGCGGTGGCCTCCGGCTGCCGGCACGCCGAGCTGGCCCGGACCCGGGATCGCCTGCTGGCGCACGGCTGCCGGGTGACGGCGGACGTCATCGAAGTCAAGCTCCGCCTCGCGAGCGACGAGTCGGGCACCCGGATCGTAGGCTCCACCGTGACCGTGTCCTACCCCGACGCGGCGGGCGTCCGGCGCTGGGCGACCCGCCGCTCCCGCGACACGGGGCTGGTGATCGGGCCCGGCGGTGCCGAAGTGCTCTTCGACCCGGCGCGGCCCGGCGACGAGAAGTCGGTCTTCGTCGCGCTCCGACGGTATCCCGTCCCCGCCGACTGGCTGCCCGCCGGGCGCGCCTGAGCCTCGCCGCATGGGGAACGTGCGGCGGATACCTGATGTCCGTCATGCGGGTAGGCGAAGCCGCAGTCGAGCGAGACCCGCGGCCTCAGCGTTGCGGTCTGACGCGGTCCCGGAAGCCTGCCGGTGTCATGCCCGTGCGGTACAGGAAGTACTTGGAAAAGTTGGACGGGTCGTCGAAGCCGAGCTGTTCGGCGGTCCGGGCGATCGTGTCGTGCCCGTGGGCGAGCAGGCGCTTGGCTTCGAGCACGACGCGTTCGTCGATGAGCTGCTTGGCGGACAGGCCGGTGTTGTCGCGGGCCAAGCGGTTGAGGGTGCGGGTCGAGTAGCCCAGGCGGGCGGCGTAGTCGGCGACTTTGTGCCAGGTGCGGAAGTTCGCCTCGAGCTCGTCGCGGAACCAGAGGAACGCCTGGTGCGTCGGCGGGCGGTGGCCGCTGCCTTCCTGGCCGGCCAGGACGAGGAGGAGCAGGGCCGCGGCGAGGGCGCGGGCCAGTGCGGCGTCGCGGAGACCCGCGGCCGGCGGTGCCGCGGCGGTGGCCAGTGCGGCGTCAAGAGCAGCCGCCGCGGGGGTGCCCGCCATCGTGGCGGCGGTCCAGTGGTTCGGGGTGGTGACGTCCGCGGCGCGGATCAGTTCCCGGGTGCCGCTGTCGATCGCGGCCGGGTTGATCAGGAAGACCTGGCCCTCGATGCCGTCGATGGCTCCCCATTGCTGCACCTGCCCGGCTCGCACCCAGAGGACGTCGCCGGGTCCGAGCGGGTAGCCGGTGAAGTCGACGGTGTGCACGGCGCTGCCCGCCTCGAGCCGGATCAGCAGGTCGAAGCCGAGGCGTTGCGGGGCAACGAACTCCTGCGGGCCGGCGCGGGCCCGCATGCGCGCGAGCGAGGTGAGCTCGATCTCGCCGGTCACGCCGGGCGGCGGGTCATACCGGACAGACCGGATGGCGGCGCGCGCGGGATGTCCCATTTTTACCATGGTACGTCCGGTCACGACCGTGAAACCCGCAGGTCGGCTTCCTAGGCTGAGGGGCATGAAAGCGAGATTGACCTATGTGTTCGACGCCTACTGTGGCTGGTGCTACGGCTTCGGCCCGGCGATCCGCGACTTCGCCGCCGCGAACGCCGGGCGGATCGAGCTCGACGTCGTCAGCGGCGGCCTGTTCACCGGGGCGCGGGTCGCGCCGATCGGCACCATGCCGTACGTGGCCGACGCCAACGCGCGCATCGCCGAGCTGACCGGGGCTGAGTTCGGGCCCGGCTACCGCGCACTCGTCGCCGACGGCCGCTTCGAGATGGACTCCACGGCGGCCGCCGCCGGGTTCGCCGCGCTGCGGGCGGCGGCGCCCGGGCAGGCACTGGCCGCCGCGGAAGCGATGCAGCGGGCATTCTACTTCGACGGGCTGAGCCTGTCCGAGGCCTCGACCTACCGGCACATCGCCGGACTGCTGGGCCTGGCCGCCGACGACGTGCTGACCGCGTTCAACGCCCGCACCGGGGCGGCCCAGGACTTCACCCGTGCCGCCCGGCTGGGCGTTACCGCCTACCCGACGCTGCTGCTGCACACCGCGACCGGTGTGCTGCGGCTGGGCGGCCCGGCGGCCACGGCCACGCAGCTGACCGCCGCCCTCGACCGCCACCTCGCCTCCGTTTCCCTCTGACACGCGAAAGCAGGACCTGACCATGAGTTCCCTGAGCTACCGGATCATCGACGCCGCCGACACCTCGCTGAACAAGACCAGCGTGCTGGTCACCGGCGAGACCGAGGCCGTCGTCGTGGACGCGGCCTTCACCCGGGCCGACGGGCACCGGATCGTCGCCGCGCTGCTCGACTCGGGCAAGCGGCTGACCACCGTCCTGATCACCGCCGGTGACCCGGACTTCTACTTTGGCGCCGAGGTCATCGCCGACGCCTTCCCGGAGGCGGTGTTCCTCGCGCCCGCCGACGTCATCGAGCACATCCGCGACAGCTACGAGAAGAAGCTGGCCGCGTGGGCGCACCTGGGCGCCAACCTGCCGACCCGCCTGGTCGACATCGCGCCACTGACCACGCCGTCGGTCACCGTGGACGGCGTCGAGATCGAAGTACGCCGCGGCAGCACGGCACTGGGCGACCGCGCCTGGTACCTCTTCGAGCCGAAGGGACGCGCCCTGCTCGGGGGCGTGCTCCTGTTCGAGGGCCTCCACGTCTGGACCGCCGACAGCGCGAGCACCGAGCAGCGCGCGGAATGGCTGCGCGTCCTCGACGAGCTCGAAGCGCTCGAACCCACCTTCGTCGCCGCCGGTCACCGCGTGGCGGGGGCACCCACCGACCTGACGGCGATCCGGCACACCCGCGAATACCTGCGGTTCTTCGAGAAGACCGTCACGGACGCGGCCGACGCCGCGGCGGCCGAGGAAAGCCTGCTGGCCGCCTACCCGGACGCCGGGCTGAAGATCGCCGCTTCGCTCGGCACCAAGGTCGCGAAGGGTGAAATGACATGGGGCTGACCGACGACACCGCGCCCGCCGCCGTCGTCCGGCGTCAATACCTCGCCTCGGCCGCGGGCGATCTCGCCGCCCTGCGCGAGACGCTGGCCCCGGACGTCGAGTGGACGGAGATGGCCGGGTTCCCGCTCGCCGGCACCTACCGCACCCCGGAGGGCGTCACGAGCGGGGTCATGGAGAAGCTCGCGCAGGACTGGGACGGCTGGGCGGCCCACGACGACACCTACGTCGTCGACGGCGAGAACGTCGTCGTGCTGGCCCGCTACACCGCGACGCACCAGGCGACCGGCAAACCGTTGAACGTCCGGGTGGCCCACCACTTCACGGTGCGCGGCGGGCTGATCGTCCGGTTCGAACAGTTCACCGACACCGCCCTGGTCCGCGACGCGGCCACCGCCTGAGGGCGATCACCCCGGCGGCAGGGCCACCGAAGCACTGCCGCCGGGCCCGCTCACGGTCGCGCGGACCGTGAGCGCGGCCGGCAGCCGGACGACCGTGACCTGCCAGGTCCGCGGCGAGCCGACGTCGTGGGTGCCGCCGGCCTGGGCGACCAGGTCCGGGATGCGGTCGGCAGGCACCTCGCGCAGGTCGAACCGCTGGACGGCGGAATCGGCGGGCGCGAAGACCACCGAAAGCCGGTGCTCCTGGATGACGGCGGTGAGCACCTGCGAGACGTCCGCCCCGCGGGCGAGGGCGTCGACGGCCCGGCGCAGCTCCCCCGCGTCCAGCAAGGACTGCTCCGGGCCGACGGTGATCGTCGCGGAGCTCGAAGCGGACGTCACCGTGGTGGACGACGATTCTGATGACGAGGCCGGCTCTTCGGCGACCGGCTCCGGGCTGAACAGCTCGGCGCGGAACAGGCCGAGGACGGTGGCCGCGCCGAGCAGCAGCCCGATGAACACGACCACGGTGAACCCGCACCCCTCCGGCGGCCGCTGGACCAAAGTGGACTCGGGCGCGGGCTCGACGACCGTCTCCGCCGCGCGGCGCGCCCACTCCGGCGCCGGGTGCGGCACAACCTCGGCCCGCCACGGCTGCCCCGGCGGGTACTCGACGACGAGGACGTCACCCGCCCGGTAGCGCGGGAGGTCGACCAGGTTGACGTGGTGGGTGGCCTCGACGCGGAACGACGGCGCAGCTTCGGGCGCGACCGTCAGGACCAAGGTGAGCGGGACGTCCCCGGTTTCGGTGCCGCCGGCGCGCAGGCTCTCGATCCGCGCGAGGGCGACGCGGGGAACGACCGCCGCCTCTCGGGCACGGCGCGGTATGCCGGCGACGAAGAACAGGACACCGTAGCCGAACGGGAGCCCCAGGCCGGCCAGGAACACCGGCACGCTCTCGATGACGACACCGGTGACGCCGGCGCACAGGGCCGCTCCGATGACGCCGCCGGTGAGGAATCCGCGCGCGAGGGCGACCGGACCGAGGTGGGTGGGCGCAGCTGACATGGACGTGCTCCGGATTCTCGATGGGACTGCTGGGGACCCGGCCGATGGCTTCGGGTCAGCTCCGCTTGCGGCTCGCGATCACGTCGGAGAGCTGCCGCACGTGGGCGGGGTCCGCGTCCCGGGCAAGGGCGACGTAGTGGTCCATGACGGCCGGCCGGTAGCGCACGGGCAACGTCCGTCCTGGGGCGAGCCGGGTGAGTTCGGTGATCGTGAGGCTTTCGTCGGCGACACCGCGGAACGAGATGCCGTCGGCGGTCTCCACGTCGAACATCAGGACCACGCGTGGATTGCTGTTGACCTCCCGCCAGTCGACGAGAACGCCGAGCGCAAGCACCCCCGTACGCAGTTCCGCGTTGCGCTTCCACGCAGCACTGCTCAGCAGCGGGTTCGGGGCGACGCCCGGGAAGCCGGGTCCGGCGCCGAGCGATTCCCGGCTCAGGTCGGGCCTGAGCAGCACCATCAGATCGTTGAGCTTCTTCTTCGAACCGAACATCTTGACTCCTGTCTGTCCACCTGAACCCTGCCTATTCGTCGGACACGCCCCAATCGAACGGCGGGCCCGGGAACGCCGCAGCCGGATCCGGTTCCACCAGTACCTCGTCCGGGTCCCGGGGGTCGTAGCGGACCAGCACCGTCGAGCCGCGGGCCGGGGCCTGGAACAGCGGCGTGACCATGGTCGTCACCACCGTGCGCTCCCCCGACTCCGTGGGGAACCGGACGTGGACGACGAACCGCGGGTGCCCCATGATCCAGACGCTCGTGAACTCCACGTGCGTCACGTGGCCGGTCACCTGGCGGCCGCCGCGGCGGAGGCTCTCCACGCGGTCGTCCGCCTCCGCCGCGGCGAGGAAGGCCCGCAGCAGCACCACGATCACGACCAGGGCCACCAGCGCGGACACCGCGGGCAGCAGGTACGGCTCGTAGTAGACGACCCAGTCCACATCGGACCACGGTGTGGACTTGCCGTCGGCCTGGGACGGCAGCCGCTGCCCCACCGACTCCGGCGGGCTCCACGACGGGATCGCCACGCCGGTGCCCAGCGCCACGCCCAGAGCCGCGGCCAGCGAGCTCGCCCGGAGGCCGACGCCCAGCCGGGACAACGACAGGCCGTCGCCCCACAGCATCGCGAAGCCGAGTGACGACGCGACCGTGATGGCGACGCTGAAGAACAGCACGAGTGAAACCACCGGGCCCGCGTCGGCCCCCCACGCGTCGACGCGGTTCAGTGACATCAGCCGGAAACCGTCCAGCAGCCCGAGCGCCCCGGACCAGCCCACCGCCGCCCAGGCGAGCGTCGTGGGCACGCCGAGCAGCCACAGCCGCCGTCCCGCCCGGCGGGCCGGCCGCGGATCGCCCGGCAGGCCGAGGTCGAATGCTCCGAACACGGCGCCGCACCTAGGCGATCGGGCCGAACACGGCGACCTTCGCCGGGTCGGCCGGGTCGAGGCGGGCCTCGTGGCGGGTGCCGGGCGCGTACTGCTGGATGGTCGCCTGCGGCGTGATCAGCGGGGTCACCGTCCGGTAGGTGGTGCCGTCGGCGCGGGTGACCTCGAGCGTCGCGGTGTACCGGGCCTGCCCGGCGACGGTCCGGTCGGTCGGCTCCAGGGCCCGGACGACCAGGCTGGCCGGCTCGCCGGTGTCGTACAGGCGGCGCAGTTCCGTGCCGTAGGCCTGCAGTTCCTGCTGCTGGCGCAGCTGCTCCTCCATCGGCAGCGCCAGGAACGCGGCCATGTCCGGGTCGGCGTTGAGGTTCCGGAACGCCTGGGCGGCCAGCTGCGGGGTCGGCAGCTGCGGGGTGATGTCGTACCCCTGGGCCGCGGCCGCCCGCCGGAACTGCTCCGCGTGCTGCTGGAACTCCTGCGCGCCACGGGCCGCGCCCTGCTGGGTCGCCTCGTTGACCTTGTCGCGGATCTTCTTGAACATCGGCCCTGCCTTTCGCTGTGCGGTGTGTGCACAGCTTCGGCGGGGCGCGCCGCTACCGAACCCGGGTTTGCCGGTCGTCGGAGGCGTCGAGGCAGGTCAGCGCCGCCCAGAAGACCGGCGAGCGGGCCGGCTCGGGCCGCTCCCGCCACTGCGCGAGCCGGGTCCGCTGCCACGCGCACAGCTCGGTGACCGGGTCGTCGCCGTCGAGGGCGGTGTCGACGGCGATCACCAGTTCGGCCATCGGGTCCGCGCCGGGTACCGCGGCCGACGTCGGCAGCGACCAGACCGTCGCAGCGACCAGCTGCGCCCCGGCCGCGACGGCGGCGAGCAGCACGCCGAACGGCTCGGGCAGGCCGAAGTCGCTCGCGCTGGCGCAGCCGATCAGCGCCACCCTGGCCGGCATGGTGTCCACTTCGGACAGGGCGAGGTCGGCGGCGGTGAACGGCCGGTGCGACCCGATCGGCTCGGCCGTGCCGGGCAGCCCGGCCGGGCAGGACAGGTGCAGCGCGGTCTGCGCGCCGTGTTCGTCGCGGACGCGGCTCACGTGCCCGGCGAACACCAGCCGTGAACACGGCTCGGCCAGCAGCCGGGCGAGCAGCCGCCGGTCGGTGTCGGTGCGCCGGACCAGGTCGAGCCCCCGCGTGGCGGACGGCCGGACCGGGCCGGCGGCGAGCCGCGCGTCCAGGTGGCGGATCAGCGGTGACGCCGCGTCCTGCTTGCCGAGCATGGAGCCCAGTTCGCCGAAGGCGCTCTGGCCGGGGATCCGCGGGTCGAGGAAGTACACCGGCGGGCCGTCGGGGGCCGGCGGGCGGCGCGGGATACCGGCCGGGGCGAGCAGGGAGACGTCGGAGACGTCGAGGACGCGGTCATCGCCGTCGAAGCAGCTGCTTTCCCCGCCGGGTTCGAGCGCGTGGTCCGGCCGCCGGTCGGGCAGCGCGAGCAGGCCCCACGGCACCGCGGCCAGGCTCGGCGACGGCTGCACGCGCAGCAGCGGCCGCCGTCCGCTGCCGGCGGCCTCCCGCAGCCGCGCGACGAGGTCGGCGGGCAGCAGGTTGAGGGCGAGGATCCGGGCCAGCCGTTGTTCGCCCTCGAGAGTGCCGAAGGCGCCGAGCGAACGCTGGACGGCGTCGGCGACACTCTCGCCTTCGCGGGGCGTCGGCGAAGCTTCGGCCAGGAACTCCCGGGCGGTCGCGACCAGGGCGGCGTCGACCGGGTGGGTGTGGACGGTGTCGAGGTCGCCGGTGGTCCGCCAGCTGAGGTAGGTGTGCCCGGCGTCGGCGTAGCGCAGGAGGAACGTCTCGCGGCCGGGATCGGCGGCGGGCCAGGTCGCCACGGTTTCGGTGGCCGGGCGGGGCAGGCCGTACCGCTCGGCGGCGACCTCGAGCCAGCGGTCGAGTTCCATGGGCGAGCCGGGAGACCAGCGCAGGGCGGGCGGCGGCGCGAGCCGCAGCGGGAGCGACGCCGTGACGGTGCCCAGTGCGGCGAGCGGCAGCCCGGCGGCGGGCAGCGCCACCGGGAGGGCGGGGACCGAGCCGGTCAGGTCGAGCGCGGGTGCCCCGGCTCCCGTGTACGCCCCGACCGCGCAGGTCCGCTCGATCAGTTCGGCGGCCAGCCTCGGCTCGTTCAGCCGGGCGAGGAGCGCCATCAGCAGTTCGGTCGCCGGGCCCGCGACGTCACGCGCCCAGGCCGTACGCGCTCGCGGCGAAGCGAACTCGAACCGGTAGTCCGCCGCGGCCAGCGCCACCGGGAGCAGCAGGTCCAGCACCGCTCGCAGGTCTTCGCCGCGGGCGAAGCCGATCGTGGCCGCCACGAAGTCCGTGTGCAGGCGCTCGGTCCACTCCCCGGCCGCCCGCGCCGACTCCCGCGCGCGGGTCACGTGTTCCTCCGCCGTCGCCCAGTCGCCTTCGGCCGCGGCGCAGCGGGCCAGCGCGACGTCGAGCCGGCGCAGGCCCGGGGTGTCCCCGTTGGCCGTCCAGAGCTTGCCCGCGTGCTCGAACTGGTCGCGGGCCTGCCGGGGGTCGCCGGTGAGCAGCAGCAACGTGCCGAGCGCGTGGCTCGCGTCCGCCACGTCGCCGGTCGCACCCGCCGCCGCGAGTTCGTCGCGGGCGGTGACGATCGCCGCGACCGCGCCCGGGAGGTCGCCGCCCAGCGCCCGGTCCGCGGCCAGGTCGATGGCGAACTTCGCGGCCGCCGGCCGGCCTTCGTGCCCGGCGCCGAGCCGGAACAGGTCCGCCCGCGCGCCGGCGTCCTCGCCGCCGGCCTGGCGGAGCCGGGCGCGTTCGGCGAGCGCCATCGCCCGCAGCCCCGCCACCTGGGCGTCGGCCCCGTCAATGCTCGCCAGTGCCGTGAGGATCTCCTCGATCGCGGTCAAGGCGCCGGCCGGGTCCCCGGCGGTCATCCGCACGCGCGCCTCGAGGATGCGCAGCTCCAGTTCGTCGGTGCCGTGCGGGTCGAGCAGCTCGGGCGGGTACTGCCCCGGCCCGGCCGCCTTCCGCTGGGCCGCCCGGCGGCGCTGCCCCGCGATCAGCTCGCGGGCCCCTGCCACGTCACCGTCCTCGGTGGACAGAGAGACGAGCACGCGCTCGGCGACTTCGCGGGAACCTTCGATCGTCCGCAGTTCGGCATACTGTCCGAAGTGGACAGCGGCGGCGGCGCTCACGCGGAAGGCGGCCACCACGGCTTCGGCGCACTGGCGGGCGTTGCGCAGGTCCCCCGCCGAATAGCAGACGGTGGCCAGATCGCTGACGGCGGCGACTTCGAGGTCGGTCCGGTCGAGCTGCCGCGCGAGCTGCCGCATCCGGCCGTAGGCCCGGTGCGCGCCCGCGATGTCCCGTGCCGCGGCGAGCCGCTTGGCCTCGTTCTGGACCTCGACCGCTTCGGCCAACAGCCGCCGGTACCCGGCTTCGGTGAGCGAACACGCGGGCAGTTCGCCGTACGGCGCCGGGTCGAGGCCGAAGTGGACCGCGACGCACCGGCAGTTGTAGCCGTGCGAACTCGTGCCCGCCAGTTCCGCCGGGAGCGGCCGGTCCGGCGGGGTGTGCGGCGGCGGCAGGCCGACGAGCACGTCAGAACTCCTCTTCGGCGGACGCGGCGGCCGCGCGCTCGGCGAGCGTCCTGTCCGCCAATGGCAGTGCGGCTCGCGCCCGCACGAGCGACACCACCTCGGCCCGGTCTTCCGGCGTGGTCCCGGCGACGCCCTCGGCCGTCACGCCCACGCCGATTCCGATGGGGGCGGCCACGCCCCGCCGGGCCGCGGCTTCGTCCAGGTCGGCCGCGCCGGCGAACCAGCCGGCCCCCAGGTGCAGGGGAACCTCCGCGAACACCTCCCCGTCGTGGGTCGCGAACGCGGTGAGGGCCGCGTCGGCGAACGCCCCCGCGACTTCGACCTCGAGCCGGGTGCCCGCCGCAGCCGCGACGATCCGCCAGGCCACCGTGTTCTCCGCGGCGTCGAGGATGCCCGGCGGCACGCGCGCCCAGTCGACGCTCGCCCGGCCCTCGGCCACGACCCCCGCGTCCGCCACCGGCCCGTCGGCCCCGGCGGCCAGTGCGTAGGCCCGCTGCCCCGGCGACGCGGTGGCGGCCAGCGCGGCCGCGGCTTCGGCGCGCACGACGTCGTCCTGGTCGTCGAACCACGCCGACAACCTCTGGCACAGGGCGCGAACCTCCTCGACGACCACCGTCGCGGCGACCCCTTCCGCCGCGGCGTCGAACAGCTCCGCCGGGGTGGCCTCGAAGCCGTCGAGCATGCCTTCGGCGACGTTCTCGACCGCCGCGGTGACGACGGCGGCTTCCAGGTCCAGCAGCGCGGGGTCCAGCGACGGAACGCCGAGCGCCGGGCTCGCGGGCCACCACCGGCGGGCCCACAGCAGCAGCGCGAGCGCGGCCGGTTCCGGCCGGGCGGGAACGTCGACGTGCCCGGCGGCGAGTGCCGCCAGAGCACGCTCCGCGCCGACGAGCCGCGTCAGCCACGGTTCCGCGGCCGCCGCGTCCGTGAGTTCGAGGCGCATCGTCCCGGGCTCGCCGGCGAGCAGGTCGGCCAGGGCGAACCGGAGGAGGGCGCCGTCCGCGGCCAGGACCGGGGTGTGCACCGCGTGCGTCACGACACCGCCTCCAGCTCCGGCAAGCGGGCCACGAGCGCGCGGCGCACCTTCGTCCGCAGATCCAGCGAGGTCGAGCGGACGACGCCGGTGACGAGGTCCCGGACGTCCCCGGCACCGGCCGGGAGGTCACCGCGGACGTCGAAGCCGTGCAGCCGGATCCACAGCCTGCCGAGGAACTGCTTGGCGAATTCGCGCAGCTCACGCACGAGTTCGGCGTCGGGCCGCGGGGTGAGCGGCGTGGCGCCGGCCAGCGCCCGCCGAGCGTGTAGGACGTATCCCTCACGCGCGACCTGGGCGTTGAGCTGCCGGGCGAACGCGGGCCCGCCGGCCGCGGCGCCGTCGAGGGGCCGGAGCGCGGGGGCGAGGACGACGCCGAGCGCGAAGCAAGCGGCCAAGGCGGGCCGCCCGAGCCCGAACCCGGCGGCGACCCGGGCGAGCTCG
This sequence comes from Amycolatopsis sp. DG1A-15b, assembly GCF_030285645.1. Classification (GTDB taxonomy): domain Bacteria; phylum Actinomycetota; class Actinomycetes; order Mycobacteriales; family Pseudonocardiaceae; genus Amycolatopsis. The sequence continues at coordinate 2,933,656 of NZ_CP127296.1, forward strand.
TCGTCGACGAGACCGGCGACGGGCTCCCCGCTCGTCGGCCGGAAGCCGACGCAGGGTGGCGCGCACGCGGCGTTCGACGCTGCGTTCGAGGATTTCGGGGCCGGTTTCGTCCTGCCGTCGCAGCGGCGGGACGGCGGCGCTATCCCCGCGTTGCAGGCCGAGTCCCGGCAGCCCGGGGACGGCCTCGGCGAGGGCACCGGCCCCCTCGGGGCGGCGCAGGGCGAGCCCGAAGGCGTGCCCGGCGGCGGAATCGGCGAGCGCCCGCCAAGCGGTGTCGGAGAGGCGGTCCACGAACTCGCCGAGCAACGCCACCGCGTCCTCCGGCGCCAGGCCGGCGTCGGAATTCCCGTGCCACCGCCGGTGCAGCTCCGCGGTCAGGTCCGCCGCGACGCGCGGATCGGCCAGGTACGCGGTCAGCCGGGCGACTCCGGCTTCGCCGCTTTCGCCGTGCAACTCGCGCAAGGCCGCCGCCGCCGTCTCCGGCGCATCCGGGCCCGGCATGCCGAACCCCGTCGCCAGCTCGTACGCCAGGGGAAAACAGACGTCCTGGACGTCGCCCGCCGTGATGCGCAGGGCCCGGCGTTGCCGCTTCAGGTGCGTGAACCACGCGGCCGTCGCCCGCAACCGCGGCGCGTCGGCCAGCAGCACCCCGGTCAGCTCGGCCGCCGCGGCCGGCTCCAGCAGCGGACGGCCCAGCCGCGGCCGCGCCGCCGTACGGACCACCAGCGGATCGATGATCTTCTTGACGGTCCGCGTCAGCGGGCCGCCGTCACCCGAGGAGAGGACGTCCACGCCGGGAATCCGCGCCCACGCCGCGGCCAGGACCGCGGAACGCAGCCGTGGTTCGCCCGATCCGGTCACCCGTCACCCTCCCCCTCGCTCCCCCGCACCTTACCGAGGAGGCACCGGCCGGGCCTGAGCCCGGCGGCTCGGCAACGACGTCAGGCTGCGCGATCCCGAGCTCGCGGCCGACCACGACGACCGGCCGAAATAGTCCCTTCGCGGGCACAGCGCGTACTACGACGACCCCGTGTTCGACCAAGTGGTCGCGGACCTCGTGGATGCCATCCGCGGTGAGGAGAGCTCGTAGTGACAGGCCTCGGCCCGAAACGTGAAGTTCGGCGGTGTCTTGGTGTCGACCTCGGTGCCGTGTTGAGCAGTACGGTGACCGGGGTTGGCGACTCCGCTGACGTGAAACGTCTCATCGGCGGCCGAATAGGGCGTTATACAGCGGGATGGTCGGCAAGCTGAGGCTGCCGCGTGACGAAAGGTTGGGGTGGCGACTGCCTCCGCACCCACCACCTGATCCCGGGCCCGTCCCGGTCGTGCGGGGCTACGCCGGGTTCTCCGCGACGGCGAGGTAGTCCGTGTAGATCTGCGGCGAGCCCGAGAACGAGGCCAGCTGCTTCCACTCCTCGTACATCTGCTTGGTGTCGCGGTGGGCGGCCGCGAACTCCGCGGCCTCGCCGGTGGCGATGTCGGGCTCGGGGTAGAAGACGTCCAGCGCGTCCAGGCTCGCGATCTCCATCATCATCACGTACTGGTCGAGGCGGTTGCCCCGCTCGCCCTTGAGCACGTGGAACCGCCAGTCCGGGTAGTCGTCGATCCGGTGGTGGTTCTCGGCGATGAAGCGGTCGAACATCTCCTCGGTCACACCGGCGCGCAACGCCAGGTTGTGGATCCCGATGACCCGGGCGACGGGCTCCTCCCCCGGGCGGTCGCGGTAGCGAGGGCCGGGCGTGACCGTGCTGCGCGGATTGTCGGCCAGCAGCCGGTAGTCGGTGAACAACGTCGGCAGCTCAGCGAACGTGCCCAGCCGCCGCCACCGCGCCAGCACCGCCTCCGCCTCCGGGTGCCGCGCCCAGAACAGCCGGGCCGGCTCGGTCTGCTCACCCCGGGCCGTGACGTAGCGGTCGCGCTGCTCGGCGCTCTCGATCTCGTACAACATCAGGTACTGCCCGGTCCGCTCTCCGCGCAACCCGCGCAGCAGAGTCCACCGCCACCCCGGGTACAAGGGCAGGTGAACGCCTTCATCACGCACGAAGGTCTCGAACTCCTCCGGCGTGACACCAGCCTCCGTGTCGATGGCGATGTACTGGAAAGTGAACACCGACGAGCGTCCCAATTGCGCGTCCAATCCTCAGGCCGGGAAAGGGAACGCGCATCCGACCAGCACGACTCCCCTGCACCACATCCTGCCAGCTCCAGAACAACGGGGCCGGCGAGACTTCCCCGCTGGACGCGATCCGACGGGTCCACAGCCAGCGCAGCTACACGTCCTGCGTGCACTGCCACCGGCGACTGTTCGGCAACGCGAACCACGCCGGGACCATCTACGACGGCTGCCGGCCCAAGAAGGGCTTACCGGCCAGACGGGCACCCGCCCACCGAGGGGCCAGGCTGCCCATGCGGCCAGGCCCGGATGGCCCAGCCCCACTCGTGACCCAGCTGGGTCACCGCCGCGATGGCACCGGGCTGGACGAGAGGTCGTACCCGGCGCCCGTCGCCACGGGTCTCGGACCTGACCACGCCGCGGCGCGCCAGATCACCGTAGCGGTTCGTGGTGGCGAGCGATGTCACCCGATCGCCGGGTCTTCCGGCGTGAACGGCTTACCGATCGACCAGGTCGAGCGGCGCCGCTGCCCCGTCGAAGACAGCGTCGCGCAGTTGACGCCGCGAACTGATCGCGAGCTTGCCGAAAACCTTGCGCAGGTGCCATTCCACGGTGCGCGGGCTGAGGAAGAGCCGCGTGCCGATCTCGGGATTGGACAGTCCTTCGCGTGCGAGCCGGGCGATCTGGAACTCCTGCGGGGTCAGCTCCTCGGTGGCTGTCTCGGCGGTGCGTTTGCGAACCGTCTCGCCGGTGGCCAGCAGCTCGCGGCGCGCGCGGTCGGCGAAGGCGTCCAGGCCCATCTCCGAGGTCATGACGTGTGCGGTGCGCAGGTGCTCGCGGGCGTCGACTCGGCGTCCCTCGCGCCGGAGCCACTCGCCGAACACCAGGTGGGCGCGAGCCAGCTCGACCCGCAACGGAGTGCCGGCGAGCAGCGCGATCGATTCGGCGTAGCACTCGCCGGGCGTGATGCCCGCCAGCGCCCGCAGGCGGGCTTCGAGGGCGCGGTTCCACACCGTCGGGGTGGCGGTGGCCCGTTCGGACATCCGGTCCAGCGCCGCGGTGACGAGGCCGCTGTCGCCGGTGCGCGAGGCGGCCTCCGCCAGCTCGGCCGTCGCCAGGGCCTGGTGGCCGACCGCGTCGTGCTCGAACACCCGGTAGGCCGCGTCCCGGGCGGCTTCATGGCGGCCGAGACCGTTGGCGAGCACGGCCTGCGCGTAGTCGGCGAACCGCACGACCCGACCCTGGCCCCGCTCGGCCGCGGCCGAGGCAGCGGCCGTGATCTCCGCGGAAGCGTCCCGGCCGCGCAAGGCGGCGAGCAGGATCGCGCTGTACCCGACTGGACGGCCCCCGGTGACCTCGGCGAGCAGGCGGTCCTCGTCGACGAGTGCCTGTGCCGCGGACAAATTTCCCGCCAGCAGCTCGTGGTTGGCGAGGAAGTTGAGGGCGAACTGCAGCTGGACGAGCGCGCCGCTGTCGCGCGCCAGCCGGACCTGACGCTCGGCGAACGCACGCCCGGCGGCGTAGTCGAGCACCTCGGTCGCCAGAGTGCCGCCGGCGCGGTTGCCCAGCAGCCACAGCAGGCGTCCGGTGTTCTCGCCGGCGGTGTCCAGTGTCCGGACGGCGTCGATTGCCTTGTTCATCAGCGGGGCCGCGGCAGCGTAGCCGTCGGTGAGGCGGGTGGCGAGCGCGTCGAGCACGAGGTCGACGACGGTTGGTGGGGCTTTGGCCGCAGGGGCCGCACGCGCCTGCTTCGCGGCTTCGATCCCGGATCCCGCCCAGACCGCAGCGCCGAGCGCTTCCAGGTACGTTTCGCGAGCCCGGTCACCGTCGAGCCGTCCGGCGGCGCGCAGGAGCAACTCCGCTGCGTCGCCACCCCTGCGCTGGTCGAACGCGATCTGCCCGCGCAGCCGTTCGACCTCGGCGTCCCGCGCGGAGTCCGGTGGCCCGGCTTCGGCCGCTCCCAGCAAGCCCAACGCCGCTTCGAGCGCGCCCGCGCCGCGTTTCGCCCGGGCGGCCGCGAGCTCCCGTCGTGCCCGCAGCACCGGATCGGGGGTGAGCGTGGCAGCCTGATCCAGCAGCGCCGCCGCGGCGCCGAGCCCCCCGCGCGCCTGAGCACGACCGGCCGACCGCTCCAGCTCGGCCGCGACGTCTTCGTCCGGGGCGACGCTCGCCTGCGCGCGATGCCACGCCCGCCGATCCGGATCGAGGGCCGGGTCGGTGACCGCCGCGAGCGCCCGGTGCACTTCCTGCCGCTCACCGGCCGAGGCGGACCGGTAGACAGCCGAGCGCACCAGCGGATGCCGGAACCGGATCCGCGGCCCGAACTCGATCAGCCCGGTCGACTCGGCGGCGGTAGCCGGGTCCGCGCCCAAGCCGAGCTCACCGGCCGCACGCCAGAGCAACGTGGCGTCTCCCAGCGGCTCGGCCGCCGCGGCCAGCAGCAGCTTCCTGGTGCTGGCCGGCAGTGGTGCGAGCTGCTGCAGGAAGCAGCGCTCGAGCCGGTCGGCCAGCGCATCACCATCCGGCCGGAACAGCCCGTCGGTGTGCTCGGCCGCGGTCCAGAACCGGGGCAGCTCCACCAGCGCGAGCGGGTTGCCGTGCGTTTCGGCGATGATCCGGTCGCGCACCCGGCCGTCCAGCGGACCTTTGAGCACCGAGTCCAGCAGAGCGCCGGCCGCCGCACCCTCGAGGCCGCGGACGGCCAGCGCCGGCATCCCGGCCAGATCGAGCTGCTCTGCGGGCTCGCGCACGGCGACGACCAGCGCGATCGGCTCGGCCAGCAGCCGCCGCGCGACGAACGCGACGACCTGCGCGGACACCCGATCCAACCATTGCGCGTCATCGACCAAGCACACCAGGGGGCGGTCCTCGGCGACTTCCCCGAGCAAGGTCAGCACCGCGAGGCCGACCAGGAACCGGTCCGGCGGGTCGCCCGCGGTCAAGCCGAAGGCCGTGCCGAGCGCGGCCAGCTGCGGCGCGGGCAAGTGCTCGAGCCGGCCGAGGAACGGGACGCAAAGCCGCTGCAGGCCGGCGTAGGGCAACTCCTGCTCCGACTCGACACCGGCCGTCCGCGCCACCCGGCAGCCGGTCGCCCGCGCCGCGACGTGGTCCAGCAAAGCGGTCTTGCCGATCCCCGCCTCGCCGCGCAGCAGGAGAACCCGGCTGCGGCCCGCCCGTGCGGCAGCGAGCACGCCGTCGAGCGCGGCGAGTTCCTCGCCCCGACCGACCAGCTCCGGCTCCCGACCAGACATCACCCGGAACCCTAGCGCGATCCCCGGGCCCGGGCCCGGGGATGACCAGGGTGTCTCACGGGGGCGAACGGACCGCCGGAAGGACGACTGTGGTGGCGAGCGGCACTCAGCCCCTTACCGATCCCGCCGCCACTGGAGAGAAGGAGTCCGATCATGGACATGAAGCTCGAAGTCGTGGTCTTGCCGGTCGCCGACGTCGACCGGACCAAGCACTTCTACAAGACACTCGGCTGGCGCGAAGACGCCGACATCGTCTTCGGCGAATCGCGAATCGTGCAGCTGACCCCGCCGGGATCGGCGACGTCCGTCCACTTCGGCACCGGCATCACCGACGCCGCCCCCGGCTCGGTGCGCAACACCTACCTCGTCGTCGACGACGTCGAGGCCGCCCGGGCCGAGCTCGCCGGGCACGGCGCCGACGTCAGCGAGGTCTTTCACCGCGACGACACCGGCGCCTTCGCCCCGGGCGTGCACCCCGACCGCGGCACCTACTCCTCGTTCGCGTCGTTCAGCGACCCGGACGGCAACACCTGGCTGCTGCAGGAGGTCACCGACCGGCTGCCCGGCCGGGTCGCCGGCGTGGCGTTCGGCTCGACGCAGAAGCTCGAAGCCGCGCTGCGCGAGGCCGCGGCCGCGCACGGCGAGCACGAGAAAGAAACCGGCCAGTACGACGAGGAATGGCCCACCTGGTACGCCCAGTACATGGCGCAGCACCAGGACGCCTGAGCCCATCCGGCGGTGCGCGGGACGGCCCGCGCACCGGATCCTCGAACTGAAGGCCGGCTCCTCGGAAGGAGGAATCATGGCTCAACGCGATTTCGACGTCATCGTCCTCGGCGGTGGCGCACCGGGCGAACACACCGCGGCCGCGATCGCCGCGGGTGGCCTGCGGGTCGCCGTCGTCGAGCGGGAACTGCTCGGCGGCGAATGTTCCTACTGGGCGTGCATCCCGTCCAAGACCCTGCTGCGGCCCGGCGAAGCGCTGGCCGCCGCCCGCGACGTCCCGGGTGCCCGCGAGGCGATCACCGGCCGAACGGACGCCGCCGCGGCGCTCGCGTGGCGCGACTTCATGGTCTCGTCCTACGACGACGCCGGCGCCGAAAAATGGGCCCACGAAGCGGGAATCGAGATCCTGCGCGGCGACGGCCGGCTCGCCGGGCCGCACGCCGTCGCCGTCGGCGGGAAGACCTACACCGCCGACCACGTCGTCGTCGCGACCGGCTCTTCCCCCGTCATCCCGCCCGTGCCCGGCCTCCGCGAGCTGCCCGGCCTGTGGACCAACCGCGAAGCGACCGGAGCAAAGGAGATCCCGCGCCGCCTCCTGGTCCTCGGGGCCGGGCCGACCGGGGCCGAGCTGTCCCAGGCGTTCGCGCGTCTCGGCGCCGAGGTCGCGCTCGTCGACGGCGCCGACCACGTCCTGCCCCGCGAACCCCGAGCGCTCGGCGAAGCCGTCGGAGAAGCACTGCGCGCCGACGGTATCGCCCTGCACCTCGGGCAGCACGCCGGCGCCGCGCGGCTCGACGGCGACGAATACGTGCTCGACCTGCCCGACGGCACCCAGCTGCGCGCCGAACGGCTGCTCGTCGCCACCGGACGGCGGCCACGCGTCGACGACGTCGGCCTTGACACCGTCGGCGTCGAAGCGAACCCGCACGGCATCCCGGTCGACGACCGGATGGCGGCCGGCGACGGCCTCTGGGCCGTCGGCGACGTCACCGGGCAGTGGAACCTGACCCACGTCGGCGAGTACCAGGGCCGGGTCGTGGCCGCGAACATCCTCGGCCGGCCCACGACGGTCAACTACGACGCCATCCCGCGGGTCGTCTTCACCGACCCGCAAGCCGCGGCCGTCGGCGCCGCGGACGGCGCTTTCACCGCGACGGTGCAGCTCTCCGGAGTCCCGCGCACCGCGACCTACACCCGCGCCTACGACACGCGGCCCGGCTTCCTCACCGTCGTCTCCGACGGCGAACGGCTCACCGGCGCGTACGCCGCCGGCCCCGAAGCCGGCGAATGGCTCCAGCAGGCCACCCTGGCCATCCGCGCCCGCGTCCCGCTGGACGTGCTGCTCGACGTCGTCCAGCCGTTCCCGACCTTCTCCGAAGCCTTCCAGCACGTCCTGCGCGATCTCGACCGCCAGGTCCGCCACCCCTCGGGAGACCGATGATGTCCGCCTACCGCGCATTCGAAGTGACCGGAACACGGCAGTTCGCCTTGGTGGAACGCGAAATCCGCGAGCCACTGCCGGGCGAAGTGCGCCTGCGCGTCGAGGCCTGCGGCGTCTGCCACAGCGACACCCTCGCCGTCGAAGGACTGCGCGCCGACACGTCGGTGCCCGTCGTGCCCGGCCACGAAATCGTCGGCGTGATCGACGCCGTCGGCCCCGGCGTCACCGCCTGGGCGGCCGGTGACCACGTCGGCGTCGGCTACCTCAACGGGCACTGCGGCCAGTGCGAAAACTGCCGCCGCGGCGACTTCGTCAACTGCACCGACCAGCCCTGGACCGGCACCACCACCGACGGCGGCTACGCCGAAGTCGCCTACGCCCGCGCCACCGGCCTGGTCCGGATCCCCGTCGGCGCGCAGCCCCTGGACGTCGCACCGCTGCTGTGCGCGGGGCTCACGGTGTATCGCGCGCTGCTGACGGCCGACGCACGACCCGGGTCGCTGGTGGCCGTGCAGGGCATCGGCGGTCTCGGCCACCTCGGCGTCCAGTACGCCAAGACGCTCGGCTACCGCGTCGCCGCGATCGCCCGCGGCACCGGGAAAGCCGAACTGGCCGTCGAACTCGGCGCCGACGAGTACATCGACAGCACCGCTATCGACCCGGGTCAGGCGCTGACGCGGCTCGGCGGTGCCGCCGCGATCATCGCGACGGCGTCCAGTGGCGCGTCGATGTCCTCGCTCGTGGCCGGGCTCGGTACTCGCGGGCAGCTGCTCGTCGTCGGCGCGGCCCCCGACCCGATCGAAGTCCGCACCCCGGACCTGATCTTCGGCACCCGCTCGGTGACCGGCGCGCTCACCGGTTCTTCGATCGAGAACGAGGACAGTCTCCGGCTGGCCCACGACCGCGGAATCCGCAGCCGCAATGAGATCATGCCGCTGTCCGAGGCGCCCAAGGCCTACGAGCGGATGATGTCAGGCGACGCGCGGTTCCGTGTCGTCCTCGACACCCGGGAATGATTCAACCGATTTCTGCGAGACGCTGACGGCGGCAGTTGCGACACGACTGTGGCCGTGCCGCAACTGCCGCCGCCGGTCGCGGAATCGCAAGTCATTGGGGGTGGTCGCCGGTCGTGTTGTGGATATAGTCGTGAACTGCACTCCAAATGTGGACGTTGAGGCGGTGAGCCATGCCGACGGGACCATTATTGCTGGGCGGCGTTCGGCCTGCTGTTGAGCCGGACGGAGATGCTGAGGAGCTCACGGAGGCCACCCGGCAGGTCCGCCTCGCGGCCTCGGGGGCCCTGGTCGTCACCGTCGGCCGATCGCAGATTCCGAGCTCGATTCTGGCTGCGGTTCGGCCATGGCCGGCCGGGCCGCAGCAGCGCGGGGTCCAGCTCGAGCTCGACGGAGACCTGCTGGAGCTGACCGGGGTGTCAAGCAAGGAGCGGCTGATGCGGCCAGGAAGCCGGCAATGACATGGACACCGCGCGCAGCGCACTGATCGTCGCGAGCTCGAACTACACCGATCCGGGACTGCTTCAGCTGCGAGCGCCGGGCAGTGACGCCGAGGCGCGCGCGAGGGTGTTGCGGGATCCCGCGATCGGCGGGTTCGAAGTGCGCACATTGCTCGACGAGCCGGCTCACCACATCACCCTGGCGGTGGAAGAGCCGCTCAAGTGCGCTAGTGTCCTGCGTCAGAAATTCGGCGACAATGTCGTGCGATCGAGTCCAGGATCTCCTCCGCGCTCTTGGTCCACAAGAACGGACGAGGATGAGCGTTCCAGTCGGCTATCCAGGCCCGGACGTCCTTCTCGAGTGACTGAACACTCTTGTGAACACCACGGCGGATCATCTGGTCGGTGAGGAACCCGAACCACCGTTCGACCTGGTTGATCCACGACGACCCGGTTGGAGTGAAGTGCATGTGGAACCGCGGATGCTTGGCCAACCAGGCTCTGATCGCGGGTGTCTTGTGAGTGCCGTAGTTGTCGCAAACCAGGTGGACATCCAGCTCGGCCGGCACCGTCTTGTCGATCGTGATCAGGAATTTCCTGAACTCGGCAGCCCGGTGCTGCCGATGCAGTTCACCGATCACGGTGCCGTCGGCGACATCGAAAGCAGCGAAGAGGCTGGTGATGCCGTTGCGGTGGTAGTCGTGGGTGCGCCGCTCCGGCATGCCCGGCATCATCGGGAGCACCGGCTGGGAACGATCGAGCGCTTGGATCTGGCTCTTCTCATCAACGCAGAGCACCACCGCCCGTTCGGGTGGATGGTGATACAGGCCAACGACATCCACCACCTTGTCCACGAACAGCGGATCGGTGGACAGTTTGAACGTCTCCGCGAGATGAGGTTTGAGCCCGAAATCGCGCCAGATCCGCCCGACCGTCGACCTGCTCAGCCCCGACTTCTCCGCCATCGATGTCCGTGACCAGTGCGTGGCATTGCGCGGGGTCTGCTCCAGCGTCGGCCGACCGATCAGGAAAGTCAGCGGCTGCAGTGAGGTGCAGCAAGGGGGTGCAGTGAGATGCGCGGCAAGACGCCCCGCAGGTTCAACCCTCGAACGGCCGACCTTCGGCGTCGAGATCGGCGACCAACTCGACCACAGTGATCCGCAGGTGGAACCTTCTGGTCTGGCCCTCCAGCAGGGGGAACTTGCTGCTCTGGCCCTCCAGCAGAACGAACAGGGTGTCGTCGCATGCCGGAACACCGACCGGCGCCGCAGCCGCCGCGGGTAAAGCGGCCGATAGGTCTTGGCAAGCTCGTCCGCGATAGCCCTGGCATGTTCCCGGCTGTCCGCAGGCTGGATCGGGCCCACCGCCCAGACGTACGCGTCCTGGCCGAACTGACTCTGCTCCACCATCGCGGCCCAGCGGGCCCTGGTTCTCGTTCACATCGGAATGCTACTGAGTAGTGAAGTGACCGACCGGCGTATCGCCGACCCGGCCAACGTTCGAGCAATGATCGAAATCTGCGGATCGGCCGGGGGAATAGCGTCCTTCCCCGGTGATCTGTTGACGGTTGCGATCAAGGCCGGCGCTGCAACGCTGGCTGGAAAGGTACGACCTGATGCTTAACGTAGTCGGTGCTCTTGATGCTGGTGACGACCAGACGTAGGGCTTGGGGCGCCGCAGCGCCGGAAGGGTGTCCAGCACCTCGGTTCGTGTCACGGCAGCTGCCCTCCGAACAGCACGGCCAGATCGTCGACGTCGTAGCCGATCGCGACCTGCGGTGGTGGTTGCTTGGCTCGGTGTTCGCGCTCGGCCAGGTGGCGCCGGACTCGTCGGATGACTTGGGTTTCGTCCTCGACAAATGGCAACATCGGATATCAGAACTGTCGGAATGGGTCGGGGCTTATCGGTCAGCGAACTTGGTGATCGAGGCGAGCAGCCTGTCCAGGTGGGAGGGGAAGTCGGGCCGGGGTGGCTCCGGGCAGCCGTAGAGTTCCTCGCTGCCTGGCAGAAGCCGCCGGATGGAATCGACCGTGCGCCGCTGGTGGAATGGGTTCTCCGGGGCTGACGGAAGCACGCTGACCGGCATGGTGAGTGTGGCCAGTTCGTTGTCGGTGACGCCGCGCAACGTCTGCCCGTCCAGCAAGGCGCGGATATTCTGGTCCGATGCGCCGGAGGCTGCCAGACCGGCGCGGGTGTGGGAGTCCACGGTGATGTCCCCAGCTGTGGCGGGCCACGCCAGGAGCAGCCGTGCGATCCGGGTCGGGAAAGCCAGCGCGAGGCGCGTGGCTGCTGAGCACCCGTTTGACCCGGCAACCACGGCGACGGGCTGCTCGGGCAGGAATGCTGCGAGGTGCTCGGATTCAGCGTGCCAGTTTGGTGGCCGGTGAAGACGGTTGGGAGCCAGCACCGGGAAGCCTGCTCGTCGGATGCCGCCTGTGACTCCAGGCAGCGCCCAGAACTGGTCAGCGTCCATGTCGTCCCAAAGACCTCCGTGTATCAGGAGGACTGTGGGCTGACGGCGTGGGCTATTGCGAGATGTCATGAATGCTCCGGGTTGAGGTTCGGAGGACTGCTGCGGGGATCTCGGTGGCGAGCTGGAATAGTGCGGTGCTGCGGGCTTCGCTGGGACGGATGCCCAGCTGGTTCAGACGCCGCTTGAGCCGTTCGGTGCTGATGCGGACGTCGTCGTCGGTGGCCAGGACCTGGTCGGTGGTGAGCAGGCTGATCCTGGAATACCTGATGGCTGCGGATCGTGCCGCCCCTCATGTTCCGGTCCGGGTACACCGTCAGCTCCGCGGTTAACCGCGTGAGGTCACGATGCGGACGCCCGTCGGCGCCCGCCTTCCTGCACTGACGATGTCGCCGCACAATGCCTCACCGCGGCCTGGTCTCACCGTGGCTGCATCACGTCGTAGAGCACTTGCGCGATGGCCTTGACCCGGTCCTTGCAGGTCTGGGTGTCGTCGGCGGCTTCGTTCCAGTCGTCGATCCCGGCCTTGAACGTGGCGTTGCTGTCCAGCACCATCAGGTCGCACGACTTGCCACTGGCGGCGGGTCCCCACGCGGCGCGCTCCCCCACGTGCGTTGCCGGGTCGACCACGTAGCCGGCCGACGAGGTCTGCGTGTCGAATCGGCTGCGTTGCCGCTGCGCGTTGTTCACTTCCACGTCCAGGTGGACCGTCACCGCGTTCGCCGGGTCGGTGAACGTGCACAGCCAGCCTTTGCTGCCTTGCAGTGGCGTGTCGGACCTCTTCGGCGGCAGGTTCCCGGCCCGGGCCGCGACGTCGTCGCAACTGGCCAGCGGCGCGGCCCCGTACTTGCCGTCGACCGCGTCGTAGCTGCTGCCGCGGTTGAGCAGCACGAACACCCCCACGACGGCACCGACTACGACGACCACGCCGATGGCCACGACGGCGATGATCCAGCCGGTGGCGAGGCCACGCTTCGGAGGTCGAGGCGCTCCGTAGGGATACTGCGGAAAGCCCTGGGGGGCCGGTGCGTTCACGGCTGAACCTCCCCGATCACAGGTTGACCGCCTGCGGCCAGTGGCCTCCGGGCAGCCGAGGGTCGTTCATCAGTCCCTTGGCATCCCGAACACTGGCCAGGGTGTCCATCAGCCTGGTCGCGATCTCGGCGAGCCGGTTGATCCCGCCGGTGACCAGACCCCCGATCGCGCCGGCCAGGTCCTTGGCCGCGGAAGGGATGCCGATGACGGAGGCGGTCTCGAGCGACGCGGTGACCAGAGCGCCGAGAAAGTCGGCGACGATCTGCACCAGCCCCGTCATGAACTCGACGTTCAGTTTGGCGATGCTCATCAGCCAGCTGCTGATCGCGTCGGCCTTGCCGCCCTGGCCACCGATCGCCTCCACCGCGTCGCGCTGGATCTTGGCCCGGTTCCGGTACTCGGTCGCCGCCGCGCCCTCCCAATAGGCGAGATTGGGGTCGGCGGGCGCTTCGACCGAGGAGACCATCGCGGAGACGTCTTTCTGGACGTGGTCCTGCCAGTTGAAGCTCTGCACGATCAGCGACACGACCGGCATGTGGTGTTCGACGGCGTACTTCACGAGCTTCACGACCTTGTCCAGGCCGTCCCGAATCGTCTTGAGCGCGTCGGAGATCCAGATCAGCGCCGGGCCGAGGACGTACTTCCAGTCGTTGATGTGGTTGACCGCGGCGTTGTACTTGTCGATGACCTTGCGGATCTCGTCTTCGACCGTGCCGAACATGTCGTCGAGCGGGCCGGTGTAGGCCTCAGGGCCTGCTGGCGTGGTCATATCTACTGGGCTGCCGTTCCGTAGATCTTCTTCAGATCGATTTCGGTGACTTGCTCCGCCAGCTCATACATCGCGGCCGTCTTCTGCAACGCATCGTCGACCTGGTCGCACTCGACAATGCCGCCCTCAACAGCCTTCTCCACGTACGAGCGAAGCGATTCATAGGTGTCGCTCAGCAGCGAAGCGTTGAACGCTTCCGTGGCCAACGTCAGCGGATCACCGACGAAAAACGCCGTCGGCCCCAGTGTCGCGTTCTTCACGACCGGGCTCACCTTGTCCAGGGTGTCGGCGAAGCCACGCCACTTCGTGCCCTCGACACGCACCGCCGAGGTGATGACCTTGTAACCGACCATCTCGTCAATCCCCTAGTCGTCGTACCGGAACTCGAAGACGTCATCGTCGTCATCCCGCGGCGGTCGCCGACCGGAGTGCGACGCCGCCGGGGTGACGGGTGCGGCCAGGCCGGCTGCCGCGAACATCTCGAGGAAGTCCAGCTGGAGCCGGTCCGCGCCGGCGTTGCTCAGCACGTTGACTGATCCGGTCACTCCTGCGGGACTCCCGCCGCGCAGGTGCAGCACGAAGAACCCGCGCGGACTCCGGACATCACTGGCCGGCGGAGTCATTCGACTCGCATCGAGACGATGGATCCGGTCCAACTGCGAGTGGAGGTCGTTCATCCGTGCGCGGATCGCGGTGATCCACTCGTCGTAGGGTTGGGATTCGTCGAGGGCAGGAAGGTTGTCTGCGCGATCAGCTGTGGCCGGTTCTGCAGTGGTGGCTCCGGTCGTGCTGTTGGCGAGTTCGACGACCATGGCGCGCTGGATGGCTGCGACGTAGGTCTGGAACAGTACGCCGGCGAGTTGAGCGGCCGGAATCTTCGATGCCCAGCCGGGCCGGATGCCGACGTCGGTCAACCTGCGTTGCGCATCGACCGCGACTCTGATGGTGCCACTCGAGTCCCGGGCCTCGTATTCGGCAGCCGGTTCCACTCTCTGACCACCAGGCTGCAGCAACTCGTTCAGCTGCGCGTTGATGGTGGCGACATCGGGCACGTCAAGGTGCGCGAGCACGACGTGGTCAAGACTGAACGCCAACGGTCCTCCCCTTGCGGCCATCGCTGCCTACACCGTCGCGAGGACGATACCGGCAGGCACTTCCCTACACAGGAGTTCACCCATACGAGTGATCCAAGCAACGCGTCACACAGTGAGGGCCGCGGCCGCGACGCTGTAGCGGGGCCGTGGCGGAGTTCGGAGTAGGGCGAGCGGCATATTGAAACTAACCCGGCGGCGACGGCGACGCCGAGGGCGCCACCGGCGATGATGAAGCCGACGAAACGGCACCGGTGGCGAGGGCCCCGGCGACGAGAGCGTCGCGTCGTCGCGCTGGCTCGGCTGAGCATGCGCGGGAGCGCTCATCGAGACAGCGGCGAGCCAGTAGCGTCACCGTGACCGCGTTCGACTGTTGCTCGTCAGGGGGTGCCCCCCTCGTGCCCGTACTCCGCCGGAACCGCCTACGTCCAGATCCTCCCCCGTCGCTGCGCGGCTTCGGCACCTCGGCCGAGACGCAGATCAGCTCGGCGCTGCGCAACGTCGGCCGCCAGGCCGGGCAGCGAGTCGGCGACAGCTCGGCGGCGGAGCGGACACCGGGCTATCCGGCACGCTTGGCCGGCTGCGGGGCCGCTTCGACGAGCTGGGCCGCTCCGGCTCGGATTCGATGGCCACGCCGGCCCGGGGCACCGCGCCGGTGCTCGACCAGCTGGGGCGCCGGGCTGCACGGGACGCGCAGCGTCCTGGTGATGATTGTCCTCTCGTGCATCGCCACGTCCTTCGCTGATCATGTGTCCAGGGCCCGCGCGGAGGCGGAACGTGTGCCGCCTGGCTCGGGCGGCACGTCGGGATCTGCACAGCGGAGCGGGACATCGGCGGAGACCCACCCGGGAGTCGAACCCGATGTTCATCACGGCTTTGCAGGCCGCGCCACGAACCGTCGCGAAGTGGGTCGAACAGCTCCGGCGTGAACGCCGGGCCGGGGTCGCGCGCCATGGTGCCGATCCACGTGGGCGGGGCTCATGAGGCCCCGCTGGCTGCCGAACCGCGCGCGCTGCCGCCGGGTGCTCCCGGCGGGTAAGTGGGATGGCCGAACGGATCTGCACCGGCTTCACCCGGGCCTCGTCTCCTTCGGTATCGGCCACAGTCGTCCCACCAGGAGTTGAACCTGGGACCGGCCCGATGTGAACGGGCTGCTCTTCCGCTGAGCTACAGGACGTCGCCGCCGCGAGCCGCGGTGGCGTGGGTGCGCATGCCACGGATCGAACCTGGGAACCTCCCCGGTGTCGGCGGGGTGCTCTTCCGCTGAGCTACACGCGCAGGGCCCGGGCCGGGCCTGGTGGAAGACGTGGGTGTCGAACCCACCACGACGATCGTGCAAGGATCGTCTGCGCTCCGGCGCGTCCCCCAGACTTGCGCGTTGTCCCTGGCTCCACAAGGGACGCTGGGCGCGGCGCAGCTCGCCCGCCAGGACTCGAACCTGGTTCCTCCCGATCAACAGTCGGGTGCGCAGCCTGTTGCGCCTCGAGGGAATGAACGTGGTGCCCCCGGCAGGAGTCGAACCCCGAACCTGCCGATCAAGAGTCGGCGGCTCTGACCGATTGAGCCAACGACCCAGGCCACCACCGCAGTGCGGGCGGCGGCGTGGCGGAGGATGCAGGATTCGAACCTGCGCGGCGCTCGTCACGCCGACCACCGTTTTCGAGACGGTTGCCTTTCCGGGCTCGGCCAATCCTCCCTGCACGGCAACGGTTTCCCGTTGTCGTGGTGGTCGAGGTGCCAGGAGTCGAACCTGATCCGTCGCTTCATCAGAGCGCTGCACAGACCGCCATGCTCCACCTCGTTCTCGTGCGCGGAGGGCGCGCGATTCGACCGCGCGCCGGGACCTCGGCCCCGGACCACGGGGTAGCAACCCGGTGCCTTGCCTGGCTCGGCCAGCCCTCCAAAATGTGCCCCCGGCAGGAGTCGAACCTGCATGCCCGCCGACGCGGGCGCGCGGGTTTGAGCCGCGTGCGTCTGCCAGTTCCGCCACAGAGGCGCTGCTGCCCGTCGAGGGTTCGAACCTCGGTCTCCGCGATCAGAGCGCGGTGTCCGTGCCAACTGGACCAACGGGCATCGGGGTTTGTGTTGTCGGCTCCCGGTCCAGGGATCGAACCTGGGCTGGCGGATCCAAAGTCCGTCGTGCTGCCGATTACACCAACCGGGAATGTGGTGCCCCTACCAGGATTTGAACCTGGACTGGACGCGTTCTGAGCGCGTTGCCTCTGCCGTTGGGCTACAGGGGCGTCGTCGCACCCGGCCGCGACGGCGACCGGATACGACCACGAGCCTCTTCCGGGACTCGAACCCGGTCCTCCCGTTTACGAGACGGGTGCTCTCTCCTGCTGAGCTGAAGAGGCGTGGTGGTAGTGGTGAACGTGCGGCTCCGGGGAGTCGAACCCCGACTGGGCTGGTTCTCGACCAGGTGCCTCTGCCAGTTGGGCTAGAGCCGCGAGACTGGAAGCGCGTGCGGGGATCGAACCCGCGTCTTCGGCGTGAGAAGCCGGTGTCCGTGCCAACTGGACCAACGCGCCAGGGAAAGCCGCCTTCACAGGCGGCGATCGTGGTCGGGTACCCGCGAGTCGAACGCGGTGACTCCTGATCCCAAATCAGGTGGGGTCGCCAGTGCCCCTCGCACCCGTTGATCGCCGTGACGCAGCGGCTGCGTTTGTCACGGCGTTCGTGTTCGGTGGCCCGGCTTGGGGCTGTCGAACCTGCGCTCACGACGGGACTCGAACCCGCGATCGACTCCTGGACAGGGAGTTGCCGTTGCCGCTGGGCCACGTGAGCTTGAACCTGCCGACGTGCTCGTTGAGCGCCTCGGCCAGTACCCCTACCAGGACTTGAGCCTGGCACCTCCGCGTTCGTAGCGCGGCGCTCTGTCCAGCTGAGCTACAGGGGCAAATTTCTTGGTGCGTAGCCGATCCGGGTATCGATCCCGGTCCTTCGCCTTGAAAGGGCGGTGACCTAGCCAGCAGTCCCATCGGCCTTGACCGGCATTGCGCTGCTGCCGGTGTTGTGCGAGCGGCCGGAGGGCATCGAACCCTCTGCTTCGGTTTGGAAGACCGACGTGTCCGCCGAGTTCACCACGACCGCAGAACGCGCCCGGCCGTGGTGGCCGCGAGCGCGGGGCCCCCAGCAGGACTCGAACCTGCGCGCGTCGGCTTAGGAGGCCGCTGCTCTGTCCGCTGAGCTACGGGGGCGTGGGTGGTGGAGGAGGGAGTCGAACCCCCTGTGCCGCTCGGGCGCCCGGTTTACAGCCGGGTGGGGCTCCGCTGCCCCGTCTCCACCGGGTGGGTCCGGCCGTCGGTGGACGTCCGGACCCGGTGCTCGCCCTGGCCGCGTGCGAGGCGGCGATGACGAGCATGGGGAAATGTCTGCTCCGCTGTGTAGATGTCAAAGATCTGCGCCACCCGAAAGGAATAGGGCAGCGTCAAGCACCGGCGGAGGGTGTCGAACCCCCTGCGAACGGTTTTGGAGACCGCCGCGCTACCGAAGCTCGCCGATAGGAGAGAATTGTTTTCGAGTACGCGAAATAGAGAAAACCGCCCGGATCGGTTTCCCGATGGGCGGCTCCCTTGACATGACCAGTCCTACGTCATGGTGGGGAGCCTACGCCACTCAGAAGGTCCTGTTCCTGCTGAGAGAAGGGCTTCCGGTGGTCGTTCGACGGGCACGCGACAGCGATCGCGGCGGCCGGATACTGGCGCTGCGTCCCTCGCTCCCACATGTTCGTCATGACCACTCCTTCGTTGCTGGCGTGCTTCCATCATCGCCCAGACGGGCGTTCGACGTCAATCCTATTATTAGAAGAAGTATCCCGCCGCATCTTGCTCCCCGGAGGGGACACATTTCAGAGCGATCGGCGCTGTATCGGCGTTCTCGGTGCCGATCGCGGCGAAGCCTCGGAACTTCGAGAGGGGAACAGCGCGAGCCTGCCACCGGATCGACCTCGGCGACGGCTTACTCGCGCCGGCACCAGGGGCCGGTCATCGCGTCGAACTGGTTCTCCGAAGAGGTCATCCGCCACATCCAGTTCGGGGATCCCGGGAGCTACATTTCGTTGGGGTGCACCTCCCGGCCATCGACGCACCGGCCGTTGACCGGCCCGCTTCAGAGATCGCTCGGGAGCTTCAAGTCCCTTCCGGTCGGCGCCGAGCAGCGCCTCCCCCACGACTTCGGACATCGTGCGCGTTCACACGCGGGCGTCGTCGAGCGAGCCGGCGGGGAGGCCTGCTTGCGCCGTGACGGGCTCGATGAGCGCGTGCCAGGCGGGGAAGTCGAGCGACTCGACCCCGAGCAGGTCCGCCAGCCGGTCGTCACAAAGGGTCCGGATCACCCGGGGGAACAGACCTCCCAGCTCGCTGGGCAGCGCATCGCGGAAGCGTCGTTCCAGCGCCGCCGTGACTTCTCTGCCCTCCGTGGACTCCGCGCGTCCCCGGTCACCAGATCGTGTCCGCTCCGACGGCGCGTCGCCGCCCTGTCGGCCAAAGTGGCCGGGGACAGCACCGCGCTGCGGACGAGCGATCCGGCCTTGGCCGCGCAGCTCGGCGTCGCCGCCTACCGGCCGGCTCCGACCGCCCAGGCCCGCGGTGCCCCGCTGAGCACGTTCGCGACGCCTATTCAACGCGCCTGCCCGGTCACACCGGCGCGGTGTACGCCGCCGTCTTCCACCCCGGTGGCCGGCTGCTCGCCACCGCCGGTACCAACGCCACGACGAGGTTGTGGGACACAGCGGACCCGCACCACCCGCGCGTGGCCGGCACAATCGGCGATCCGGCGAACGGCGGGTTCCTCGCCACCGCATTCTCTCCGGACGGCACCGTGCTGGCCGCCGCCGGCGCCGTCGGCGGGATCCGGCTGTGGAACGTCACCGATCCTGCGCGACCGCGGCCGGCTCTCGTACTCATTGGCCATTCCGGTGGGGTGCGCCGGATCGCGTTCCGCGCCGACGGCCGGCTCCTCGCCTCGGCGGGAACCGATGACACCGTGCGCCTGTGTGACCCCAGATCCGGCGCCGCGGTCGCCACGCTCACCGGCCACACCGGCGACGTCAGCGCCGTGGTGTTCACCCCCGACGGCCACACCCTGGTCAGCACCAGCGCCGACACCACCGTCCGGCTCTGGGACGTCACCACTCCGGCCGCGCCACGCCCGTCAGCCGTGCTCACCGGGCACACCGACCGCGTGCTGGCTGCCGCGGTGAGCCCGGACGGGCGGGAACTGGCGACCGGCGGGTTCGACAACACACTGCGGCTGTGGGACCTGACGACTCCGCAGCACCGTCCGCTCGCCGCACTGACCGGCCACACCAGCGGCATCGCCGCCGTGGCCTTCTCCCCCGACGGCCGAACCGCCGCCACCGGGAGCTACGACTTCACCGTCCGGCTCTAGGACGTCGAAGACCCCGCCTTCCCGGGGCGAGCCGGTCACGCTCACCGGCCACACCGAGACCGTCTACTCGGTGGCGTTCGGCCCCGACGGGCGCACCCTCGCCAGCGCGGGCCGGGACACCACCGCCCGACTCTGGGACATCGGCGGCCCCGTCCTGGGCGGCCACTACAGCCCGGTGATCGGGGCCGTGCCCAGCCCGGACGGCGGGTTGGGCACGGCCGCCAGCTATCAGAGCGCCCGGTTGTGGAACGTCGCAGACCGGCGGCACCCGGCAGCGGCGGCGACGCTGCACGGGCACACCGACGGCGTGGTCGACGCCGCATTCACCCCTGACAGCCGGATCCTGGCCACGGCGAGCCTGGACCGGACCGTGCGCCTGTGGCGGCTGACGACCCTGGCCACCCGGCGCTGCTGCGCGTGCTGACCGTTCCCGGCGAGAACGCGCCTGTGGGACGTCACCGACGCACGAGCCCCGACGGCTGTGGCCGTCCTGCCCGATCAGCCTGACACGATGCACGACGTCGTGTTCAGCCCGGATGGACGCCTCCTGGCGGCGGGCGCAGGGCACGCCGCCAGGCTGTGGTCGCTCGCCGATCCGCGGTGCCCTGAGCTGCTGTCGTCGGCGGAGGGGCACAGCAACACCGTCAGTTCCGTCGCCTTCAGCCCCGACGGCCACTCCGAGCGGCAATCACCGGTCACCCGGACCGCGTCAACTCGGTCGGTTTCAGTCCCGACGGGCGCACGGTCGTCACCGCGGGCACCGACAAGACCGTTCGGCTCTGGGACACCGACGAAGAGGCGGTCGCCGACCGGATCTGCGCCGTCACCCAGCCGCGGATCACGGAGGCACAGTGGGCGAATTACCTGCCCGGCATCCCGTACACTCCGCCCTGTTCCTGATCCGACGGTGCCGGAGCCCTCAGTACGGGACGGCGATGTCGGTGGCGCTGGTGGTCTCGTAGACCACGCCGGCCTTCGTGGCGTAATGGGTGCAGGCGACGTGGACCGTGCGCAACACGGCGCCGTTGGGGATCCAGGGCGTCTCGAAGTGGACGTCGACGAGTGCGCCGCCGTTCTCGGAGTCGTAGTCGCCCGTGACGGCGCCGGTCTGAGCGGTGGCAGTGCACCGGACGTTGATGTAGTCGGCGTCGCGCCGGTCGTTGCCCGGGGTGGCGAAGCGCGAGTAGCCGCGGATTTTCACCCGGCGGCTGGTCCCGTCGCTTTCGGTGCCCTCGGTCTGGATCACGCCCTGCAGGACGTAGGCGGCCGTCGTACCGCCTCCGGAGCCGCCGCCGGTACCGGGGTCCTCCGGGGTCGGCTCATTGATGCCCGGCAACTGATAGGGGTCCGCCTGGGCGGGGGCGACAGTCCCCAGCGAAAACGCGGCGACGGCGAAAGCGATGAAGACTCGATTGCGCGATGAGCTCATACCCGAAGCATTACCGCCGCTGCCGAAATTCGCCACAAATTCCTGTGGACGCCCCGGAAGTTGGTACGTTCGGTCCAGACTTCGCCTGCTCACGCAGTACTATTCCGGCAAAATTACCCACATTTCCGAGAGGAACCCACACGGGATCACCGAGGGAATACCGGCGCCTATCGCACCACGGGATAAATACCGTCATCCGGCCACCGCGAACCCGCCCGAATGCCCACCGCTCTCTTTATCCGCTCACCCGAGGGGCGTTTTGACAAATCGAGAGTCGTTCGTGTCGGTAAAAAACCGTTATCGGAAGATCCGGCGCCCCGCCGAGTTCCCGGTGCGGCCGCCGTACGTGCCGGGTGGGGCGGTGGCGGGCACGGTGACCGCGACCCGGGCCGGGGTGGCTGGGCGCGCGGGTCGTCACCCGCGCCCGGCGGCGGCTACGCGGATACCGTGCTCGCCGACGCCGGGTTCGCCTTCCGCGTGCCGGACCGGCTGGGGCTGCGCGAGGCCCTCGCCGTCCTCGACGACGGCAGCACCCGGGGTGCGTGGGCCGGGAGAAGCGCACGCGAGGCCCGGGGGTGCGGGCCGTCGACTACGCGGCCCCGGACTGGGCCGGGCGGCTGCCCGGGCTGGACGTGGTGTTCGACGAGGTCGGCGGCTCGGCCGCGCCGGCCCGGCTGCGCGACGGCGGCCGGTTCTCCGGCTACGGCATGAGCAGCGGCGCGCCGACCCCCCTCACCGACGCGGACCGCCGCCGGCTCACGGTGGCGGACATGTCCCAGCTCCCGGAGTTCTGGCCGGACACCCCGCGCCGGATCCGGCACGTGCTGACGGAGACCGCGGCAGGCCGGCTGCGGCCGGTCCTCACCCGGATCTACCCGCTGCGCGAGGCCGCCGCCGCGCACGAGGACTTCGGACAACGCCGGGTGACCGGCAAGCTCCTGACGCCGCTGCCTAGGTCATGAACGACCCGTTCAGGTCGCCGGACGCCAGGAAACAGTCGTTCACGACGTCGGTACCGGGGTCAGTGCGGGCCCGTTCTACGATCGCCCGCGGAGGTGGGGCGTGGAGCCGTTGGGTCCGGGTGAGCCGGCGCAGGTGGGGCGGTACCGGCTGCTCGCCGCGGTCGGCGAGGGCGGGATGGGGCGCGTGCTGCTCGGGGTCGCTCCCGACGGCAGGCTGGCCGCCGTCAAGCAGGTCCACCGCGGCTTCGCGCACGATCCCGGGTTCCGCGAACGGTTCCGCCGCGAGGTCGAGGTCTCCCGGCTCGTCTCGGGCGCCTACACCGCGGCGGTGATGGACGCCGACCCGCACGCGCCGACGCCGTGGCTCGCCTCGGTGTTCGTCGCGGGTCCTTCGCTGCAGGAAGCCGTCGATGCGACCGGGCCGCTGCCGCCGCCCGCGGTGCGGCACCTGGCCGCCGGGCTGGCGTCCGCGCTGACCGGCATCCACCGGGCCGGGCTCGTGCACCGGGACCTCAAGCCGGGCAATGTCCTGCTCACCGACGACGGCCCGCGCGTCATCGACTTCGGCATCGCCCGCGCCGCCGAAGGCAGCACCGACCTGACCCACACCGGGGTCATCCTCGGTTCGCCGGCGTTCATGTCGCCGGAGCAGGCGGACGGGCGGCCGCTGACCCCGGCGAGCGACGTCTTCTCCCTCGGCGCGCTCCTCGTCCTCGCGGTCACCGGGCGCAGTCCGTTCGCCGGGGCGTCGGCTCCGCAGTCGCTGTACAACGTCGTCCACACGCACCCGGACCTGCGGGTGCTCCCGCCCGAGATCCGCGCCCTCGCCGAACCGTGCCTCGCGAAGGACCCGGCCCGGCGGCCGACGCCGGCGCAGCTGCTCGAGCTCCTCGGGCCGCTGCCGCCGGTCCAGCGGCCGTGGCCGCCCGCCGTGCACGCGCTGATCGCCCGCCACCGGGCCGAGGTGGCGGCCGTCGTGGCCAAGCCGCCGAAGCCGCGGCGGCGGGGCCGGCGGATCGTGCTCGCCGCCGCGGCCGCCACGGTCGTCGTGGCCGGCACGATCACCGCAGTCACCCTGCTGAACGGTGACGGTGGCGCGACCGCCGCCCCGGCGAGCAGCCCGGCCCCGCCCCCGGTGACGACGACGTCCGCGCCGAACCCGGATCCGCTCGGCCCGGACAAGCTGCGCGGCGCCGACCCGTGCCAGGTGCTGCCGTCGGTCCCCGGGCTCGGGAAGCTCACCCCGCAGGGTGAAGTCCACTTCTTCTCCTGCACCTTCCAAACCGCGCAACGGCAGTGGATGCAGCTGACGATCGGGGGCCCGTCGGCCGCCAAGGGCACGCCCGCCGGGGAGCTCGACGGCCTGCCGCTCAGCCTCGACAACAACAGCAGCGGCTGCACGGCCTCGGTGCCGGTCGTGGACCGCCCGGCCGCCACCATCGGTGTCGAAGCCGGCGACATCGGGGTGGGGAAGTTCGCCCAGCCGTGCGACGCGGCGAAGACCGCGCTCACCGAAACGCTGAACCGCCTGCGCGCCGGGAGCGTTTCCGCTGCGCCGCCGGGAAGTCTCGCGCCGGTCGACCCCTGCGGCCTCGTCGCCACCGCGACCGCGCAGCGGATCGCCGGCCCGATCACCAAGGTGGAACCCCGTGGGCTGCACGAGTGCCGCTGGACGGCCGGCGGCGAGATCAGCGTGAACCTCGAACGGGGGCGCCCGCCCGTCGCGGCGAAGGACAACTCCTACGACAAGGCCGGCACCGTCGACCTCGGCGGGCTCACCGCGTACTTCACCGCCGACCAGATCAACCCCGCGACGGTCAACTGCACCGTGACCTGGCCGCACCGGCCGGTCGGCGAACAAGCCTCGGAGAACGTCATCGTCCAGTACACCACTTCCGCCAGCACGCTCACCGTCGACGAAACCTGCCGCCAGGTCCAGGACTTCGCCAAGGCGGCCCGGCCCGGGCTGCCGAAGCCGTGAAGCCGCTGGAGCCGGGCGAGCCCCGGCAAGCCGGGAAGTACCGCCTCGTGGCCGCGCTCGGCGAGGGCGGCATGGGCCGCGTCCTGCTCGGCGTCGCCCCGGACGGCCGGCTGGTCGCGCTCAAGCAGGTGCACGCGGAGTTCGCGCGCGACGCCCGCTTCCGCAGCCGGTTCCGGCAGGAAGTGCTGGCTTCGCAACGGGTTTCCGGCGCGTTCACGGCGGCGGTCATGGACGCCGACGCCGACGCCGAAACGCCGTGGCTCGCTTCGGTGTTCGTCACCGGGCCATCGCTGAAGGAAGCCGTCGAAGCGACCGGACCGCTGCCGGTCGAGGCGGTGCGACGGCTCGCCGTCGGCCTGGCGACCGCGCTGATCGAGATCCACCGGGTCGGGCTGATCCACCGCGACCTCAAGCCCGGCAACGTGCTGCTGACCGGGGACGGGCCGCGGGTGATCGACTTCGGCATCGCCCGCGCGACTGAAGGCGGCGCCGACCTCACCGGCACCGGCGGCATCGTCGGCTCCCCCGCGTTCATGTCCCCCGAGCAGGCCGAAAGCCGCCCGCTGACCCCGGCGAGCGACGTCTTCTCCCTCGGCGGCCTGCTGGTGATGGCGGCGACCGGCCGCGGCCCGTTCCCCGGCTCGACGACGGCGCAGCTGCTCTACAACGTCGTCCACGCCGTCCCCGACCTGACCGGGCTGCCGCCCGAGATCCGGACCCTCGTCGAGCCGTGCCTGGCCAAGGACCCGACCCGCCGGCCGTCGCCGCAGCGGATCCTCGACTTCCTCGGTCCGGTGGCGCCCGGGACGCGGCCGTGGCCGGACACGGTGCACCGGCTGATCGAAGCGCAGGACACCGCGGTCCGCACCGCGCTGTCCTGGCCGGCGCCCGTGCCACTGCCCCCGCCGCCCCGCCGTCGCCGCTGGTTCCCGGTCGTGACCGCGCTGGCCGCCGTCGCCGCACTCGCCGGGGGCAGCCTGGTGGCGGTGCTGGCGACGAGGGCCGGTGCGGATCCGCCGACCGCGGGCGCGAACCTGGATCCGACCAGCCTGGAAACGCTGCGGCGCACGGATCCGTGCAAGGTGCTGAACGACGTCCGCGTCCAGGACGCGGGCAAGTTGAGCGCCGTCCCGGACTCGGGGTACTTCGACCGCTGCGAATACCGGACGAAGTCCGGCGAAAAGATCTCGATCAAGCTCGGCGACGAGATCTACGTCGAGGGCGGCAGACCGGCCGAGGACCTCGACGGCCGGCCGGTGCTGTTCACCGAGATCAGCGGCAGCACCTGCGACGCCAGCGTCCAGGTCCCCGCGCAGCCGCAGCTGGGCGTGACGGCGCTGGCCGAGACGTGCGGCCTGGCGAAGACCACCCTCGCCAAAGTCCTCGAGCGCGTCCGCGGCGGCGCCGGGTACGACCTGGCACCCGGCACGCTGCTCGCGTCGGACCCGTGCACCGTGCTCGACAAGACCGCGGTGACGCCGGTGCTCGGCCCGGTCCGCGAGGTCAAGCTCAACCGGCTGCGCGAGTGCGAGTGGACGGCGGCGACATCCCTGCGGCTGACCTTCGACAAGGGGTATTCCAGCGTGCCGGACGACGGGAGCCCGGTCGACCTCGGCGGCGTCATCGGCACGCGCCACCCGACCGGCGACAGCTGCGCGGTGTCGTGGAACCACCGCCAGTTCGACGCGAAGCGCACGGAACACATCCGGATCTTCGCCTCGAAAACCGGCGGTGGCGCCTGCGACACAGCGGTGGCGTTCGGCAAGGCCCTGGTGGGGAAACTGCCGAAGGCTTGACCCAGCCGACCACCCGCAGCCCGACCGGCTGTCCTCGGAGATCTGCCGAAAGACAGATGTTCGACGGGCTGATCGTCGAGCAGCCTGGGGGGGGGCATGAATAAGCTACGCGAGGTTGTCATCGCCTGCCGTATAGGGCGTTATACAGTTAAGAGGGAGTCGCTACTCAGCGGCAATCCGGCTCCGCGACCGTGATCGTCGCCAGGCCCGCTCGACGACTTTCCGGACACTTCAGACAACGCCGTGAATGCCGGTCCGCGACGCTATTCGGTGAACTCCATGCACGTGACGCCTCCGCCTCCTCATGTCACTCGTCCGGTCGTCGAGCCTGTCTGGTGGCAGGTGTTCGGGCCTGGGTTCGCCGCCCTGATCGGGTTGTTCATGCTGACCGTCGTCTACCGGTTCGACGGCGTGTCGGCCCTCCAGATCGCCCTCGGCTTGTCCAGTCAGAGCGTGCTGATGATCGTGCTGCTCCCCTACCTGGTCGCCGCGGCCCTCACCGTGCTCGTCGGGCTCCTGCTCGGCGCCCGCTTTCCCACGGCCGTGACCATCCCCGCGACCGGCTTCCTGTTCCTCGGCGTCCTGCTGGCCGCCTTCACCCCGGGCAGCGGACTCCTGCTGATCGGGCGCGCCTTGTCCGGGCTCGGCACGGGTGCGGCGGCCGGTGCGGCCGCCGCGCTGATCCTGAAACTCCGCCGTCGACGCGGTGTCGTCGCCGGCGTGGCCGCCGCGCCCGGCGTGCTCGCCCTGCTGCTCGCGCCGGTCATCGGCCAGCTGATCTCCGAAGCGCTGGGGTTCCGGGTGATCCATCTCGCCGCGATCCCGTTCCTGCTCGTGGCGCTCATCGTCAGCGCGGTCCTCGGCCTCGTCAAGCTCACCGCGGCCAAACGCCAGGTTCCGCCCCACGGCGTGCCGTACCCGCCTGCCGGGTTCACCGGCGGCCCGTGGCCATCGGGCGGCGCCTGACGGCCACGGCCTCGATCGGGGACCACAATGGCACTCGTGCCACCCGTTCCACAGCCGCACCGGCCGGCTCCCCTTCGCCAGTCTCACCGGCGGCGAGCACGAGAGCACCCTCGAATTGGGCCGGTAAGGGTGGTTCCGCGGCCGGGTGGCCCGCCGCATCTCCATGGCCTCGCTTCGGTGACGGGCCGGTCGTGGCCCTGGACCAAGCCGTCCACGCGCCACCGGTGCGGCGGAAGCACGGCAGAAGTAAATTCTGCCCGCCCAGGCGACGCCGAGCCGGTGAGCGCCGCGACCGCCGTTCCCGGGCGCAGCCGGAGCGAACGAGGAGGCGCCGGCGGCCTTTTCCCATCGTCCTCAGTGGACCGTCGCGATGGTGACCGAGACCACACGCGCGAGACCGTCCGCCGCACCAATGAATAGCTGGGCAGCTTGATCACTGCCTAAGATCGATGGTGAACCACCGGCGTAGCGCGGAGAAGTGCTTCGTCACCGGTTCACCCACCGCGGACAGCCGCTTCCTGCCCGGCTGCCGGACCGGCCCGGCCAGGACCGGGTCACGCGGAATCACCCTCAGGAAAGAGATGGCCATGCAACGCATCTGCCTGACCGTGCCGACGAACCGCGAGTGCACCGCCACCCTCGCGGAGGTCGTCGCGGAGGCGGCCTACGCCGCGGCGACCTTTCCCTCCGTCGAGGTTCACCTGCTGGTGCTGGACTCCTCGGCCCACTTCGAGGCACACGCCCGCGTGCTCGGCGCGGCGCGGAACGTCCGGCACCTCGACGAGGAAGCGCAGCGGGATTTCCTGCGCCGGGTGATCAGCCGATCCGGTGTCACCAAACCCGATTTCGTCCTGGATCTCGTCCTCCCGGCCGCGCTTTCGTACGGCGCGTGCACGAACCGGGCGTTCCTGATCGCGGCCGCGCTGGGGTGCGATTCCGTGCACCGCCGTGACTCGGACCTCCGCTACCAGACTTTCGAGGGCCGGACGGTGTTCCCGATCCACGCCGAGCTGCTGTCGATCGGCAAGCCCGCGCACCGGGCCGTGACGGTGGAGGACCGGCTGGACCCCGCGCTGCGGGACCGGACGGTGGCGCTGGTGGGGGCTTCGTTCGTCGGCGAGATGTCCGTCGACCTCCACGAGGTGCGTGCTCACCCGGCCTACCACGACCTGGTGAGCCTCTGGGCCGCGCCGGGTGCCACCGAGGAGGAAAAGCGGGAACTGGTCGAGGAGTCGTTCACCGGGTGGGCGGCCTTCGACGGCGACCGGTCCGTGCTCGACGTCGTCGACCCGATGCGGGTGGACATGCACAACATCAGCTTCCACGGACTGCACGAACGGCTGCCGCTGCCGCCCGCCACGGACACCATCGGCAGCGACTACTTCCTCATCCACGTCGCGAACAAGGCCCGGCTGCCCGCCGTCGTGCACAACCGCCACATCGTCAACTTCCACACGGCGGAACGGAAGACCGACGCGGGTTTCCTCGCCTACCAGGTGCGGTTCGCCAAGTTCGTGCTGTCGATGTACTACTTCCACTTCATCTACCAGCGGATGGACTCCGACGACCCGGCCGAGATCGCCGCGATCGTGCGGGAGAGCACCTGGCAGGAACCCGACGAGACGCGGATCGACCAGCTGGAGCGGGCGTACCGGGGACTGGGCGGCAGGTTCACCGGCGTCGCCGACCACATCCGGGAACACCGCGACAGGCTGCTCGACGAGAGCCGCCGTGACATCGACGACTATGCGGTGCTGATCGACTCGTGGGCAGCACTGATCGAGGCCGCCCGTGCCACCGATGTCTGAACCCGCCCACGTGCGGTCCGCGCTGACCAGAGCCACGCACGACCAGCTCGTCTACGACCTGACCGGCATCGAGCGGCAATACCACGCGCTGCTCGACGAACTGCCGGACGTTTCGGTGCGCTTCGCCGTGAAGGCGTGCCCGCATCCTGCGGTGCTCGCCTGCCTCGCCAGGGTGGGCGCGGGCTTCGACGCGGCGAGTCCCGGCGAGATCGAGCTGACGCTGCGCAACGGGGCGCTTCCGGACGACGTCCACTACGGCAACACCGTGAAGTCCGACGCCGACATCGCCGCCGCGCACTTGCTCGGCATCACCACGTTCGCGACCGACTGCGTCCAGGACGTGCGGGCGATCGCCCGGCACGCCCCCGGCGCTCACGTGTTCTGCCGGGTCACCACGACCGGCGAGGGCGCGCTGTGGGCCCTGACCGGCAAGTGCGGCAGCGACGACGCCGTCGGCGTGCTGACAGAAGCACGGCGCCTCGGGCTGGTCCCGGCCGGGCTGTCGATCCACGTCGGCTCGCAGCAGATGACGGCCTCGGCGTGGCGGCAGGCGCTGGACACCCTGGTCGCCCTCGTGACCTCGCTGGCGGCACAGGGCATCCGGCTGGGCCACGTGAACCTCGGCGGCGGGCTCCCCGCGCACGGCTACCTCGGCAAGGACGGTGTCCCGCTGGTGCCGCCGATCGGAGAGATCTTCACCGCCATCAGGGAAGGCATGGGCCGACTGCGCGAAGCGAGCGGCCGGCTGCGCTTCCTGGTCGAACCGGGGCGGCACCTCGTCGCCGACCACGGGACGATCCGCGCGCACGTCGCCCGGCTCACCTCCCGCGACCGGCGATGGCTCTACCTCAGCTGCGGCAAGTTCAACGGCCTCTACGAGACCGATCAGCTGCGCTACCGCCTGACGTTCCCCGGGCAGGCCGGCGGGGCCGGGGTGCCCGCCGTGGTCGCGGGCCCGACCTGCGACAGCGACGACACGTTCGGCGGCGGCCCCGTCATGGTGCCCGCGGACCTGGCCTCCGGCGATCCGGTGTGGATCCACTCCACCGGTGCCTACGCCATCGGCTACACCACGGTGGGGTTCAACGGATTCCGGCCCCTGCCGGTCTTGGCCGTGCGCACGGAGAAGATCCGGCCGATCGACGCGGGCGACTGGACCACCATCGCCGAACTGGAAGCGGCGGAGTACGCGCCGCGGGGGTTGTCGGAGAGCCGTGCCGTCCTGGAATCCCGTTGGGCCAAGGAAACGTCATTCGTGCTGGACCGGGGCGAACGGCTGGGCGGCTACGTGCTCGCCCTGCCCTACCCGCCGTACCGCGTCCCCGATCCCGGCCTGCCCGAGACCACCGCCTTCGACTCGGCGAACCTGCACCTGCACGACATCGTGGTCAGCGCCGAACTGCGGGGGCGTGGCTGGGGAGCGCGGATGTTGCGGCACGTGACCGAGGCCGCCCAGTCCCTCCGCTACACACGGATCTCGCTGGTCGCCGTCGACGGCGCCACCGGATTCTGGTCGGCACAGGGGTTCCACGCGCATCCCGAGGTGGCGCTGCCCGCCGGCTACGGACCGGGTGCCGTCTACATGGCCCGCCCGGTCACCGGCGAACGCGACGCCCCGTGACCCGGCTCCCGGAGCGGGCGACGCGGGCCCGCGTCAGCTGTGGATCGGGCTCTGGTGGAACGAAAGGAGTTCCAGCCGGCCCGGTGCGACGCGATGGATCACCCAGGTGGCGTAGAACAGGCGCTCCGGTGCGGCTTTCTGCTCGCCCGGCAGGAGAACGCCCGCCTCTTCGGCCAGCACCGCGACGTCCTCGGTGACGAAGCTGAGCCGCAGCAATCGTCCGGCGACGTCGTTGTCCTTGAACGGACCGGCGAAGGCGGCCTTCATGTAGGCCCGGATTTCTTCCCGGTTCTTGAGCTCGTCGTCGTATTGGACGAGACTGCCGTTTTCGGCGAAGACGTCGGCGAACGCGTCCGCGTCCTTTCGGGTCACCGCGTCCTGCAGGCGCATGGGCACGGTGAGCGCGGCGCGCTCGTCGTCACCCGTGAACCTGCCGTAGAAGGCCGGAACGGCTTCGACGCCGGCCTCCGCGAGCATCGCGGCCGCGTCACCCCAGGAAGTCTTCGGTCTCACCATGTTCTCCTCCAGCGCTCAGCAGACGGGTGATCAGTCCACTCTCTGCCCGGCTCGCCGCGCAGACACCTTCGAGGATGCCGGGTCCGTGCCGGAGTCAGCCGAAACGCCACCGGGTCGGCGCGTGGCCTTCGGCCGTCGGAAAGACGAACGCGGTGACCGGCGTGACGGTGTAGGCGGCGAACGGCGGTGCCCCGGCTGTCGGTGCGGCGTACTCGGCGTCGAGCGCTCCGTCGCGTTCCACCACCGGCCAGCTGTACTTGTCCCGGAAGGCATCGGCGATCCGCCGGAGCGCGGCAACGTCCGTCACCCGCTCGGCCGGCCCCTCGACGACGACGTCGAATCGGGGACAGGAGGTGCCGATGGCAGCGGCCGAGCCGCCGTCCACGTTCTTCGCCTTGCGGGCCGACGGGTTCGAACAGACGTGCAGCGCGTCGTCGAGCCAGGCGCAGAGCAGAGGCCGGAGGTGGGGCAGGCCGTCCGGCCGCACCGTCGCCAGCCAGAACGACTTCGCCTGGGTCAAGCCGTCACGGACAGCGGCCCAGTCCGGCACCGTGCCTTCGCCGGTCATCCGTTCGGCAGTGGGCAGCCGGGCGGTCATCCGACCTCCTCGTGGTCGTTTCCCCTGCGGCCGGGTGCTCGGGCACCGGCGCCCGGCGCACCGGCCCCGGAGTCTACAACGGACACCGCGGAGCCGTCGCCGGGCGCGCGAGGACAGCACGGCGAAAGATGCGGCGGTCCGGCGGGGACCTCCAAGCTGCTCGTAGCGTCGGTGCGTGCGACTTCGCCTGCCAGGGTGCCGCCCCGCGTATCCAACCAGCCATCGAAACGGTGGGCGAGGAGACGAGATGGGCGGCAAAGTGAAGTGCAGCGTCGTCGTTCCCACGTACAACCGGGTGGAGCTGCTCCGGCACACCCTCGATTCGCTGACCCGGCAGGACCTCCGGGAAGACGAGTTCGAAGTGCTCGTCGTCGACGACGGGTCCGGTGACTCGACCGCGGAACTCGTTCCACAGTACGAAGACCGCATCAACATCCGGTACTTCTTCCAGGAGGACCTGGGCTGGCGGGTGGCCAAGGCCCGCAATGTCGGCATCACCCACGCCCAGGGCGACGTCTGCGTGTTCGTCGATTCCGGGGTGCTGCTGCACTCCGGTGCTCTCCGGGCGCACGTCGAAGCCCACGCCGGTGAGAACCCCGTCGCGGTGTGCGGGTACGTCTACTGCTTCAACATCGACAACGAAGACGCCGAGCTGATCAACGCCGAAGTCGACTTCGACAACCCGTCCGCGACGATCGACAAGCTCCGGCGCGAGCAGCGCTGGCTCGACGTGCGGGAGGAGTTCTACCGCCGGCACACCGACGACTTCGGCGACCTGCCCGCGCCCTGGCTGGCCTACTGGACGTGCAACGCTTCGGCGCGCACCGCCCAGCTGCGCGCGGTCGGCATGTTCGACGAGGCGTTCCGCAGCTGGGGCTCGGAGGACGTCGACCTCGCCTACCGGCTGCACCGCGACGGCGCCCGGATCGTCCTCGCCCGTGACGCGGCCGCGATCCACGCGCCGCACCACAAGAGCTTCGAAGAGAACATGCGCGACGCCATGGCCAACCAGCGGTACATGGCAGCCAAGTACGACACGCCGCTCATCCGGATGCTCGCCGAGGACCCGCCGGTGATGTTCTTCGACTTCAACGAGGTCGCGATCGCCCGGGGCCTGCCGACCTGTGCCGAGTTCCGCGCCGGGCAGGAGCTGGCCGGATGAGCGCCGCGCACGGCGGGAGCCCCGCGGCGCCGCCCCGGCTCTCCGTGGTCATCCCGACCTACAACCGCTGCGGGCTGCTGGCGAAGCTGCTCGGCCAGCTCGCCACGCAGCGGCTGCCCCGCGACGAGTTCGAGGTCATCGTCTGCGACGACGGCTCGTCCGACGCCACGGCGGAAACCGTCGAATCCTTCGCGGGACAGCTCCACCTCAAATACCACTTCCAGGAAGACCTGGGCTTCCGCGCGGGGGTCGCGCGCAACGCCGGCGCCAAGCTGGCGGCCGCGCCGATCCTGGTCTTCCTCGACACCGGGGCGATGATCGGGCCCGGTTTCCTCGAACACCACCTGGCCGCGCACGACGACGAGCCGTGCGCGGTCGTCGGCTACGCCTACGGCTACAACCCCGAAGACCCGATGCCCGGGCTCGCCGACATGCTCGGGTCCGCAACGCCCGAGCAGGTGATCCTGGCCCTCCGCGACGAACCCGCGTTCCGGGACGTTCGCCACGACGCACTCGCGCAGTGCGGCTTCGACCTGAACCGCCGGGCGGTGCCGTGGTCGTTCTTCTGGACCAGCAACTGCTCCATGCGCGTGGCCGACTTCTGGGAGATCGGCGGCTTCGACGAGCTGTACCACGGCTGGGGCGTCGAGGACCTCGAGTTCGCCTTCCGGATCTTCAAGCGCGGCCTGCCCTTCCGGTTCCTGCGCGACGCGTGGCACGTCGAGTGGCCCCACGAGCGTGACATCCAGGGCAACTGGCAGAGCTTCCAGCACAACATGGACCTGTTCCTCGACCGGTACCGGGAACCCGTCGTCGAGATCGGCCGGACGCTGGTGCACAAGCGAGAGCTGTGGACCTGGGACGACGACTACCGGCACCTGTGCGATCTCCGCGATGGCATCGCCGAACCCGGTGCCGGGGCCGAGCTGCGCGACCTCGCCGGCCGGCTCGGGCCCGACGAGCAGGTGGCCGTCTTCGGGGCCGGCGACGACATCCCGGACGAGCTGGCCACGGCCGTGCTCTTCGAGTTCGACCGGACCGTGCTCGACCGGGCCCTGGCGGACGGCAAGCACCGCGGTCACCACGCCATCGGCCTGCGGACCCCGCTCGCCGACGGGTCGGTGGACCGCGTGCTGCTCACCTCCCGGCTCGCCGGGTTGTGGACCCGCTGGGGTGCCGACCTGCTCGCCGAAGCCCGCCGCATCGGCAGGCGAGCGCCGTTGTTCGACGAGTCGGTTCTCGGGGACCGGCCGTGACACCTCCGGAGGGAGTGTCGTGAAGGAATCGTCATCCCCCAACCGCCTGGTCGGGCTGGTGCTGCCCCGGTGGCACATCGCGCGGCTGCTGGTGCACTCGGGCGGCCCGCTCGTCGCCCTGCTGCTGGTGGTGAACCTCGTCCTCGGCGCGCTGCCCGTCGTCTTCGTCCTGATGACCAGCGTCGTACTGGGGCGGGTCCCCGCCGCCGTCGCGGGCGGCCCCGGTTCGGCGGCCTGGACCGGGCTGGCGACCGTGTTCGCCGCGGCCGCGGCCGCCTTCGTGGCCCAGCAGATCATCGCGCCGATCCAGAACTCCCTGGGCGAGTTCGTCGCCCGGCGGATCGACGGCCGGGTTTTCCGCGACCTGATGGCCACGTCACTGCGCAGTCCCGGAGTGGCCCCGCTCGAGGACCAGGACGTCCTCGACGACCTGGCCACGGCGGCACGCGACCTCGAGTTCGGGCCGCTGAGCCCGGGGCAGGCCGGCGCCGGGCTCCTCGCGCTGGTCGCCCGGTACACCCAGCTCGCGGGTTACGCCGTCGTCGTCGGCGTGGTGTTCTCCTGGCTCGCGGCGGCCGGGCTCGTCGTGGTCGTCATGCTGTTCCGGTACGGGCAGCGCGGCGGGCTGCGCAAGTACGCCGAAGTGCGGATCGCGCTCGCCCGCGACGAGCGCAAGAGCGACTACCTGCGCCGGCTGGCCATCGAACCGGCCGCGGGCAAGGAGATCCGCGTCTTCGGGCTCGTGGACTGGCTCCGCGACGCGGTTCGCGAGGCGTTCCTCACCGTGATCCGCCCACTGTGGACGAAGAGGCGGAAGGTCTACCTGTGGCCCTTCGTGTTCTTCACCGGGTGCGCCCTCGCGGTCATCGGCACGACGTTCGCGGTGATCGGCGCCACCGCGCCGGAGGCACTGACGCTGACCGGGTTCGTGGTCGTCATGCAGGTGGTGCTGAGCGGGCTGCGGCTGGGCGAGTTCTACCCCGAAGCCGATCCGCAGACCGCGATCGGGATGATCGGGTACGACGCGGTGCGCCGGTACCGCTCGCGGGTGGACAGCTACCTCGAGGAGAACCCCGCCGCGCTGCTCCCCGGCCGCCCGGGCGCGAAGCCGGGCCCCGTCCCGACGCCGGCGTCGGTCATCCACTTCGACAACGTGGTGTTCCGCTACCCCGGGCGGGAGCGCCCGGTGTTCGACGGTCTCGACCTGAAGATCCCGGTGGGGCACTGCACCGCCCTCGTCGGGGTGAACGGGGCCGGCAAGACCACGCTGGTGAAACTGCTGGCGCGGCTCTACGAACCCGAAAGCGGTGCCGTGCGCGTCGACGGCGTCGACATCCGGTCCTACCAGGTCGACGAGTGGCGGGCCAAGCTCGCCGTCATCTTCCAGGACTTCCTGCGGTACGAGTCCTCCGTCGCGGACAACATCGGCTTCGGGTCCCGGGACTTCCTCGACGACCGGGCCGGGATCCGCGCCGCCGCCGACGCCGTCGGGCTCGGCGAGTTCCTCGAGGCCCTCCCCCGTGGCCTGGACACCCCGCTGGCCCGTCAGCTCACCGGCGGCGCGGAGCTCTCCGGCGGACAGTGGCAGCGCGTCGCACTGGCCCGGGCGCTCTTCGCGCTGCGTCACGGCTCTCCGGTCATCGTGCTCGACGAGCCGACCGCGAGCTTGGACGTACGGGCGGAGGCCGGGTTCTTCGACGAGTTCGCCGATCTCACCCACGGCGCGACGACCCTGCTGATCTCCCACCGGTTCTCGACCGTCCGGCACGCCGACCGGATCGTGGTGCTGGAGCACGGCAAGGTGACCGAGCAGGGCAGCCACGAAGAGCTGCTGGCCGCGAACGGCCGGTACGCGCACCTGTTCCGGCTCCAGGCCGACCAGTTCGTGGACACCGCCGACATCGAGGAGGTGCCGGCATGAAGGAAGTGCTGGCCGGTTCGTGGAAGCTGATCGCCACGGCGTGGCGGATCGACCGGCGGAAGACCATCGTTTCGGTGGCTTTGATGGTGGCCGGTGCCGTGGCGGCGCCGCTGGTCGCGTTGGCACTGGGCCGGATGGCCGACGCCGTCGTCGGCGGCCGGTTCGAGGCGGCCGCCTACGCCGGCGTCGTCGTCGCGGTCCTCGCCCTGGCGGCGTTCACCTTCGCCCACTTCGCCCACATCGCCTACTTCGAACTGTCGGAGCTGGCCGAGCTGGACTTCGACGAGCAGCTCATCGTCCTGTCCAACGGCTCACCCGGGATCGAGCACCACGAACAGGCCGCCCGCGCCGACACGATCACCGTGCTGCAGCAGGAAAGCCGTCAGCTGCGGGCGAGCCTCGAGGCACTGCTGCTGAGCGTCGGGCTCGTCCTCGCCGTCGTCGTCACCGGGGTCCTCCTGGCCACGACGAACCCCATCCTGCTCCTGCTGCCGCTGGCCGCGATCCCGCCGCTGGTGGCGGGCAAGCGAGCCGAGCAGGTGCTCGACCGGTCGAAGACGGAGACCGCCGAGCCGACCCGGGTGGCGCTGAACCTCTTCCGGCTCAGCACGTCGGCACGCGCGGCCGGCGAACTGCGCGTCTTCCGCCTGGGACAAGAGGTCCTCGGCAAGCACGAGCAGCTGTGGGACACCGCGACCCGGGGGCTGCGCCGGGCCCACCTCGTCGCCACCGGGATCCGGGCGGCGGGCCAGGTCGTCTTCGCGGTCGCTTACGTCGGCGCGGTGCTGCTCGTGCTCCGCGACGCCATCGCCGGCCGCCGCAGTGTCGGCGACGTGGTGCTCGTGCTCACGCTCGCCGTCCAGGTCAGCCAGCAGGTGACGCTCGCCGTCACCCTGCTGCAGACCCTGCAGCGGTCGGCGGGGGCCTACCGGCGCCTGGACGAGCTGCGCGACGCCGTGACCGAGGCGCACACCGGCACCGATTCCGCGGAACTTCCGCCGCCCGCCCGGCTGAACGCCGGGATCAGTTTCGAGGACGTCGCGTTCACCTACCCGGGCACCGACAGGCCGGTGCTCGAAAACCTGCAGCTCACCCTGCCCGCCGGCGCGACGGTCGCCGTGGTCGGCGAGAACGGCGCGGGCAAGAGCACGCTCGTCAAGCTGCTCTGCGGGTTCTACCGCCCGTCCGCCGGCCGGGTCCTGGTCGACGGCACAGACCTGCGCCGGCTGTCCATCACGGAGTGGCGCAGCCGGATCACGGCCGCTTTCCAGGACTTCGTGCGGTACGAGTTCTCCGCCCGGACCGCGGTCGGCGTCGGCGACCTGCCGCGGGT
Source organism: Amycolatopsis sp. DG1A-15b (assembly GCF_030285645.1). Lineage (GTDB taxonomy): Bacteria > Actinomycetota > Actinomycetes > Mycobacteriales > Pseudonocardiaceae > Amycolatopsis. The sequence goes on from NZ_CP127296.1 coordinate 2,970,745, forward strand.
GTCCTCGGACCTCGCCGTCCGGGCGGCCATCGACCGGGCCGACGCGGCCGGGGTGCTCCGCGAGCTGCCGGACGGCCTGGACACCCAGCTCGGCACGAGTTTCGCCGACGGCACGGAGCTGTCCGGCGGACAGTGGCAGAAGCTGGCGCTCGGCCGGTCGATGATGCGGCAGGATCCGCTCCTGTTCGTGCTCGACGAGCCGACGTCGGCCCTGGACCCGGAGGCGGAGCACGCGCTGTTCGAGCGGTACGCGGCGGAAGGGCGCCGGCTCGGCGCGGAAACCGGGGCGATCAGCGTGTTCGTCTCACACCGCTTCTCGACGGTCCGCCACGCGGACGTGATCGTCGTGATCCAGAACGGCCGGATCGCGGAGATCGGCGACCACGCGACGCTGACGAAGTCGGGCGGCCTGTACGCGGATCTCTACTCCCTCCAGGCACGCGCCTACAGCTGATCCGCCGGGCCGCCGGCCGGCCGGGGAGGTGCACGGCCTCGGCTACGGCGTCGGCCCGATCGTGATGACCGCGCGCACCGTGGTCGGCTCGATGGCCGGCCAGAACTGGTGGCAAAGTTGAGCTTCCGGCCGGCCGCCTCGGGCACGCTGCTGACCGCCGTCGGCTGCCTGCTGCCGGCCCGGGTGCCCGTGGGCGGCACGTATTTCGGCGACCTGTTCTTCGGGCTGCTCGTGTTCGGTCCAGGGCTCGGCGCCGGCGTCGTGGCTTCCTACATCGCGATGCTCACCGGTGTCCGGCCCGAGCAGTCCGGCCTGGTGCGCTCGTCCTGTTCCGCTTCTGGCCGCGGCACCGGAAGGATTCCCGCGACCCGGCTCCGAGCACAGGAGCCGGGTCGCGCCCCGGCCGGGCCCGGCGTGGATCTTCGCACCCTGGGAGAAGGTCCTCCGCGGCGGCGGATCCATCATGGAGACGTCGTGCCCGGAGTGCGGACGTCCACCCGGGCGCAGCCGTTCACCCGGCCGGGCCACGGAATCGCTCACCCGACCTCATGCCGGCGCGCGCCCCGGGAACGGGCCGGCACCGGCTCGCACGCTGCCAGAAGAGAAGAGGCTCACCGTGACCGATCAACTGGACCGTCTCGACGCACTGCCGGGTGGCGAGTCGAACCCGGCTGCGACCACCGAAATCCGGAAGCCCTGGTGGCGTCGGCTGGGCATTTTCCCGCCTGCCCTTCTGACACTGGTGTTCTTCAGCTACGCGTTGCCGCCCTACCTCGGCCTCGACCCGAGCAAGGCCCGGGTCCCGAACCTGCGCCAGGACATCTGGTGGCACTACCCGGCGCTGGTGCTGCACATCGCCTGCGGGACGATCGCCTTCACCTCCGTCGTGCTGCAGCTGTCGCCGTGGATCATCCGCAAGCACCCCAAGCTGCACCGCGTCTCGGGCCGGGTCTACATCTACGCCGGCGTGGTGCCCGGCGGGGTGCTGGCCCTGCTCATCACCCCGTTCGCCGGCGGCCCGGTCGGCGACGCGATGGAAGGCGGGCTCTGGCTGATCTTCACGTTCGTGGCCCTGCGCGCGGTGCGCAGGCGCCAGTTCGCCAAGCACCGCCGCTTCATGATCTACAGCTACGCGTTGTGCGCCCAGATCATCTGGGGCCGGATCCTGATCCTCGGCCTGCTGATCTTCTTCCCCGAGGTGATCCAGCACAGCTTCGGGCTGGTGCTCGAGACGGCCAGCTGGATCGGCACGTTCATCAACCTGGCGATCGCCCAGTGGTGGCTGGAACGCACCGCGAAAAAGGGCTATGTCCTGCCGCGCCCGGAGAAGCCCACCCGGCTGACCACCGCGGCCGGCGGTCCCGTTCCCCATGCCTGACACGGACGACCATGTCATCGAGGCCGGGCCCCGCGGCCGGGTGCTCGGCGGCCCGCCCTGCTTCCGTTCGTCCACCGGGGAGGGCTTCTCCGGCCCGCTGGCCGGTGCGACGGTGAAGGGCCGGTGGAACGTGACGCGCCGGTCCGGACAGCTCGAGCCGATGTCGCACCAGAGCAGTCCCACCGCGGGCTGAGCCCACCGAGACCAAGGAGACGTCGTGGCGATCGACGAAGCGAACCCGGCCGAGAAGCCCTCGCCGGCCCGGATGTACGACTACTTCCTGCACGGCGACAACAACTTCGCCGTCGACCGCGCCGCCGGCGACGCGGTCATCGGCCAGGTCGGCGAGCTGCTGACCAAGGACGTGGTCTGGGAGAACCGGAACTTCCTCGGGCGGGTCGTGCAGCACCTCGCGGCCGAGCACGGGATCCGGCAGTACATCGACATCGGCGCGGGCCTGCCCAGCCAGGAGAACACCCACCAGGTCGCGCGCCGGTCGGTGCCGGACGCGCGGGTGGTCTACGTCGACAACGACCCGGTGGTCGCCACGCAGGGCGCCACCCTGCTGAGCGACGAGGAGAAGCGGATCACGAGCCTCCTCACCGCCGATCTGCGCGACCCCGCCTCCATCCTGGAGCACCCGGGCCTCACCGGGCTGATCGACTTCGACGAGCCGGTGGCGCTGCTGTGCGTCGCGGTCTTCCACTTCATCACCGACGACGACGACCCGGACGGCATCCTGCGCGCGTTCCGCGACCGGATGGTGCCCGGCTCCTACCTGGCGCTGTCGCACCTCAACGCCGACGAGGCGCCGGATGAAGAACGCGCCAAGATGGAGGCCATCTACCGGAACGCGACGTCCCCGATGGTGTTCCGCTCCTTCGGCGAGATCGAGAAGCTGTTCACGGGCTTCGAACTGGAGTCACCCGGCCTGGTCCCGACCGGTCTGTGGCACCGCTCCGGCGACACCAACCGCCGGATGTACGGCGCGCTCGGCCGTCGGAACTGACGGCCGGCTCCCATCGGCCCGGGAATTCGAGGAGATGAGGACATGAGCGAAGGAGCCGGCCGCACCGCGGTCGTGCTCGGCGGGAGCATGGCCGGCCTGCTGGCCGCGAAGGTGCTGGCCGAGTCCGGCGCCGATGTGACCGTGGTCGACCGGGACCGTCTGTCCGATACGGACAGCGCCCGGCGCGGTGTGCCCCAGGGCAGGCACACGCACGGCCTGCTCGCCCGCGGCCAGCAGGTGCTCGAAGAGCTGTTCCCCGGGCTCACCGCGGAGATGACGGCCGCGGGCGTCGAAGCCGGCGACCTGGGCAGCCAGTTGCGCTGGTACTTCAACGGCCGGCGGCTGAGTCCCGCCGAAAGCGGGCTGCTCGTCGTGGGCGGCTACCGGCCGGTGATCGAATACCACGTCCGGCGCCGGGTGGCGAAGCTGCCGAACGTGCGGTTCCTGGAAGAGCACGACATCGTCGGTCTCGTCACCGACGAAGGCGGGACGTGCGTCACCGGCGCACGGGTGCAGCGGCGCGGCGCGGCCACGGTGGCCGAGACCCTGCACGCCGGCCTCGTGGTCGACGCCACCGGGAAGGGCAGCCGGACGCCGTCCTGGCTCACCGCCCTCGGGTACCCGCAGGTCGCCGAAGAGCGGGTCAAGATCGGGCTGACCTACACCTCCTGCCGGTTCGCGCTGACGCACGACCCGTTCGGCGAAGACGTCTCGGTCAACCCCGTGGCCACTCCCGCGCACCCGCGGGGCGGCTTCCTCACGAAGCTGTCGGACCACCGGTGCATCGTCTCGCTGACGGGGGTGCTGGGCGATCACCCGCCGACCGACCCCGAAGGCTTCGTGGCGTACGCGCGGTCGCTGCCGGTGCCGGACATCTACGAGGCCATCCGCGACGCGCAGTTCCTCGAGGAGCCGACCGCGTTCCGCTACCCGGCCAGCATCCGGCGGCGGTACGAACGCCTGGAGCGGTTCCCGGAGTCCTTCATCGTGCTCGGCGATGCCGTCTGCAGCTTCAACCCCGTGTACGGCCAGGGGATCACCGTGGCGGCGTTGCAGGCGCTGACGCTGCGCCGGCACCTGCGCACCGGCGAGCCGATCCCGGCCCACGGCTACTTCCGCGACATCTCGCGGGTGCTGGATGCACCGTGGGAGATCGCCGCCGGCGGGGACCTCGGCTTCCCCGGCGCCGAAGGGCACCGGACGGTGAAGTCGCGGATCAGCAACGCCTTCACCGCGAAGCTGCACGCCGCCGCCTCAGCCGACCCCGCGGTCACCGCCGCTTTCGTGCGCGTCGCCGGGCTGGTCGACCCGCCCACGGCGCTGATGCGGCCGTCGTTCGCGCTGCGCGTGCTGCGCGGCGCGCGCAAAGCGGCCTCCGCTCCCTCGCCCCCCGCCACTCCGGCGAGCCGGCCGTCCCGAGAAGAAAGCGAAAGGTGAAGACGTGGCCACACCGGAACCGTTCCGCATCGCCATACCGGACGAGGCGATCGAAGACCTCCACCGCCGGCTGTCGCAAACCCGCCTGCCGGGCGACCTCGGCAACGACACCTGGGCCTACGGCACCAACCAGGAGTACCTCGCCGGGCTGCTCACGGCCTGGCGCGACGACTACGACTGGCGCGCGCACGAAGCGGCGATGAACGTCCACGAGCACTACCGCGTGGAAATCGACGGGCAGCCGGTGCACTACCTGCGCGCCCCGGGCGGGGACGGTGTCCCGCTGCTGCTGATCGGCGGCTGGCCGTGGACGTTCTGGGACTTCGCGGAGGTCCTGCCGCACCTCGCCGGGCACGAGGTGATCCTGCCGGACCTGCCCGGCTACGGGTTCTCGACGCCGCTGGCACGGCCGGGCATCGGCTTCGCCGAGATCGCCGAGATGTTCCACCACCTGATGACCGAGGTGCTGGGTTTCGAGCGCTACGGCGTCTACGGCTCGGACTGGGGCGCCATCGTCGGCCAGCACCTGGTGCACACCCGGCCCGAGGCCGTCGCCGGTTTCCACAGCACGATGCCCTACCCGCTGGACGGCGCACCGGTGCCGCAGGAGCTCTGGGCCCCGGACGAGCAGGTGCGGCAGACGGCCAACGCGGCTTGGGCGCAGACCGGCAACGGCTACTTCCTGATGCACCTGACCCGCCCCCAGACGGTGGCCTACCTGGGTGACTCACCGGCGGCGACCGCCGCGTGGCTCGTGGAGAAGCTGCACGGCTGGACCGACCACGAGGGTGACTTCGAGACCGCCTACCCCCGCGACCGGGTGCTCACCACGCTTTCGCTGTACTGGTTCACCAACTCGATGGGCAGCGCGGCCCGGCTGTACGCCGAAAGCTTCCGCGCGCCGTGGGTGCCGCGCCACGACCGGCTTCCGGTGATCGAGGTGCCGACCGCGGTCGCCGCCTACCCGAAGGAGCCCGCGGCCGTTCCGCGCAAGTGGGTGGAAAGCTACTTCGCCCTGCGGCGGTACACCGTGATGCCCCGCGGCGGGCACTTCCCGGCCGTCGAGGCACCGGAGAGCCTGGGCCGGGACATCAGCGAGTTCTTCGCGGAGCTGGCCGAGGACTGACCGCGGCGGCGAGCCGCGCGCACCGAAGCGGCCGTGATCATCCGATCCGGACGGTCACGGCCTCTTTCGCCGTGGCCGGCGTCGCCCGTCCCGGCGGTGCTCGTGACGAAGGCCAGTGCCTTGCTGGTGAGGAACTGGATGACGGCGGCGAGCGCCGACCGGCTGTCCTGCGGGCTTCCGGCGGCGTGGATGGCGACGCTGTGCCATTCCAGGGGCAGGGACACGACGCGGTGGCGTGCCTGATCGGCCAGGTCCGGCCGGAGGGGGAGCATCAGGGCGACGTCGGCGTCTTCTTCGCCGAACGAGCCGGGGCGTCCCTCCTTCCTACGCCCGCAGTTGCGCCGGGACGTCGGCGGCGGGCGCACGGCCGCCGGGCACACCGGCGTCCCGCCGTTCGAGGCCGGGGACCGCTTCTTCCGCAGGCACCTGAACACCTGACGCGCGGGTGGTCGCGGGTAGAACTGCGGACCCGCGATCCCCGCTCCCGTCTCCAGAATGGCGGGCGGAGACGGGAGTGGCCACGTGCGCGTGTTGTTGTCGACCTACGGGTCGCGCGGGGATGTCGAGCCTCTGGTCGGGCTGGCCGTACGGGCGCGGGAACTGGGCGCGCAGGTACGGGTGTGTGCGCCGCCAGATTTCGCGGAGCGCCTGGCCGGCGTCGGTGTGCAGCTGATCCCGGTCGGGTGGCCGGTGCGACCGGTGTTGCACGGGGCGACGCCACCGCCGGCCGGCGACCGGTCCCGGCGCGTCGCGGAGCTGATCGCCGCGCAGTTCGATGGGCTGGCCGCGGCAGCGCGAGGGTGTGACGCGCTGGTGGCGGCCGGGCTGATGCCGGTCGCGGCACGGTCGGTGGCCGAGAAACTGGGTCTGCGCTACCGGTATGCGAGCTACTGCCCGGTCATCCTGCCCTCGCCGCACCATTCGCCGGTGCCGTTCGCGGACCGACCGTTCCCGCCCGAGGCGACCGACCACAAGGCGCGGTGGGAGCTGGATGCCCGCAACTACACCGCGGTGTTCGGCGCCGCGCTCAACGCCCACCGGGCAGCGATGGGCCTGCCCGCCGTCGGCGACGTCCGCCGCCACGTCCTGACCGACCGGCCCTGGCTGGCCGCGGATCCGGTGCTGGCGCCGTGGCCCGAGCCGTCGGACCTCGACGTCGGGCAGACCGGCGCGTGGATTCTGCCGGACGACCGCCCGCTGCCCGCCGAGATCACGGCGTTCCTCGATGCCGGTGATCCGCCGGTGTATGTGGGGTTCGGCAGCATGCGTGCCCCGGCCGACGTCGCCAAGGTGGCCATCGAGGCGATTCGGGCCCACGGGCGCCGGGTGGTCGTCGGGCGGGGCTGGGCCGATCTGTCGCTGGTCGACGATGGCGCGGACTGCTGCGCGGTCGGCGAGGTCAACCTGCACGCCCTGTTCGCGCGGATGGCCGCGGTGGTGCAGCACGGCGGCGCCGGCACGACGACGGTGGCCGCGCGGGCCGGCGCGCCGCAGGTGGTGGTCGCTCAGATGGTGGACCAGCCGTACTGGGCCGGGCGGGTGGCCGAGCTGGGCATCGGGGTGGCCCACGAGGGTCCGACGCCGACGGTCGAGTCGCTGTCGAGCGCGCTCGATCGGGCGTTGGCGCCGGAAACCGCTGCCCGGGCTCGGGCGGTCGCGGCCGCGATGCGGACCGATGGAGCCGCGGTGGCCGCGTCGTGGCTGCTCGATACGACCGGATCGGCGCGCTGAACCGAGGCGATGCCGGGCAAGGAATGATCGACCAAGGGCTTCAAGCAGAGGATGACTCGTAACCCGGTGTCGGACCGCCAGCGCGGAGCCGTTCCGTCATGCACCCAGCGTGGCGGGCCCGGCCCGGGACCGGTCCCCCGGCACCGTCGTTAGCGTCCGGTCCATGACCGAACTGGGCGCCTACGTCGAACGCTTCGAGACGGACAACCGCCGGCGGGCCTTGCGGGCGGTGGCCGCGACGGCCATCGGCGCGCCCGTCGCCGCGTTCGGGGTTGTCCTGGTCGTCATCGTCGATCAAGGCGGGACCTTGGGCGCTGCGATGATGTTCCCCGGCGTGATCATCGGCGTCGGGCTGGGTCTCGTGTTGTTCGGTGTCACGCTCGCCTGCCAGACCGTCACCCGCCGGGGCGAGTCCTTCACGCTGTACGAGGCGGGGTTCGTGCACGCCAAGGCCAAGACGAGCACCGAGGTGCCGTGGACCGAGATCGAGTCGGTCGTCGACACCACCAAGCAGAACGTGCTCGCCAAGGCCTTCGGGGGTGACGTCGGCTGCCTCGTCAGGCTCGCCGACGGCCGGAAGCTGGTGCTCAACGGGTTCACCGAGGGAGCCGCCCTGCTTACCCTTCGGATTTTCGAGGCCACCGCGGGCCGGCACCGGCATGACGGAGGCGCTCTCGGGCCTCATTCTCCGACAGCGAGGTGACGGGCCGTCCGACCGCGTGCTGGTACTTGGCGTCGTAGGCCCTGGTCCAGACGCCTGCCGCCCACGCCCGCCGGAGTTCGCCGGCGGTGAGCTCACGGCCACGCGCACGGCCATACGCGACGAGGAACCGGTGCGTGTCCTCAACGGTGGCCAGCTCGTCCGCGTTGACGGTCGAATACAGCGCAGCGGCGAAACCGGCCAGGACGGCTTCGCTCTCCGCGACCACGCTATCCCAGTCGTGCACCACCAGCAGTTCGTCTCCGCTCCAGCGCAGATTGCCGGCAAGCCAGTCGCAGTGGCCGAGCACGGCGTCGGACTCGCCGGCGCGCAGCCGGTCACGGGCGCGGCGCCCGGCATCGTCGATCCACTCCGCGCCGGCTCCCTCGTCGAGGTCGACGTCGGGGTCCTCCGGACGCGGCCACAGTCCGTCCCCGCCGTGGTTCCAGGCCGCCCACGACGGTGGCGGGTCGAGCGTGGGCACTTCGTCCGGCCTCGGAGCCGACCGGATCAGCCAGGCGAACGCCTCGGCGTTGGCCACGGCCGCGTGCTGCGGGCTCGGGAGCACCGCACCGCCGGGAACGTAAGCCTCCGCGGTCGCGACGTCGCCACCCAACGGCACGGCGCCGGTCAAGGGCCGCGGGCACGGATAGCCGGCCTGGAACACGCGGCGCTGGACTTCCACACACGCCGCGAGCCGCGGCGAGGCCGGACGAACCTTGACCACGACCTCACGTCCGTCGGCCAGCCGCAGCCCGATGACGGCGGACAGGAACCCGGCTCTGAACAACTCCTGCGCCGGCGGGCTGCCCAGCTGCTCCACGCACCACTGGGCAAGGCGGTCAGGATCGACTGCACGCGCGCGAGGTGGCATCGAAGCATCCTCACACGCTCTGCTGCTGTCCCGCACCTGAGACGCCGGCCGGCGGGGACCCCTCCCCGAGCTCCTCCGGTAAAACCGTTGCACGAGAACGACGAACCGAGGAGTCAGTCGTGCCCACGATCGGCAGATCGGCAGTGGCTTTGGCCGTCGCCACGGCGCTCGCCGGCTGCACCGCCACGCCGCCACCGCCTCCGCCTTCGCCACCGACGAGCAGCGCGGCACCCACCGCGAGCACCTCGCCGGCCCCCGACACCGCGCACGAGGCCGTGTGCGGTCAGTTGGAGGTGTTTTCCGTCTTGGCGCTCCACTTCAGCGCCGGCCTCGCCAAAACGGTCATGCCCGATCCCGGCAGCAGGCGGGAAGCACCCGGGGCCGCCGAGCTCACCCGGCAAGCCGACCTGATCGCCGGCACCGGCGCCAAGCTGGCGAGAACCGCCCCGCCCGAGGTGAAGGCCGGCGTCGACACGGTGCTCAAGGCCGTCGCCGAAGCGAAGGCACACCTCAAACCCGGCGAAACCCACGGATCCGCCGTCGAGCCGATGTACCGCCAAGACACGGAGACGGCACGCAAGGCGCTCGACCAGTACGGCCCTTGCGGTCGGCACGGCTGAGAAAGCCCTGACCGACGAGGCGATCGCCCGGATCAGGGTGGTTCCCCGCCGGCGCCGAGCTGCCTCCCGAACACGAGCTAGCCGCCGAGCTGGGCATTTCCCGCAGTCCCACCGGACGACCTCCGAGGCCGGCATCCACACCAGCTCGGTTTCGACCGCGCTGCCGCAGCGCTCGGCGAGCCCGTGCGCCCGAGGAGCACGCCCGCCCCTACCCCGCCGAAATAACGTCCACCAGTGGTTCGTCAGCGGGGACCAACCGTTGTGTCGCAGCAGCCCGGCCGGGACTCGAACTCGTCGGTTCTCGTCTCGAGGGTGCGTAGCGCGACGCCGAACCGTCGTCCCAGCAGCGCCGGTTCGGCGTATCCGGTCACGAAGGCCATGAGGTCGTTCACCGCGAGCCCTGCCATCGTGGACAGGGAGGGCGCGTTTTGCGCGTTCTCGGTGCGCCGCAAAGGTGACACGCTCAGCTGCGCCTTGCGCAGCTCCGAGGTGGTCGTGCTCGACCCCCACCACAGGGTCTGGAGCTGTGGCCGCACACATCGGAAGCACGGCCCGGTGCCGTCGTTCGGATAAAGTGGTCCGACGGTGACGTCGAACGGATCCGCCGCGATCTCCAGCACCGGGATGTGCAACTGCACTGCCACCTCGTGAACGATCTCCCCAGTCGTACCGGGGACGAAATGCGCGCCATCGCTCCAGCAGAGGCAGACCAGCGTCGCGTCGGCCAGCACTCGTTCGACCTGCACACGGTCGGGGCGGACGAACTCCGGCACTTCCTCGATGTCGACATGGGGGTTGATCCGCCGCAGGGCGTCGCGCGCCGCCGTCACCTTGAGCCGGCCCACGGAGGAGGTGTCGTAGAGCACCTGCCGGCCGAGATTGGACCGTTCGACCCGGTCGCCGTCGACGAGACGCAACGTGCCGAAACCGGTCAACGCGAGGTTCAGCGCCAGCCACGATCCCCAGCCGCCCATGCCGAGCAGGCACACGCGTTGGGCGCGCAGACGTTCCTGGTAGGCGAACCCAGGCAGCGAATCCCGTTCGTACGCGGAGAACTGGAGCAACTGGCGGTCGTACCGCTCCAGTTCGACCCCGCTCAACGTGGACGTGCCGGCACCGTCATCCAGCAGTCCCGCCTCGGCCAGTCGCTCGACGAGCCGGCGCACTTGGTCCTCGTCGGCCCGCAGCGCCTCGGCGAGCTGCGCTGTCGTGCGCGAACCGTCAAGGAGCAGCAGCAGGTCCACGAAGGTCTGCGGCGCATCACGCACCACATAGGAGTTGCGCGCGAGCTTGCCGATGACGATGTCACCTGCAGCGGTGCGGATCACCGGGTGCGAAGGCTTGAGCCTGGGCTTCGCCAAGCCCACTGATCAGGTTCCAGTCGCGTTCGGTCAGGCGTCCTGGTGTTCCTCGGCGACCAGCGGCCAGTCCCACATTCCCTGGTCGGCGGCCACAGCGATGCGGTCGGTGAGTGGTTCCAGCACGATTTCGTCGGTCACGACGTCCTCCCCAAATGACGACTCAGGACGAACGGTACACGCATCGGCGGTCGTACTCCACGATGAGCAGCTCGAGGCCGACGCTGTCGCAGCAGACGATGTTCCGCCGCCGAGATGCTGTGGAGGAGTCGCTGCACCACGTCTCGGGGACTGCCCAGAGGAAGCCGCGGCCATACGTCCGGTACTCGGCGACGACCAGAGTGACACCTGCCGACCTGGCTCACCGCGCTAGTGGTCGCTTCGCTCCCCGGAATGGGCTACTGACTGTACCTGTTCGGAGGTGCAGGGAAGGGTGCGGTGAGTGCAGGTGACGATGCCGTGGCTCGTGATGTGACTTGTTCGGGTCCTACCTTCTGTGCGACTCTCAAGGCGGAGCGCGGGTTCAAATCCCGTCGTGGCTACCACGTCTGACCAGCCCGTTTCCTCCGGGAGACGGCCTGGTCCGTTGCGTGTGGCATGACTGACTCTGGAGTGAGTTCGTGTGACGGGTCCAGTTTGTGGTCTTCAGTCTCGCGTTTGCCGTTGTATTGATTATCGAATGACCCGGCGCTGTTCATGCTGGGCTACTTCGGTTGTCCGGTGCCCGATGACGTGCCAAGAGTTGTTATTGACCAGTCTCGTCATCCAACGCGGCGCTGGCGAGTTGCTCGCTTCCAACTTCGCGGTGGGAGAAGTCCGTCGCATTGGCCGTTCAAGAAACCCAAAGACGGACAACTGACCGTCGACCAGCAGGCCTACAACGCCATCCACGGCGCACTGCGCTGCCTCGGCGAACGCGCCAACTCGCTACTCAAGACCACCTACAAGAACGTCCGCCGCTACCGCGGTTGCCCTTGGCGCCTCGGCGACGTCGCCGCCGCCGCTCTGGTGCTGCTCCACCACGAACACCATCGAACCACATGACCCACCAGAAGATGATCACACAAAGCAACTGGAGGTTACACGGAAAGGCTCAATGCCCTCGAAACGACGACACCGCACTATGGACCGGGGTTTTTTCCACGTGTCAAGGGTTCGGCCCGGAACTCCTGCGACCGGCCGGTTGGTTCCGCGACGCGACAAGGTGATTCGATTTTCAGCGACTATTCCGGGGCGCGCCGAAGCCACCGTCGGCTCGGCCTGGGAGGCCCCGTCCGACCGTCCACTGTGCCCTCCGCCGTCGGCGCGGTAGGTTCACCGCATGGTGCGCGGAACCGGCCGAGCCGAGGGGATGCTGCTGGTCGCCGTGGTGGTCGCGGCACTGGCCGTGACCGGGGTGCGGGCCAGCTCGCCTGGCACCTGGCTCCTGGAAGTCGTCTGGGTGCTGATGGGCCTGCCCCTCGTGCTGGCGTTGCGCAAGCGGTTCCCGCTGACGCGGCTGCTGTGCTGGCTGCTGGTCCTCCACGCGCTGGTGCTGTGCTACGGCGGCCAGTACACCTACGCGGAGACGCCGCTCGGGGAATGGGTGCAGGACTGGCTGGGGACGAAGCGCAACGACTACGACCGGCTCGGCCACTTCGTCCAGGGCTTCGTCCCCGCTGTCGCGGTGCGTGAGGTGCTGCTGCGCCGGACTCCGCTGCGGCCGGGCGGCTGGGTCGCGTTCCTGGTAGTGAGTGTCTGCCTGGCGATCAGCGCGTGCTTCGAGTTCGTGGAATGGTTCAGCGCGCTCGTCGCCGGCTCCGGCGCGGACGCTTTCCTCGCCACCCAGGGAGACGTCTGGGACACGCAGTGGGACATGTTCCTCTGCCTGTGCGGCGCGGTGCTTTCCGTGCTGGTCTGGCGCCGGGTCCACGACCGGCAGCTGGGCGAATCCCCGCCGGGCGCTCAGTGCGTTTCGGTGGTGTAGCCGCCGTGGATGGCGAGGGCGGCGCCGGTGATGTTGCCGGCATCGGCAGTTGTCGCCGGTGAATTCCGCCGCAACCGGCGCTCGGCTCACACCGGGCGGAAGCTGCCCAGGCAGGGGTAGCCCGGGAGACCGGCTTTGGCCGGTTTGCCCGGCGGCGGGTAGCCCAGCAACCACAGCTGCCCGGTCACCGCGACGTTCGCGGCCAGCGAGATGTCGGCGACCAGCCGGAACCGCGTCTGCCGCCCGTCCGGGTACAACGCCCAGCCCGTCAGCCGCACCGCGGTACGAGCGCGCGGCACGAAGGGCGTGTCGAGCGCGACCCGCAGTTCCACCCAGCTGTCCTCGGTGATCGGACGGCGGATCCGCAGGCTGCCGACGGCCATCAACAGCCCCAGCAGGAGGAACACCGCGCTGCCCCCGGCGATGCCGCCCACCGCGGCCGCGTCCGCGACGCCGGCGGGTTCGGACTCCACCGCCGACACGACCGCGATCCCCGCGGCGCCCAGCACCAGGAACGCCACCCCGGTGACGGCCGCTCGCCGGGCCTGGAACGCCCGGTGGGCGGCGAGGACCGGATCACGCGACGGCGGCGTCGGGTGGCGCGGGACGAACTCGGCGAGCGCCGCCCCGGAAACGGGTGCGTCTTCGATCCGCCCGGACCGCAGCCACATCGCCCCCGGCGTGCGGACGAAGACCCGCCGGCCCGTGCCGAGCACCCACAGCCGTCGCTCGCCCGCCAGCTCCGTTCGCGGCCCGCCGGGGAGCCGGGTCCGCAGCCACCGCCCGTCCGGCAGCCGCACCGACACCCGCGAGCCCTTCGTGAGCACCCCGTCCGGAGCGACGTCGAGCCGGTGGTACGGCTCCCCGAAGAGACTCCGGATGCGCCGCTGCACGGTCAGGACGTAGGTCCACATCGCCAGCATGCCGCCGAAAACGCCGAAGTAGATGTAGGGCAGCGTGCTCCCCCACCCTTCGGTGAGCACGAGCAGCAAACCCAGCATGACAAGCGCACCGCTGAGCCCCATGCGGACAATGGTCATTGCGGTCAATTGCCGGACAAACCCGGCAAACAGCGGTTCGGCCCCGGACGGCACATTCGGAATAGGCTCGTAAACGCGAACTCTGCCCGCGCCGGAAGTGTTGTCCATGCCTTGTCCCCCATCGGTCCGTGTGCTCGGCCGCGGCAGCGTATCCGGCCGGACAAACAGGACTCAGGCCGCCCACCGAACCCGGCCCCGGGTGGCGGAACACCGCGAGCCGGAGACGTCGCGGACAAGACGATCACGCACATCCGGTCGTCCGCGATCGGCGAGAATCTCCGTTCGTGAGGCAATTCCCGCGCCGAGGGCGAGGTGTGGATGGCCGGAGGATTCGAGCACCGCCGCCACGCCGGGTGGGGGTGGGCGCAGACTGCTCAGCGCGGCGGGCCGACGATGACGTTCCCGAACTTCTCCGCCGCCTCGGCCATCCGGGCCGGCGAGATCTCGAAACCGTCCGGCCGGGGTTCGGCCCGATCGCGGCCCGCGTGGCGGAACATGCCCTCGATCCCCGCCGGGGTGTTGATCATCAACAGGTCCGCTGTCGTGGACGTGATGCGGTAGGCGTGCGGGATGTTCTTGGGCAGGAAGACGATGCCGCCCTCCGCGAGCTCCATCTCCTCCTCACCCACCCAGACCAGTGCGGTGCCCTTGATGAGCATGAAGACTTCGTCTTCCTTGGTGTGCAAGTGAAACGGCGGCGCCTCACCCTTGCCCACGTCGAACCGGCCGACCATCAGCTGGCCGTCGGTGGCCGCGCCGTCGAGCAGGATCGACAGTGTGCCGCCGTCGAGCCACTCGAGCTTCCGCTGCTGGTCGGGCTGGGCGAGGTAGGCCATGCTCATCGGGTGGCTCCGTTCGAAGTGGACAGTCCTGCATTCCGGAGATTCGTACGGACCGGATCGACGGTGATCGGGGGTCAGGACATGCGACTCGGCGGCACTCAGGCGCGATAAACGGACGATATCGTCCGGCTAAGTGGCTGTCAACGACCTCGGCGAAGCACCGGACTGCAATGATCGGAGCCGTGAGCGAGAGCAGAGGCGGACCTGGCAGGCAGCGGGAGCTGCGGCGAGACGCGATCGACAACCGCGACCGGGTCCTGGCGGCCGCCGCCGCCGCGGTCCGCCGGGAAGGGACCGCGGTCCCGATGGCCACCATCGCGGCGGACGCCGGGGTCGGCGTCGGAACCGTCTACCGCCACTACCCCTCGCGCGATGCGCTACTCGGCGCCCTGACGCGCCGGTCCTTCCAGCTCGTGCTGGAGACCGCCCGCCGAGCCGCGGCCCTCGACGGACCCCCGATCGAGAGGATCCGCTTTTTCCTCGAGCAGACCATCGAGCACGGATCGGACCTCGTGCTCCCCATGCACGGCGGCCCCACCACCAGCGACGAGGTTACGGTCGCGCTGCGGAACGAGGCCCACCGGACACTGGACTCGATCCTCGAACGGGGACAGCACGACGGCACGATCCGGCCCGAGGTCACCAGAGCGGACATCGTCACGTTCGGCGCGTTGCTGGCCCAAGGTCTCCCCCACGTCCCGGACTGGAAGTCCACCGCCCGCCGCCACGCCGACATCTACCTCGCCGGCCTCCTCGATCACAGCGGCCGGCCAGATCCAGACAGCTGAACCGTCGCCGGGGTCAGCGCACTGATCGTCACGGCGGGGGCGCCCGCACCTGCCGCAACAGCGTCGCGAAGAGGACGGCGATGTCCGCGCTCAGGACTCGGTGCCCGCCGAGGGTTCGTCCGGCACGGCGACGAGGCTGATGACCCGGCGGATGCGGCCGTCCCGGGTGTTGCCCGTCCGCGAGAGCACCGCCTTCTCGATCTCCTCGATCATCACGGCGAATTCGTCGTCACTCAGCCACACCGCCGCCTGCCGGTAGACCACGCCGTCCGCGGCCGGATCGGCGTGCTCGTGGGCGAGGTAGCGGTCGAAGTCCCCCATCAACGAGGCCGCGAACGCGGTGAACGCCCGGCGGTGGTCCGTCCGCGACATCGCCGCGCGCGCGGCGGGGTCGACCACCGCCTCCTCCTTGCGCACCCGGTAGCTGCGCTCCGTCGTACCGCGCACTCGCCGTTCTTCCGCCACCTCCAGCACACCCGCTTCGACCAGCGTCGCGATCTGCCGGTACATCGTCGCCGGCGCGATCTCCGGGATACGCGCCCGCAGCTGCGCGGTGGTCAGCGGGTCGGCGTCGAACAGCGCCTGCAGGATGCGCATCCGGACGGGGTGCAGGAGGAGGTCCGAGGTAGCCATGGACGAATGTTTTCACATGCGATACTGTTCTCATATCCGAGAATGTTTGCATGATCGATAATGATAGGAAGACCGTGATGCGGGACGTCGACATGCAGGTCACGGCGGACGACGGGCTGCGCATGGCCGGCACCCTGACCTTGCCCCCCGGCGCCGGCCCGCACCCCGCCGTCCTGCTGCTGCCCGGATCGGGGCGGCTGGACCGTGACGGCAACACCGCGCGGCTCCGCATGGACTTCGGGCCGGCACTCGCCGCCGCGCTCGCGCAGCACGGGATCGCCACGTTGCGCTACGACCGGCGCGGGGTCGGCGCCACACCCGGCGACTGGCGCGCGACCGGGTTCACCGACAACCGCCGCGACGCTGCCGCCGCGGTGCGCGCCCTGGCCGCGCGACCCGACATCCGGACCGGCGCCGTCGGCGTGGCCGGTCACAGCGAAGGGGCCGTCCACGCCATATCCCTCGGCGCGAACGCGGACGTCGCCGCGGTGGTGCTGCTGGCCGGCTTCGCCTGCCTCGGCGAGGACGCTCTCCGCCGACAAGCCCGGATGATCGTCCGCGATCTGCCCGCGTTCGTGCGGCCGGTCCTGCGGGCCTTCGGCGGGCGGTTGCTGGCCCGGATCAAGACGACCCGCACGGACGTCACACGGGTCGCCGGGATGCCGGTGAACGCCCGGTGGATGCGCGAGCTGCTCACCCACGACCCGCGCGCGGACCTGGCGAACATCCGGGTTCCCGTGCTGGCGGTCACCGGCGGCAAGGACGTCCAGGTCGACCCGGCGGACCTCGACGAGATCCGCCGGCTGGTGCCCGGCAAGGCCGAGGTCCACCGGATCCCCGACCTCACGCACCTGCTGCGCCGCGACCCCGGCCCGGCGTCGGTGCGGTCCTACCGCCGTCAGCTGCGCCGCCCGATCGACCCCGGCCTGCTCGCCCAGGTGTCCGGCTGGCTCGCCCGCCGGCTCCGGGAAACGTCCCCGGCCGCCGAACAAGCCTGACAAAAGCGAATTCCGCATTGTTCCCTGGCTGCACACTGCCCATTTGCCGCACGAAAGGAAAACCGTGAGTTTCTCCTCCCCCGTTCGCCGGGAAAGCGGGCTGGCTCTTTTCTGGGTTGTCGCGTTCACGACGAGCTGGGCGTGCTGGGCCGTCGCGATCCTGCTCGGCGGGCCGCCGATGAGCTCCCCCACCGTCATCCCCTACCTGCTCGGCGGCTTCGGCCCGGTGCTCGGCGCGATCGTGGTCCGGGTGCGCCGGGCCCGCCGCCGGGAACCCCGGCCGGCCCATTCGGTGAGCTCCAGGCCGGGCGTGCGATGGTTTTGGGGGCTGCCCCTGCTGGTGCTGGCCTCGGCCACCGTGGTGGCGGCCGCGTTCCTCGCGGACGCCCTCGGCGGTCCCCCACCGAGCTTGACCGCGGGGCAGAACCTGATCACGACCGCCGGCGGCCCCGTTGCGTTCCTCGTCGGCATGCTGATCGGCGGGCCGCTGGCCGAAGAGCCCGGCTGGCGCGGCACGGCGTTCCCCCGCCTGCGCGCGTCGATGAGCCGCCTCCAGGCCGGCCTGCTGCTGGGTGTCGTGTGGGCGGTGTGGCACCTGCCGCTGTTCTTCATCCCGGGCACCGTCCAGGCGGCGTTCGGACTGCTCAGCTGGGGCGGGCTGCTGTTCACCCTCAGCGTCATCCCCATGGCCCTGCTGACCGGATACGCCTACGAACGCGGCGGTGTGCCGGCGTCGATCGCCGTCCACTTCGGCGTCAACACGACGATCGCGCTGCTGACCGTCACTTCACCCCTGACGCAGGCGCTCGTGCTGGTGGTGCAGACGGTCGTCGCGTTCGGCTTGCTCAGGCTGACACCGCCGGCGCGCCCATCGGGCGGCCGGCCGGCCGAGGCGCTCCTCCGCCCGGCGACGGTCACCCGCGGTCCGAGTGAGTGAGTCAGGACTGGATTCCGTGGTGAAATTCACCTGCCCGCGGGCCGACTCCGGCCCAGCGCGCCGTCGGTGGCGAGGGAGGCGAGCACCCAAGCCATCGCCGGGGCGTTCTCGGCCAGCGCGGTCCGGTTGAGCCCGCCGACGCGATCGCAGGGCTGGTGGTAGCAGGGGTCGAACAGCTGCCCGGCCTGCCCGCCGTACACGGCGGCCTGCTCCGAGGTCTTCACGCCGAGCACTCCGGCGTCGATACCCCCGATCGGGATGCCGAGGTCGTGGAACGGAAGGTGATCCGAACCGACCGCGGTGTACGGCTCCGGCGCGTAGGGAAGGCCGTGGGCGCCGAACCACCGGCCGAACAGCTCCGCGATGGAGTTGTCTTCGCCCGGACCGGACTGCCAGACGAAGCGGAC
Source organism: Amycolatopsis sp. DG1A-15b (assembly GCF_030285645.1). GTDB lineage: Bacteria > Actinomycetota > Actinomycetes > Mycobacteriales > Pseudonocardiaceae > Amycolatopsis. Next base: position 2,989,043 of record NZ_CP127296.1, read on the forward strand.
CGCGTTGGGCGAGGCGATCAGCTCCGCGTTCAGCACGGCCTTGATCCGGTTTCGCTCCTGCGACGTCAGTGCGGCGGCGTAGTAGTCCGATCCGACGTCGCCCAGCTCCTCCGCACCCCAGAACACGAACCGCACCTTGTTCGCCGGCTCGTGCCGGCGCGGAGCCAGGCTGAGCGCGGTCTGCAGCACGGTGGCGGCGGTCGAGGCGTTGTCGTTGATGCCGGGGCCTTCGGTGACGCTGTCGAGGTGCCCACCGGCCAGGACGACGTGGTCCGGGTCGCCGCCCTCGGTCTCGGCGATCACGTTCACGGTGGTGCTCGGCACCGTCCGGCCCTGCAGGTCGAGGTGCACGCGCAGGCCCGCACCGGCGGCCCGGGCCAGGCGCTCGGCGTCCCGCTGGGACACCGAGGCCAGCGGAATCGCGAAGCTCGGCGGGTCGAAGGCGATGAACCGGTAGCTGTTCTCCGGCGAGGGCGTGACGCGGTAGCTCAGCACCGCGCGGGCGCCCGCGGCGGTGGCCAGCTGCTGCTGCGCCTGCAGCGTGCAGCCGGAGCGGGCCAGCAGCACGACCGATCCCGGCGCGCCGATGCCGGCGAAGTCCGCGGCCGTGCAGCCGGTGCGGCCGGCGGGCAGCGTCACCAGCGGGGCGTCGAGGCCGCCGGGTGTCGTCGTCGACGGGGTGAACCGGGTCATCAGCACCCGGACTGCACCGAGTTCCCCGGCGTCCAGGGCCTCGGTGTCCACGACGAAGTCGGTGTAGGGCACCGATTGGTACTCGACGTGGTAGCCGGCCGCACGCAGCCGGGCGGACACGTAGCCCACGGACGCGGCGAAGCCCGGCCGGTCGTAGCCGCGCGTGCCGCCGTGGGTGTCGGCGATGCGTTGCAGTGCCTGGAGGTGGGTGAGGACCTCGTCGCCGGTCACCCGGGCCGCCAGCCACCCGGGCAGCCCCTCCGGCGCGGCGTTCGCGCCGGGAGCGCACCACGGGACCAGCAGCACGGCCAGCACCAGGACGACGAGACGGTGGGCGGTTCGGTGTACGCGCATCGCTACCCCCGGATCGGATGGGGACCGGCGGCGGTTGCCGTCCGGCGGGCGGACACCTCGGCCGGGAGCGACGTCAGCCCGCGGAGTGTCGCGGTGTCCTCCCAGCGGGGACGGTCGGTCGAGGTGATCGTGAATCCGTCGTGGCGCAGGCACCCGAACAGGGTCTGCAGCTGCTGCCGGACCAGCGCGGCACCCAGGCAGGCGTGCGCACCGCGCCCCAGTCCCAGGTGCCGGCCGCGCCGCGGCCGCGGGTTCACCTCGTCCGGGCTGGGGAACACGGCGGGGTCGCGGTTCGCGGCGGCCAGCAGGACGATCACCACCTGGCCCCGGCGGATCCGGCGGCCGCCCAGCTCGCCGTCCGCGACGCACACCCGGCCGTCGGCCTGGACGGACCCGTCGAGCCGGACGATTTCGTCGGCCAGGTCGTCGGCGCCCTCCGGTGTGGCCAGGAGGTCCAGCAGTGCGGGTTGCCGCGCCAACCGGAGCAGGGCGGCCCCGAGCAGCCGGCTCGACGACTCGTAGCCCGCGTGCAGGATCGCCCGCAGCGAGTTCGCCAGGAGGTCCTCGGTGATCTCCGGCTGCGCCTGTTGCGCTCGGCGGGCCGCGGCGACGAACCCGGAGCGGTCGTCATCGGCCAGCCAGCCGGCGACCAGGCTGCTCAACGCGGCCCTGGCCCGGATCCCGGCCTCGGCGCGGGACGGGTCGAGGCCGGCGTCCATGCTCCGCACGATGGCGTTGGACTGCAGCTCGAAGTCCACGCCGTCGGGTGGCCGCACGCCGAGGTACCCGCAGATGGTTTCGAGCGCGACCGGGCGGGCGAAGCCGGTGACCAGGTCGGCGGGGCCGGTGCCGGCCAGCGCCGTCAGCCGGGCGGTCATGACCGCGCGCAGGTGCTCGGCGGTCGTCCGCAGGGGCAGCTCGTGTAGCGCGGTCACCAGCAGGTGGCGGATCCGCGTGTGGTCCGGCGGGTCGAGCCGCTGCAGGCTCAACGCGGTGTTGGGAACGTCGATCCCGGCCCGGCGGAAGTCCGAGGCGTACCGGGTGGTGTCGGTGAGCACCTGGCGCCCGGCGGCGTGCCCGGTGACGACCCAGGAGTCCAGCATGCCGTGCCAGTACACCGGATGCGCCTCGCGCAGCCGGCGATAGAACGGGTGCGGGTCGGCAATCACCTCCGGCGACAGCGGCTCGTAATAAGGGTCGTGCGGTTTGCTGTCGCGGTTGTCGTACGGCGCCAAAGCAACCCCCAGTCCATTTCCGATCACGCCGCGTTCAGGCGGAGCAGGCGCGTTGTGGCGACACCGTAAGTGCGCCGACCACAACGCGCCTGCTTTTGCTGCAGCAGTGATCAGTGGTCGTACAGCATACTTTCACCTCCCCCTTGTCGACGACGCGAGATAACGCGCGTTAACCGGGGTTGAACTCGAGCTTTACCGTTTGCCGGGCCAGTTCACCGGGTACAGCAAGTGAGTTTTCAACCCCCTTGCCCCATAACTCGATGTTAGCCACCGACACAGAACTCGGTACCTCCAAACGGGTGCGACCGGATATCCGACGGCATTTCGATCGCGTGGCCGAACAGATCGACACGAACCACACCCAGGCGGCCACAACGAATCCCGTATGACGCGAACGATTTGCTACGGATGTTCACTTGGGCGCGATTGCTCATCGCAGAATGCGTCAACGAGCGCTACCTCGGGTGAGCTCTGCATCGCGGCACCGGCACCTGGCTCGCCGTTGCGGTCGCTGGGGCCGCCGGGACGCTGTTCCTCCGGCAAGAAGTCCGCTGCGCTATCCGGTGGCGGACATCATCGTGCAGGCGGTCGTCGCGGAGGTCGTGCAGTCCCGGTTCCTGGGGAGCCACAGCCGGGGAGGCTGGTCATGTGTGCGGCGAGGTCGAGAAAAGCTCGGGCGGCCGGTCCGACGTCGTGGGGATCCGCCGGGGTGAGGATGAGCCGCCGGTAGGCCGGCGGTGCGATGGGTATGGCGGCGAGCCCGCGCTGGTCGGTGAGCGAGAGTTCGGGGATCACGGTGACCCCGACGTGCTCACGGACGAGGGCGAGCAGGGTGGTCGTGTCCCGGATCCGCAGTTTGGGCTGCAGGGTGAGCCCGGCGGCGTGGTGCATGCGCTCCAGGAGCGGTTCGCAGCCGCCGTCGGAGAGCAGGAACGGGTCGTCGGTGAGGTCGGCCAGGGTCAGCGACGCCTGGGTGGCGAGTGGGTGGCCACGATCGAGCACCGCGACCATGCGGTCTTCGGCCAGGGTCAGGCCATCGGAGGTGGCGGCGGTGGCGACCTCCACTCCGAGGTCGGCGACCCGGTCACGGAGCCAGTGCATCACCTCGCTGTCGCTCCCTTCGAGAAGGACGACGTCGACATCGGGGAAGCGATGACCGAACGCGCCGATCAGCGGAGCCAGCAATGGGCAGGAGCTGGGAACTCCGGCTACGCGCAGCCGACCTCGGTACTGCCCGGCCGCGGCGGCGGCGTCCTCGGCGATACGGTCGACCCGGCGCAGAGCTTCCCGCGCGTGGACCAGCACGTCTTCGCCGTGGGTCGTCAAGGTGACGCCGTCCCGAGCCCGGGTGAACAAGGTGAGACCGAGTTCGCGCTCCAAGGAGGCGACCGCATGGCTGACTCCTGACTGGGTCAGCCCGAGCGCCGCAGCGGCTTCGGTGAAGCTGCCCTCGCCGGCCACGGCGACGAACCCGCGGAGCTGGGCCAGGTTCATGATGCGCTCTCATGCTGCTGTGCGTTGTACATGTTTGCCTCCTGCCCCACGGTGTCCTATTCCTATCCAGGTGACAAGTCCGAACATCAGCGGGAACCGGCTGACGCTGCGTACCGGCCTGCTCATGCTGACGGTCGGGGCGCTGTGGGGAGCCTCGTTCCTGTTCATGCGCGTCGCGGCTCCGGTGCTCGGACCGGTCGCGCTCATCGAGGCCCGGGTTCTCCTCGCCGGACTGGCCCTGCTCGTCGTGGTCGCGTCGCTGCGGCAGGCACCTGCATGGCGCAAAGACTGGAAGGGCTATCTGGTGCTCGGCGCGCTGGCGGCAGGCCCCTTCACCCTCATCGCCGCCGCGGAACTGCGGATCACCGCCTCACTGGCCGCCATCCTCAACGCCACCGTTCCGCTGTTCACCCTGCTGATCGCAGCGGCGCGTGGCCAGGAAACCCTCACGGCCCGTCGCGTCGCCGGCGTGCTGCTCGGCGTGTTCGGTGTGGCCGTGCTCGTCGGGCTGGGTCCGCTCCAGCTCGACGTGAACCTGTTCGCCGCGGCAGGCGCCAGCCTGTTCGCCGCCCTGTTGTTGGCAGCCGGCGGGGTCTACGCCAAGACCTGCTTCCCGAGCACACCACCAACCACCCTGGCGGCCGGGCAGCAGCTCGCGGCTGCGGTGCTCCTGCTGCCACCCGCCTTGGCCCTGCCCCCGAACGCGGCCCCTGACGTCGGTACCGGAGCCGCTGTCCTGGCGCTCGCCCTGGGCTGCACCGCGCTGGGGTTCGGCTTGTTCTACCGGCTCCTGGCCCGGGTCGGTCCCACCGGGGCGCTGTCGGTCACGTTCCTCGTGCCGGTCTTCGGCATCGCCTGGGGCACGCTGTTTCTCGGAGAACATCCCACGCTCGCCACCGGCACTGGCCTGCTGATCATTCTGGCCGGCATCGCTCTGGTCAACGCCGGACGACAAGGCCACCCTCGTCTTCATGGCGAGCACGTCCAGGACCATCCTCGGTACCGCTCCGGTTGTCGTGAACCTAACGGATAGCCACCGAGTAGCCAGTGGAGGACACGATGGCCGGCCCACTACCGGCGCTGATCCGCGTCGCGGGACACGCAGACGTGCTGCCTGCCGTCGACATCTGGCAGCAAGCCAACACCGCCCGAGGTAAACCGCCCAGCCACGACCGCATCACCCGAGTACACGCCAAGCTGACCGAGCCGACATCCTTGGTGCTCGTCGCGTTCCACGTCGACGACCTCATCGGTATGGCCCTGGCCGAACCGGGCTGCGACCTCGACGGCACCGGCCTGCCACTCCCCGAGTTGTGCCACATCTCCATGGTTTTCGTCCACCCCCACCATTGGGGGCGCCGCATCGGGCAACAATTGCTGGAAGCAATCGCCCGCCACGCTGCTCACCGTGGGCACACCTGCCTGCAACTGTGGACCGGAGCCGCCAATCGTCCTGCCCAACGCCTTTACCAGCGCGTCGGATTTCAACCCAGCGGCCGCACCAAAGAACTCGCCACCGGCGAGTCGATCATCCACCTGATCCGCCGGCTTCCCGGTATGCCCACCTACGACCGGTGGTCCTCCATGTTTGGTGACCGTTAGCAGGAGAAGTCCGCTCGGATCTCGTAGGGGCGCATGATCTCAAGATCGCTGCCGTACAGGGCGTTATACAGCTAACAGGGGATCATTGCCTGACGGTGATCCGGTTCCGCGATCATCATCGCCAGGCAACGCTAGTCGCGGCGCAGCAGGGTCGTGAGCAGCGTGTCGTACTGACGCCTCTCGAACCGGAAGGGCCCGAGTCCCTCGAAGTCCTCGACGTCGGGCTCGTAGTCGGTCTGCCATCCGGGAGCGGTCCAGACGACCTCGTTCCCCGTACGTCGGACGGCCACGGTCACCGCCCCGCAGCCGAGGTCACCGCATTCCGGGCACACGTACAACGCCAGGCGCCCGTCGGCAAGCTCGGCCGGCGCCTTCCCCAGAAGCCGCCGTACCTGTCGTTCCAAAAAACCGTCCGGCCAGGAGGGAACCAGCACGGACACCAGATCGGACATCACCGTGGCCCCGCCGTCACGCTCCTGCAGGATCTCGCCGAACCGGACGCCGTCGATCACGAGCTCCAGGAACTCCACCTGTGTTCGGTAGCCCCCACGACGCAGGGCTTCACCTCGGCGCAGCGCCGGAACCAGACTCAGGACTGATTGCCGTGCGCTCATCTGCGGTGACTCCCGTTCTCGGGGGAATGGTCGCGGGGATGACCGCGGTGTCGTATCCGCACAATACCCACATCCACCGGCGTTTCCGCGTGCCCGAGCGTCAGGCGGTCGGCGGGGTCCAGTCGGCGGGCAGGCCGGACTGGGCCAGCAGGGTGGCGAGGCTGTAGTAGTCCCGGTCGCTGACGATCATGCCCTGCCGCAGTTCGAGGATCGTCGTGGCGGGCACCGCGAACGGGGCCGGCGCGCCGTGGATCTGTCCCGAGTAGACGGTCTCGACGGCGATGTGGTCGCCGCCGCGGAACGACTCCTTGACCGTGACGTGCACGTTCGCGATCAACAGGTCGGTGCGCTCCTTCCAGGAGGCGACGCCGTCCCGGCCCGTCGAGACCACGTTGACGCCGAAGTCGGTGTAGGTGGCGTCGGTGGTGAACAGCTTCGCCAGCGCCTGCGGGTCGGTCCCGCTCCACGCCGACGCCCAGGCCGCCACGATGCCGGGACCGCCGTGCCCGGGTTGACGGTGGTCGGCGAACGCGCTGCCGCTGAGGGCGGTGAGACCGAGGACGGCGGCGGCGAGAACGGTCAGAACGCGCTTCACTGCGGAGATCTTCATGGTGGTTTCCTCACTGTGATGGAAGGGATCGGACGCCGGGGCGGCGTATTCCTCGGCCTCGGCGACTGCTCGTCGCTCTGTTAATGCCAGTAACTATGCATTGACATGTCATACTGAGTCAACCCATAACACGAAACGAGGTGCTCGTGATGCCCGAGCAGCAGCTGACCCGACGTGACCGGTACCGGCGCCGGACCGTGGCCGAGATCAAGGAAGCGGCCATGGCCCAGGTGCGCTCCGGCGGACCGGAGGCGCTGTCGCTGGCCGCCGTCGCGCGCACCATGGCGATGTCGGCCCCCGCGCTGTACCGCTACTTCGCCGGCCGGGACGAACTGCTCGCCGAACTGGCCGTCGACGCGCACCTGGCGCTGGCCCGCACCCTCGAGGCCGCCGCGGCGGGTGCCACCACGCCCGCGTCGCGGCTGCGCGCCGTCGCCATCGCGTACCGGGAGTGGGCACTGGCCCAGCCCCACGCCTATCGCCTGGCCTGCGAGTCTCCCCACGGCTGCGTCGCCTCGGACGCGCAGCGGAGCATGAACGTGCTCCTCGACGTCGTGGCCGAAGCCGGCGCTCCCCCCGATGCGGCCGGCGTGCGGCACTTCGGGCTGGTGTGGTGGAGCAGGCTGCACGGACTGATCAGCCTGGAACTGGGGCAGCACACGGTGGGCACCGGGATCGATCCCGGCCTGCTCTACCGCAGCGAGGTCGAAACGATGGTGGACAGCCTGCGGCACCGCGTGACGGCCGGGCCACGACGTTAGGGCACATAGCGTGGCGATGGACCGGCAACAGTGCGACGGTCCGTTAGGATGCGGCGATGACCGGAGAACCGCCGAAGCCGAGCCGACGTGAGCGGCTGCGGGCCCAGACGCTGCAGGAGATCGAGGACAACTCGTTCGCGATCATCGACGCCGACGGCGTCCACGCGCTCTCGATCGCGGCGCTGGCCCGGAGCATGGCGATGTCCGCGCCGGCGGTCTACCGCTACTTCGCGTCACGGGACGCGCTGGTGGAGCACCTGATCACGCTGTCATACCGGCAGCTCACCGACGCCATGGCGCAGGCGGTCCACGGGAGCAGGCGAGCACCGCGCGCGCGGATCGGGCTGCTGGTCACCGCCTACCGCGACTGGGCACTGCGGCACCGGCGGCGCTACGGGATGCTCTTCGGCGAACGCGGCGGGGACCTGCCCGCCGACGCGGGCGGGCCGACCCCGCTCGACCAGGCGATGGCGCTGCTGATCGACGTGCTGACCGCCGTCGGAGACGGCTCGCGTGCGGACGCCACCAGTGGCGACCGCGCGCTTGACGGGCAGCTGGGCAAGTGGGCGCGGTCGCAGGAACGGCCGGACACGAGCGCGCGGGTGGCCCGCGTCGCCCTCATGGTCTGGACGCGGGTGCACGGGATCGTCAGCCTCGAACTCACCGGCATGTTCGACGACCGGAGCATCGACGCCCAGCGGCTGATCGACCTGGAGATCGACGACGCCGTCCGTGCGCTCTCGGCACCCGGGTAGGACCGCACCACCCTCACGTCGCGGAGCGGAACACGTGGTCGCCGGAGCCGACGCGGAAGACCGCGTAGCCGGTGCGCAGGCCCTCGAACCGAGCCTCCGGCGGCGCCTGCACGGCGCGGCCGTCCCGGGTGGGAACGAAGATTTCGGCCGTCGCTCCGGCGGGCACCCCGGTGCGCAGGGTGAAGCGCCCGTGTTCGCGGGTCCAAGCCGAACTCACCCGGCCCACCGGCGAGTCGACGTGCGCGGACGCGTTCGTCAGGTCCCCGACGGGGTAGGGCTGGATCTTGACCGCGGTGTAGCCGGGCGCCGCCGGCTGGATCCCCGCGACGCGCTGGTAGAGCCAGTCGTCGACGGTGCCGAGGAAGGCGTGGTCGTGCGAACGTGAGGTGGCCGGCCACTCCTCCCACATCGTGGTGGCGCCGAGCGCGGTGAACCAGTAGCCCCAGCCGGGGTACGTCGGATTCGTGGCCACCTGGTAGGCGAGGTCGCCGTACCCGGCGTCGGTCAGCGCCGGGAGGATCAGCTTCGTGCCCAGCGCGCCGGTGTTCAGGTGGACCCCGCGGGTCCTGATGTCGTCGACGAGGTGGGCGACGACCGCCGGGCGGTCCGCCGCGGGGACGATGCCGAGGCTCAGCGGCAGCAGGTTGGAGGTCTGGCGGTAGCCGGCGGCGCGGTCGTCGTAGTAGGCGCCGGCGGACTTGTCGAAGAACGTCGCGTTGAGCGCGTTCGCGATCGTGGCCGCCAGCGTTTCGAAGTGCTCGGCGTCGTCGTCGTGGCCGAGGGCGTGCGCGATCCGGGCCATCGCCGTGGTGGTCCGGTGGAGGTAGGCGGTGCCGGCGAGGCGGGTGCCCTCGGGCGGGAACGCGGCGCCGGGTGCGAGCCAGTCGCCGTAGCTGAAGCCCGTGTAGATGTTCCCGGTCTTGGCGATGTCCTGCTCGTAGTGGCCGAGCCAGGCCTTCATCGCGCCGTAGTTCTCGGCGAGCGGGCGGGTGTCGCCGTAGTACCAGTAGAGATCCCAGTTGATCAGGACGAAGCTCGCCGACCAGACCGGGTCGGCCACCTTCTTGCCGCCCACGGTCGCGGGCACGGTCTGGCCGATCGTCCCGTCCGGGTTCTGGTCGTCGCGGTGCGCGCGCATCCAATTCTCGTAGAAGTCCTGCATGTCGAAGTGGGCGATCGCGGAGTCGGCCGACAGGTGCGCGTCCGCGGTGTAGGGCCGCTTCTCGTACATCGGGGTGTCGGTCGGGACGGAGTGCAGGTTGTTGAGGATCGTGTTCGCTTCGGCGTCGTCGTAGCGGTTGAGCAGCGCGTTCGAGCTGGTGAAGCCGCCGGTGGTGGCGACCGCCGTGTGGACGCGCTCCGGAGTGACCGATTCGATGGTGACGCCCGCCGGCGCGGCGACCTGGACGTACCGGAAGCCGGCGTAGCTGTAGCCGGGCCGGTAGCTCTCCAGGCCCGTGCCGTTCAGGGTGTACGAGTAGGACTGCAGCTGCATGCCGAACCCGCCGGTGTTGTCGGCGGTGCCGTCCGGCCGCAGCTTCTCGCCGTAGGTGATCTTCACCTGGGCGCCGGCGGGCCCGCGCACGGCGACCCGCGCCCAGCCCGCCGTGGTGGTGCCGACGTCGTAGACGTGCACACCGGCGCTGGGCGCGGTGACCGCGGCGACCGGCAGCCGGTCGGTCACCGCGATCGACGGGAACGCCTCGGCGCGGAGCGTGCCCGCCGGGGCGGACACCGCCGCCGCCTGCCGCCAGCCGGCGTCGTCGAACCCGGGGCGGTTCCAGCCCGGCTGCTCCAGCCGCGCGTCGTAGGACTCGCCGAACCAGAGCGACTCCGTCCGGGTGGGCCCGTCGGCGACCTTCCAGCCGCTGCCGCTGGTGACCTGCTGGGTGCTGCCGTCCTGGTAGGTGATGTCGAGCTCGAGTTTCAGCTTCGGCTCGCCGTGCCAGGGTGAAGCCACCCACTCGTCGGGGTTCGTCATCGCGTAGTACCCGCGTCCCAGGCTCACGCCCACCGCGTTCCGGCCCGCTCGCAAGGCATCGGTGACGTCGTAGGTCACGTAGAGAGCGGTCTTGCCGTAGACGGTGAACGCCGGGTCGAGCTCGTGGTCGCCGATCCGGCCGCCGTTGAGGTAGAGCTTGTGGTAGCCGAGGCCGGCGACGTACGCGCGAGCGGACCGGATCGGCTTGTCCGCGGTGAACTCCTTGCGCAGCAGAGGTTCCGGCGGCGGCGGAGTGGTCACCGAGCTCCCCCACGGGCCTGCCCCGTACGCGGCCGCGACCAGCGCCTGCGGCCAGGCCGTGTCGTCGAAGCCGGGCTGCTGCCAGCCGGCCGCGGCGGTGTCGGCGGACTTCCAGGCACCGTCGGTGCCGACGTCGGCCGGGGCGCCCGCGCCTTCGAAGTGAAGCTTGCCCAGGAACCCGGCCGGACCCGCCGCGGCGTTGGTCGCCTGGGCGGCGATCACGTTGCGGCCGGGACGCAGGGCGGCCGCGATGTCCACGGTGGTCGCCGTCCGCCAGGAATCGGCCACGGGTGGCGACGCCGCGATCTGCTGTCCGTTGACGTACACGGTGAAGCTGTCGTCGGCGGTGAGGTCGAGCCGGGCCGCGGTGAGCTGCTCGCCGGCGGGCAGTTCGAAGGCACGCCGGAAGTACCGCGTCCCGGCCGGCGCCGAGTCGGCCGGATTGCCTTGCGGGTACCAGATCCAGCTCGCCCCGTCGAACGACGGCGGCGTCGAGGCCGCCGGCGCGCCGATCCAATCACCCCGGAACTGGCCTGGCGCCAGGAACGCTGTCTCGAACGACGCCGGCTCACTCCACCGTGAAGCGCGCTGGGCGGCGTCCCAGACCTGGACCCGCCAGAAGTAGCGCGTGCGCGCTCGCAGCGCGGGGCCGGCGTAGGGAACGTCGAAGGATTGCGACGACCGCACTTCGCCGCTGTCCCAGACGTTCGCCGGCCCGGTGCGCTCGGTCGACACCGCGATCCGGTACGCCGACTGGCGGGCACTCCCCCTGGCGTCCAGGACCCAGCCCAGCCGCGGCCGGGCCACGTCGACGCCGAGCAGGTCGGCTTGGTGCTCGACCTGCAGCCTGCCGACCTGAAGGCCCCCGAGAGGAGCCGCCGGATAGGCCCCCGCGGGCGTCACCCCCAGGACCAGCAAGATCAGCGAGGCCGACGAAGCCGTCATCAGGCGCGAAACCATCGCGTTCCCTCTCCGGTGACAGGTCGGCAGCCACCGGGCGAGTGCGCGATGTCCGCCGACGCCGCGACGGACGCGATGAGAGCGCACGAACGTCTCCCGCCGTCGTAAAAACGTTTCAATCAGCTCGGGACTGTCTACAACGTCCATCGCGGCGAAACAAGAAACGACGGCGATCCTGTCCCGCCGACGTCGAACAGGACAGCCGATCAGCTCAGCACGGGAAGGCTCACGGCGGCGGGCGGTGGGTCACCTGGCCGCGGCGAGTTCGTCGCGCTGTCTCGACCACCACAGCCGGCCCTCCGGCGGCAGGGAATCGATCGGGTCGTAGTACGTGCCCGCCGTCGGGCCGCTCTCGTCGACGGTGAGGACCTGGGCGCGGTATTCGCTCGTCCAGCGGGAAACTCCGCGCATCCGGTCGTAGGACGCCGCCTGGTGGACCCAGCGCTTGCCGACGTACGGCACGTCGCAGACCAGTCTCGGCGTGGCGAAGCCCGGCAGGAAACCCATGATCCCGTCCTGGATGCGCTGGGCGGTGTGCAGCGGCACGCGCCAGTGCTCCGCGTGGGGGATCATGTCGCAGAGGTAGAAGTAGTACGGCGTGATCCCGGCGTTGTCCAGCAGGGCGAAGCACAGGTCCAGCACCGCCGCCGCGCTGTCGTTGACGCCGCGCATCAGCACGCCCTGGTTGCGGACGTCGCGCACGCCGCGGTCCAGCAGGGCGCGGGCCGCCCCGGACACCAGCGGTGTCACCTGCTGGGCCGCGTTGGCGTGCGTGTGGACCGCCAGGCCGACGCCCCGGCTGCGCGCCGTCGCCGCGATCCGGGCGATACCGTCGAGCACCCGCTCGGCCAGCCAGTGCTGCGGGAGGGCCACGAGCGCCTTGGTCGCCAGCCGGATGTCGCGGACCGACTCGATCTCCAGCAGGCGCCGCAGGAACGCCTCCAGCCGGGGCCAGGGCACGTTGGCGACGTCGCCGCCGGAGACCACCACGTCGCGGACCGACGGCGTCGCCGCCAGGTAGGCCAGCATGCGGTCGAGCCGGTCTTCGCCGCGCTGGGCGAAGCGGTACTTCGCGACCTGCGGCGTCGACGGGCCGACGAGGTCCATGCGCGTGCAGTGCCCGCAGTACTGCGGGCACGTCGAGACGATCTCGGCCAGCACCTTCGTCGGGTAGCGGTGGGTCAGCCCCTCCACCGCCCACATTTCCGCTTCGTGCAGTGAATCGCGGCTTGCGTGGGGATGGCTCGGCCAGTCCGGGTCCCGGTCGGAGAACACCGGCAGCATGTACCGGCGGACCGGGTCGGCGAGCATCGCCTTCGCCGACGGCGGCTCGTCCGGCACCATGCTGTTGAGCACCTGCGGGGGCAGCAGCAGCGACATCGTCGCGGCTTCCTCGCGGTCGCGCTGCAGGTCGGCGTAGAACCCGTCGTCGAGCAAGCCGCCGCAGACCTGGGCCAGCTGGCGGACGCTCTTGACGCAGTGCGCGCGCTGCCACTGCACGTCCGCCCACTCGCCGGCGCTCACGGCCGCCCAGCCGGGAAACCGCCGCCAGTCCGGCTCGGGCCGCACCGAATGTGTGTACTGGTACACGCTGAACGACCTCCACCGATCGCCGAATTCGCTGAGCCGGCGGGAAAACGCCGTGCCCGAACGCTAAGCGCGGCGCCGGGCGGCGGGCTTGGGTGCGCGCTACCCAACTTTCCGGTGTGCGCACCCAGCCCGGGCGCCGCCCCGACAAGGTGGGTAGTCACCACCCATCCGGCGACCGGGCCGGGCCGTGATGCTGGTCGACGACCGTTTGCCCGTTCCGCCGCGGTTCGCGCGGCGCCCCCGAGGGGAAACCATGAAACGGAAACCGCCGTTGCCGCGCCCGGGCCGGAGAGCCGCCTGGACGTTGGCGGCCGTACTGCTGCCCGCGCTCGTCACCGGGCCGCTGACCGGCACCCCCGCCGCCGCCGAGCCCGCCGGTCTGCGGCCCTACCGCGTCGACGTCACCAGTCCCGCGGTCGTGCGCGAACTGGCCGGCCAGGGCTTCGACGTCGCCGAAGGCGACAGCGGCAGCAGCATCGAAATCGACGCCACCGGCGACCAGGCCCGCGCGCTCACCAAGCTCGGCATCACCGCCGTCCCCATGACGGGGACGGGCACGGCCGGCACGTCCGCGGCCCGGAAAGCCGCCGAACCCGGCACCTACGACGTCTACCGGCCCTACCTCGACCACACCTACGCCGGCACCGAAAACGGCAAACCGCGGCCGACGCTGTACGAGGAGTTCCAGGGCATCGCCGCCGCGCACCCCGACTTCGTCAAGCCGGAGGTCATCGGGAAATCGCTGCAGGGCAAACCGATCCTCGCGCTGCGGATCACCAAGGACGCACGCCGGCCCGGCAACCGGGACGGCTCGAAGCCGTCGGTGCTCTACGTCGGCGGGCAGCACGCGCGGGAGTGGCTGGACAACGAGCAGGTCCGGCGCCTCACCCACCTGTTCGCGGACAACTACGGCCACCGCGGCCCGGCGAAGAGCACCGAAGGCACGCCGCTGGCCGGCGTCTCCTCGGCCGACCTGACGAAGATCGTCGACACGAAGGAGATCTGGGTCGTCCCGGTGGCCAACCCCGACGGCTACGACATCTCCTTCACCCCGGGCAACCGGCTGTGGCGCAAGAACGCCCGCGACACCAACGGCAACGGCAAGATCGACACCGGGGACGGCGTCGACCTCAACCGCAACTTCCCGGCCCACTGGGGGTTCGACAACGAGGACTCCTCGCCGGTGCCCACCTACGAAACCTACCGCGGCACCGGGCCGGAATCCGAGCCGGAAACCCGCGCGATGGACGGGCTGCTGGGCCGCATCGGGTTCAAGTTCCTGGTCAACTACCACGTCACCGACGCCGAGCGGCTGCTCTACGGGGTGGGTTACCAGATCGAAACCGCCGCCGCGGACGACCCGGTCTACCACGCGCTGGCCGGTGACGACGCGACCCCGGCGATCGGCTCCAACCCGCCCGGTGCGCCGAAGCCCTACATCCCCGGCCCGCTCTCGTTCCCGTTCCGCAACGGCGGCATCACCGACGACACGGCGAACACCGTCTACCACACGACGTCGTTCACCGTGGAGATGGACGGCGGCGACCCGGCCCGCGGCGGGGGTGGTTCCCGGTTCGAGTTCCAGGACAGCGACGCCGACATCGAGCAGGCGTTCGTCAAGAACCTCCCGTTCGCGCTCGACATCGCGCACTCCTCCGCGGATCCCGCAAACCCGGTCTCGCACCTGGGCCGCACCACGCCGGCGTTCGTCCCGCACACCTTCGGCGTCTCCTACGGCACCCCGCAGGAGGTCGCCGTCGACGCCAAGCGCGAACTGGGCCCGGTCATCCTGCACTGGAGCGTCAACGGCGGCCGCGAGCGCACCGCGGCCACGCACGAATTCACCGGCGGCGAGCGCTACGGCAGCGGCTACAACCTGTACTACCACCAGCTGCGCGGCACGATCACCGGCACCAAGGCGGGCGACCAGGTGCGGGTCTGGTTCACCGCCCGTGCCGCCAAGGCCGACCCGTTCACCTACTCGGTGCGCTCCACCAGCGGCAACCCCGTGCTCGTGCTCTCGGCCGAGGACTACTCGGGCCAGCCGGGCGGCACCCTGGAATCGCCGCCGTACGCCGACCGGACCAAGCCGAACCACCTGCAGTACTACCGCTCGGCGCTGGACGCGAACAAGGTCGGCTACGACGTCTACGACGTGGACGCCGAGCACCGCACCGCGCCCGACGCCCTCGGCGTGCTCTCGCACTACAAGGCGGTGATCTGGTACACGGCCAACGACAGCTTCATCCGGGGTGCCGGCGCACCGGGTCAGACGGGTACGTCGAAGCTGGCCGACGACGAGATCCTCGCCGCCCGCGACTACCTCAACGAGGGCGGGAAACTGCTCTACACCGGGCAGAACGCGGCCAACGCGCAGCTGCTCGGCGCGGCGTACAACCCGCACGGGGAACCGCCGTACTGCGACACCACCGGGTCCGGCCCGGGCACGGTGAAGGACTGCGCGGTGCTGACCGACGACTTCCTGCAGTACTGGCTGGGCGCGTACACCCACACCCAGGCCGCGGTCACCAAGGCGGACGCGAGCACGCTGCCGCTGGTGGCGAACACCGCGTCCGGTCCGCTGCCGCTGAAGCTGGACGGCGGTGACTCGGCGGACAACCAGGTGCACACGTACGGCATGGTGACCGCGTCGAGCCTGCTGCCCGCCCGGCAGTTCCCGCAGTTCTCCTCGGAGGTTTCGGTCGGCTTCGCCGGGACATCGCCCTTCGAACCGGTCACCGGCACGCACTACGCGCTGGCGCCCTCGGTGCCGGCGAGCTTCGAGCGGCTGCGCAAGACGGTGGACCTGACCGGCGCCCGGACCGGCGACCTGTCGTTCAAGGTCTCCTACGACACCGAACCGCGCTCCGACTTCGTGCTGGTCGAGGCGCACCACGCCGGGCAGGACGACTGGACGACGCTGCCGGACCTCAACGGGCACACCTCGACCGACGCGGGCCTGTCCTGCGACATCAACTGGGACTCGCTGCACCCGTTCCTGGCGCACTACCAGACGAACCCGTCGAAGGACACCACGAAGCCGGACTGCACGTCGAGCGGCACGACGGGATCGTGGAACGCCGCCAGTGGCAACTCCCGCGGCTACCAGGACTGGAAGGTGGACCTGTCCCGCTACGCCGGCTCGCAGGTGGAGCTGTCGATCAGCTACGTGCAGGACTTCGCGGTCTCCGGCCTGGGCGTGTTCGTCGACGACACCGCCGTCACCAAGGACGGCACGGTCACCGACCGGACGTCGTTCGAGGACGGTCTCGGCGGCTGGGAAGCGGGCCCGCCCCCGCCCGGCACCGCCGTCACCACCGCCGCGGCCTGGGCGGCCCAGCCCGGCATCGGCTACCACTTCGGCGCCGGCGTCCAGACCGCGCGGACCGTCTACTGGGGCTTCGGCCTCGAAGGCGTCGACGGCTCGGACACCCGGGCCCGGCTCCTCGGTGACGCGCTGACCCACCTCGGCGTGCGTCACCGCTGAACCCGGTTCCCCGCAACCGAGAAGGCCCACCGGAGGTTTCCGGTGGGCCTTCTCCTCGTGGTCCGGGTCAGCGTGGTGCGAAGCCCAGCGGGCCCCGGACGCGTTCGGCATCGCGCGCCAGGGAGACCAGCTCACCGTCGGCGTGCGGACGGCCGACCAGCTGCATCGCCACCGGGACCACGCCGTCGCGGGCGGTGGCGACCGGGAAGGTCAGCGCGGGCAGGCCGGTGAAGCTGGCCAGCGGGGTGTAGCCGATGTCGTCCTCGTGGTCGATGCCGGTGCGGGTGCGGGTCAGCGGGATCGTCGACCGCGTGCGGTCCTCGGCCGGGTCCCGCGGGACGGGGACCTTCGGGTCCAGCGGCAGCAGCAGCGCATCGACGCCGAGGCCGGCGAACCAGCCGTCGTTGGCCACCCGCAGGCGGTGCTGGGCCGTGACGATCTCGTGCAGCCGGGCGTCGGTGACGTCGGCGCCCGCGGCGACCGCCTTCTCCGTTGCCGGACCGAGGTCCTCGGCCAGCCAGCCGCGCCACTGCGGCAAGGCGTCCCAGGCCGCCCGCGCGCACAGTTCCCACGCCGCCGAGCGCCAGCTCCAGGGCTCGCCCACGCGGACTTCGGTGACCGCGTGACCGGCCGTCCGCAAGAGTTCGATCGTGGTGCGGACGCCGTCGAGGATCTCCGGCTCGACCGTCGCGAGTGCCTCGGTCACCACGCCGACGCGGTACGGCCCGGCCGGGACCGGGCCGATCGGCAAGCCGCAGTGCTCGGCCGCGTAGGCGAGGTCGTCGGCGGTGCGGGCCACCCAGCCGGGCGCGTCCATCGACGGGCACAGCGGGAAGACGCCGTGGAGCCGGTCGGTGTGGGTCAGGCGCAACCCCACCACGCCGCAGCGGCCGGCGGGCCAGCGGACCGAGCCGAGCACGTCGGTGCCCAGCGCCAGATCGCAGATCCCGGCGGCGACCGCCACGCCGCACCCGGTGCTGGAGCCGGCCGGGTCCAGCCGGGGGAAGTACGGGTTCCCGCAGCCGGAACCGATGCCCAGGTTCAGCTCGGTGGTCACCAGCTTGGCCACTGTGGACAGTCCACGGAGGCCGGTCAGCGGGGCCGCGCTGCGGCGCGGGTAGTGCCGGTGCCGGCGCAGCCCGAGCCGGGTCGCGAACCCGGCGACGTCGACGGTGTCCTTCACCCCGAGCCGCACCGGTGACTCGCCCTCACGGAGCTCGCTGCAGGCGCGGTAGTGCGTATCCGCGGCGAACGCCCACGGGTCGGCTTCGGCGCCGAACGCCGCGGCGGTCAGCGCCCCGCGAGCCAGCTGCGCCGCCCGTTCGCGCAGCGACCACCGAAGCGGCTCGGGCAGCGGGCCGGGTGGCCGGGACCAGCCGGCGGCGAACGCCCGGGCCGCGGTGCGTGCACCGGTTTCCGTGGTGTCTTCGAGGGATTCGATCGATACCGGACTCATCGAGGCCGTCCTTCCGCTCGGGCCGCGGTCCCGCCACGGCGCCATACGACGAAGGCCCGCACCCTGTGGGGCGGGCCCGGTCGCGCTGGTCGAAAACTGCGGTCACGCGGATCCGGCGACCCGCGGTTCGGCCGCACCGAAAGGCGCCACCACGCCGGTCAGCGCGCCCGACCGCAGGGCTGCGGCGAGGCCGGCCAGTTCGTGGTCGAGCCTGCGGTCGCGGTCGAGGAAGCCGGCCCGGTCGCGGACGAAGGTGTACACGGCCCGGGTGCCCTCCCCCAAGGCCGCCGGGCCGCCGCGGAGGTCGATGGCCTGGCAGAGCGCGGCCAGGTGCGCCGCAGTGGCCTCGCGGACCAGTTCGGTCACCGCGCAGGCGTCGCGGGCGGCGATGGTGGCCATGCTGACCTTGTCCTGGTTGTGCGCCTCGGTGGAGCGCGAGTGGACGGTCGCGGGCGCCGAGCGCTGCAGTGCCTCGGCGACCAGCGCCGAGGTCGCGATCTGCACGCCTTTGAAGCCGTGCTGCGGCCCCTTCGCCGGCCCGGTCAGCCCGGCCGGCAGGCCGTTGCTGTACTTCTCGTCCACCACCAGGGCCAGCTGGCGGTCCAGCAGATCACCGGCGCTGGCGACGGCGACCTTCAGCGAGTCCATGGCCATCCCCACGTGCCCGCCGTAGAAGTTGCCGCCGTTGTGCACTTCCCCGGTTCCCGGCTCGAACAGCGGGTTGTCCGTGCTGGCGTTGATCTCCACCGCCAGCCAGCGGCCCGCCCACCCGAGCGTGTCGTGCAGGACGCCCAGCACGTGCGGGGCGCACCGCACCGAATAGCGGTCCTGGATCGGATGGGCCAGCCGGGAGCCGCCGTCGCCGTTCAGCTCGGCGATTTCCCGCTGCCCGCGCGCGAACCCCGAGCCGTCGAGCAGCCGCCGCACCGCGCCGGCCACGTGCACCTGACCCGGGTGCGGCTTGTTCGCGTGCGTCATCGGGTGGAAGTGGTCACGGTTGCCGCGCAACGCTTCCACGGCCAGCGCCGTCGCCGCCGCGCCCGCGACGCAGAGGTCGGCCGCCTCGGCGTAGGCGTGCACCGCGAACGCCGAGAGGAACGCCGTCCCGTTGATCAGCGCCAGCGCTTCCTTCGGCTCCAGCCGCACCGGCCGCAAGCCGGCGCCGGCGAGGGCCGCCGCGGCCGGGCGTTCGACGCCGTGCACGCGGACCGTGCCTTCGCCCACCAGCATCGAGGCGACGTAGCACAGGGGCACGAGGTCGCCGCTGGCGCCGACCGAGCCGCGCACCGGCACCACCGGCAGCAGGTCCGCGGCCAGGCAGTCCAGCAGCAGCCGGACCACCTCCGGCCGGATCCCGGACCGGCCGCGGGCCAGGCAGTTCGCGCGGATCAGCAGCGTCGCGCGGACCACGTCGTCCGGCGCGGCCGGGCCGGTCCCGGCGAGGTGGTAGCGGATCAGCCCGGCCTGCAGCGCGGCGGCGTCGGCCGGCTCGACCCGGCTGATGTTGCGATCACCGAATCCCGTGGTCACGCCGTACACCGGTGTTCCCGACGCGACGAGCGCGTCCCGCGCCGCGACCGACGCGGCCATGACGTCGTCCAGTCCCGCCGGAACCACCCCGCGGACGCCGGGCGTGCGCGAGGCGATCGCGACCGCCGCCGGATCGAGGGTGTCCGTGCCGACCTCGAACCCCGCGCCGGTCACGGCGAAACCGCCGCGGCGAACGCGCGGACGACGTCGCGGGCCTGAGCCGGGTTGAGGCGCGGATCGCAGCCCGTCCAGTAGCGCGGCGTCGGGTCGTCGGGCAGGTCGACGCATTCGGTCACGTCGTCCGGGGTCAGTTCCAGGTGGATCCCGCCCGGGTGCGCCCCGGCCTCGCGCAGGGCCGCCACGAACCCGGCGACCTCCGTGCGGACGTCGTCGACCAGACGGATCTTCCGGCCGCTCGCCGCGCGTTGCCCGTTGCCGTGCATGGGGTCGCAGATCCACACCGGCAGGCAGCCCGCCTCGCGGGCCGCTCCGGCCAGCGCGGGCAACACCCGGCGTACGTGTCCCGCGCCCATCCGGGCGACGAACGACAACCGGCCCGGCGTCCGCTGCGGGTCGAGCACGTCGATCAGCGCCTGAAGGTCCTCGCGGGCGGTCGCCGGGCCGAGCTTGACCGCGACCGGGTTGGTGATCCGGCTCAGCAGCCCGATGTGCGGCCCGGCCGGGTCGCGGGTGCGTTCCCCGGCCCACAGCAGGTGCGCGGATCCGCCGTAGGGGCCCGACGCGGCCGGGCGCACCAGCGCGTTTTCGTAGTCCAGCAGCAGAGCTTCGTGGCTGGTGAACACGCGGCGGCCCGACGCGGCGGCCAGGACGTCGAGCGTGGCGTGGATCGAGGCGGCCCGCTCGCGGGCGGTCAGCAACCGGGCCGGGTCCGGCACGCGGGCGGCCGGGTCCGCCTCGAGGGCGTTGACCGCGTCACCGCGGTACACCGGCAGGGAGCCGCCGTCCGGCAGGCGTTCCACCGCGCTGGAGCGGGGTTTGGCGAACTGCCCGGCGATCCGGCCCACGGTCAGCGCCGGCACCGCGGTCGCGATCTCGACCAGATCGGCCAGCTCGGTCAGCTGCGCGGCCTTGCGGCGGGTGGTGTGCGCGGAGACCTCGTCGAACAGCTCCGCACAGTCGCCGCCCTGGACCAGGTGCGCCGCGCCGGACGCGACCGCGGCCAGCTGGGTGCGCAGGTCCGCGCAGTCGGCCGGGGTCACCAGCGGTGCGGACGCGGCCAGCCGGGCGGTCACCCCGGCCAGTGCGTCGGCCGATGGCCACAGCGGTTCGGTGGCCGGGGACGGGGCGGCGAGCGGCTCGCCGGGGCGGGGCGCGACGGTCATGACCCGGCCCGCACCCGGACACCCGCGCGGCAGCGCCGCTCGAGCTCGTCCAGCTCCGCCACCGACGGCGCGTCGATGACGAACATCGCCGCCCGGTCCCCCGATTCCCGCAGCGGCACCAGCTCGGTCCCGCTCGGTTTGAGCGCGAGCACGCACCGCACGGTCGCGTCGTCGTCGCGCTCCGCGCAGGTCGCGATCTGCGCGTGCACCTCCCCCGGGCTGAACCAGTGCACGCCCACGCCGAGTTCCGGCGCGACCTCGACGTCGGTGAGGACCCCGGCCGGGTGGTCGAGGTAGACCTGACGCGCCACGCGCGTCGGCGGCGGGAGCTCGGCCGGTTCGCCGAGCACCGCGCGCAGGTAGGCCTCTTCGAGGCTGACGCCCGTGGCGAGCCAGTGCAGCGCCATGATGCTGTCGCCGGGCGGCCGCGCGGCGATCTCGATCAGCACCGGCCGGCCCGAGTCGTCCAGCCGGTATTCGGCGTGCGCGACGCCGGTGCCGAACCCGAGCCGGTCCAGCACGGCGTGGTGGGTGTCCAGCAGCGCCGCCCGCGCCGGCTCGTCGAGCCCCGGGGCGGGCGTGGTGTGGCCGAGTTCGACGAAGAACCCGGAGTCCAGCCCGGTGGTCCGCTTGCCGGTGATCTCGGCGTAGCCGACCACGCCGTCGACGCTCAGCGACTCGACCGAGAACTCCGGGCCGCGCACCGGTTCTTCCAGCAGCAGCACCTCGTCCGGCCCGTAATCGGCCAGCGCGGCTTCGAGTCCGGCGGCGTCAGGGACGAACCGGACGCCGGAGCTGGCCAGCCGTCCGGCCGGCTTCAGGATCACCGGGAACTGCGGCTCGCCGCTGCCGGCGCGTTGCGACCGCGGGCTCCACTCGGCCAGGAACCGCCGCTGCAGGTGCTTGTCCCGGCAGACCGTCGCGGCCCGCAGCCCCGGCGAGGGCACGCCGAGCAGGTCCGCGGTGATCGCCGCGGGCAGGACGTACTGCTCGACCAGGCAGGCGACGCCGACGACGGCGAACCGCTCCGCCCAGCCCGCGACGACGTCCGCCACCACCGCGTGGTCCTCCGGGTCGGCCGCGGCGAAGCCGGCGACGTGCGAGAGATCGCCGCTGAGCAACGCTTCGGCGTGCGGTCCGCCGCGGTCGACGATCAGGGCGGCGATCCCGCGCTCGGCCAGCACCCGCAGGTACCGCTGGTTCCACGCCACCGCCAGGCCGCCGAACAGCACGACGGCCGGTTTGGGTGTGCTCATGCCTGCTCCGTTTCGGACGGTCCCGCGGTGACGGGTTCCGGCTCGGGCGGCCGGGAAACCTCGTCCGTGCGGAACGCGCGGATCGTGATCACCACCCCGACGAGGCCGAGCAGGAGGCCGACCACGCCGTAGATCATCCGCAGCGTGCCCGCGGTGACGAAGACCGCCAGCACCGCGTAGACGACCAGGCGGCAGAGCCCGACGCTGGTGATCAGCAGGGCCATCACGCGGCCCTGGATGTCCACCGGCACGTGCTCCTGCACGCGGGTGCGGAAGATGTAGAAGGACTGGAAACTCACCCCGGCGAGCCCGTAGAGCACCATCGGCGCGGCCAGTGCGTGCGAGTAGGCCAGGGCGACCAGGGCGACACCCATGCCGATCACGCCGAGCGCGGCCAGCCGGTCGCGGTTGAGCCGCGCGGTGGCCAGCGGCAGCAGCAGGCCGCCGAGGATGGCGCCGAAGGCGAACATCGCGTCGATGTAGCCGAGCCCGCTCGCCCCGACGTGCAGCGCGTCGTTCGCGAACGGCGCGAGCAGCGTGTTCAGCACGTACAGCACGGCGAACAGGGTCAGCAGCATCAGGTACGACGGGATCATCGGCCGGTGCGTGCGCAGGTAGGTGAGCCCGGCGGCGGCCTCGCGGACCGCTTCGCGCCAGTTCTCGTTCTTCGTGCGCACCACGCGCTGGGTCCGGACGCCGAACACGAAAGCCGCCGAGCCGAGGTAGGACAGGACGTTGATGGCCAGCACCGCGCTCACCGACGAGCTGCCGAGGATGAACCCGCCGAGCGCGGCGCCGCTGACGTTGCCGATCTGCACCGCGACGCCGGTGGTGGCGTTCGCCGCGAGCAGCCGGTCCACCGGCACGATCTCGCGGACGAGGGTGGTTCCGGTGGGCACCGCGGTGGACTCGGTCAGCCCGAGCAGGAACACCATCACGAACACGTGCCAGGTGGCCAGGTTGCCGGTGACCTGCAGGAGGACGACCGACGCGAGCACGGTGGCCGAGGTCAGGTCGGCGAAGGCGAACACGAGCCGGCGCGGGAACCGGTCGATCAGGACGCCGATGACCGGGCCGAAGAACACCCCCGGCAGCGCGGCGGTCAGCAGCACCAGCGCCACGGCCCTCGGGCTCCCGGTCATGGTGAGCACCAGCCACACGTTGGCGACGAACTGCATGCCGTTGCCCACGTTGGTGACCAGCATGGCGCCGGCGATGCGGCGGTAGCCGACCGGGCGCAGCGGCTCGATCCGCTCACGCAGCAGGGCGCCGACGGCGGCGAAGAACCCGGACTCAGCCATCGGCCCGCTCCCCGGGATCGGTCTCCACGCGGATCGCCGCGTCACAGCTGCGGGTCAGCTCGTCCAGCGCGGCCGGGGTCGGCGCATCGATGAGGTAGGTCGCCGAGCGATCCGCCGACGAGCGGATCTCGCCCAGTTCGTCGCCTTTCGCGCGCCCCATCATGATCATCCGGACGCCGGCGTCCGGGGCGGGCCGCACCGCCGGGAAGAACCAGCGCTCGCGCAGCCAGGTCACCGGGACGCCGAGGCCGTCGGCCCGCATCCCGGTGAGCACGCCCGGGGTGTGCGGGACGTACTTCTGCCGGGCCCAGCGCACCGGCTCCGGGTAGGACACTCCTTCGCCGAGGGCGACCGCGAGCATCGCGGGTTCCATCGGCTCGCCGGTGGCCAGGCCGTAGAGGGTGATGATGCTGTCGCCGGCCGGGCGGGCGGCGATCTCCATCAGCCGCACCACGCCTTCGGGGGTGACCCGGTACTCGGCGTGCGCGACCCCGTCGCGGAAGTCCAGGCGCCGGAGCACCTGCTCGTTCACCGCCCGCACCGCGGCCTGCTGCGCCGCGGTGAGCGCGACGTCCGGGACGGTGTGGCCGAGTTCGACGAAGAACCGCCCACTGTCCTCATTGGTCAGTTTCCCGGTGATCCCGGTGAACCGGACGCGACCGTCGTGCACCAGCGTTTCGACCGAGACCTCCGGCCCGGGCACCAGTTCTTCGAGCAGCATCGGCGCGGCGAAACCCGGACGGGCGAGGGCGGCGGCGAGCTCTCCGGCGGAGCCGACCCGGCTGACCCCGGCGCTGGCCTGGCCGTCGAGCGGCTTGAGCACGGCCGGGAACGTCGTCCAGTCCGCCGCGTCGGCCGTACGCAGCAGGCGCGAGCGCGGGCTCCATTCGGCGAGGTACCGGCGCTGCAGCAGCTTGTTCCGGCAGACGCGGCCCGCCCGCAGGCCGGGGCCGGGCAGGCCGAGCAGGTCGGCGAGCACGGCGCCGGTTTCGACGAACCCTTCGCCGAAGACCAGCACGCCCCGCACGTCGTAGGCGGCGGCCCAGCCCGACACGGTGTCGATCACCCCGGCGCGATCGGTGCCCTCATGCCAGGCCAGCTCGGCGATCGGCGCCATCGGGTGCCCCGGGTCGGCGCGGCGGGCGTCGTCGTAGTGCCGGGCGAACGGGCTGTCCTCGTCGACGCCCAGTACCCGCAGCCCGCGCGCCGCGGCGGCGGGCAGCAGGTCGGGGTACCGGGCGGCGACGAACATCCCGAGCACCACCACGGCACCCGGGCGGTCTTCGGCGGTCATTGCGTCCTCACCTTCGGGATGGCGCCACCGGCGGGTTCCCCGGCGGCGGACAGGTCCGGCAACGCTCCGTCGCCGTTGAGCGCGGCTCCGGCCGCCACCAGCAGCGCGTCGCGCCCCCGGGCGGCCAGCACCTGCACACCGGCCGGCGAGCCCTCGCGCGAGAGCGTCATCGGCAGGGAAAGCACCGGCAGCCGCGCGAAATTGGCCACGAGCGTGAGTGCCCCCGGTCCGTCCACAGCGGACGGTCCGGGCAGCGACGTCGAGGCCGAGCGCTCGGCCGGGTCGGGCAGCCCGGTCTCCAGCGGCAGCACGATCAGGTCGTAGCGCCGGGTCAGCAGCTCGCCGGCGGTGCGCACCGCCGCCTCCTGCCGGGCCAGCAAGTCCTCATGCTGGGACCGGCCGATGTGCGCCCCGGCGGTCATCGCCCGCACCGTCTCCGGCTGCAGGGCGAGACCGGGGCGGCCGCGCAGCCGGCCGAAGCCGTCGTGCGCTTCCTTGGCCAGCAGCTGCCCGGCTGCTTCGATCATGTCCCACAGCTGCGGCAGATCCGCCCGCGTGACGTCGTGGCCGAGCGCGGCGAGCCGGTCGTGCGCCACGGCCAGCGCGGCCAGCAGGTCCGGGTCCGTGCCGCGCGGGGCGGTCACGGCGATCCGCAGCGGCCCGGCGGCCGGCCCGTCGGCGAGCCCGAACGCGGCGGCCAGCCGGTGGGTCCGCCACAGCCACGCGAGGTCGTCGGCGGTGCGGGTGATCAGCCCCGGCGCCTCCATGCTCGGCGCGACGCAGTGCACCCCCTCCAGCAGCTCGGGCGACGGCGTCAGCCGCAGCGCGGTCACGCCGCAGTAGACGGCGGGCCAGCGCAGCGAACCGCCGGAGTCGGTGCCCACCGAGACGTCGCAGAAGCCGGCCGCGACGGCCACCGCGCTGCCGGTGCTCGACCCGGCCGGCGACACGTGCGGGAAGCGCGGGTTCCGGCTCGGTTTCTTCGTGCCCAGCGCGCATTCGGTGCTGGTCACCTTGCCCAGCGCGAGCAGGCCGCGGCCGGCCAGCACCCGCGCGATCCGGGCGGACACCGCCGGCCGCACCGCGTACCCGGCGGGGATGCCGAGTTTCGTCGCGAAGCCGGCGACGTCGACGGTGTCCTTGAAGGTCACCGATTCCCGGGCCGGCCACTCCGGACGGCCCGCGGCGATCTGCCGCGGCTTCACGAACGCGCCGTACTCGGGGTCGAGCTCCTCGATCTGCGCGGCGAGATCGGCCCGCAGGCCGGTGACGTCGAGGTCGCCGGCGGTCAGCGCCGCCCGCCGGTGCGCCAGCGGGCGGGTCAGGCTCCTGTGCCGGGCGGCCTGCTCGGGGGTGAGCGGGCGGCTCATCGCGGCGGGTCCAGGGGCACCAGGGACGGCGTCTTCGCGGTCCGGTCGTTGACCTGCAGCCGGTCGACGACCACGATTTCGAAGGCGTCGTCGTCGCCGCGGAGGGCGAATCGCAGGTCGATCTGGGAATCCAGCAGCCGCGCCCGCAGCGCGTCCACGTCCGGCGTGGCGCCCGCGCCGGGGACCACGCGGATTTCGAGGCGTTCGGGGTCCGCCTCGCGCCACGCCGCCTGCG
This sequence comes from Amycolatopsis sp. DG1A-15b, assembly GCF_030285645.1. GTDB lineage: Bacteria > Actinomycetota > Actinomycetes > Mycobacteriales > Pseudonocardiaceae > Amycolatopsis. Next base: position 3,015,225 of record NZ_CP127296.1, read on the forward strand.
CCGCCGCGACCGAGGCGTCCGCGCGGGCGAGGCCGAGCAGCTCGTCCGGGGCGACCAGGGTGCCGGCGAACTTGATCAGCGCACCCTCCCGGCCGAGCAGCCGCAGGGCCCGGTCGCCACCGCACGCACACTGAGTCCAGCGGGCCCGGTCGCCGATGCGGTAGCGCACCACCGGGCTCACCGCGTCCTCGTGCAGCGTGGTGACCAGGACCGAGCCGTCGACGACTTCGACGTGCTGGTGCGGGAAGACGTGGAACGTCGTGGCGTCGCAGTCCGGGCCGTTGTGCCCGATCACCCACGTCTCCGTGGAGCCGTAGTTGCCCCACAGCCGGACCCCGGGCACCTCTTCGCGGCACAGCCGGACCAGCGATTCCGGGCACGGCTCGCCGAAGAACAGCGCGGCCCGCAGCCGGCGCAGGATCGGGTGCCGCAGCCGCAGCGCCAGTGCGAGCACCTGCTCCAAAGTGGACGGTGTGCCGCACAGCGCGGTGGTGCCGTGGGTGTCCAGGAAGTCGAGCCATTGCGGCCATTCGCCGGCTTCGACGTGCCCGAGCCCGATGGCGTCGGCGCCGCAGCGTTCCGCCATGCCGTTGTAGAAGTAGTGCGCCGACCAAAGCCGTCCGGGCATGGCGAGGTTCGCCAGCACGTCGCCGGGGCCGAGCGGCCGCCAGTGGCCGAGGATGGCGTCCAGGTGCATGGCGATCGGGATCCAGGCCACCTTCGGCGCCGCGGTGCTGCCGCCGCTGGTGAACAGGTACGCGCCGCCCCGCCCGGGCTGGCCCGAGGCCAGGGTCATGGACGCGGTGATGTCCTCGCGCGTCATCTCCGGCACGTCGGTGATGGAGAACTCGCCCGCCAGGTCCAGGTGCGCGTAGCGGTCGGAGAAGAACGGGAGCCCGGCGGCCTGCCGGACCACGTCGCGCAGTCGCTTGTCCACTTCGGTCATGAGTTCCTCGCTACCGGGATCAGGGCTCGGGGCCGCTGCCAGGCCGGCAGCGCTTCGACGGCGGCCGCGAGCGTGGCCGGCACGCCCGCCCCGGCCGCGGCGGTTTCGGTCGGTTCGACGGTGACGGTGAACCACTCGCCGCGGACGTCGTCGCGTTCGGGACAGCACCGCAGGACGTGGCCGGGCGCGGCCCCGGCCAGCTCGCTCAGCAGCCGGTCGACGTCCAGCCGGCGGCCGTTGACCTTCAGCAGCCGCCCGTCCCGGCCCTCCCAGCGGAACGTCGCCGGGCCGGTGACGCGCACCAGGTCGTCCAGCCGGTGCTCACCGGGCGGCGGTTCGCCTTCGCGCGCGGCCAGGCGCGGGCTCGACACGGTCAGCCGGCCCTCGCCCGCGGCCAGCAGGGCGTCGGCGAAACGGACGTCGGGCGCGAGTGTCCACTCAGGGCTCCCGCCGTGTTCGCGGGTGGCGACCAGGCCGGTTTCGGTGGAGCCGAACAGCTCCACCAGCCGCGCCCGCGGCCCGAGCGCGGCCCGCACCGCTCCGGCCGCCTCGGGGATCGCGGCGCTGCTGAACACCATCGTGACCCGGGCACAGTGCGCGAACGCGTGCGACGAGCGTTCCAGCACCGCGAACGACGCCGGCAGCAGCACCAGCAGCGGGTGCCGCGCGGCACCGACGTCGAACGCGGCGGTCTGCGGCACCTGCCGCACCGGCACGCCCAGGACTTCCGGGAGCCGCACCCCCGTCAGGTGCCCGTACAGGTGCGCGGGCGGGGCGTGGGTGAACACGGCGTCGACCCGCACGGCCGGATCGGCGTCGAGCAGCCGGGCCAGCAGCTCGGTCTCGGCCACCAGCTGGGCCTCCGTGCGCAGCCAGCCGACCGGGGCGCCCGTGGTGCCCGAGGTGCTGAACCGCGTGACCGGGGCGGTGGTCACGAGAACACCCCCAGCACTTCGGCGTCGTGGCGCTTGCGCTCGATCAGCGCGGTGATCGAGCCGACGCTGCGGAAGGTCGTGAGCAGATGGTCCTCGACCAGGTCGACCGAGATGCCGAAGACCTGTTCCAGCTTCGCGACGCAGTCGAGCACGCCGAGGCTGTCGTACTTCTCCGGCGCGATGTCGGCCAGCGGCGTGTCGTCCTGCGCCGCGTCCAGCTCGACGCCGAGCACGCCCGCCAACGCCGTGCGCACGCCTTCACGGATTTCTTCGGTGGTCATCGCGCGGTGCCTTCCTCTGCGCTCGCCCGGGCTTCCGGGACGTAGTGGTCTCGGGGATCGGTCGGGAAGAAGGAGACGAACACCCGCTCGGCCGGCACCAGCGCGGCGAAACTGCGGCGCAGCTGCTCGGCGTACCCGGCCTTGAACTCGTCGTCGCGGTCCTGCGCCACGACGCAGGACACGAACGCGTACGGGAGCTCGAGCGGGAACGGCCCGCTGTAGACGGACCCGGGCGGCTCGAACCGGGTGATCACGTGGGCGGGGGTGACCCCGGCGCGGCGCCAGAAGAACGTGAGTTCCTTGGCGATCCGCCGCCGGTGCGGTTCGTCGAGCTCCGGGCAGCGCACGATGGTGGTCGGCATCGCCGGCCCTCCCTTCAGAGGTTGAGCGGCGGCAGCAGGGCCGCGGGATCGGTCAGCCAGGCCCGCAGCAGCCCCCCGAGGCAGTCGGCGAGCGGCCCGGCCGGGGTGCGGGAGAGCGGGCTCCACGAGTAGTGGCCGTCGCCGAGGTCCACCCGGGCCAGGAAGCGGGCGACGCAGTCACGGTCGGAGTCCCGGCCGAGGCACTGGTCGGCCAGCACCACCTGGTAGGTGCTGGTCAGTTCGGGCAGCCCGCGGGCGGTGCCGGCGTAGCCGCCGATCGACCGGGCGTAGGCGGCCAGGCCCGCGTGCAGATCGGCCGCGGCCGGGCGCGCACCGAGCAGGTGCAGCACCCGGGCGGCCTGCGCGGTCGCGCTCGCGGTGGCCGTGCCGGCCGGGGTCGGCCGGGCCAGGCCGCCGTCGCGGCAGAGCGTCACGAACGCCACCACGCGGGCGGCGTCGAGGATGGTGGCGGGGTGCCCGCCGGTGAGGCGGTCGGCCAGCTCGACCGCGGCGGTGGTCGACACCAGATCCGATCCGCGGCCCAGCCAGTAGCCGAAGCCGCCGTCGGGGTTCTGCAGGTGTTCGATCCAGCGGCACAGCCGGGGCTCGTCCAGCTGCTGCCCGCTCGCCCGCAGCGCCTCGAACGCCCACTGCGTGCAGCGGACTTCCGCGCCCCGGCCCGGCATGTACATCACGCCGTCCTCGAACGGCAGCTGCGCGTCCCGCAGCCAGCGGGCCAGGCCGGGCGCGGGGGCCCCGGCCAGCACCGACGCGAACAGGCCTGCCGCGGTGGCGAGGCTGTCCCCGGCGGCGTCCGGGCTGCGGTAGGTGTACCCGCTGCCCGGCAGCCGGCACCGCGCGATCGCGCCGGCGATCGAATCCGCCTCCGCCCCGGAGATGGCGTGGCCGAGCGCGGTCAGCGCGCCGACCGCCGAGAAGCACGCCCAGACGTCCGAGCGGCCGTAGCCGGGCCAGCGCTCGTAGCCGCCGGTGGGCAGGCGCCGGTCCTGGATCCAGGCGATCACCCCGGCCCGGTCCGCCGGTTCCGCGCCGAGGACCCGCAGGGCGCGGACCGCCCGGAAGGTCGCCCACAGGCAGGCGTCCGAGCCGGGGGCGAAGCGGAAGCCGCCCCCGGGCGTCTGCTGCGCGCGCAGCCACGCCACGAGCCGGCCGGTCTGCCACGGGAACGCGGCGTCCGTCGTGGCCCGCCAGGCGTGGACGCCGTAGTAGCAGGCGCGGGCGTCCGACGGGCTCGAACCGGGCTGCCAGTTCAGGCCGCCGTCGGGACGCTGCAACGCGGCGAGCCAGCCGGCGAGCCCCGCCGCCTCCGGGACGGCGGAACCGGTGGCTTCGGCGAGCGTCCGGGTCGCGTAGTAGGTGGCCCACACGTCCGGCGGCTGGCCGGCGGTCATCGCGAAGCCGCCCTCGGCGGCGCGCGTGCCGTGCACCCACTCGGCCACGCGGGCGGGCTCGTCGACCGCTTCGCCCAGATCCAGCAGGGCCTGCGTGCAGTAGTAGGTGGCCCAGCCGTCCGACGCGAGACCGCGCTGCCAGGCGTGTCCACCGTCGGTGTTGCGGCGCGAGCGGACGAAGGCGGCGATGCCCTCGCGCCCGGCCGGGCTGCGACCGAGCCAGCGCAGCGTGCGGACCGCCGCGTAGGTGCACCACAGGTCGGCGTCGCCCTGGCGCAGGCCGCCGTCGGCCAGCGCCGGTTCCGGCACGGTCGCGGTCATCGGGCGCGCACCACGTTCGTGCGCTTCCAGTTCTTCTGGCTGCCACCGGCCTTGCTCACGGGGGGCAGCTGGCTCACCGCGACGACGTCGGTCCAGGTGATGCCCGCGTCGGCGAAGCGGCGGCTGACCTGCTCGGTCAGTTCACCGTCCGGCCCGGTGACGTCGACGTCCTTTTCCACCACCAGCCGGGCTCCGCCGTGGGCGTCGAGCTGGATGAGGTAGCCGGTGAGCCGCGGGTCGTCGTAGACCAGCGCGCCGACGCCGTGTTCGTCGAGCTGCACGCCGCCGACGGTGACCTGCTCGGCGCGGCGGCCGTGCACCCGCAGCAGGGGCAGGCCCAGCCCGCAGCGGCAGAGGTCGGGGAGGATGTCGGCCGCGTCACCGGTCGCGAAGCGCAGCAGGGGGCGGGCGTGGTTGTTGAGCGTCGTGGTGACCAGTTCTCCGGACTCGCCGGGCGCGGCCGGCACCAGCTTGTCCCCCCGCCGCAGCTCGACCAGGTGCCCGGATTCGAGCAGGTGCAGCCCCCCGTCGCCGCAGGTGGCCGCGATCGTGCCGGTCTCGGTGCTGCCGTAGGAGGCGTCGAACACCTTCGCCGACCAGTCCGCGGCCAGCTTCGCCCGCTGGCCGGGCAGGGAAACCTCGCCGAGCAGCATGACCGCCCGGACGCCGGCGGTGACGTCGGCGAGCGCCCCGGTGGTCTTCAGCACGCGCGTCCACTGGGTGAGCACGCCCGGCGCGCCGAACACGACGGTCGGGCGATAGCCGCGGAAGAGCCGGTCCAGCCGGTCGAAGTCGCAGATGCCGGTGGCGAACGGGTAGCAGCGCAGGAACGTGTGCCCCAGGTACTCGGCGACCGCGGCGACGAAGTCGCCGACCGGGGCGACGTCCGAGGGCAGCAGCGCGGCGACGCGGTCCGGCTCACCGGTCAGCACGGTCCGCCACAGGCTGCCCACCCCGATCACGTTCGTGATCGTGTCTTCGGCCGTCCGCGGGGTCGGCGTGGCCCGTCCGGAGGAACCGGAACTTTCGTAATACCCGATCGGCCCCTTGACCCCGGTCGCCAGGAAGCCGGTGGGATCGGCTTTCAGCTCGTCCTTTTCCAGCACGCCGACGTCTTCGAAACGCCGGTCCCGGATCGCGGGATCGGCCGCGTAGCGCGGCACCCGGTCCGCGCGTTCCCACAGCGCGGCCAGCTTCGCCCGCTGGATCCCGCGCACCACCAGCGGGTCGTAGGCGCAGCCCTCCAGCAGCTCCCGCTGGGCGTGCGCGACCTGGAACGCCTGGACCGCGGACAGCCTGTTCAACCACATGGCGAACGATCTCCAGTCGAGTGGGACGACCCGCGGCGACGAAACGCGGGAGCCGGGACGCTCCGGCCCGTCCACCCTCGCCCGCCGGCGGCGGCGCGCGCATGGGTGCAGCGCACCCAAAGAGTCGGCCCGGCCACCACCGGTGGGCCCGGAAATGTTTCCCGCAGTGACGAAACGATTTCGGGCCGTACGCACAATTGCGCCACCCAGGGGAAAGCCGGTATTTCTCCCCGCACGGCGAGCGGTTCATTACGTAGCATTCCCGCGGGGAGCGGACCGGCCGCGCGCGAAACCGTCGATCGCGGGTCCCGTACCGCAGGAGGGGTGGCAATGCTCATCGGACGGCAGGCGGAACTGGCCGGCCTGGCCCGGTACTTCAGCTCGGCGAAGGCGTCCGAGGGAGCGATGGTGGTGCTCGCCGGCGAGCCCGGCATCGGCAAGACGTCGATCGCGGAAGCGGCCGCCGAACACGCGCGGGCGGCGGGCATGGTGACCCTGCGGGGGCGCGCCGGTTCGACCGGTCCGGCGATCCCGTTCCGCCCGTTGGCCGAAGCGCTGCTTTCCCTGGCCCGCACCGAACGCATCCCGGACGACGAGACGCTGACGCCGTACCTGCCCGCGCTGGGCCGGCTGGTGCCGGACTGGGCCCGGCCGGAACCGCGGGAGACGTCGCTGATCGTGCTGGCCGAGGCGATCCTGCGGCTGACGTCGTGGTCCGGCCGCGACCGCGGCTGCCTGCTGGTGATCGACGACCTGCACTGGGCGGACCGGGAAACCCTGACCGTGCTGGACTACCTGGCGTCCAACCTGCGGGACCAGCCGGTGCTGGTGCTGGCCACCGTGCGCCTCGGCGCGTCCCCGGCCGCCGAGCTGGTGAAGACACTGGCCCAGCGCGGCGACGCGGTCCACCTGGAACTGGAACGCCTCGACCGCGCCGGGACCACCGAACTGGTGGCCTCGATCCTCGGCTGTTCGCCGGACGAGGTCGGCGAGCCGGTGGCCAAGCACCTCTACGCACAGAGCCGGGGAAACCCGTTCGCCGCCGCCGAACTCACCCGCTGCGCGTTGTCCACAAAGGATCTCGTCCGCCGTCCTTCGGGCTGGTGGCTGGTCGGCGGGACGCGAAGACAGGTGCCGCTCAGCATCGTCCAGGCGGTCGAGCAACGCGCCCTGCAGCTCGGCCCGGACGGCATGCGGCTGCTCTCGGTGGCCGCGATCATCGGCCGGACCTTCCCGCTCCCGGTGGTGCAGCGCTGCGTCGGGCTCGACGACCGCACGCTGCTCACGCACGTCCGCGCGGCGATCGCCGAACGCCTGCTCACCGGCGGCGACGGCACCCCCGGCTGGTACTCCTTCGAACACCCGCTCACCGAAGAAGCCCTGCTGTCACTGACCACCGCAGCCGACCGCGTCGCGCTGTCGAGCCGCGTGGCGCAGGCGATCGCGGAGCTGTACCCGGGGTTGCCCGGTACCTGGTGTCACCTGGCCGCCGACCTGCACCGGCGTGCCGGCGACCTGCCCGAGGCGGCCCGGCTCTACCTGGAAACCGCCCGCCGCGCCCTGCACGCCGGCGGCCAGGCCACCGCCATCGCCGTGCTCGACGACGCCCTCGGCATGCTGGCCGCCGGCCCCGGCGAACCGGCGTGGCGCGAGCTGCGCTGGGAGCTGCTCGAAACGCTGCTGACCGCCCTGGCCGAGGACGGCCAGTTCGACCGCGCCGCGGAGGTCGCGGCCGAGCTGCGGCTGGGAAATCCGTTGTGGGACACCGGGCACCAGGTCCGCCAGCACGTCCGGATGGCGTGGGCGGCGCAGGTCGCGGGCCGCTGGGAAGACGGCGTCCGCCAAGTCGCCGTCGCCCGCTCGCTCCTGCCGCCCGACGCGCCGGAATCCGACACGGCGGTGATCGACGTCGTCGACGCCCACATCACGGCGTGCCGCACCGGAGCGGACGCCGACCACGTCAGCCGCAGCGAAGCGCTGGCCCGGCGGGCAATCCGCGGCGTCGCCCCGGGCGACGACCCCGAGACCGCGTGCAAGGCCTGGTTCGCGATCGGGTTCAGCACCCGCAGCCGCTCGCTGGCCGAGTCCAACGAGGGCTACCGGCGCACGCTCGCGCTGGGCACCGAGCACCAGCTGATGACCTGGCGCAACCACGGCCTGATCGGGCTCGGCGGCAACACCTGGCTGGCCGACGGCGAAGGCACCGCCCTCGAATACGCCTACCGCGAAACCCTGCGCTCGGGGTGCATCACCCTGGCCACCAACGTGCACGCCAACCTCGCCTACGCCGCCGTGCTGCGCGCGGACTTCGAGGAGGCGGACCGGATCCTCACCGCGAGCCTGGCCGAGTGCGGGCGGCTGCGGCTGCAGTCGGTGATCCGCTACGCCCTGATGCTGCGGGCGGTCGCGGCCGCCCATCGCGGACGCCGTCAGGAAATGCGCACCGCACTCCGGGAATTCCGGGCCGCGGGCGGGGAAACGTCGCGTGAAGCGCCGCTGGCGAAAGGCCTCGCCGAGCTCTTCTGCGCACTGCTGACCGAAGATCGCGAAGGCGCGCGGGCGCTGGCCGCCGAGCTGATGGCCGACTACGGCGGCATGGAAACGTACTTCCACTTCTCCGGCACCTACGGGCTGGTCCCCCTGCTCGGCGCGGTGGACGGCACCGGCGATCCGGCCGAAGTGGAGCAGGCCGCCGCCTCACAGGTCGGGCAGATGCGCTGGAACCGCCAGTTCCTGGCGTTCGCCCGCGCGGTGCACCACGGCCGGGCCGGGCGCGTGGAAGCGGCGGCGGAGGCGGTGGACGCGGCCGTCGCCGATTCGGCGGTCTTCCCCACCGCCCGCCACCTGGGGCTGCGGCTGGTCGCCGAGAGCGCGCTCGCCGACGGCTGGGGCGAACCGGGTCGCTGGCTGACCGAGGCGGAGAACCACTTCCACGGCAGCATCGACGTCCTCGCCGGGGCCTGCCGGTCCCTGCTGCGCCAGACCGGCCGCCCGGTGCGTTACCACGGCTCGGGCACCGAGCGCATCCCGCCGAAGCTGCGCGGCCTGGGCGTCACCCGGCGCGAGTTCGAGGTACTGCAGCTGATGCCGGAGCGGCTGGGCAACCGCGCGCTGTCGCAGCGGATGCACATCTCCGTGCGCACGGTGGAAAAGCACGTGGCCAGCCTGCTGGCGAAACTCCAGGCGGCGGACCGGACGACGCTGTGCGAGTACGCCACCACCGTGCTGGCCGACTCCACACCCGGCTGAGCGAGCCGGCGAACGACGACGGCCCGGTCCGCGTGGACCGGGCCGTCGTCCGTGGGCGGTCAGCCGATGCCGACGACCGTGCTCGGGTCCCCCGCCAGGGCGGCGACGGCGAACGCGCCGACGGTCATCCCGGTCAGGACCGCCGAGCGCACCCAGGGCCGCTGCCAGGCGGGCAGCACCTCGGTGCCCTCGGCCTCGACCTCGGCCGGCTCCGCTGCGGGCTGGACGTCCTCGTGCATTTCTGGTGCTCCTTCCGGGTGAACATTTCTCTCTACCGTGGTACAAGAGCAGAATCGGGTTCCGGTGATACACCGGATGGCGTTTCCGGGGCCAGCAGGGAAATCGCCGGAACCCGGCCGGCGAATCCGAGCCGCAGCAGGCCGTGGCCGATCCCGGCGAGACCGTGCAGCAGACCCGGCGTGGGCACCGCGCCCGGGGTGCCGCACGCGAGCGCGCCCCGCGGCAGCCGGACCGGCTCACCGATGAGCCGGGCCGCGTCGAGCACGCCGAGTTCGCCGTGGCACGGCGAATGGTCGGCCGACGGCACCCGCTCCCGCAGCGCCGCCCGGAAGCGGGCGACCACCCGGGAACCCGGATCGGCGCCGGCGAGCACCAGCCCGGCCAGACCCGTGCACCAGCCGAGGCCGTCCACCCCGTCGCCGCCCGCGGGCGGCACGCGCCCGGCCAGCCGCAGTGCGTGGACGACCCCGGCGCGGCCGAACCGGAATCCCGCCGTGGGCAGCGGTGCGCTGTTTTCGAGCCGGTCGGCCAGTTCCGCCACGAGCGCGGCCGCGTCCGCCCGGGCCGGACCGGCGTGCGTGGCCGCCGACGCGGCGAGCAGGGTGCCTGCGATGCCGTCGCCGACGTCCGCCAGCTCGGTCGCCCGGGCCGCCACCGCGGCCGCCCGCAGGGCCGCGGGAACCAGCCCGGCGAACGCGCGGTCGTCGAGCAGCCCGGCCAGCCGACCGACGGTGTAGGCGAGACCGCCGAGCCCGCTGAACGCGCCGGGTCCGACGCCGGCCGCGAGTGCGGGATGCGCGTCGAGCAGCGCGATCAGGCCCGGCAACGGCCGGACCGCGCGGGCCGCGGCGTCGAGGAACCGGTCGTGCCCGCTGAGCCGGCCCAGCTCGGCGAGGAAGAGGGCCACCCCGCAGTAGCCGTCGCCCAGCGACGCGCCGAGCTGGCGCACGCACCAGCCGCCGTCTTCGGCCGGTTCGAGCGACGGCCAGTTGAGCCGCACGGCGTCGGTGCAGCCGCGGCCGATCAGGTCGTCGCCGACCGAGACGGCCAGGTCGAGCAGCCGCGCCGGATCGGGGCTTTCGACGCCGGCCGTGTGGCCGGGCGGCGTCGTGTGCGCGCCGGGCGGCGTCAGCGTGGCGATCGCGGCGCGCGCGAACCACAGCTGGGCGCGCAGGTCCCGCTCCCCCAGCCGGTCGATCCGGGCCCGCGCCGCGGTGAGGCCGTCGGTCTCCAGGACGTCCGGCAGCAGCGTGCCGGTGGTCGTCCGGACGTCGCGGCCGTCGACGTCCGCGACGAAGAACGGGATGTCGCCCTCCGCCAGGTCGGCCCGGGACGCCTCGGCGAAGCGGCCGAGGTACGGGTACGCGGTGACCTCGCCGAGCGCGGCGAAGGCCTGCTGCCGGCCGTCGATCTCGCGCAGGAACGCGGGTTCGGTGGACTCGCGCAGCAGATCGGCGTACCACTCGCTGGCCCGCGGGATGATCCGCAGCCCCGTCCCGGCGAACCGGTCGAGCCCCCGGGCCAGGACGTCGCGGTGCGCGGCGAGCCGCCGGTACCCGGCCCGGAAGCCGTCGACGAGGTCACCGCCGCGGGCCGCCGGATCGACGTCCGGTCCCGGCCGGTGGTGCCCGGCGGTGTACGGCGCGGGCCCCCGGACCAGGCGCATCCGGTCGGTGCCGGCGCCGGCCCAGCCGGGCAGGTCGTACGGGAACCACCCGGGCCGGGCACCGAAGGCGGACAGGTCGAGCCGTCCGTGCGGCCCGAACACCGGGCGCGGCAGGACGAACGTGTTCAGCACCGACGTCTCCACGGCCGTCAGCGCGGGATCGTGCCCGCCGTCGGTGTGCGGCGTCCACCGCGGCTGGAAGAGCGTTTCGACGTCGACGACCACGGGGTGCTCCCCCGCGGCCACGACGTTCTCCGCGTGGATGTCCGTCGCGCCGAGCACGTGCAGCAGGGCCAGCTGAGCCCCGAGGCGGCGGTAGTACCGGCCGACGTCCCCGGCGGGCCGCGCGCTGATGTACTCGACCCAGGCGTACCCGGGCCGCTCCAGCACCTCCGCCCGCCCCGGCGCGAGGGCACCGAGGATCGGGGCGAGGTCGGCGAGCAGCTCGTTCCACCGCGCGTGCAGCCCGGCCGGCCGCGGCCGGTAGATCACGCGGGCCCCCGAGGCGAAGCCGAGCTCGCACACCGTCCGGCCGTGGCCGTGAGCGTCACCCCGGCCGAAGACGACCGACGTGAGCACCCCGGTGTCCCCGCCGGCCGGCCCCGCCAGCGCATCACGGTCGTCGTCCAGCCGGGTGAGCAGCTCGGTCGCGGCGCCGACGGCGTTGTGCGTGACGGCCGTCAGCAACGCGTCCAGGCCCGGGTGTTCGGCCAGGACGTCCGCGAACGACACCCGCGCGACGAAGTCCGCGAACCTCGCGCGGGCGTCTTCACCGGCGAGTCCCTCGCGATCGGCCCGCAGCCGGGCGACGAGCGTCCGGGCGGCGAAGGAGCACAGGCGATCGCCGAGCCAGTCCTCGAAGCCCCGCACGACCACGGCCGGGGCGTCACCGAGCCGCCGGGCCGCGGCCTCGACGAGCGGCCGCACCACAGGCCGGAAGCACCGGGCACCCGCACCCGGCGAGTGCGCGGCGGGCGTTGAGGACCGCACTCGCGACATGGCCGCGAGCATGTCACCCACCGGAGTGCGGCACATGGGTGCGGCGTACCCAGAAAGCGGCCCATTGCGGACACCGGCACCGTTGTCCGGCAGGTCCTGCCCCTGGGTGAACGCAAACTGCCGTGCCGCATAGGGCGTTATACAGTTACCGAGGGATCAGGCGCACCCCGGCCTCCGGCCTGGGCTAGGAGGTGAGGAGCCGCTGGATCCGTTCGTACTCCGCCGACATCTCCGGGGTGGCGAGCATGTCGTCGAGATCGGCGTTCACCTGGAAGTCGACGTCTTCGATCGAGCGGATGGCCAGTTCGTAGAGTTCGCCTCGCCGTCGGCCCCGGAGGTAGGTGCTCCAGTGCATGAGCGCGGTTATCGCGGCGACGATTCCGTGGTCCAGGTCGTCGTCGGCGAGGATCCCCGCGTCGATCCGGGCGATCAAGGTCTCCAGTTCTCCGGCGTCGATGGTCAAGATCGACTCTCGGGCGCGGGCCAGCGCGGCCCAGGCGTCTTCGGTGAGTTCGTCCCGTCCCGCGTCTTCCACGACCTCGTCCCGGAGCAGCCGGGTGATCGTCGCGGCGCCGAACGCCTCGGCGCTCTCCTCACCCGCGGCGATGACGAGCTGCAGGATGGCTGCCTCCAGTTCCGGATACTTCACGCCCCGGACCCTATCGGTCCGCGGTGAGCACGGAGGCTGGTTGTCGGCTTTCGGGTCAGGGTTTGTGGCCGACTCCGGCCAGCATCACGGACTCGCTGGGGTCCGCGAAGTCGATCACGGGTGTGTCGGGGCCACTGTCCTCGGGGTGCCAGGACGCCGTCCACGTGACACCGGGCTCGAGCAGTGCGAAGTCGCCGAACAGCGCACCGAACTCCGCCTTCGACCGCAACACGTGTTTGCTGACGTCGTCGTCGTACATCCGGATGATCGCGTGCAGCTGGGCGGCGATCTCCTCGGGCAGTCCCTCGTGGGTGATCTGGGACAGCACCAGGTACGAGCCTCCCGGCAGCAGATCTCGGTACTGCGCGATGGCTTCCGGACCCACATCCCGGCCGTCGGGGCCGGTCTGCTGAACGTGCAGCACCGCGGTGACCAGCAGGGCCAGCGGCTCGTCGAGGTCGACCACGCCGGTCCGGGCCACAGCGTCCCAGACTCCTTCGGGATCACGCAGATCGCCGTGGATCACCGCGTGGCGGGCGGGATCGCCGTGCTGCTCCAGCAAGATCCGGGAGTGCGCGACCGCAACGGGTTCGTAGTCGATGTAGACGACCCGGGAGTCCGGTGCGACCTCGTCGGCGACCTGGTGCACGTTGCCCATCGTCGGAACACCGGAGCCGATGTCGACGAACTGCCGCACGCCCCGGGCCACCAAGTGCCGCACAGCGCGATGCAGAAAGGCCCGGTTGGCCCGGGCGCAATACATCCCGGCCGGAAACGTCGCCAGGACCTTCTTGCCGAACTCACGATCGATCGCCCAGTTGGCCGTGCCGCCGAGATACCAGTCGTACACCCGAGCCACGCTGGGGTGCTCCAGGTCCACCCCCGGTAAAGACTCCTCCGCCATGCCGCCTCCCCACCGTGTCGAGCCATCTTATCCCTGCCCGTGACGGCACTGATGGCCCCTGGGTGTCCACGCGTCGGCTATCGCCGAGCCCGAGCCGGTTGCGAATGGGCGGCAGGCGACCACGATCTCCCGACGTTTTCCGGAATCCCGGACGACCGCGGCAAATGATTTCGAATTGAACGGATCATGTCCCGTTGTCAACGATGTCAGCCGATCTTGTCCGGACAATTCTTTGTCATAGCCAGGTATTGCGCGGGACAGTACTATCTGGCGCGGCACCGCGCGGAAACCGTGCGACCCGGTCGCGGTTTCACCGGTGCTGCCAGGAAGAACCGGCAAGTCCGTCATGAACACGAGCACGTCCGGAACACGAGGGAAAGGGACGGAATGCGCAAGACCATCAAGTCGCTCGCCGTGCTGGCCGCCGCTGCCGCGCTTCCCCTGACGACGAGCGGTACGGCATGGGCCGACATTCCCTTCGACCAGCCGATCAATGGCCGCGCCACCTACTACAACGACGCCGGATTCGGCGCCTGCGGCACGCAGATCAACGCCGCCACCCAGCTGCTCGTCGCGGCGCCGGCCGCGTACTGGACGACCGCCAACCCGAACAACGACCCTCTCTGCCGGGGTGTGTCCATCCGGGTTTCGTACAACGGCCGGACCATCACCGTGCCCGTGGCCGACAAGTGCCCGAGCTGCGACAGCGCGCACATCGACCTCAGCGCGCCGGCGTTCGCCCAGCTGGCGGACCCCGGCCTGGGGAACATCCCGGTGACGTGGACGTTCGTGCGCTCGTGACTCCGTCGCCGGCCTCCGGCGGCACGGCCGGAGGCCGGCCCGCGGCGCACCCACCTCGTCGAACACCGGAGAAAGTGGTATGAACCAGTTCAGGAAACTCCTGGTCCTCGTGACCGTGGCCATCGCCGCCGCCGGGGGCCTCGCCGCCCCGGCGACGGCGGCCGGCACCAAGAAGGGCGTCAGCGCGGCCGCCTTTTCCGGCGTCACCACCGCACTCGGCGACGTCGGCGCGCGGTGGTTCTACACCTGGGCGGCGGACCCCCAGGGCATCACCGCACCGGCCGGGACGGAGTTCGTCCCGATGATCTGGGGCCGCGGCTCCGTCACCGCGGACCAGTTGCAGCGGGCGAAGGCGGCCGGCAACACCCTGCTCGCGTTCAACGAACCGGACCTGGCCGGCCAGGCGAACATGTCCGTCGAGACGGCGCTGGACCTGTGGCCGCAGCTGCAGGCGACGGGCATGCGGCTGGGCGCGCCGGCGGTGGCGTACGGCGGGGACACTCCCGGCAGCTGGCTCGACCGGTTCATGAGCGGCGCGGCCGCGCGCGGTCACCGCGTCGACTTCATTCCGCTGCACTGGTACGGCGGCGACTTCTCGGCCGCCGCGACCGGGCAGCTGCAGTCCTACCTGCAGGCGGTGTACAACCGCTACCACCTGCCGATCTGGGTCACCGAATACGCGTTGACCGACTTCTCCGGCCCCACCCCGCGGTACCCGTCCGCGGCCGAGCAGGCCGACTTCGTCAGCCGGTCCACGGCGATGCTGAACGGACTGTCGTTCGTCGAGCGCTACGCCTGGTTCTCGCTTTCGACGTCGACCACCCCGACCGGTCTCTACACGGGCACCACCCCGAACGCGAGCGGCGTCGCCTACCGGGCCGCCGGCTGATCCCCCACCCAGCAACGAACGGAGGTCGAACCCATGTTTTCCCGGATGAGCAGGCGGCTCTTCGCCGTTGCCGCAGCGATCGCGGTGGCGTCGGCGGTGAGTTCGCCGGCCACACCGGCCGCGGCGGCGGGCAACCACACCGTCACGTTCGTGAACCACTCCGGCCAGACGCTCTGGCTGGGCAGCACCGTGAACGCCGACCAGTCGGTCAACTTCGCGAGCCTGCCGACGCTGGCGGACGGGCAGACGGCGACCGTGACGGTGCCGGAAACATCGGCGCCCGGCCACTGGCGGGGCAAGTTCTTCGCGCGCCAGGGGTGCACGGGCACCTCCGGCCGGGATTTCCATTGCACGGTCGGCGACTGCGGCGCCTACGCCGACCACTGCGCGACCGGTGAACAGCCGGCCAGCCTGGCGGAGTTCAACTTCGACACCGCCGACGGCCTCGCCCCGTGGTACGACGTCAGCTACGTCAACGCCTTCTCCCTGCCGATCACGATCGAGCCGGTCAACGCGGCCGTGCCCCCGGGATCGGCTTCGTGCGGCTCGGCGGGCTGCCCGGAGAACCTGCTGTCCTACTGCCCGGCCGAAGACCGCCGCTACTCCCCGAGTGGCACGCTCATCAACTGCGTCAACCCGAACCGCGACGCCCCGACGAGCTACAGCGACGCGATCAAGTCGCATTGCCCGAAGGCGTACGCGTGGTCCAAACAGGACACCGAGCCGGGCAACCAGACGATGTACCAGTGCGCCTCCTGCAGCGGCTTCACGATCACCTTCCACGGCGGTGCGTGACGAAGGCCGAAGCCCCACCGCGGTGGCCGCGCTGGCACCGGCGCAGCCCCCGCGCCCGCCGGACTGGTCGAGACCGGCGGGCGGCGACCTCAGGTGGCCAGCGCCTCGGCCGGAGGCAGCCGTGACGCACGCACGGCCGGGTGGATCCCGGCGAGAATGCCGGCGGCCAGTGCGGCTCCGACGCCACCGGCGACCCCGGTCAGGGGAACGACCGTGGGCCAGCCCCGCGACACGGCGTAGTCCACGGTGACGAGCAGGCCCACGGCGGCGCCGGCCAGCCCGCCCAGCAGGCACAACGCAACCGACTCGGTGAGGAACTGGCCGCGGATGTGCCGTCTGGTCGCGCCCAGCGCACGCCACAGCCCGATTTCGCGGGTGCGTTCCAGCACCGAGATGATCATCGTGTTGGTCACCCCGACGGTGCCGACCAGCAGCGCCACCGCGGCCAGCCCGAGCAGCAGCCCGGAGAACGCGGTGTCGGAAAGCTGCTTGGCCGCCAAGGCGTCGGAGGGCCTGCTGACGAGGATCTTGCCGGCGTGCAGTCGATCGGCCGGTCGTGCAGCCGCACGGTGTGCCGGATCTGGTCGAGCAGCAGCGCACCGACCCGCAGCGGCAGCGCCGGCCGCCGATCCGAGGGACCGGCGCGGGGCAGCAGCGACCGCACCCGCGCCATCAGCTCCCTGGGGTCGTACGGTTTGGTCACGTAGTCGTCGGCGCCCAGGTCGAATCCGGCCAGCTTGTCCTCGGCGGTCGACCGCGCCGTGACCAGCAGCACCGGCACGTCGGAATCCCGCCGCAGGGACCGCACGACGTCGAGGCCGTCCAGGCCGGGCATCATCACGTCGAGGACGAGCAGATCCGGCTGCCGCAGGGCCGCCTGGTCGAGCGCCTCCCGGCCGTCGTGCACCACCAGCACCGAGTGCGCTTCACGGCGCAGGTACCGGCGCAGCAGTTCGGCCTGTTTGACGTCGTCCTCGGCGACCAGCACGAACGCGCACATCCCAGCCTCCCGCGCGGCGGATGGACGGCGAGTTTATGGCACCTCGCGTCGTCGCCCTCGGAACCCCGTCCCTCGGGCCGGTCGGCCGATCGCGGACATCGACGAAAGTTGCTGCGCCCGTCACCCTTCGGCCGCTGCGGACGGGCCGCCCGTGCGCGAGGGTTCACGGCATGGAACCGAAGCAGGGCACTTACCTCGGAGCGAGTGCCGCGGAGATGCAAGCCAACAAGATCGCCGACAAGGCGGCGGGCGCGATCAGCCAGAAGGCGCTGTTCCGCAGGCGGGGGACGATCGAACTGGCCGGCGGTTCGCTGGCGCTGTCCGGGTGGGACGAGGGGACGCTGGTGCTGCGGCCCGGTGACGTGACGAGCGTGCGGCGCGAGTTCACCGACCTGTACGGGCGGTTCCTCGGCGGTCTGACGGACTCGGGTAAACCACTCATCCTCGATACGACCACCCCGGCGGGCGAGGTGTACCTCTTGATCGACCGCAAGGAGTTCATGGAGTCCACCCGCAACAAGGAATGGGCCGCGGCGATCGAGGACTGGCGGGCCGGCCGGTAGGGACGCGACGACGAACTGGTCTTCACCCGTCGAAACGGAAGTACACCTGCGAACGCGCCGACGGGGCCGGAAGCGTCGGCTTCCGGCCCCGCATCCGGCTCAGTACCAGTGGGCGCGCCCGCCGATCTTGCGGCCCGTTCCGCCGAGGATCGCCAGGACGACCCCGGCGATGGCGAGCACGACGCCGATCGTGTACAGCGCCGGGATGCCGATGACGAAGCCGAGGATGATCAGGATGACGCCGAGGATGATCACGGTGGGGAAGCTCCTTTTCCGGGAACCGCCGTCCCTGAGGCGGCGGCTCGTGTCGAGCGCGGAGATACCCGCACACCCCGCCGGTCAAACAGGCGTTCCCACCCGGACGGCCGGGCGGCGAGCCACTCCCCCGCGGGACCTCGCGTCCTCAGCCACGCGACCACCGCTGGTTCGCGGCGCCGTTGCACGGCCAGATGACGAACGGGGTGCCGTCGGCCGTGCCGCGGCCCTTCACGTCGAGGCACTTGCCGGACCCGACGTTGACGACCGCTCCGCCGGCCTGGACTCGCCACTGCTGCGTGGCGGTCCCGGTGCAGTCGTGGATCTGGACCACGGTGCCGTCGGCCGTTCCGCCGTCGGCGGTCTCGAGGCACTTGGTGTCGAACACCTGGAGCCGGTTGGACGTGGTCGACGTCCACGCCTGGTTGCTGCCGTTGTTGCAGCTCCACAGCGCCGGTACCGTGCCGTTGGCCTGGTTCCCCGCCGGGACGTCGGCGCACTTGCCCGACTCCTGCGATTTGAGGATGCCGCCGGTGTCGCCGCGCGCCCACTTCTGGTTGGCGCCGCCGTTGCAGTCCCAGAGCACCAGCGCGGTGCCGTCGGCCGTGCCGTGCGCGTCCGCGTCGAGGCACCGGCCCGATCCGGCGTTGACGACCGAGCCGTCGGCGTTGACGGTCCACCGCTGCGCGGCGGAATTGTCGCAGCTGCCGATCCGGACCGGTGTCCCGTTGGCCGTGCCACCGGCCCCGGTGCCCAGGCACCTGGTGCCGTAGACCATCAGCTGCCCGGCCGGGGTCGCGGTCCAGCTCTGGTTGGCGCCACCGGTGCAGTCCCACAGGGCGATCGCGGTGCCCTCCGCCTGGCTCTCCGCGGGGACGTCGGCGCAGAGCCCCGACTCCTGCCCCTTGAGGATGCCGCCGAGGTCACCGGCGGCGTTCGGGGTGACCGAGACGTTGTCGAAGAGGTTCGTCTGGTAACCGGTGACACCCACGCCGACGAGCCCGGCGGTGAACGTCGTGTCGGTGAGCGCGCCGAGCACGGCGCCGTCGAGGGTCGCGGTGATCCGGTTGCCGCTGAAGCCCAGTTTGACGTTGTGCCAGTTGTCGAGGCCCAGCGCCGCGTGGGAGCCGGAGGCGAGGGTGGTGAGGACACCACCGCTGCTGTTCTTGGCGATCGACCAGGAGCCGGTATCGGTGATGCGTAACTGGTAGGCGGCCTGGTGGCTTTGCGGCCGGTTCTGCGTGTTGGCGCGGCCGAGCAGGGTCACCGTGCCGGCCTGCCGCATGTCGACGTCCGTGCTGACGGTGTAGTTGCTCCAGTGCGGATCACCGACGAGGGTGAAGGCGTCGCTGTCGTCCTGCCAGTTGATCGGCCGGATCGGCGCGACCTGCTGCAGGCACTGCCCGCCGCGGCCGGCGGCACACGGCCGGACCTCGAACGAGCCCTGCATGTCGGAGAAGTACCTCGCGGCGCTGCGCGTGGGGTAGCTGTCGAAGTTGTCGGAGTAGGGCAGGCTCAACGTGCCGGCCGCCGGGCTCGCCGCGGTGCCCTTGCCTTGTCCGGTCGTCGTGGTGACCGTGTAGATCCGGTTGGGCTGCAGGGTCAGCGAGTACTTCCCCGACGAAGGGGTGACGTCGGCCTGCTTCACGAAGTGATCGGCGGCGTTCGAGGACGCGAGGTCGGTGGACCAGACGTGCACGGTGCCGGTTTTCAGGCCGCCCGAGGCGGCGACGTCCACGATCTGGGCGGCCGTCGCGCCGGTGGTTTCGTAGACGGTCGAGTAGTCGGTGCCGTTGGTGGACTTCAGCGAGATGTAGCTGCCTCCTCCGCGGTTCCCGCCGAGGTAGCCGCTCGCCGAGCCGGTGAGGAACTTCCAGCCGGGCTTGGTGAACTGGGCCACCTGCGCGTTGGCCCACAGGTTCTTCCCGAGCTGGTAGGTGCCCGACCACGGCGTGTTCGCGGTGGCGAGGGCCACCGAGCTGTAGGGCAGGTTCGAATACAGCGCGGCCACCAGCGGCCAGTTCATGAACCCGGTCATCCGCCCGTCGAGGTAGCCCCGGGTGATGGTGCGGATGTAGGCGGCCGAACCGGTGTTGAAGTCCTGGGAGCCGAACTCGCTGGCCCACAACGGTTTCCCGGTGGCGACGGCGTTCGCGGACGATCCGCACGTCGTCGCGTCCGAGAGGTAGCCGCACGGGTAGTGCGAGCCGACGACGCCGACCGCGGCGTCGAACCGGCTGTCGGACAGCATGTCGTCGGCGGTGTTCCAGCCGGTGTCGTCACCGACGATCTGCACGGAACCGTAGCCGCGGGAGTTCAGCGCCGAGCGCAGGTTTTCATACCAGGTCTTGTCGTGGCCGCGTTCGTTCCAGCCGCCGAGGTAGCTGATGGTCAGGCCGTGCCGCTTGGCGCAGTCCAGCCAGGAGATGTCGTAGTCGATCATGTCCTGGGACCAGAAGTTCCCGCCGCCGATCCAGCCGGGCGCCGCCCAGGGCAGCGCCACCAGCTTGATCTCCGGGTTGCGCGCGACGGCTTGTTCGCCGAGCCAGAACTCGTAGCCGGCGTTGCAGTCGATTTCGCCGCGCACGTGCTGGTGGCTCGGTTCCGCGCCGTCGGTGGAGTTCGCGTCCCCGCCGATCTCGAGTTTCAGCAGCTGCACGGCGGCGCCGTAGCCCGGTTTGAACAGGTAGTCCAGCAGCTGCGCCCGTTGCGCGGGTGGGTAGTCGATCAGCAGCCGGGAGTTCCCGCCACCGCCGCTGATCGCGCCGACGCCGTCGAAGGTGCGGCCGGTTTCGCCGCCGTCGACGGCGATCGTGGTGGTGGCCGCGGCGGCGGGCACCGCAGTCACCACCAATGTCGCCGTGACGAGCAGTGCCGACAAAAGCACCAGGAGCAGCCGATGGACGGTCGAGCCGCGGCGTTGCGGACGCATGGAGGTCTCCTCCGGAACTCGTCGTGCGGCGGGGCACGGACGTCCCGGCAACCGGCAACGAAGTTCTCGAGCGTCCCGTGAGAACAGCAGAGTCCCCCACCTGGCGTGAAGTCAAGGAGGACCGGCGATGCTGTCTCGTCATTGGCTCGGCACACGGGGACCGACGGCACATCGGGATGCCCGAAGAGGCAGACTTCCCCGCCGTCTGTTGACGGTCCGGTCGCCGGCTCCGAAGATTTCCGGGCCGGTGCCGCGTCCCAGCAAGACCGTTTCAGTGGAATTCGGGCAGGACGTGCTCCTCCCAGCCGCGGAAGAATCCCTCGTGGTCGGCGCCGACCTGCTGCACGTAGATCTCGTCCACCCCGGCGTCGACGTACTGGCGGACGCGTTCCGCGTGGGCCTTCGGGTCGTCGCCGCACACGATCGCCTCGCCGACGGCCTCGCGGGGGACGAACGACGTCGCGGCTTCGAAGTCCTCCGGCCGCGGGAGGATCTGGGCCAGCTGGCCGGGCAGGACGTCGTTGGCCCACAGCCGGTGCGCCCGGTCCAGCGCCGCTCCGGCGTCGGCGTCCCAGCAGACCTTCATCCCGGCCTGCACCGGCTTGTCCCCGCCGCCGGCTTCGCGGAAGGCCCGGACCAGGTCGGCGTCCGGCACGACCGTGCAGTACCCGTCGCCGATCCGCCCGGCGAGCTTCGTGGCCTGCGGCCCGAACCCGGACACGTAGATCGGCACCGGCTCGTCCGGCACGGTGTAGATCCGCGCGTCCTGCACCTCGTAGTGCGTCCCGTGGTGGCTCACCGCTTCGCCGCGCGCCCCCGCCGCGTGGAGCTTGCGGATGACGTCGACCGCTTCCTCGAGCATCTCCAGCCGCTGCCCGGCCGAGGGCCAGGGGTCGGCGAGGATGTGCTCGTTGAGCGCCTCCCCCGAGCCCACACCCAGCACGAACCGGCCGTCCAGCTGGACCGCGGCGGTGGCGGCGGCCTGGGCGAGCACGGCCGGGTGAATCCGGACGGTCGGGCAGGTGACCGCCGTCGTGATCGGCAGCGAAACGGCCTCCGACAGGGCGCCGATCACCGACCAGACGAACGGGCTCTGGCCCTGCGCGTCGTTCCAGGGGTGGAAGTGGTCCGAGATCCACAGCCGCCGGAACCCGGCGCGCTCGGCCGCGCGGGCCTGGGCGACGAGCTCGCGGGGACCGTACTGCTCGCACGAAAGGAAGTAGCCGATCGACGTCATGCCGGCCGGGTACCCCGCCCCCGCGAACGGCACACCACCGCATCGGCGGAACGGGCAGCACACGGGACGAATGCCCCATCGGCGGCGTGATCGCCGCCCTCACCCTGCGCCCGGCCGGGGACGCCGTTAGCTTCGGTTCCGTGCTCAGATTCGCTGCGGTGGCGGTGTTGTCGCTGCTCTCGCTCGGCGTCGCCGCGCTGGCCCTGTTCGCCGGCCCGTGGTGGTGGCTGCTCGCCGTGCCGCTGCTCCTGCTCGCCGGCGTCGGGTGCTGGGATCTCGCGCAGCGCAGGCACTCGGTCCTGCGGAACTACCCGATCCTCGGGCACCTGCGGTTCTTGCTCGAAGCCGTGCGGCCCGAGCTGCAGCAGTACTTCGTCGAGCGCAACTTCGACGGCCGCCCGTACGACCGGGACGTCCGCAGCATCGTCTACGAACGCGCCAAGGGCACCGACGCCGAAGAGCCGTTCGGGACCGAACGCGACGTCTACGCCGACGGGTACGAGTCCCTGGTCCACTCGATGGCCCCGGTGGCGGCGCCCGACGATCCGCCGAAGGTCCGGATCGGCGGCCCCGACTGCACGAAGCCCTACGACATGGCGCTGCTGAACGTGTCGGCGATGAGTTTCGGCTCCCTGTCCGCGAACGCGATCCTGGCCCTCAACAAGGGCGCCGCGCTCGGCGGGTTCGCCCACGACACCGGCGAAGGCGGGCTGTCGGAGTACCACCTGCGGCACGGCGGCGACCTCGTCTGGGAAATCGGCACCGGCTACTTCGGCTGCCGGACCTCCGACGGCGATTTCGACAAAGCGGAATTCGCCGGCAAAGCGGCGCACGACGCCGTGAAGTGCGTGTCGCTGAAACTGTCCCAGGGCGCGAAACCCGGTATCGGTGGCGTGCTGCCCGGCGGCAAGGTGAACGCCGAGATCGCGCGCGTCCGCGATGTCCCACAGGGCAAAAGCGTCATTTCCCCGCCCTACCACCGGGTGTTCTCCACTCCGCGGGAGCTGGTCCGATTCATCGCCGGGATGCGCGAGCTGGCGGGCGGCAAGCCGACCGGGTTCAAGCTCTGCCTCGGGTCACGACGCCAGTTCCTCGCCGTCTGCAAGGCCATGCTCGCCGAGGGTGTGACGCCGGACTTCATCATCGTCGACGGCGCCGAAGGCGGGACCGGCGCCGCGCCGCTGGAGTTCGCCGACCACATCGGGACCCCGCTGACCGAAGGCCTCATCACCGTCCACAACGCACTGGTCGGCACGGGCCTGCGCGACCGGATCAAGCTCGGCGCCAGCGGCAAGGTCGCCACCGGCGCGGACATCGTCAAGCGCCTCCTGCAGGGCGCCGACTACACCAACGCGGCGCGGGCGATGATGTTCGCCGTCGGCTGCATCCAGGCCCAGCGCTGCCACACCAACCGCTGCCCGGTCGGCGTCACCACCCAGGACGCCCGCCGCGCCCGCGCGCTGGACGTCGAAGACAAGTCCCTGCGGGTGGAACGGTTCCAGCGCGCCACGGTGACCGGCGCGCAGCAGATCATGGCGTCGATGGGCGTCCGGTTCCCCGCCGAGCTGCGACCGCACATGCTCCGCCGCCGCGTCGACCCCCACCAGGTGCTGTCCTACGCGGAGCTCTACGACTGGATCGCACCCGGGCAGCTGCTGTCCGAGCCCCCGCGGGGCTGGGCGGAAGACTGGGCCGCGGCCGATCCCGACCGCTTCACCATCTGATCAGCCGCAGTCCGCCACCAGGACGTTCGCGCCGCCGTCGCCGTCTATGCTCGGCCGGTGGCGATCGACTCCCCCGCTCTGAAGACCCGCCGGGCAACGCCCCGGGACTGGATCCCGCAGTGGTCGTCGGCCGCAGCCCTGCGCGCTGTCCGGGCCACCCTGGTGGTCCCCGTCCTCTTCGCGTTCAGCATCAAGGTGATCGGCGACCTGCAGGTGGCGACGTTCGCCGCCTTCGGCGGGTTCGCCACGCTGGTCATGGCGTCGTTCGGCGGCGGTCGGCGGGACAAGCTGCGTGCCCACTTCGGACTCGCGGTCGCGGGCAGCGTCCTGCTGGTCATCGGCACCGCCGCCAGCGCGTCACTGCCGCTGGCCGCGGTCGTGACGCTCGTCGTGGCCTTCCTGGTGCTCTTCGGCGGAGTCGCGGGACCGAACGCGGCCGCCGGGGGCGTCGCCGCGCTGCTCGCCTACGTCCTCCCGGCCGCCTCCCCCGGCACGATGAGCATGGTGCCGGCCCGTCTCGGTGGCTGGTGGCTGGCCTCGGTGGTCGGCACCGCGGCCGTCCTGCTGCTGTCGCCCCGGTCCCCCGCCACGGCCCTGCGGGACGCGGCGTCGCGGGCGGCCGGCGCGCTGGCCGACCACCTGGACGCGGCCCTGGGCGGCGGCGCGGGCGTGGCCACGGCGCACGAAGCGGCGGTCGAAGCCAAGCACCACCTGATCGACGAATTCACCGCGACGCCCTACCGCCCCACCGGCCTGGCCGCCGAAGACCAGGCTCTCGACAACTTGGTGGGCCTGCTCGAATGGTGCGCTTCGGTCATCGCCGACACCACGGGCGAGTACCCGGACCTGAGCGGAGCACCCGAGGTCGAGCGGGAGCTGCTCGCCGAGACCAGCGCCGGCCTGCGCGAGGTTTCCCGGCTGCTGGCCGGCCGGCCCGGTTCCTTCGACGCCGACGAGCTGGACCGCAGGGTCCAGGCGAGCGTGGAACGGCTGCGCGCGCTCGGATCCGGCGACCCCGGCTACGTCGACGCGGTGCACCTGTCCTTCCACGCCCGCACCGGCGCCTTCGCCGTCCGTGAGGCGGTGACCGAGGCCCGCGCCGCGGTCCCCGGCGGACGGCGGGCCCGCTTTCCCGGCGGGCGCTCCGTGGCCTCGCTGGCCCGCGTCGCTTCGCCGCACACGAGCCTGCGGTCGGTGTGGTTCGTCAACAGCCTCCGCGGCGCGGTGGCGCTGGCCGCGGCGGTCGTCGTCGCCGGGGCGAGTGGCGTCGAACACGGGTTCTGGGTGGTGCTGGGCACGTTGTCCGTGCTGCGCGGCAACGCGGCGGCGACCGGCTCGACCGCGCTGCGAGCGCTGATCGGGACCGCGCTCGGCGTCGTCGTCGGCGCGTTGCTGCTGCTGGTCATCGGCACCAGCGCGCCCGCGCTGTGGATCGCTCTCCCGATCGCGGTGCTGGTCGCCGGCTACGCGCCGGGTGCGCTGCCCTTCACCGCCGGCCAAGCGGCCTTCACGGTGACGGTCTCGGTGCTGTTCAACCTGCTCGCGCCGGCCGGCTGGCAGATCGGTGTCGTGCGGATCGAGGACGTCGCGATCGGCTGCGCGGTGTGCCTGGTGGTGGGCGCGCTGTTCTGGCCCCGCGGCGCCCGGGCCGTGGTCGCCGACGACCTCGCCGACGCGTTCCGCGCCGGCGGCGCGTACCTGGCCGCGGCCGCGAACTGGGCGCTCGGCCTCCGGCACGACCCACCCGCCCCCGCCGCGGCGACCGCGGCCGGAGCACGCCTCGACGACGCGCTCCGCGGGTTCCTCAGCGAGCAGGGCACCAAGCACGTCCCCAAGCCCGACCTGTGGCGGCTGGTCATGGGAACCGTCCGCTCACGGCTCACCGCGCACTCGCTGGCCGGGCTCCCGAACCCCCACGTCGAGCCGGACCCGTTCCGCCGGCTCCTCGGCGACCAGGCGGGCCAGCTCGCCGCCTGGTACGACCACCTGGCATCCCGCCTGGACCGCACCGACCACGGCGACGTCCCCATGCTCGCCCCGCCCGCCTTCCCGGACCTCCTCCAGCAGCCCGGCGCCTCGGTGCGCGACCTCGCCTGCGCGCTGTGGGTCCACGAGCACATCAAGCACATCTCTTTCCGTCTCGCCGAACTCGTCGAGCCGGCCGGCGTGGTGGCGGCCCAGCGCCACCGTCCTTGGTGGCGGTAGGCAGGCGTCTCAGCTCGTGGTGGGAAGCCGGTCGAGCACCCGGTCCAGGCCGAAGGCGAACAGCTCGGCGTCCGACCAGCCGGCACGGAAAACCGATTCCGGTGCGGGCCACGGCGGTTCGGCGTCGCCACCTCCCCATGGCTGCGAACCGCCGAACCGCCGGCCAGTGCCCCGACCACCGGCGTCGTCCCCGGCTGGGCGACGGCCGCCACAGTTCACCACGACCGGGGCGGGGGACGGCCGGATCCTGGACATACCTGGACGCTTCCGGATACCGGCCCCTCAGAGGCGTCCGAGAACCGCGTCAGCGCGCTCGACTCCCGGCCGGCAGCCCGCCTGTTCGTGCAGGGCCCGAGCCTGCCCGGCGTGGGCCCGCGCCGCCCCGGATTCGCCGCGTTCGCGCTCCACGGCGGCCATCGCGAGCAGGCTGTCCGCCCGGATCAGCCGGTGGCCGGTCTGCTCGCTGATGGCCAGGGCTCGGCCGGCCCGGTCGTGGGCCTCGTCGAATCTGCCCTGTCGCAGGTGCACCGCGGACAGGGCGACCAGTGCGTCCCCGCGGCCACGCGGGTGGGCCGCCTCGACGGAAAGGTCCAGCGCCGACTCGAGCGCCGTGCAGGCCACGTCGATCCGGCCGAGTTCCGCCATGACCGTGCCGAGCACGTGGTGCGCGCCCGCCTGCGTCCGTCGCATGCCGAGCCGGGTCGCTTTGGCCAGGGCGTCCCGTGCGGTGGCCAGCGCCTCCTCGTACTCGCCGAGGTCGCGCAGTGCTCCCGCGAGGTTGGCGAGCACGGTGGCTTCGTCCGCGTGCTCGCCGGCCGACCGGCACAGCTCGAGACCGGTCCGGTAGTGCTCGACGGCGCGCTCCAGGTCACCGAGCGCCTGCACGGGCCGGCCCGCGTGGCTTTCGGCGAGCTGCAGCCCGGCGGCGTAACCCTGCCGGGTCGCCGTCTCGATCGCCTTGGCCTGGAGGTCGTGGGCGCCGGCGAGTTCCCCCAGCTCCCAGAGGACGTCGCCGAGCACGACGAGGTTCGGGATGGATGCCGCCCCGTCCGGAGCCGGCTCCAGGTCCAGGGCCCGCCGGTAGTGCCCGGCGGCGTCGTGGAGCCGGCCGATCGAGATCGACGTGCGGCCCAGATCGCTCAGGACGAGCCTGCGGAGGTCCGGCGTATCGAGCTCGTCGGCCAGTTTCACGGCTTCGTCGAGGTGGCGGAGCGCTTCGGCGTGGTCCGAGCTGCTCCAGTGCGCGCTGCTGAGCACCCGCAGGCAGAGCACCTGCCCGGCCGGGTCCCCGGCGGCGCGTGCCGCGGCGAGCGCCGCTTCGCTGACCGGCAGCCACTCCGCGGAACGGTGCCGTTCGAACTCGAAGTGCAGGGCGACGCACAGCTGGGTCGCCAGCGCGTGGAGGCCCGCCGCGGCGGCCTGCCGGGTCAGCGTGGACAACGTGGCGAATTCGACGTCGAACCAGGTCAGCGCGTCGTCAGCGGTCGCGAACGACGCACCGCCGGATCGGACGCGCGCGTACTTCTCCCGGTACGGGCGCGGGTGCCTCAGCTGCGCCGCCTCGGTCGCGAGCCCCGCGTAGTGGGAAATCAGCCGCTGCAACGCCGAATCACGCAGATCGCCGGCGTCTTCCGCCAGGCAGCGGCGCTTGGCCCACGAATGCAGCAAGGCGTGCTGGCTGTACCGCGCCGGCGTCCGCTCGAAGAACAGGTGCGTGTCGAGCAGGGTGCCGACGACCGGACCCAGCGACTCCGGCACCAGGCCGGTCGCGGCCGCCAGCGCCGGCAAGGCGATCCCGTCGACCGGGAACAGCCCGAGGAGCCGGAACACCCGTTGCGCCGCGGGGTTCAGCGCGCGGTAGGACAGCGCGACCGCGTTCTGCACCGCGGTCTCCCGGTCGACCGCGGCGTCGAGCACCGCGAGCGGATCAGCCGACCGGAGCTCCCCGGCCATCGCGGAGAGGGGCAGGCCCGGCCGGACACGGGCGTTCGCCGCCGCGATCCGCAGCGCGAGCGGGAGACGTCCGCAGGCTTCGGCCAGCTCCGCGGTCGCCACCGGGTCGGCGTCGACCCGGTCCGGACCGGCGGCGTACCGGACCAGGGCGACGGCGTCGTCCGTCCCGAGCGGTCCCAGCTCCACCGGGACCGCTCCTTCCCTGGCGACCAGGCCGACCAGTCTCGTGCGGCTGGTGATCAGGACAGCGCAGCTCGGCGAGCCGGGCAGCAACGGGCGCACCTGCTCGGCACTGCTCGCGTCGTCGAGCACCACCACCATGCGACGACCGGCGACCGCGGACCGGAAGGAGGCGGCGAGCCGGTCGGTTTCCCGCGGTATGTCCCGCTCAGCCGTCCCCAGGGCGCGCATGAACCCGGACAGCACGTCGACCGGATCGGCCGGGGGAGCTTCGGCGAACCCGCGCAGGTTCACGAACAACTGGCCATCGGGAAAGCGGCCGGCGGCCCGGTGTGCCCACCGGATCGCCAGCGCCGACTTGCCCACTCCGGGCATCCCGGTGACGAGCGCGACCCGGGTGCCCGCCGAGCCGCTCGACAGCTCGTCGAGTGCGGCCAGCTCCTGCTCGCGTCCCACGAACCCGCCGGCGTCGAGGGGCAGCTGGCGGGGCACCGCCTGCGGGCGGGCGGCCTGCTTCTGCGTGTGGAGGTGGGCGGCCACGCGGAACCAGGCTTCGTTCCAGCTCGCCCACGCCGGGCGCGGAACACCCAGAGCGATGACGATCCGGTCGAACACGTCGGACGGTGGGTGGATCTTGCCGGACAGGTAGGCGTGCACGGTCGAGCGCGGCACCTCCACCAGGCCGGCGAGCTCGGTCAAGCTGACTCGCGCCTTGCCGGTGCCGCGGGCCGCCTGCCGGCGCAGCAGATCGACTTCGCGAACGAACCCCGCGACGTCAGTGATCCGGGCCGGATCCGGCCCTCCGGCATCGCCGCCCACCAGCCTCACGCCTCCCGCAACCCGGACATCGTCCGTCCGATCCAACCGCATCGGCCGCGCACGGGCGTCGGCGCGACCACCGAACCGGGCGGCGGCCCGCCGGACCGGAATGCGGCAGGATGTCCGGCATGACGTTGCCCGCTCTGCCCGAGGAGTCCTTCCGGCGCGTGCTCTGCGTCGTCGCCCACCCCGACGACATGGAGTACGGCACGTCCGCGGCCGTCGCCCGCTGGACCGCGCGCGGCATCGAGGTCGGCTACCTCCTGCTCACCCGCGGCGAAGCCGGCATGCCCAACCCGCCCGAAGAAACAGCCCGCCTGCGTGCCGCCGAGCAGCGGGCCGCCTGCGCCACCGTCGGCGTCGAACACCTGACCATCCTCGAACACCCCGACGGCGTGCTCGTCTACGGCCTCGACCTGCGCCGCGACATCTGCCGCGAGATCCGCCGGTTCAAGCCCGACGTCGTCTACGGCACCGGCTTCGAGATCGAGACGCCCTGGGGCTTCGACCAGGCCGACCACCGCGCGGCCGGCCTCGCGACGCTCGACGCGATCCGGGACGCGGGCAACCGATGGGTCTTCCCCGAGCAGATCGACGCCGAAGGCCTCCAGCCGCACTCCGCCCGCTGGTACCTGACCCCGGGCATGACGGACCCGACCCACGGCGTCGACGTCACCGGCGAACCACTGCGCCGCGGCGTGGCCTCGCTCGAGGCGCACGCCGCCTACCTGGCCGCACTCCCCGACCACCCGGCGCCCGCCGATTTCATCCCGCGGTTCGCCGCGATGGGCGGCAAGGCCATGGGCGTCGAGCACGCCGTCCTCTTCCGCGCCCACGACCTGCAGGCACCACCGGAGGTCGCGGACGACGTCACCGCATGATCGTGGTGAGCACGTCCACCACCGGCTACTGCGGTTGCGCGGAGGCGACCGCGGTGCCGAGCACCCACTGCACTGCCTCGGCGAGCGGTGTTGCGGATGCCGAGTGCCAGGCGACGATGACGTCGGGGCGCACGAGCAGGGCGCCGTCGGCGGGCAGGCAGGTCTCGGCGAGCCAACCCTGGTGCGGCACCTCGACCAGCCGCAGCCCGAGGCGATCCGCTTCGGTGATCCAGTGTCCGTTGTCCGGGCCGGTGAGCAGGGTCAGGCCCGGGCCGGCGTAGTCCACCGTGGACGTCCGTGCGTCGATCCAGGCGTGCGGCAGGCGCGTGCCCGGACGGCCCGCCGGCGCGTAGTGGTCGACGGGCGCGGGATCGCGGCCGTCCGGGACGAACGCGCCTTCGGTGTACTGGGTGCCGAACATCGTGGCCAGCAGGTCGTCGTGCCGGCGATCCGGGCTGGTGTAGGCGGCGAGCATGTCGCCGACGTGCCCGCGGACCGTGCTGGAGGCTTCGGCGATCGCGTAACCGGCCGGACGGCGTTCGGCGTCGTAGGTGTCGAGCAGGGCGGGCGCCGCCCGCCCGGCCAGTACCGCGGCGAGCTTCCAGGCGAGGTTGGCCGCGTCGGCGATGGCGGTGTTGGCGCCCGCCGCGGCCATCGGGGGCATCATGTGCGCGGCGTCGCCCGTCAGGAACACGCGGCCGTCGCGGAACCGGTCGGCAACCCGCATCGCCGACTCCCATGGCGAGCGGCTGAGCAGCTCGACGTCGAGATCCGGGACGCCGATCACGATCCGCAGGAGGTCGTGCCAGTCGCCGTCGCCGAGCGTGCGCGCCTCGGGGAAGTCGGCCGTCGAGAACAGCCACCGGTCGGTGCCGTTGACCGAGAGGAAGGCGCCCGAGGCCACCGGGTTGTCGATCTCGCACAGGTTGAACGGCTTTTCCCGCGCCAGGCCGGTGAGATCGGCGCGGAAGTAGAGGTCGAGGTTGTCGGCGAGGTGGCCGTGGCCGCCGCGCGGGATGCCCAGTGCGGTGCGGACCGGACTGCGTGCGCCGTCGGCGGCGACGAGGTAGTCCGCGGTCAGCTTGTACGGCTCGCCGTCCGCGGGCTTCAGCAGCGCGGTCACCCCGTCGCCGTCTTGGGTGAAGGACACCAGTTCGGTGCCCAGCCGCACGGACACGCCCCGTTCTTCGGCGGCCCGGCGCAGGATCGGCTCCAGCACGACCTGCGGGCACAGGACGTTCGGTCCGGGGCTCAGCTCGGGAATCCTCGCCTGCTGCAGCCGCCGTTCCCGCATCCCGCTCATGTCCCGGGCCTGGGCCGCGACCAGCGTGGGGCCGGCCAGGACCGCGGAGAACGACGCCAGCGGCGCACTCGCCTCGGCGACCTCGGCCGCAAGGCCGAGCAGGCGGAAGACCTCGGTGCTGCGCGGGTTGAACCGGCGTGCCTTCGGCTGCGGCGACACCCCGGCGTGCTTCTCGACCAGCACCGGGTACACCCCTTCGCGTCGCAGCAGCAGGGCGGTGGTCAGTCCGGCGATGCCGCCACCGCTGATCAAGACCGGCACACGTGCGGTCATGGGAACCCCCTCGAAGTAAAAGTGACACAGTACAACTGAGTACACCGTACAACTACTGGTATGGTCAACCCATGGTTACCGGGACGGGCAGGCGGGAGCGCAAGAAGGCGGCCACCCACCAGGCCCTGGCCGACGCGGCACTGCGCCTGTTCCTCGAACGCGGCTACGACGACGTGGGCGTCCGCGAGATCGCCGACGCCGCCGACGTGTCCACCACCACCCTGCAGAAACACTTCCCCAGCAAGGAATCCCTCGTCTTCGACCGGGACACCGACATCGAGGAAGCCCTGCTCGCGGCGGTGCGCGACCGCCCGCCCGGCACCTCGGTGCTCGCCGCGCTGCGGGAGCACACGCTGGCCCGCGTCGAGCGCGGTGCCGCCGCCGACGGGGCGGCGGAGTTCATGACCCTCGTGCGCAGCACGCCGGCGCTCAGCGACTACTGGCACCGGATGTGGATGCGGCACGAGGACGCGCTCACCCGCGTCCTCGCCGCCGAAACCGGCGCCCCCGAAACCGATCCCGGATGCGCGGCACTCGCCCACTTCGCGCTGGAAACCTCGGCCCTCGCCATCCGCTCCGAAAATCCGGCCCGCGTCGTCGAAGCCGCGTTCGCCATCCTCGAACGCGGCTGGCCCGCCTGATCCCGCCGAGGCGGTTCCGGCGGGCCGGACCACGGACGGCGACGGCGG
This sequence comes from Amycolatopsis sp. DG1A-15b, assembly GCF_030285645.1. Lineage (GTDB taxonomy): Bacteria > Actinomycetota > Actinomycetes > Mycobacteriales > Pseudonocardiaceae > Amycolatopsis. The sequence continues at coordinate 3,046,998 of NZ_CP127296.1, forward strand.
ATCAGGTGGAGATGGTGGCCACGGGGTCGAACCCGTAGGTGCGGGCGTAGCCGTTCTCCGTGCCGACGAGCAGGTCGACGATCTCGAAGTAGCGGTCCCAGAAGGGAGTCTCCCGCAGCGCGTCGATCAGGAGCTGGTAGGCGTGGTGATCGTCGGCTTCCCAGACCCAGATGTCGGTGACGCGGGCGGAGTAGAACTCCGTGTCGTAGAAGCGTGACCGGACGCCGGTGGTTTTGGCCTCGATCGCGGGGACGACCTGGGTGGCGAAGGCGTCCGCCCGTTCCCGGACGGTCATGGCGAGCCATTCGGGGGTGGTCTTGATGAGCATGAAAGCGGTCACGGTTGCTTCGGCTTCTTCGGTGGACATGGCGTTCCTTCCTCGGTCAGGCCAGGACGGCGGGCTTGAGCGTGTGGGCGCACCACTGCGCGAAAGTGGTGGGAGAGGCGGTGTCCGCGGTACGGGCAACGCCGGCGTCGAGGCCGTTGTCCTTGGCCTGCTTCATGTCGGCGATGCCCTGGACGAACGCTTCGTCGAGGCCGTAGCCGAGGAGGGTGGTGCGCAGGTCCTCGAGCGACTGGCGTTCGTAGCGGACGGGGCGCCCCAGCTGCTCGGTCATGATGCGGGCCAGGTCGCGCGGGGACAGGTCCTCGGGTCCGAGAACCGCGACGTCGCCGACGCCGGTCCAGGAGCGGTCCAGCAGCAGGCGGCCGGCGACGGCGGCGATGTCGGCGATGGCGACCAGCGGTGCTTTGCGGTCGGCGTCGACGACGTCGGTGAAGACGCCCTTCTCGCGGATCGAGCCGACCTCCTCCAGGAGGTTCTCGAAGAAGGACGGGTTGGCCAGCGCCCGGTAGGCGACGCCGGTTTCCGCGATGAGCTCGTCCATCGCCAGGGAGGCGGTGACGAGCCCGGCGCGCTCGGCGACCGGGGTGCCGCGGCCGAGCGCGGACACGCCGACGACGTGCCCGACACCGTGGGCGGCGAGGGCCTTCGCGGCGGGACGGGTGAAGCCGCTCCAGGCGTCCGCCGGGGGCCGGGAAGAGTCCGGGGGAACGAGCCAGAAGACGGCGTCCGCACCCTCGAAGGCCCGATCGACAACCTCGGCGTCGCCGTGTGAGCCGGTGATCACCTCGACGTTTTCGCGCACCTCGACGGGGAGCCGGGCGGGGTCGCGGGCGATCACCCGCAGTTCCTCGCCGTGGGCGGGGGCGTCCGCCAGCAGCAGGGGCACCAGGTGGCTGCCGATGTTCCCCGTGGGAGCGGTGATGACGATCATGAAAACCTCGCAGGTCGTGCCGGTCAGTACGCCGCCCATGCTGCTGAGGACCACGCCGATGCCACAATGGGAACTTCAGCAAGCATTCATTGCCTGGAATGGAATTACGCTGGTGAGCAGCCCTGATCCGGTCATCGACGCCAACCTCGCCGTCGCCCTCGACGCCCTGCTGGCCGAGCAGAGCGTCACGCGCGCCGCCGCCCGCCTGCACACCTCCCCGGCAGCCATGAGCCGCACCCTCGCCCGCCTGCGGCGCATCCTCCAGGACCCGCTCCTGGTCCGGGCCGGGCAGACCATGGTGCCCACGCCGCGCGCCCATGCCCTGCGCGACGAGGCCGCCGCCGTGGTTCGCAGCCTGGCCGCCCTGCTCACACCGGGCACCGTTGTCGACCCCGCCGGCCTGCACACCACCTTCACCCTCCAGGCCGCCGACCTGGTCGGCGCGGCGCTGGCCGCGGGGCTGCTGCGACTGACCCGGCAAGAGGCGCCGGGGATCTTCTTGCGGTTCCGGGCCGAGGAGTTCGAGGCCGGGTCGGCCCTCCGCGACGGCCGGATCGACCTGGAGATCGGCTCCATCGACCACGTCGATCCCGAGACGCAGGTCGAAAAGCTGCTCACCTTGCGGATGGTGGCGGCCGTCCGGCCCTGTCACCCCCTGACCGAGGGACCCGTGACGCCGGCCGGGCTCGCTGCCGCCGACCACGTCGCGGTCAGCCGCCGCGGGCGGTTCACCGGTCCCCTCGACACCGCACTGGCCGAGCACGGCCTTCGGCGGCGGGTCGCCGTGGTCCTGCCCAGCCACCTGGCCGCGATGGCCCTCGCCGCCCGCAGCGACCTCGTCTGCCTGGTCCCCGCGGCTCTCTCCGACGCGACCGTCTCACCCCTCACCGCCGACGCCGTGGCGCTCGGCCTGCACCTGCTCGACATTCCCCTGCCGCTGCCGCCGCTGACCATCGGCATGGCCTGGCATCCCCGCCAGTCCGCCGATGGAGCTCACCGCTGGCTCCGCGACGCCGTCCGCCGGACGCTTCGCGCACCGCTTTCGGCGCACGATCGAGCCCGGAATACCGAGCCGGGCCCGCCTGCCGCCCCCCGAGATACCGACATTCGGCGGTAGTGAGGAGTCCGTTTGATCTGATTGGATCCCGTCAGATCTTTTTACAACGTTGTAAAACTGAAGGGGATCGCGCCGATGAGAAGAGCCGCTTCCGTCCTCGTCGCCCTGCTGGTGACGTTGGGCGTGGCGTCCGGCACGCCGCCCGCAGGTGCCGCCGAGCCCGTGCACGGCCTGAAAGCCGAGTACTACACGATGTCGGCGCCGGGCGCGCGGGACTTCGCGAACCTGGCCGGTACCGCACTCGACTCGGAGGTCGACCACGCGGACCTGACCTCGGTCTTCGGGTTGGTCGCCGGGCGCACCGAGCACACGACCGCCCGGTGGACCGGCCGGCTCGCCGTGCCGCGGACCGGCGACTACACGTTCTACGCCATCGGTGACAACGGGTTCCGGCTGTTCATCGACGGCGCGCCGGTGATCGACCACTGGGTCGGCGACTGGGACACCGAGCAGACCAGCACACCGGTCACGCTGAGCGCCGGCAAGCAGTACGACTTCAAGCTGGAGATGTTCCAGGACGTCGGCGGCGCCAACATGTTCCTGCGCTGGTCGAGCGCGGGCATCGCGAAGCAGATCGTGCCGCTGTCGGCGTTCACGCCTCCCGCCGGCTACACGGCCGTGCCGCGCTCGGCGGACGTGGCCGAGGACGGCCGCACCCTCACGGCCGACTTCGACGGCCGGGTCTCGGGCACGAGCGACCTGAAAGACCACCTGCGCATCGAGGTCGACGCGACGCCGATGCCGGTCTCGCTCATCACGACCACCCGCACCCGGGCCACGATCCGGCTGGCCGAAAGAGTCCTGAAGGGCCAGCGGGTCACGATGTACTACGACGGCGCGGGCGCGCTCACGGTGAACGGCACGAAGATCGGGAAGACCGGACGCACGGTCGCGAACGCGTCCACGGAACGGCTCCGGACGCCGTGGGGCGAGAACGCCGACACCCGCCACCCGCTGCCGGAGTACCCGCGGCCGCAGCTCGAGCGCGACCAGTGGGTCAACCTCAACGGCCCCTGGGAGTTCTCGGCCGCCCAGGAGGGCCAGCAGCCGGCGTTCGGCAAGCGGCTGCCCGAAAAAGTGATCGTGCCCTACCCGATCGAGTCGCAGCTCTCCGGGCTCGAACGGCACGAAGACCACATGTTCTACCGCCGCACGGTCACCGTCCCGCGCGACTGGAAGGTCGGCGGCGGGCAGCGCCTCAAGCTCAACTTCGGCGCGGTCGACTACCAGGCCAAGGTCTGGGTGAACGGCAAGCTCGTCGCCGAGCACACCGGCGGGTACACGGCGTTCAGCGCCGACATCACCGACGCGCTCAAGCGCGGTGACGAGCAGGAGATCGTCGTCGCCGTCACCGACACGACCGGCCCGTACCAGCCCAAGGGCAAGCAGTCCCCCAACCCCGGCGGCATCTTCTACACCCCGTCGTCGGGCATCTGGCAGACGGTGTGGCTGGAACCCGTGGCGGACAAGGGCATCGACGAAATCAAGACGACTCCCGACCTCACCACCGGCTCGCTGGCGCTGAACGTCAAGTCCGCGGGCAACGCCACCGTCACCGCGGTCGCCAAGGACGCGCGGGGCCGGCCGGTCGGCACGGTCACCGGGCCGGCGAACGCGAACCTGAAGCTGCCGGTGCCGAACCCGCACCTGTGGACGCCGGATGACCCGTACCTCTACCAGCTGGAGGTCAAGCTGGGCGGCGACAAGGTCAAGAGCTACTTCGGCATGCGGTCCACCGGCATCACGAACGTCGGCGGCGTCCCCAAGCTGACGCTCAACGGCAAGCCGTTCTTCTCCCTGATGCAGCTGGACCAGGGCTTCTACCCGGACGGGCTGAACACCGCGCCGAGCGACGACGCCCTCGTCTTCGACCTGAAGGCGCAGAAGGACCTCGGCTTCAACGCCGTCCGCAAGCACATCAAGGTCGAGCCCGCCCGCTGGTACTACCACGCGGACCAGCTGGGATTGCTGGTGTGGCAGGACTTCGTGTCGGTCGAGGACGGCAACAACCCCGCGGCGCAGCAGGCGTGGCTCGACCAGGGCCTGGAAGAGATGCACCAGCTGCAGAACTCCCCGTCCGTCTACGCCTGGATCGTGTTCAACGAGGGCTGGGGCGAGTGGGACAAGGCCGCCACCGGCCGGATCACCGACCAGGTCCAGGCCGCCGACCCGAGCCGGATCGTCAACGCCCACAGCGGGGTGAACTGCTGCGCCTCCAAGGGCGACTCGGGGCGCGGCGACGTCATCGACCACCACGACTACAACAACACCGACCCGGCCCGCTCGGACGGCAGGCGCGTCGCGATGGACGGCGAGCACGGCGGCTTCACGCTGCGCACGCCGGGGCACCAGTGGCCGGGTGCGCCGATCGCGATCTACAGCGGCGTGGCGGACAAGGCGGCGCTGACGGCGAAGTACGTCGACAACACCCGCACCTTCTACCTCGGGCAGGCCAGGGCCGAGCTGTCGGCTTCGGTCTACACGCAGGTCACCGACCTGGAAGGCGAGCTCAACGGGCTCTGGACCTACGACCGCAAGCGCCTCAAGGTCGACCCGGGTCCCGTCCGCGAGATCAACCGGCGCGTGATCGAGGCCGGCGCCGACGCGGGCAAGCCCTACCCCTACGCGGGGAAGGGCTCATGGCACCTCGACGAGCGCGGGGGAACGACCGCGAAGGACTCGAGCGGTGGCAAGAACCCGCTGACGCTCACCCCGGCCGGCGCGGCGTTCAAGGACGGTGCGCTGCAGTTCACCGGCGGCTCCGCCGACACCTACGGCCCGGTCGTCGACACGACCGGTGACTACACCGTGTCCGCGAAGGTGCGGCTCGACCAGCTGCCCGGCAACTACGCGACCGCGGTGAGCCAGGACGGCCGGGAGCGGGAGAGCCCGTTCTATCTGCAGTACGGGCAGGGCGCGTTCGCGTTCAGCACCCCCGGCGGCAACCGCGCCCGGTACGAGGTCGTGCCGGAGATCGGCCGCTGGTACGAGCTGACGGGTGTCCGGGCCGGCGACGAGATCCGGCTCTACGTGGACGGCGTGAAGGTCGCGACGGCACCGGCCGGGCCGGCGGTGGTCGGCACCGGCGCGTTCACCGTCGGGCGGGCCAAGTACGACGGCCGCAACGTCGACTTCTGGCCCGGCGCGGTCGACGAGGTCGGCGTGGCCGGCAAGGCGTTGACGGACACGGAGGTCGCCCAGCTCTCCTGATGCCTCCCGCGACGTGGGTGCCGCGCTGCGCAGCGCGGCACCCACGTCAGCCGGCTGGTCAGCAGCCCTTGAAGTGGTTGTCCGCGGACCAGCCGGTGTTGGCCCAGGCCTGCGCCGGCGCCGGGGTGAAGCCGGGGAACAGCTTCGCCAGCTCGGCGAGCAGCCAGCTGGTGAAGCGGGCGGCGCCCTGGGGGCAGGTGTGGATCCCGTCGGCGCTGCGGTCCGCCTTGCCGTCTTTGACCTGCTGGTAGGTGCTCCCCCACACGGTGCCCGCGTCGAGCACGCTCGCCTGGCCCGGGGCGGCCTGCGCGACCGCGCGGGCGACCTCGGGAGCGCGGTCCAGCTCGGCCAGGTGCGGCTGGTAGAAGTCGTCGGGCTTGATCGGGGGTGTGGTGACGAAGACCAGTTTCGCGCCGGCGCCGGTGACCGTCGTCAAGAGCTTGCCGTAGGCGGCCTGCTGCTCTTCCCTGCTGCCCCAGTCGTACGTGGTGAGCTGGTAGACGACCACGGCGGGGTGGGCCGAGGCGATCTGCCCCGGCAGCTTCCGCCAGTTCTCCTCGGAGAACGGGCCGACGACGTTTCCGCCGCCGTCGGCGGCGATCGACTGGAACTCGGTGCCGCTCGCCTTGACCGCGGCAGCCAGGGGCAGCGCCTCGCCCGCGGCGACGGAGTCGCCCAGGAACAGCACCTTGCCCGGTCCGGAGCCGGGGGCCGGTGCGGGTGCGCCGGTCGCCGTGGCCCCGCCGGAGCAGGCGGTGGTCAGCAGGAGCAGGCCGGCCACGCCGAGGACGGGAATTCGCGTTTTGCTCATGGTTTCGACGGTGCCGCCGCGGTGTCCGCGCGCATCCGCGGTCTTGTCGCGGTCGTGTCGCAAGAAACCGCCGGGCCGGCCCGGATTGTCCATACTGGACGGGTGGCGGCGATTCTGCTGATCGAAGACGACCCCCTGGTCCGGCGCGGGCTCGAGCTCGCGCTGGGCAGGCACGGCCACGACGTCCGCACGGCGGACACCGGCGAAGACGGGCTGCGCCGGTTCGGCTCGGCCACGCCGGATCTCGTGGTGCTCGACCTGATGCTGCCGGGCATCGACGGGTTCGAGGTCTGCCGCCGCATCCGGGCCGCCGGCTCGGTACCGGTGATCATGCTGACCGCGCGCGGCGACGACTTCGACGTCGTCGGCGGCCTGGCGGCGGGCGCGGACGACTACGTCGTCAAGCCGGCGCGGCCCACCGTGCTGGACGCGCGGATCCGCGCGGTGCTGCGCCGCGGCACGAGCTCCCCGGACGGCGTGCGGGTGCACCGCGACCTGCGCATCGACACCACGTCGCTGACGGTGTCGGCGCGCGGCGAGCCGGTCGCGCTGACGCCGACCGAGCTGCGGCTGCTGCTGACGTTGTCGCGGGCTCCCGGCCGGGTGTTCAGCCGCCAGCAGCTGCTGGAAGAGGTGTGGGAGCACGACTACCTCGGCGACTCGCGGCTGGTCGACAACTGCGTGCAGCGGCTGCGGGCGAAGATCGAGGCCGATCCGGCGACGCCGGAGTACGTGCAGACCGTGCGCGGGTTCGGCTACCGGTTCGGACCGGTGTGAGGACCGGCTCGCCGAAGTCCGGGCACCGGCCGCGGACCTGGCGGCTCCGGCCGCGGGGCCTGCGCGCCCGGTTGCTCGTCGCGTTCGTGCTGGTGACCGTGCTCGGTGCCGCCGCGGCGGCCTGGTCGAGCGCCGGATCGGCGAGCACCGCGCTGGTCACCTCGACGCAACAGCGGATCACCGAGGGCGTCGCCGGCCGGCTCGGCGCGATCACCCCGCAGCTGACCTATCCGCCGGACCAGGACGCGCTCGACCGGCTGCGCACGGCCGCCGGGGGGAACACCGTGGTGACCTACCGGGAGCTGCGGTCCTCGGCCGGCACCGGCACCGAGCTGGTCCCCGGCACGCTGCGCGCCGCCGTGCGCGGCCGGAACCGGCTCGTCACGCAGCGGATCACCGCCGACGGCCGGCCCTGGCTGGTGGTCGGCACGCCCATCACGATCACCGCGCCGGACGGGGCACGCACCCCCTCGGGCATCGAGGTGTATTCCGTGCACGACCTCACCGACGTCGACCAGCAGATCGACCGCCTCACCCGGTCCGCGGTCATCACCGCCGCACTCGCGCTGCCGCTGGCCGTCCTGCTGGCGCTGCTGGCCGCGGGCAGCGTGCTGCGCCCGGTGCGCGATCTCCGCGACACGGCCCGCCGGCTGGCCGGCGGCGACCTCGACGCCCGGTCGCCGCCCCAGGGCGCCGACGAGCTGGCCGAACTGACCGTCACCGTCAACGAAATGGCCGAGTCGGTGCAGACGTCGATGCGGGCCATGGAACGGATGCAGGCGGACGCCCGGCGGTTCGCCGCCGACGTCTCGCACGAGCTGCGCACCCCGCTGAGCACGCTGACGGCGGTCGTGGAGGTCCTGGCGACCACGGCGGACGGGATGGAGGCCGACGCCCGGGAGTCCGCGCAGCTGGCGATCGTCGAGACGCACCGGCTGGTCCGGCTCGTCGAGGACCTGATGGAGGTGGCCCGATTGGACGCCGGCACCGCGCAGCTGCGGGTGGAGGAGGTCGACGTGGCCGGTGCCGTGCGGGACTGCCTGCGCGCCCGCGGCTGGCAGGAGCGGGTGGCGGTGGTGGCACCGGACGGGCTCTCGCTGCGGCTCGATCGGCGCCGGCTGGACGTCATCGTGGCCAACCTGGTCGGCAACGCGCTGCGGCACGGAAAGCCGCCGGTGCGAGTCGCCGTCTCGGAGTCCCGCGAGGACGTGCGCATCGAAGTCACCGACCGCGGGCCCGGGCTGCCCGCGCACGTGGTACCGCACGTGTTCGACCGCTTCTTCAAGGCCGACGCCGCGCGCACCCGCACCCCGGGCAGCGGGCTCGGGCTGGCGATCGCGCTGGAGAACGCCCGGCTGCACGGCGGCGACCTCACCGCGGGCAACGCCGTCGGCGGCGGTGCGCGGTTCGTGCTGTCCCTGCCGCGGAACCGGGAGGACTCGTGAAGCGGATCTGGCCGGTGGTGGCGGTGTTCCTGCTCGCGGGCTGCGGGGTCCGGCCCTCCGACGTCACCGACGGGGGCGAGGCCCCGACGGGCGTGGCGCCGGGGATGACGCTGTACCTGGTCGACGCGCACGAGCAGCTCCGGCCGGAGCTGCGGCCGACCGGTCACCTCGGCTCGATCTCCGAGGCGCTGGCGCTGCTGCTGAGCGTGCCCAGCGGCTCGGACCTGCACACGGAGATCGCGCCGACGCCGGTGACGAGGGTCGTCGTGACGCCCACGACCGGTGTGCTCCAGCTGTCGGTGCCGCTGACGGTCCACGACGCGACCCCGCTGGGCATCGACCAGATCGTCTGCACCGCGCTGGGGGCCCACGTCCAGGCCGGCGGGGACCGGAGCACGAAGGTGCAGGTCCGCTTCGTCCAGCCCACCCCGGAGTCGGACCCGGCGCGGACCTGTCCGCTGATCACAGCCCGGTGATGTCGACGACGGCCGGGGCCGGGGCGGGCAGCACCACCCACAGCACGGCCAGCCCGGCCATGACCGCGGTGAACGCCAGCACCCCGCTGCGGCCCGCGGCCCACCGGGCCCGGAACCGGACCGGGTCCTCGACCACGTACTTCGACAGCGTGGCCAAGCCGATGGACACCGCGAGCACCGCCCCCGTGCGGGCCGGGCCGCCGAGCCCGGTCCGCTCCGGGGAAAGCAGCACGAACACGGGCCAGTGCCACAGGTACAGGCTGTAGGAGAGCAGTCCGAACCACCGCAGTGGCCGCCAGGCCAGGGCTTTCGCCACCCACGTTCGCGGCGCTCGCACGCACAGCCCGATCAGCAGCGCGGCGGCCAGCGAGTGCGCGAACAGCCCGCCGGTGAACAACCACCGCGAGGCCGTCCCGTCCGCCAGCGACCACAAGATGCCGATGCCGGCCGCGAGCAACGCCACCACGATGCCCACCCACCGGCCGGCCGCGCGAACCAGCGCCGCCCGCACCGGCCCGGTGGCGACGACCGCGCCCAGCAGCAGGGAAAACGCGCGGGTGTCGGTGCCGGTGTAGACCCGGCTCGGATCGCCCGCGCCGACGAGTGCGACCATCAGCGCCAGCGATCCGATGGAGGCCGTGGCCGCGACCACCGCGACCCGGGTTTCCGGCCATTTCGCGAATCGGGCGATGACCAGCAGGACCGGCGGCCACAGCAGGTAGAACTGCTCTTCGACCGCGATGCTCCAGAGGTGTTCGAAGACCCGCTGCGATCCGAAACGGTCCCAGTAGCCCGCCGACTCCGCGAGCAGGTGCCAGTTCACCAGGTTCAGCTGCACCCACGGGCCGTCGTCGAGGGTCGTCCGCACCAGGTCCGGCGGCCCCGCCACCCACACGATGACGGCCACCCCGGCGAGCATCGTCACCAGCGCGGGCAGCAGCCTGCGGACCCGGCGGCCCCAGAAGGCGACCAGCGACACCGCGCCGGTGGCCTCGATCTCCCGGAGCAGCAAATCGGTGATGAGGTAACCGGACAGGGTGAAAAACAGGTCCACCCCGAGGAAACCGCCGGGCAGGTGACCGGTGTGGAACAGCAGCACGCCGAGGATCGCCACCCCGCGCAACCCGTCCAACGCGGGCAGGTGCGGCTTGCGCCCGCCGGCGAACCGGATGGAGGCAGCCGGCCGAACTTCGCTCATGCCGCCGACTGTTTCGTGTCCGTGTCGGCACGCGGTCCCCACGACGTCGCAGTCCGGTCGCAGCCGGGGTCGTCGGCAGACTGGTCAACCCACTCGCGACCCGCCGGACAAGGGCCATTCAGGCTCGCCCTGTTACCTCCCTGGCGAAGTGCGGTTCCGCCGCTTCCAGCCGCGGCACCGAGATGCCCAGCCGTCGTGCTTCGGCCAGGGTGTCCCGGCAGACCTCACGCGGCTCCTCGGCGTCGGGGTCGGAGTGCGCCTCGAGACTCAGGCGCGCGAGCGCGACATGAGCAGTCAGCCAGGCGAGCGCGGTGGCCGTCAGCCAGGTGGGCGCCCGGAACGGCAGCACACCGCCCCGGTGCCGTCGCAGGTCGAGGCCGCGCGCCTCGAGGAGCGGCAGCAGCTCCCGGACGGCCAGCAGCCCTTCGCGCAGGTCGCTCCGGGCCCCGGCCAGCTTGGACAGGGAACCCAGCCGCAGGCCCTGTGAGAGCAGGCCGGCATCCGACACGAAATGGACCCACAGCCAGCCGCGGAAGTCAGGCCGCTCCTTGAGCCGGAGCCCGGCCTGGCGAAACGCCTGGCGCACGGCCCGCTCCCGGTCGGTCGGGGGCCGGCCGAGGGTACCGAAGACCACCGAAGGCAGCAGTGCCCCACGGAGCACGCCGTCCGCGCCGAAACCGCCACCCGCCAAGGGAAAGCCCCAGGCGATCCGGTCGAGGGGGAGGTCGCCGATCGCGGCCTGCGGCTCGGTCCAGACGTTGCCGAAGACCAGCACCGTGGCCTGGCCGGCCCGCGGCGTCAGGAAGGCCGTCGCCTCCGGGAGGCGGTGGTGCGGCACGCTGAGCACGATCAGGTCGAAGTCGTGCTCCGGCGCCAGCGTCTCGCGGTAGCGCACCGGCCACTTCTCGACGACGCGCTGTCCCCACGGCCGGCGCCGCGTATCGAGCAGGTCGAGGTCCACGGTGTCCCCGTAGGTCGCCGCGCGGCCCGGCCGCACGTAGAACTCGACGTCGTGTCCCGCCTTTTGCAGGGCCCAGCCGTAAACCGTGGCGATCACGCCGCGGCCGAACATCAGGATCTTCACGCCGCACCTCGTGGGGTAAGGTCTATCTGGAGATCATCTCCACTTTTCAAGATATGGAGATGATCTCCACTTGTCAACAGGAGGTAGCGGGTGAGTGCCGACAAGCCACTGCGGGCCGACGCCCGGCGCAAGCGCGAGGCCCTGCTCGCCAAGGCCCGGGAGGTCTTCGACGCCGGCGACTTCTTCGACCTGCGCTTCGACGACTTCGCCCGGCTCGCCGGAGTGGGCACCGGCACGCTGTACCGCCACTTCCCCACCCGGGAGGCACTGGCCGAGGCGGTCTACCGCGGGGAAGTCGCCACGCTGTGCGACCGCGCCCGCCGGCTCCAGGCCACGCTGCCCGCGGCGGAGGCGCTGGCGACCTTCCTGCGCGGCATGGTCGACCACATAGCCGCCCACGAGGGCCTGGCCCGGACGCTGGCCACCCTCATGGCCGATCGCTCGGGCGCCCTCGCCGAGGGCAGCCGGGAGCTGGAGCAGGCCGTCACCGACCTGGTGGCCGCCGCCGTGCGGGACGGCGCCGTCCGCGACGACGTGAGCGCCGGCGCCGTGATGATGGCGCTGCACGGCATCGGTGCGGCCCATGACCGCCCCGGTTGGCGGACCGAGGCCGACGACGTCATCACCCTCGTGCTGGACGGGCTGCGCCGCCCGCTGTGACGAGGTGCGAGGTCACGTGCCGCGAGCACTAGCAGCTTCGGCTCAGGCGTCGCGGCGCCCGAAGCCGAGGACCTGGGGCTCCGACCGCGTCATCGGGCCGGGGTCGCCGTCCCGATGATCAGCGGGTGCACCACCGAAGGCATCCCACGCCACCGTGCTGTGCTCATGTCCTCGATGTCGAACCGCTGCTTGAGCAGCGCGACGGTGTCGCGGTCACACCGGCAGCCCTGCGCGAACGCCGCCCACGGCCCCGCCAGCCGGGCCTGCCTGCGTGCCGGCTTCGGGTCCTCGGCGCGGACGTGCTCGCAGAACAGCAGCCGCCCGCCGGGTCGCAGCACCCGCGCGAGTTCGGCCAGCGCCCGATCGACGTCGGGCACCGTGCAGAGCACCAGCGTCGACACGACCGTGTCGACGCTGGCGTCCGCCATCGGCAGCGCGTCCGCCGGGGCCTGCACCGGCCGCATCCCGATGCGGCCGGCCACGCGCTTTTCGAGTCGCCGGTACATCGCCGGGACGGGCTCGGTCAGCACGACCTCCGCCGCCGCGGGGTAGTGCGCGACGTTGAGCCCGGTCCCCGCCCCGATTTCGACCACCTGGCCGTGCGCGCGCCGCAGCAGTTCCCCGCGCCGCCGCGCCAAGCCGAGCCGCTCCCCCCGGCGCAGGAACGGTTCGTACAGTGCCGCCCCGAACCGTTCCCAGAGCCCGTCCCGTGCCCCCACGCTGTCCCCTCCGGCCATCGTTCCTCCTCCACACCACCGATGCGAAGCAGCACATCAGGCGCCGGCCGCCCACCGCATCACCCGCTCGTGCCATTGCGGAGGCTGGCCGGAACGGGCCACGCGGGTCCGGGCGACCGCCTACGCTCGGGGAATGCCGGGACAAGACCAGGTCGTGCGGTTCACCGGTGGCCCGAACGATCGCGCTCTCGCCTGGGCCACCATCGGTGCGGGACCGCCACTGGTCGTCGGCGGCTGGTGGTGCGGGCACCTCGAACTGGACTGGCGGAACCCGTCGTTCCGCCGGTTCGCCGGCCTGCTCGGCGACGGGTTCACCCTCGTCCGCTACGACCGGCCCGGCGTCGGCATGTCCGACGCCGCCGGGCCGCTGGTCACCTCGCTCGCGGAAGAAGTGGCCGCGTTGAGCGCCGTCGTCGACGCGGCCGGGGAGAAGGTGAGCCTGTTCGGCGGTTCCTCCGGGGGCTGCGCCGCGATGGCGTACGCGGCGGCCCACCCCGACCGCGTGGAGCGGCTCGTCCTCTACGGCAGCTACCTCCGTGGCGCCGAGATCGCCGCGTCGGAAGCCCGCGATTCCCTGCTGGCGGTCGTCGGACGGCACTGGGGCGTGGGGTCCCGGGTGCTCGCCGACCTGTTCCTGCCGACCGCGAACCCGGCGGAACGCGACGAGTTCGTCCGGTTCCAGCGCGCGAGCCTCACCGCGGAGAAAGCGGTGCGCTCGCTCGCGGCCGTGTATGCGTTCGACGTCCGAGACCAGGTGAGCACGATCGAGGTGCCGACGCTCGTCCTGCACCGCCGCGACGACCGCGCGATCCCGTTCACCCTGGGCCAGGACGTCGCCGCCCGCATCCCGGGCGCCGGCTTCGTCCCGCTCGACGGCACCGACCACCTGCCCTGGCGCGGAGACGTCGAAGGGCTCGTCCGCGCCGTGCGGGAATTCCTCGGCGCCGGCCGGCCCGCCCGCCGGGCCGGCTCGCCGCGCCACGAGCTCTCCGAACGCGAACTCGAGGTGCTGCGCCTGGTCGCGCACGGGTTGAGCGACCAGGAGATCGCGCGCCGGCTCGGGATCAGCGCCCACACCGCGCACCGCCACATGTCGAACATCCGCGGCAAGCTGGGCGTGTCGTCGCGAGCGGCGGCCGCCGCGCACGCCGCCACCGCCGGGCTGCTCTGACTCAGCCCGGCGGTGGCGCACGAAACTGGGACCTCAGGACGTGCCGGACCGCGGGCCGAGTCAGCCGCGGATCGACGGTGATGCGCGCGCGGGACGGAGGCTCACCGGAACTCGTGCACGACCTCGATCGGACCGACCATGTGCGCGTTGAACTCGTCGAGTTCCCCGGCCGGAACCCACAACTCCAGGATGGTCCGGCCTCCGGCTTGCCGGACCGGATAACGCCGAAGGAACTCCGATTCGACCCGGAAGCGGGTGACGTAGCCGACCCCGTGGTGCGGCACGTTCCACTCCCGGGCGATCTTGATCGCGTAATCCTCGTTGAGCACGGGATAGAAGATCGGTTGCTCCGGGAGACGGGGTGGCCAAGCGTGCCAGCCGGACTGCCGGATGAGTTCCAGCTCCTCCGGACCGGTCGGCCGCCACAGCACAGTGGCCGGCACTGCCTGCTCCTGAACCACCGTGTACCCCCTCCATACCCCGTTGCGTGGATCGTTCCGCCGGTGTCGGAGCCTACCGAGCAGTTCGATCTTCCGGCCAACCGATTTCCCGCGGCGCACAGCGGTGAGGCTCTCCCTTGCTCACGGACTCATCTGCCGGCCCGTGGCCTGTTCGAGGAAGGTGGCCGCGTCGCGCAGGAGGTCGTTGGCGACGGCGACGACGAGTGGCCGCGGCTGGATCGCGTAGCCCTCGACCGTCGTCGGGTCCAGGGCGTGCGCACTCGCGATGCGGGCGGTGAGCGCCGGGCCGTAGCCGCGGACCCAGGTGTTGATCTCCGACCGCAGCCGCGGCGGGATGCTTCCCCAGCGCCAGTTCTCCAGCTCGACCTGGGCGTTGGCGACCGAGGACGTCCCGGACGCCGACGTCGAGGTCGCGGCCGGCAGTGGTTTCGGCACGAACCGGGTGACGTCGTTGTACGGTGCGGGAATCGCCGCCTGGACTTCGGCGGCTGCTTCCTCCCGGCCGATATCGCGGTAGGGGCCGGGCCGTTGGACGTAGTCGAACGTCACGCGCCTGTTCAGCCGGAACTGCCCCGGGACCAGCGTCACCGGCGCTCGTTCGCCCTCGGTGCGGGTGACGATCTGATCCTCACCGGCGCCCGCCGCGAGCAGGCTCCGCGCGACGGCCTGCGCCCGCCGCAGGCCCAGCTGCTCGTTGTAGCCCTCGGGGCCACTGGGATCGGTGTGGCCGGTCAGGACGACCTGGGACCCGGGGCGGGCGTGCAGGTGTCCCGCCGCGGCGGACACGGCTGTGCCGGCCTCCGCCGCCACGGCAGCCGAGTCGAACCCGAAGTAGGTCTCCCTCGGGGCGGCCGAGGAATCCGCGGCCCGGCCGTGGCGCCTGCCGATCTCGAAGGCCCGGTCGATGTGGGCGACCGCGGCCGCATGGGCGAGTTCGGCCTGCTCCCGGCTCACCGGGCTCGCGGCGAGGTGGTGGTCCCCGAAGGCCATCCACGCGGCGGGGTGTGCCTCGCTCGAGACCGCCACCCCACGATCCCCCTCCAGGTCGTGCATCGCGCCGCTGACCACGCCGGCGACGCCGAGCGCGAAGTAGTCGTCGACCTGCGCGCGACCACCGGCGTCGGCGATCGCGCTCGCCAGGCGTTCCCCGACGGCCTGCCGGACCTTGCTTCGCACGACGAAGTCCGGCCAGTTCGTCTGCGGGCTGATCTGCGCGACGAGACCGTCGATGAGCCGGTTGCTCATCCGGCTGATGAACTCGTCGACGACCACGTGCCCGAAGTGCGCCCGGTACCAGCCGATGATGTCCGGGCGCGGGGTGCGGATGTGCCCGCCGGAGAAGGCGTCCGTCAGGTAGTGCTGCGCGAACGCTTCCTTGGCGAGGGCGAGTTGTTTCCGGGCCGGGTCGTTCTGCAGGCCGGCCTCCAACGCCGTCGCGATGGCGTCGGTGTGATCGCCGGCCCATTTCGCGATCGCCTGGCCGGAGTCGTTGAAGTGCAGCGGGTTCTCGAGGGCGAGCCGGACGAACGTGGTGAACCGCTCGGACTCCTGGTCCTTGCTCGGTTCGGGCAGCCGGGTGTTCGCGGGGTCCGGGATGTGGTCGTCACGGATCGCGGCGAGCAGGCGGGCCCGGCCTTCGGGAGTCCGGGTGTCCTTGATCAGCAGGTCGAGGCTTTTGTACTCGTCGCCCGACAGAGCGACGAGGTCGCCGAAGCTGAGCACGACACCGTTCCCCAGGTCCACCATCCGGCCGGTGGAATCGCCGAGCGCCTTGTGCTCGGTGCCGACGAAGCGCTGCACCGCCGGTGCCCCTTCGATCGCGAGGTTCACCGCGCGGTTGCCGGCCAGCCGCTGCAGAGCGAGCAGTTCGTGAGCGGGCCGCACCGCCGGGCTTTCGCCCGGGACCGGGCGACGAGGCCGTTCGCCGCTCGAATCGCGATCCTGGCGAAACATCCGTCCTCCCTGCTCCCGACCGGCCAGTGTGACCGCCGAGGTGCCCGGCCGGGACCCGGCGGGCGGACGTCCAAAAGGGCCATGTGCGTTGCCCGTTCGTGCGATGTCCTGGAGAGCGCGCATCCGCTCCCCCGGGCATCACATTTCGCTGCGGTCAGGCCTGATGGCCGTGCGGCCCCAGGCGTCGGTGCTGGTGCAGTGCGGGTGGATGTTGCCGAAACAGGACACACTGCAGTAGCTGCTGCCACTGCGGCACAGCTGTACCGCGCCCACGGCGGCGCCGTCCCCATGCGTACGTAGTTCGGCGACACCAGCGTGCCTGCTCCGCCGGAATGGTTGCAGTTGGTGACCAGGACCGCCGCCGACGATCCGGCCGTGCCGCCGGTCGTGGCCGATGCAGTACCTGTGCCGGTCACCAGCTCGGCCACGACGACGAAGACCTCGGCGACCAGCGCCGCCCACCGTCGTGTCCTCGCGGGGTGCTGTCTTGTGTTGTCCGACGACGGAATCACCTTTCGTCGATCGTGGGTGGTCGCCGTCATGGTGGAGGGCCGATCGTGTGAATCTCTTGCGGGTTTCTGCGCGACGCTGTCCGAGCCGGTATGCCTGGTGACCGGGAACCGGTTCAGGGGGTGGTGGGTGTGCTGGTCGTGCGCCTGCTGGGGGAGGTCGGCGCGGAGGTCGGAGGACGGCCGGTGGACCTGGGCCCCCCGCGGCAGCGGTGCGTGCTGGCGGCCTTGGCGGTCGACGCCGGGCGGGTGGTCCCGGTGGACCGGTTGGTCGAACGGGTCTGGGGTTCGGACGTGGCACCCCGGGCGCGCGCGACGCTGCACAGCTACATCTCCCGGCTGCGCCGGGCACTGGCTGGCATCGACGGCGTGACGATCATGCGCAGGTCCGGCGGCTACGTCCTGGTCGCCGACACGACCGAGCCGGTGGTCGACCTGCACCGGTTCCGTCAGCTGTGCGCCGCGGGCGACGCGGAAGCCGACGATGAGCGCGCGGCCGTGATGCTGACCGACGCGCTGAAGTTGTGGCGTGGGCAGGCGCTGACCGGTGTGGACGGTGAATGGATCGAAGCCGAACGTGACCGGCTGGCGCGAGAGTGGTCGAACGCGCAGCACGAACTGACCGAGACCCGGCTGCGCCTGGGACACGGTGGGCAGCTTGTGGCCGAGCTGGCCGAGCTGGCAGACGCACAGCCGATGGACGAACGGGTGGCGAGTCAGTACCTCCGTGCACTGCACGAGGCCGGGCGCACCGCCGACGCGCTGGCGCACTACCAGCGGGTCCGGGTGCGGCTGGTCGAAGAACTGGGCACGGACCCCAGCGTCGTGCTCCAGGATCTGCACCGCCGGATCCTGACCTCACACCCCGCCCCGGCCGACGCGTCTCCGCCACCGGCCGCCGGATCGAGGGTGCCGCGCGAACTCCGCGCCGCGCCCACGTCCTTCGTGGGCCGCCGCGGCGCGTTGCACCGGCTGGACGCCGACCTGGACGCCGCGAGATCGAGCGGCACGATGATGATCTCGGCGGTCACCGGTACGGGCGGCCTCGGCAAGACTTGGCTGGCCCTGCGGTGGGCACACCGCCATCTCGATCGGTTCCCCGACGGTCAGCTGTTCGTCGATCTGCGCGGCTTCGGCCCGGACGACCTCCCGATGGCGCCGGCCGCGGCGCTTCGCGGGTTCCTCACCGCTCTGGGCATCGATGAGGGTTCGATCCCGCCCGACGCGCACACCCGCTCCGCGCTGTTCCGCAGCTTGACCGCGAAGAAGCGGATGTTGGTGGTGCTGGACAACGCCGCCGGCACCGACCAGATCGTCCCGCTGCTGCCCGGCGGCGAATCGTGCGCTGTCGTCGTGACCAGCCGCAACCGGCTCGCGGGCCTGATCACCACGCACGACGCGGGCCGGGTACCGCTGGACGTGCTCTCGGCCGGCGAAGCCCGTGACCTGCTGACCGCCCGGCTCGGCACCACGCGAGTCGACGCCGCGCGCACGGCGGTCGACGAGCTGGTCGACCTGTGCGGCGGCCTGCCGCTGGCCTTGAGCGTCATCGCCGGCCGCGCCGGGGCGCCGCTGTCCACCACGGTCTCCGAGCTGCGGCAGTCGGGGCTGGACGGCCTGGCCGACGACGATCCGTCCGCAAGCCTGCCCACCGTGCTGTCCTGGTCGTACCGAGCACTGACCGAGGAGCAGGCCGTGACGTTCGGGCTGCTGGCCGGCGTGCCCGGCCCGGACGCCGGCCTGTTCACGGCGGCGAACCTGACCGGACTGCCACCGGCCCGCACCCAGGCCGTCCTGCGGGGCCTGGAACAGGCTTCACTGCTCGAGCGCGACTCGCGTGGCCGGTACCGGATGCACGACCTGATCCGCGCCTACGCCACCGGCACCGCCCGGCACCTGCCCGACGCGGTGCGAGACGCGGCCCTGCGGCGAGTGCTCGACTACTGCGCCCACACCGCCTTCCACGCCGGCCTGCTGCTGGACGCCCACCGCGGACCTGTCGAAATCGCCCCGCCCGCACCCAGCACGCACGTCCCGTCGCTGCCCGATACCCGGGCGGCGATGGCCTGGTTCATCTCCGAGCGCGCCACCCTGCTCGCCGCCCAGCAGGCCGCGGCCCTTCAGCACAGGCACGACACCGTGTGGTGGCTGGCCTTGTCCTCGGACACGTTCCACCACCGACGAGGTCACCGCCACGACCGCCTCGCCGTGTGGCGGGCCGCCGCGCACGCCGCCACGCACCTGGCGCACCCCGCACCTCGTGTCATCGCCTCCCGGCATCTCGGCCGCGCGTGCGCTGCCCTGGGACTGCGCGAGGAGGCGGTCGAGCACTTGCACCACGCCATCGGCCTCGCCGAAGACCACGACAAAATCTACGAACTCGCCCACGCCCACCAGACGCTCGGACGGGTGTTGGGACAGCACGACGACCACCAGGCACTGCATCACGCCACCCGGGCACTGCACCTCTTCTTCGACCTCGACGCGCCGTTGTGCATAGCCCACGGGCACAACGCGGTGGGCTGGCACACCGCCCGCCTCGGCGACCACGACTCCGCCCACGGCCACTTCCGGGCCGCCCTCACCCTGCACCGAGAGCAGCACAACCCCGCGGGCGAGGCGAACAGCCTCGACAGCCTCGGCTACATCGAGCACGCCAGGGGCAACCATCACCGGGCCATCGACCACTACACGCAAGCCCTCACCTTGCGTCGCAGCCTGGGCAACGCCTACGACTCCGCCAGCACCCTCGAGCACCTCGGCCCTCCGCACGTCGCACTCGGCCGGCCGGACCAAGCCCGCACGGTGTGGCAGGAGGCCCAGCAACTGTTCCGGCGACAAGGACGCGACAGGGACGCCGAACACGTGCAGCGGCAACTCGACACGCTCGTCGGTACCGACGGCTACCACTCCGCCGAAGCCGCCAGGTGAGCCGAAGAGCTGAGGATGGGATCGGGATGGCGCACCGTGACCGTGGTGGTCGAACACCGCGTCGGCGACTGGGCCAGGTGGGTGACGCGGCTCAACCCGCGGGTGCGGTGGGGCGTGGAGTCGGTATCGACCGATTCCGAGGGGGATTCGTATGTTCCGACGTGCTGCCGCGCTCACGTTCGCGGCGCTCGCGCTGGGCACCGCCGTCACCGCACCTTCCGCGGCCGCGGCCGCGGCCTGCACCTGGACGGCGCACAAGATCGTCGCGCCTGATGGCTACTTCGACGCCGATGTCGACATCAGGGGGACCGACAGCCACGGCAACTACTCCGGTGACGTCATCGACCGGGGGGTCAACATGGGCAAGGTCGTGCTCTGGACCGACGGCAAGCCCCGCATCCCGGACGCGCTCGCGCCGTTGGTCTACCCGCACGTCGCCGACGAGAACTCCGCCGGCACAGTGCTGCTGGACGGGGGCCTTCCGTCGACGACATGGGGCGTCTACCTGTTCAGCGGCGGCCACCGCAGTCCCGGCACGCTGACCCGCCTGCCCGACCCGCCCGGCTACCGGCTCGAATCGGCCGTCGCGCTCAACGACCGGGGCGACGTGCTCACCTCCGCCACCGATCTCGAGGACGGCCACCGGGTGAGCGTCCTCTGGTCGGTCCTGGCCGCCGGACCGCGGGTCATCGACATCCCGGAGCGGTACGGCTGGGACCTCGACGACGACGGCACCGTCCTGCTCGGCGCCCCGGACAACCGGCTCGGCGGGCTCTGGCGGGCCGGCGTGGTCACCCCGCTGACCGGCGAAGACCGTCCCGTGCTGATCCGCCAGATCCGCAACGGCGTCGTGGTCGGCACGGCGATCGACTCGTGGCCCGCTTCGCGCGCCCTGGCGTGGCACGGCCCGGCCGACCCGCGGCCCCTCGAACACGGCGGCACCGCGGAAGCGACCAACAAGCACGGACTGATCGCGGGCAGCCTGACCGACCTGACCGGACCGTCCGCGGTCTGGCAGGACACCAGGCTGCTCGGCCTGCTCCCGTTCCCCGACGGCGGGGACGCGGATGTGTACGTCATCGGCGACGACGGCGTGATCTTCGGCAACACCAGCGGCGATCACGCCGCGCTGCGCTGGACCTGCGACTGACGAACGAGGAGCTTCCGATGAAATTTCTGCGCCGGACCCTGGTCACCCTGCTGAGTGGCGCGGCCGTCCTGACGGCCGCGCCGCCCGCCGGAGCGGCCACGAACCCGTACACCCCGACCGAAGTCTGCGGCGCGGGGTACCGGGTCATCTCCTCGCTACCGGCCAAGACCGACGACGGGCGCAAGTGGGGTGGGGTCTACCTGCTCTACAAGTCCGGTGGCTACAACTGCGTCGTCACCATCAAGTGGTCGTTCATCGGGGTCGCCACCGACACCTTCGCCGGGCTGTACCGGGACTCCGAGGACTCGAGCCGGAACGTCTACGACCAGGGGAACTACAAGTACTACGCGGTCGTCCGCGGGTACGCGCCGCAATGCATCAGCTACGCGGGCTGGGTTTCGGACAGGCCCGGAGAAGGCGGCACGGGCGCGGTCGCCGTCAGCGGCTGGGGCTGGTGCGGCTGAGGCGATTCCAGCGGGAGTTCGATGTGGACACACACCTCGTCCCGACGGCGAATCCGCGAACCCCGTTCTTCGCTGCTGACGGCCACGGGGGTTTGAGCCGGCCGGCCGCGTGGTACTGACGGACGTCATTGCTGTCCGAATCGGAGGGTGCTCGTGCAGATCCAGGTCAACACCGACCACAACGTCCACGGTGGCGAGCGCTTGGCCACCTACGTGACCACCGACCTGGAGAACAGCCTGTCCAGGTTCGGTGGCTGGTTGACCCGGGTGGAGGTGCACCTCAGCGAGGACGGCGGCGGCAAGCCCGAAGACAAGAAGTGCGTGATCGAGGCGCGACCCGGGGGCAAACAACCGGTCGCGGTCACCCACCACGCGACGACCGTGGACGACGCCTACGCCGGGGCGGCCCACAAATTGGGGCGGGTGCTGGATTCCCGGTACACCCGCGCCCACGACCACAAGGGCAGCGAAAGCATCCGCCACATGCCCGGTCCGGAGGACCCGGAGCAGGTCGGCGCGCTCGAGGACGAGCCGCCGGCCTGATCGGCCCGGTACGCCGGTCCCCCGGCGGCGATCACCGCTTGCCCGAGCCGGTGTGCCCGCGACCGTCCGCGAAGGACCGCGCCGGTGGCTCTTGCGGCGGAGGCAGTTCGAGCAGGGCGGCGATCACCGACCGGGTGTCGCCGCCCTGGCTCCACACGGCCTCCTCGGCCGAACCGGCCCTCGTTCGGGCCGCCGAGGCCTCGTGTTCACCGTGGATCTCGATGCGGTCGCTGAACCCCGGCCACCCGTACGTGCCCACGATGATCGCCAGCTCGCCGTGCGGGTCGGCGATGTGCTGGAACCGGAACCCGCGGACGACGAGCGCGTGCAACCCCTCCTCGACGGTGGTCACCGGCGCTCCCGCTCGTCCGTGGGCCGCCGGGCGGTCCCGGTGGGCCGGGCGGCCGGGGCGTCGGCACGGGCGAGGGCGGCCCGCGCCGACCGGACGCGATCATCCGGTGTCCCGCCGCCCCGGGCGTTTTCGACCCAGCGCACGGTCATGACCGCCGCCGCGGGCCGGTACCAGCGATGTCGCGAAGACGGGACACGGATCCTCCACTCGGCTTGCTGCGGTTGACCAGCGTTCCCGCCCGGCCCGGCCGGGCGGGTTCCCGGCGGATGGGAGTTTTTCCCGGAGTTTCCGCGTGATCTTCGGTGCTGCCGCGCAAAGCCGTGATGCGCTACGGTGACCGACCGTCGGCGGTGGGGTGGATCACCTATTCGGTTTCGGAGCGGCGTGATGGGAACCAGCGGGTCGAAGCCCGGGAGCAAGCCGGAGCGCGAACGGCTCCGGCACCAGCTGCTCGCCGGCGGCTGCAGCCCGGCGCGGATCGCGGCCGAGATGGCCGGCCGCTGGCAGTTCAACCCGCGCCAGGCCTGGCGCTACACCCACGGCCTGTCCCAGACGGCCGTCGCCGCCCGGTGCAACGACCTGCTCGGCGACGGCCGGGCACCGATGACCGGCAAACGGATCAGCGAATACGAGGCATGGCCACAGCGGGGCATCCGCCCGACGGTCCACGTCCTCGCCCTGCTCGCCCGGGTCTACGGCACCGTGCCCCGCGCCCTGCTCGGCGAGGCCGAACTGCCCTTGCTGCCCGAGCCGGAGCGGCTCGTGCTCGACCAGCTCCCGCCGGCCGAAGCGGCCGCCGCTCCCCCGGCACCCGAATCCGGACAGCTCAGCGCCGCCGCGGTCCGCGCCGCCGCCCACGCCTCCGGCGCGCACGCCGAACGCGCCGAAGTCACCGAGGTCGGCGCGATCACGCTCGAGCAGCTGGACCACGACGTCGTCCAGCTCGCCCGCACCGCCATCCGCACCCAGCCCGCCGAGATCTTCACCGAGCTCGTCCGCGTGCGCGATCGCGTCTTCGACCTGCTGCGGCGGCGCACCCACCCGGCCCAGCAATCGCACCTCTACCTGCTCGCCGGCCAGACGTGCGGGCTGCTGGCGAACGCCAGCATGGAGCTGGGCTGCTACGGCGCCGCCGCCGAACAATCACGCGCCGCCTGGGTCTACGCCGACATCATCGGCCACAACGGGCTCAAAGCGTGGCTGCGCGGCACCCAGGCGCTCATCGCGTTCTGGTCGGGAAACCCGCGGGAGGCGGCACACCTGGCCAAGGCCGGCCGCGAACACCTGCGGCACGGCACCGGCTTCGTGCGGCTGTGCAACATCGAAAGCCGCGCCTGGGCCCACCTCGGTGACGTCCGCGAGACCCAGAAGGTCATCGGCATGGGACACCACGCGCGCGACCACGTCACCGAGCCCGACGAGCTGCACGACCTCGTCGGCGGCGAATTCGGGTTCGACGAGGCCCGGCAGTCGTTCTGCAACGCCGGCGCCTGGGTGCAGGTGGGCAAGCCGGTGCTGGCGATCGAAGCCGCCGAACGCGCGCTGCACCTGTACCCGACGGAGGCCGAACGCAGCCGCCGCTACGGCGGCGAGGCCTCCACGCGGCTGGAGATGACCGACGGATACCTGGCCACGCGGCAACTGGACGCCGCCGACGTCGCGCTCGACCCGGTGATCAGCACGTCCGCCACCGCGGGTGTCGCCCACCTGGCCACCCGCCTGTCCGACATCTGCGCGACCCTGGACACCCCGCCCTACCGGAATTCCCGCGAAGCCAGGGAACTGGCCGAGCGGATCCGCGCCCATCCGGCCCTGACCACCGGGTGACCGGCGGAAACCCCCGGCCGGTGGCAGCCCGGCGCCGGAGCGCTCAGCTGAGCGGGTAGTGGATCATCTCCACGCCGCCGGTGGCGTAGTTCGGCACGTCCGCGGCCACCGCCTTGCCCGCTTCGGACCCCAGCGCGGCGACCATCGCCTCGGCCGACTCGAAGTCGGCGTGGAACACGGCGAAGTACCGGGGTTGCCCGCCGAGCGAGGCCACGTCGAAGGAGTACTGCGACCGCAGGAGGCCGGGCAGCTTCGCCGCCAGCGGCAAGTGGGTGCTGACGTAGTAGTCCCGGAAATGGGCTTCGTCGGCGGGCGGCGGGTACAGCACGGTGAGCCGGTGCATCGGGTTCCTTTCGGTGACGATCACCGCCAGCCTGGCACACCTCCCCGCGTGTCGCCCGCGCGGCCGGTCTCGGTATTCGCTCGTCTCCGGGCGCCGTACCTCCTACGCTCAGTGGTGTGGACGGCATGGACAGTCTCCGGCACGCCATCAAGACGATCCCCATTCCCGGTGCGCCGCCTCGCCTGTCACGGCAGGGCGCGGCCGTCGGGCTGGCCCTGCTGGACACCTCGTTGCGGCTCAACCACGTGCGCCGGCTGACCGAGCGGCTGACCGTGGTCGAACACGGCACGGCACGGCGGAGCACCGAGGTCGACGTCAGCCTCAAGCTGCTCGACGAGGGCCAGCGCCAGGCCAGCGCGCAGCTGCAGGAGTTGATCGGCCGGGAACACGGCGAACGGGCCGCTTCGAGACCGGTACAGCAGCGTTCCCTGTGGGTGCCGCTGGCCCGGTTGCCGCGCCGCGACGCCAGTCCCGTGGACGTGTTCGACAGCTCGGGGCAGAAGCTGCCGCGGCTGACCCAGCACGAGGCGTCCCGGCTGGTCGCCGCCGGGCTCTACCGGTTGCTGCGCGGCATCCTCGCCGGCGACGAAAACGCGCAGACCGCCAAGCACGAGCTGAACATGTTCCTGTTCCAGGTGCACGAGCCGCGCTGGCTCATCCAGCAGGCGCTGCTGACGCTGCTCACCGAGCGGAACCACCCGGAGGAGGAGTTCACGCTGGCCCCGGCCGGCGGCACGGTGCACGGGTACGGGCGGCAATGCCGGGAGCTGGCGCTGGACATCCTCACCGGCTGCGCCGACCTGCTGGTGGAGTACGCGTACCTGCTGAACGTCGCGGTCCGCGACTACATGCTGGTGGTGGCGCTGGACGATGCGGTCGAGGAGCACCGGCTCAGCTTCGAAACGCCGCTGCACGTCGACGCCCGGCCGTCGGCGGTCAGCGAACAGTGGCGGCGGCTGGCCTCCAGCCGCCGGGGCTACGTCGTCAGTTACGAGACCACGATCCCGGCCACGCTGAAGTCCTACCACCTGGTGGCCAGGACCGCGCCCGAGGCCGAGATCTCCCGGATGTACCTGTCCACCGACGCCGATCAGCACCAGGTCGACGGCTTGGCCGAGGACCTGGAGTCGCTCGCCGAACGGCAGGACGCCGCGCCGCTGCAGGAAGCCGACGGCGCCCGGCACAAGATCCTCGAACTGCAGGCGCAGACCGTCCTGCGCCGGCTGGCGGACCTGGTGCGCCGGCGCAAGTGGGAGGCCGGCCAGTCGGGGGTGGAGCTGTCCCCGCGGAGCATGCCGGCCTGCCACCGGCTCGCCGCCGCGGCCACGACGGGCGAGGCGGTGCGGACGGACTCGGGCGAGCTGGACAACTCGCTGCGGCGGCACCCGGAGTTCACCGCCGCGAACCTCCGCGAGGCCGCGCGCGAGCTGACCGACCGGGAGTTCGGCCAGGACCTCGTGCTGGTCAACGGCATCGCCGACAACGAAGCGCGGGCGTACTGGCGCCGCTCCGGCGGCCGCGACGCGCGCGGCGACCACGTCCGGGTGCGCGCGACGCTCGTGCTCAAGGACTCCACGAAGTCCGGGCCGCTCAACGTGACTTTCTACGCGCTCGCCGTCGCGACGGTCTCGTTCGTGCTCGGCTGGCTGCTGGTGGGCCGTCCGTGGCCGTACGGCCGGGCCGCCACCGAAGCCCTCGGCCACATCGGCGACGGCCAGTCCGTGATCACGATGCTGCTGCTGTTGCCGGGTTTCCTATACAGCCGCCTGTCGCTGCCGCCGCGCCGGACCGTGCTCGGCTACCTCGGCACGCTGCCGCAGGCGCTCGTCCAGCTGAGCATCGCCGCCGTCGCCGCGTTCGCCGCGGCCGTCGCGACGCAGAGCCGGGGCGAGGTCGTGCAAACCACGCTCACGGTCGCGGTGGGGCTGCCGGTGCTCGCCGCGTTCGTGCTGTTCGGCCAGGCGTCGTGGCGCGAATCGGCGATCCCGTTGTCCCGCATCGGGGCGCCGCGGTGGGCGGGCACCGGGGCGTGGGACCGCCGGCGGCCACTGGACGCCGACGTGCGGTTCGACTCGTCCGGGGGGTGGTGAGATGCGCGGGCAGCGGATTTCCGTGCGGAACGTGGCCGACCTGGCCCGGGCCGGCTTCGAAATAGCGCGGCAGCCGGTGACCAAAGTGGACTTCGAGGTGCACCACGCCATGGCCCGCCCCGGCTACCTGCGCGAGCTCGTGACCGCGGACGCCGACGACGCGGTCTTCCTGGAGACGCTGTGCTCGGCCACGAACGGCGCCGGCGTCGTGATCGGCACCCGCACCCGGAAACCGCCGGACGGCACCGAACCCGCCGAGCCGGCCGGTGACCTCCAGCCGGCGGAACGCCCGCGGCAGAACGCCCGCGGCTGGGTGTTCCACCAGACGACCTCGCCCAACCCGACGTTCATCTACGAGTCCGCGCAGACCTTCGAGGGCCTCATCGCGATCGACCCGGCGGCGCGCGAGGTGTACGAGTGGCACGGCCTGGCCGTCCGGGACCTGGTGCGGGAGATCTCCGACGCCGCGTCCTCGCTCGTCGACGCGCCGTTGGTGTCCCTGCAGTGCCCGGCCCAGCTGCCGACGATCGTCAAGACCCGCAACCACGACCTCCGCACCCGCAAGGAGGTCGCTCCCCCGTGCGCGTCGCTGGCGGTCCGGTTCGCGATCGCGCTGCGGGACGCCTCCGCGGCCGCGCGGTTCGAACTGGCCGACCGGTTCCGCGAGCTGTGCGAGAAGCACGGGTACAGCTTCTGGCTCGCCGACACGCGCCCGGGGCACCGGCAGGGCAACTGGTTCGAGGTCTGCCACGCCGACGGCGAATTCTCGCCGTTGTACCGCGGCGACCTGCGGTCCCGCCAGCGGATCGGCACGTGCCTGCCGGTGACCTTCGTCGGCCCGGCCCGGATCGGCTCCACGAATGCGATCGTCTCCTTCCTGCAGCGGTATCCCCAGGTCGGGGTGGTCGGCTGCGCGGCCACGACGCTGTCGGACGTCGCGTTCGTCCACCTGCAGCTGGCGATCCACGGGGTGGCCACCGAGCGGCTGAACCGCATCCTGGGCAAGCTGCTCGGCGAGTCCTCGACCCCGGCCCGGCCGGACAAGCTGCTGCGTGAGCTGTTCAAGCGGCTCGGCCTGCCGCCCGACCCCGACGGGCCCGCCACCGCCGTCCAGGACCCGACCGGCGACTACCAGACCTTCGCCGGTCCGGCGTTCGCCTACCGCCCGCACCAGATGCCCGACTGCATGGCCGTGTGGGTGTCGTGGGAGATCGCGCGCCAGCACCGGGGCCTCGCCGCTCCGCTGGACGGCCTGTACCACGCGCTGGCCCAGGTCGCGCCCCCGCCGGAGCCCATGGCCTCGGTGGGCGACCTGGCCACCGTCGAGTACCTGATCTGCCGCGCCACCGAGCAGTCGGTGATCCGCGGCAAGGCGAAGCTGGCCGTCCCCCGGTCGATCCTGCGCGGATTCTCCTCCGGCGGCGGCGGCGAACCACCCGCGTCCAGGCTGTGCGCGGCGCTGGAAGAGGCCTGGAAGGCCCACGTCGACCGGTCCGGTGTGGACGGGGTGAGTGAGCTGACGGTGGCGTGGCGCGAGTCCTGGCTCGGCCACTCGGCCTACTCGTGACCCGCCCCCCGGCGATGACGCTCGCTAGACCGGTAAGGAAATACTTACTACTTGACCAGCGAACGCAAGCTGGACGCCGTAGTTAATAAGAAATACAGTACCAACCATGGCAGAGTTCGACGATCCGACGACCGCCGCCGTGGTGCGCCAGGGCGTGCTGCGGCTGGCACGCCGGCTGCGTGGCGCCCGCTCCGAGCACGCCCTGAGCCCCGCCAAGGTCGGTGTGCTGGGGTACCTGGCCCGGCACGGGACCAGCACCCCCGGCGAGATCGCCGCCGCGGACGGGCAGCGGCCGCAGGCGCTGACCAAGGTTTTCGCCGAATTGGAAGCGGACCGGCTGATCACCCGCGCCCGCAACGAACACGACGGGCGCGGGGCCGTGCTCACCATCACCGCCCAAGGCACCTCGGCGCTTGAAGCCGACATGCGCGAGCGCGACCGGTGGCTGGCCGCGGCGCTCGGCGACCTGAGCGAAACGGAAATCGGTTTGCTGCGGCTCACGGGTCCCCTGCTCGACCGGCTCGCCGACCGGACCGACGTCGCGCAGCGGCCCCGGAAGGACGTCCTCCAGGGTTTCGCGGAGGAGGCATGACGGACTCGGCGTTCCCGCCCCCGCGGACCTGTCCCTACACCCCGCCGCCGCGGCTCGGCGAGCTGCAGCGCGATGCTCCCGTCACCCGCGTCCGGATCTGGGACGGCAGCACGCCGTGGCTGCTGACGCGCTACGACGACGTCCGTGCGGTGCTCGCCGACCGCCGCTTCAGCGTCGACCCCACCCGGCCCGGCTACCCCGCCCGCGGGCCGGCGGGCCGGGCGCGGCGGCGCGGGGCCGGCTCGTTCATCTCGATGGACGCTCCGGAGCACACCCGCCTGCGCCGCATGCTCATCCGGGAGTTCACCCCGCGGCGCATCGAGGCGCTCCGGCCCGCCCTCGAACGCACCGCCGCCGAACTGCTCGACGAACTGGCCGGGCGGCCCCAGCCCGCCGACCTGGTCGCCGGCTTCGCCCTTCCGCTCCCGTCGATCGCCATCGCCGAGCTGCTCGGCGTGTCCTACGACGACCACGAGTTCTTCGAAGACCGCGCCCGCGTCATGACGGACGACTCCGCGGGCGGCGCCGCCAACCGAGCCGCCACCGCCGACCTCGCCCGCCACCTCGGCACCCTGCTGCAACGGCGACGCGAGCACCCCGCCGACGACCTGCTCGGCCGGCTGAGCGCCGGCCAGGTCGAACCCGGGAACCTTTCCCGGGCCGAAGCGGTGTCCATGGCCGTCCTGCTGCTCGTCGCCGGGCACGAGACCACCGCGAACCAGATCGCCCTGTCCGTCGCCTTCCTGCTCGACAACCCGGAGCTCGCCGAGTTCTTCCGGCGGCCGGAGGGCCCGCCCGCCGGCGCGGTCGACGAACTGCTGCGGCTGCTGACCATCACCCACACCGGACGGCGCCGCGTCGCCACCGCCGACGTGCCGATCGCCGGCGGGATCACCATCCGGGCCGGCGACGGTGTCATCGCCGCCGCGGACATCGCCAACCGCGACCCCGCGCGGTTCCCCGACCCCGACCGCGCCGACTTCGGCCGCTCGCCCAACCACCACCTCGCCTTCGGGCACGGCGAACACCTCTGCCTCGGCCACCACCTGGCCCGGCTCGAACTCCGAGTCGCCCTCACGACGTTGTTCCGCCGCCTGCCCGGGCTCAGGCTCGCGGCGCCGGCCGCGGACCTCCCGTTCCGCCACACCCACCCGATCTACGGCGTCGACCGGCTGCCCGTCGCCTGGGACTGACCCGGCGTGTCCGGCGTCGCGAGGCCAATCCCGTCTTGCGCGCCATGGGTGTGATCACCACGATGGCAGGCATGACCGACACCGCGCTTGACGACCTCTTGACCTCGATCACGTCGAAGGCGTTGCGCCGCGAACTGCCGGGCCGGGAAGAACTGCTCGGTGTGCTCCGCACCTCCGACGAGGACGTGCTGGACGTGGTCGCCGCGGCGTCCCGGGTCCGGCGGCGGTTCTTCGGCACCCGGGTGAAGCTGAACTTCCTGGTCAACATGAAGAGCGGGCTGTGCCCGGAAGACTGCGGCTACTGCTCCCAACGGCTCGGGTCGAAGTCCGACATCGTCAAGTACTCGTGGATCAGCACGGACGAGGCGGTCGGCAACGCCGAACGGGCGATCGCCGCGGGGGCCAAACGCGTGTGCCTGGTGGCCAGCGGCCGGGGGCCGGGCGAGCGCGACCTCGACCGGATCTCCGACACGGTCGGGGCGATCAAGGACGCGACTCCGGACGTGGAGGTCTGTGTCTGCCTGGGCCTGCTCAAGCCGGGGCAGGCGGAGCGGCTGCGGGAGATGGGCGCCGACGCCTACAACCACAACCTCAACACCAGTGCGGAGAACTACCGCGACATCTGCTCGACCCACACCTTCGACGACCGCGTCGAGACCGTCACCGCGGCCAAGGGCGCCGGGCTCTCCCCTGCTCGGGCGCCATCTTCGGGATGGGTGAATCCGACGACGACGTCATCGACGTCGCGCTGGCGCTGCGCGAACTCGACCCCGACTCGGTGCCGGTCAACTTCCTGATCCCGTTCGCGGGCACGCCGCTGGAGGGCCGCTGGGAGCTCACGCCGTCACGGTGCCTGCGCATCCTCGCGCTGTTCCGGTTCCTCTTCCCCGACGTCGAAGTCCGGCTCGCCGGCGGGCGCGAGATCCACCTGCGCGGCCTGCAGCCGCTGGCCCTGCACCTGGCGAACTCCATCTTCCTCGGCGACTACCTGACCAGCGAGGGCCAGCCCGGCGAAGACGACCTGAAGATGATCGCCGACGCCGGGTTCGTCGTCGAGGGCGCCGCCGAGCAGACCCTGCCCGCCGCCCGCCACGACCTGGTCACCCTCCGCCGCCGCGGCGCCGGGACCGACCTGCCGGCCAACGCCTGAACCGCGCGGCGACGGTCAGCGGCGAGGCGGCCGCGCTGCTCTCCTTCTCCGAGAGCCTGCGCGTCCGGCTCGCCGGTGCCGACGCCGGGTCCAGGTGATCGAGGTGGTCCCGCCGGGCGGAAGACCGCGCCATGCCGTTGGACGACTTCCTCGGCGAGGCCCTCGACCTGCCGCGCGAGCAGCCCGACGCGAACACCGCGGCGCCGCCAAGGAACAAATCGTCGGGACCGAGTGGGTGACCCCGAACGCCGGTCAGCCGCTGGTGCCCGGCGGGCGGGCGCACGCGGCCAGCACGGCGCCGCCCATCTTGATCCGGAGCTGGGTCGCCGTGGCCTCGCCGAACAGCTGCCCGGTCGGGGTCAACGGTGGTGGCCCGGGGCAAAGAATCGTGCCGTTGTCACTTCGGTACACACCGAGCCCGGCGACCGTGGTGCCGGTGGGAGCGAAGACGAAGAACGCGTCGCCGGTTCCGACACTGAACTGGACGCCCGGTGAGCTCACCGCCGCCGAGGCGGCCGGCACCGACAGGATCGGCCGCTCGGCCGGTGGCGTGGTGGTGAAGTCCACCAGGGACACCGAGCGGGTACCGGGGCCGGCGCCGGTCGACGATTCCAGGATCAGGACGTGGTTGTGGGTACCGATGAACATGTACCGCGACACACCGAGCGTCTGGTGGAACACCGACCCGGTCGGACCGCTGACGATCAGCCCCTGCACTCCGGTGGTGGTCCTGGTGACCGTCCGGTCGCCCATCGTGGTGGTCGGTGCCGACGACCAGGCCAGGGCGGCGCTGTTGTTGAACAGGCCGTTGGAAATGGTGATCGGGTTCGCGGCCACCGCCGGCGCCCCGGCCGTGAGCACGGCCGTCAGGACGGCGCACACCACCACGGCCGCGCGACGCAGCGGGCTCATTGGTGCGCCCAGGTGACCGCGAAGTTCTGACCGTTCCTGCTGGCGTGTTCGGTGGTGGCGTACGTGGTGGTCGCGTCCTGCTCCTGGATCATGGTCCGCTGCCAGGTCGAGCTCGCGGTCATCGACCCGCCGTGGCCGGCGTCGTCGGTGCCGACCGTGTTGCCCATCAGTGCCCGGCCGTAGTTCGCCAGGGGGAAGAAGTCGCCGGTCCCGAACCGGCCCGGTGCCTCGATGATCCATTCGGCGCTGGTGCGGGAGCAGACGAGGTTGGCCGCGCACGTCTGGGTGGTGGAGAAGCTGGTGTGCTGGGTGGCGTCGTCGAGCTTGATCGTGAACTTCCCGGTGGCCGGGTCGTAGGCGACGTCCGCGGCGACGGAGTCGCCGGCGTTGATGGTCAAGGCCGGCTGGATCGCGTTGGTCGGGAACATTTCCCACCAGAGCTGGTACAGCGGCGTGCCGTTGACGCACCTGGCAGAGCTGCCGCCCTGCTCGACCGTGCCGTTGGTCCATCCGTCGAAGCCGACCCAGAACACCGCCCAGGCGTCCGACGCGGGGCAGGTGATCGGCCGCTGGGTCCATGACGCGTGCACGTGGGTGAAGATGGCGGCGGGCGTGGACAACGAGGTGATGGCGTAGCCCGCCCAGTTCCGCGAGGTCGCGTTGACCAGCGGACCGGCTACCGAGGGCGTGTGCCCGCCGGCCACGTCGGTGTGCTGGGCCGTGCCGGCGAACGGACTGCCGGCGTACCCGGCGAGTGGTCTCGCGGCGGCGCTCGCGGGCGCCGCGGCCGCGGCGCTGAACACGACCGCCGCCGCGAAGGCGGTGAGCGGCAGGAGCCGTCGAAGCTTCATGGGAGTCCTGTCTGCGAAGAGCGGCGCCGGCATCGGTATCCGGGCCCGCGCCGACTCTGGCAAGCGGTGCTGAAAAGGTCCTGACGTGGCGCTGAAACCCGGTGGTCAGCGCCGATCACGGCGAACAGCCGGCCAGCAGCCGGACCGCGAGCGCGGACTGATCGAGAACCGGGTCCTGCCGCAGGATCGCGATCTCCAGGTCACGCAGCCGCTGGTTCGGGTCGATGCCCAGGTTGTCGACCAAAGCCGTGCGCAGCCTGCGGTACACGCCTAGCGCGTCGGCCTGCCTGCCGGTGCGGTACAGCGCGAACATCAGCTGCGCGTGCACCTGCTCGTCGAACGGGCGCGCGAGGGCGAGCCGCTCCAGGTCCGGTTCGAGCTCGGCGTGCTCACCGAGCGCCAGCCTGGCCCGGATCAGCCCCAGCTGGGCCCGCGTGCGCAACCGCTCCAGCCCGGCGGCCTGCTCGTCCAGCCACGTCACGCCGCCGACGTCGATCAGCGCGCGGTCCCGCCACAGAGCCAGCGCGGCGCGCAGCGTCGCGGCACTCTCGGCCGGGTCGGCACAGCGCTCGCCCCGTTCGACCAGCTGCCGCGCCTCCGTCACATCCGTCGCGCCGGGACCGAGATCGAGCAGGTAGCCCGGAGACCGGGCGACGATCGCGTTCCGGTCGCCGAGCACGCGCCGGAGCGACGACACGTGACTTTGCAGGGTGTTCGACGACACCCCGCCCGCCCGCTCACCCCACACGGCTTCGATGAGCCAGCTCGTGCCGGCTATCCCTTCGCCGTGCAGCGCGAGCACCGCGAGTACCGCTCTTCGCCGCAGCCCCGATATCGACACCGGCACACCACCGACGACGGCTTCGACAGGACCGAGCAGTCTGACACGCACGTGGCCTCCCGGCAGTTGTCCAGGGGTTCGACGGGCCGCCCACCGCACGCTCGGAAGGTCCTGCCCGGAGGGGCGAACCAGTCCCCCGGCGGGAACGATTCCACGAGTCGTCGACAAACCGTCGACAGTTCACCGTGCGATACGCTCCGATCGTCCGGGGACGGGGTGCTGGTGGAGATCCGGATCGTGCTGACCGTTCCCGGCGAGCCGGAGCCGGCCAGGACCGTGCTGGAAGACCTGGGTCAGTGCCTCGGCGGGCTGCCTGACACCCGGGCGGTGCTCAGGGAGAAGTCGTGGTCGCGGCCGATGCGTGGAAAGCCGGCTGCGAGACGGGAGTCCCGGCTTGGTGCTGAGGGCGACCGTGGTGACCACGTCGGTCGACCTGAGCTACCCGGGCAGTCCGAAGTCACCGGCCGCCCTGATCCTGGACCTGGTGAAGGAAGCGTGGGAGAAGCTCCATCACACGTTCGAGCTGGCCCACCTGCGTGAACTGCTCAGGGGCGAGTACACGCCGCCGCCGCGACCGGACTTCTCCGGCGGTGCCGGCTCGCCGGCGCACAATCACCTCGCCGTCAACAGCGGCATTGCCGTGCAGGCCGGGGCGATCCACGGCGATGTGAGCATCTATCCCGCTTCCGATGCTCCACCCCGGTACGACGTACCGATCATCGTCAGCATCAGCTACCGGGCCCTCCCCGCCCGTGGCGTCACCGACGGCTTCCGGAGCCCGCGGCCGGGAGCTGCCGACGACGACATCGGGATCGTGGTCCTCGTCGAGGGACGTACTGCCCAGGCCGTCGTGCTCCTGGCGGTCCGGCCGGTGGTGGTCGGCTTTCACGAAGGTCTCGAGACGCACTATTCGTCGATAACGCCGCACGAATTCGCCATCGATCTGGAACCGCCGCCTCCGTCGCCGCCACGAGTGGTGGCGCACGGCGAAGACTTCCCGTTCGCCGTGACGGCGGGCGCCCCGGAGTTGTTCCACTTCACCCTGAGTGTCCGCCCGAGTTGCGGGGTCAGCTGGCGCCTGGAACTGGATTGGACCAGTGCGGGCCGCACGGGCACGGTGTCGATCCCCCGGAGCGGAACCTTCAGGATTCCGTCCGGGTGACCGGCGCGGTCGAGCTGTTCTGCTGACCGTCGCCGCATGACGCGACAATCACGGCTGGGCACCGTTCCTCCTGCCGCGAGCGCATCCGAGCTTTCCGGAAAACGGATCGTCGGCCCGCGGAAACACTCGGGGATGCCGCCACGTTCTTCCTGCCTGCTGCTCGGCGTGGAACAGCGCGGTCCCGGGTCGCCGGTCCGCAGCACGGTGCTCAGATCCAGGTCCGGGCCCGGATCGCGGTACATCTCCTGCGCCGCGATGTCGGAGAACTGCCCGGAGGTCACGAGGTACGACCGCATCGCCGCCCGGCCCGGCAGCGCCGGGTCGAAGAACGCCCGGCCACCGTGCCAGACCGGCGACTCCGTGGGGCGTACCAGACCAACGGCGGTGGTGCACTCATGGCACCACGCCATCGGGCGTGTCGCGGCGGACCGGTGTCCGCCGCTCGCGATCGTCTCGGCGTGCCGCCGGCGCCCGACGTGCGCTCAGCCGCCGGGCGCTTCGAGTGCTTCCACGAGGGCCGACGCGACGAGGGCGACGGCTTGGTCCTCGTCGCGTCCCAGCTGCCGCAGGACATCGCGGGCCGCGCTTCCCGGCAGTTCGGTCAGTGCCTGGGCCAGGCGGATCCGCACCGCTGAATCCCCGGGGTGCGCGGCGAGCTCGGCGGCCAGCACGCTGGTGATCCGGTCCGCGTGCCCGTCGTCGAGGGACAGCGTTCCCAGCACCTCGGCCGCCTCGACGTCGTTCGTGCCTTCGACCACCATGGCGGCCAGGACCGGCACGGCGGCGAGCGCGCCGCGGCGGCCCGCGGCCAGTGCGGCGAGCCGGCGCACGGTGGGGTCCGGGTCGCCGAGCGCCTCGGTGAGCACCGTGTCCGCCTCGGTGCCGGGCAGTTCGGCGATCGCCCGCAGCGCGCGCCGCCGGACCTCGGCGTTGTCCGAACGCAGGCCGGCCGCCACGCTGCCGACCCGGTCGCCGTCCGCCCGCGCGAGGGCCCACCGCAGGGCGCCGGCGACGTTCGGGTCGGATTCGGCGAGGATCGCCTTGGCCAGCGGGTCGACGGGAACGGGCAGGTCCTCGGACCGCGCCAGGACGGCCTGCTGCCGGCGGGCGGCGCTGGGCGAGCCGAGGCCGCGCAGCAGCTCGACGACGCGCAGGACGTCCTGCCAGCCCGACGGCGCCGACGCGTCGATCGCCCGGAGGCGCTCGAGGAGTTCCCGCTCCCGGTGCAGCCGGTCTTCGGTCCGCCGGACGAGGTCGCCGACCAGGGCGGACGGGGTGAACGCGGGATCCTCCAGTGCGCGTCCGATCTGCCGCAGCGACATGCCGAGCGACCGCAGGCCTTCCACGTGGAAGATCCGGCGGATGTCCGCCGCGGAGTACTCGCGGTAGCCACCCACGGTGCGGCCGGTCGGCCGGACCAGCCCGAGGGACTCGTAGTGCCGGAGCATCCGGGTGCTCACCCCGCAGCGGCGGGCCACCTCGCCGATCAGCACCCGGCCCGCTCCGGGCCGAGGGCGACGATCCGGTCCGCCTCGCCGACGGCCAGGTCGAACCCGGCGTCGGGGTCGTGCAGCAGCCGCTCCGTGGCGCGAGCGTGCGCCCGCACCGCCGGGTCGGCGCTCGCCAGTCCCGCGCGCAGGGCCGGTTCGGTCACCTCGCCGAGCGCGACGAGCGCCCGGCTGAGGCTCAGCTGCACGGTCCGGTCGCCGCGGCCGAGCTGCCCGGCCAGTTCGGCGGCCAGCGCCGTCCGCTCTCCGGCGGGCACCAGCACGACGGCAGCACGCCACGCGCTTCGCGCGACCTCGTCGTCGGCGTCGTGCAGCAACGACCTGGTGATCGCGGGCCACGTCGTCCGGTCCCCGATCTTGGACAGCGTGTGCAGCGCCTGGCTCCGGGCCTGGGGCCGCCCGGACCGGAGCTGGGCGAGCAGCACGGGCACCGTGGTCTCCGCCGGGAGGCGGGTCAACGCCCAGGTGAGCATGTCGCGCACGAAGAAGTCCGGCTCGATCGCGCACCGGGCGACGAGCTCGTCGACGAACGCCGGGTCGGCGCGCGTGCCCGCCGCCAGCGCGGCCTGCAGGCGCGTGGACGAATTCGCGGCGCCCAGCGCGGCGAGCAGGCGGTCGTGGTTCCGGGCGTCCGGGTGGGCCGGGTTCATGGGAGCACCTCCTCCACGCAGTGAAGACCTTGTCACAGTGTCAAGGTCAAGCGCGGGAGGTGCGGCTCACTCGCCGCCGGCCGGGAACCCGGTCACCGCAGCACGCCCCGCAGGATGATCTCGGTTGTCGCGATCAGCTCGTCGAGGTGGTCGCGCCGCTGCTCGCCCCCCAGCGACACCAGGTCTTCCTTCCAGAGCTGCCGAAACAGGCGTGGCCGGTTCCGCCACCGCGGAACCGGCCACGATTTCGAGCGGTCAGGCGCGCACGGCCGGCCGGGGAAGCTCGACCGGAGCCGGCGTGACCGCCAGGGCGTGCACCGCCACGCCCGCGGCCGTCAGCGCCGGTTCGGCCGGCAGCTCGTAGGGGTCCGCCGCGTCGACGTCGACCTGGTAGCCGAGGTCGCCGAGGGAGGCGGCGGTGATCCGGCTGAGCGGATTCGGGGCGTGGCCGACGAAGCCGGTCATCAGCTCGTTGCCGAAGGTGCGGTCCCGCCAGTGCACGTCCCGGGTCCCCGGCCCGCCGGTGTCCTCCACCGGCACCCGCACCAGGTCGCCGGAACCGCGCAGCTTGTGGTACTCGGCCATCGCCGCGGGCCCGGTGAACACCGGGTCGCTGGTGCCCTTGCCGACCAGCAGCCCCTTCGCGCCCCAGAGCGAGCCGATGCCGAGGACGTGGCCCATCTCGTGGGTGATCACGTCCCCGAGGATTCCGGTGGCTTCCATCTTGGCCAGGTCGGCCCGGTCGAACGTCATCTCGCCCCGGACCGGCAGCAGGGCCCACGGTTCGGGGCCCGCGGGCCGCACGTGGGTGATGTGCGCCTGGCCGAGGACGTGGCCGACCCCGTCGATGTCGGCCCCCTTCGCGACGATCAGCACGTCGTCGACGGGTTCCCCGTCGAAGACGACGTCCGGCAGGTCGCCGACGATCACCGTCGCCCACCGGTCGGCGGCCGCGGCGAAGGCGTCCTGCTGCGTCTGCGTCAGTCCGCCGGCGAACCGGACGGTGATGGTGAACGGCGACGTGGTGCCCGTGAGCAGCCGGGCGCGTTCGGCGTCGGCTCGGGCGTGGTAGGTCTCCGGGACTGGCATGGTCGTTCCTTCCGCTGTGGGAGCTGTGCCGGTCAGAGTCCGGAAGCGCCCGGCAAATACACCGGTGCATCCCGACGTATTTCCGGGACGGCTCGCGGCTCCGAGTCGGTGAGGGAAGGGAAGAAACCGTGAGCCTCACGCTGATCGTTCTCGCGCTGACCCTGGTGGTCGTCCTGCTGCTCGCGCGCCGGCGGCGGCGCACCCACCGGCCGGCGGCGCTCCTGGCCGGGCCGCCCGGCGGGATCCCGGCGTTCCGGATCGTGACGCTCGGCTTGCAGGGCTCGGGCAAAACGCTGCTGCTGACCGGGATCTACCGGCGGCTGCAGACCCCGGGCGACCGCGGCTTCTACCTGCGCGTGCCGCACGAGCAGCTGATCGAGCTGAACCGGTGGTACCGCACGGCGGCCGACGTCCACGAAGAGTGGCCGCGCGGCACGACCCGCGGCGAACTGCGCCAATTCGAGTTCAGCGTGATGGCCGACGTCGGCGGGGCGGCCGAACCCGTCGTCAAGCTCGGCTACCTCGAATACCCGGGCGAGCTGCTGACCGACCCGGACGCGCCGGGATCGACCGCGCAGGCGACGCTGCTGCAGGCGATCGCCGGCGCCGACGCGCTCGTCGGCATCATCGACGGCTTCCGCCTGCTGCAGGCCGAACAGGGCGACCGGCGTGGCGCGCTGATGCTCGAGGCGTCCCTCGACGCGATGATCAACGCGATGCTGCCGGTGCGCAGCCCGATCGTCTTCGTCATCACCAAGTGGGACCTGCTCGACCACCTGCACCCGGACGAGAACGAGCGGCTGCGGATCGTCCGCGACCGGCTGATGGCGACGCCGGGGTTCGCCGACCTGGTCAAGGTGCACAGCGCCCGGCGGATCGTGCGGCTGATCCCGGTGACCGCGGTCGGGCACGACTTCGCCGTCTTCTCCGGTGGCACGGTCCGGAAGAAGCCCGACGGCCGGTTCCGGCCCGGGAACGTCGAAGCCGCGTTGTCGGTGGTGGTGCCCGACATCCTGCGCCAGACCGAACTCGCCCTCGACCGCGCCACCCGCGCGGAGCTGCTCGCGGCCGCGCAACGGCGGATGCGGATGGGCCCGGCCGAAGCGCTGCGGACGCTCGGCAGCCATTTCACCGCGCACGCGGTGCGGGTGCTGGCGTCGGCGGTCGGCGCGGGGGTGATCGCCGAGTCCGGCCTGATGCTGCTGCTCGACACGCTGCGCCCGCAGGACGACCCGGCCGAGCGCGGCGCACGGCTGGCCCGGCTCGGCGAGGCCGACCGGCTGGCGGAGCACTACGTCCAGGCTCGGCGGCGCGTGGTCGGCGAGCTGCAGCGGCAGGTCGCGGTGCTCGAGGCGAAACTGCCCGTCTCCCGCCTCGGCGGCGACCGCTGGGGTGACTGGTGACGGGCCGGGCGTGGCCGTTCCTGGTCGCCCGCGGCCGGCGGCGGGGCTACTCGGCGCTGCTGGTACCGGGTTTTCTGCGGGAGCACGGGTTCCTCGAAGCCACGGCGACGCCGCTGGACGACGTGCCTTCGCGCGCCGCGGCGACGCCGTACGGTGTGCTCGTCTGGGCCGAGCACACGGTGACCGCGGCGGAGGCCCGCGGCGAACCGCGGGACGAGTACGGTCGCCCGCTCGTGCTGCTGCACGGATTCCTGTGCCCGGACGGCGATCCCGCGACGGGTGCGGCCGCGTTGACCCGGACGAGGAGCACCGCGCTCGCGGTGTACGACCGGTTCCTCGCCGGCGAAGAGGGTTTCCGCACAGAGCGGTCGGAGCCGTTCGAGATCGAGGTCACCGAAGTCGCCGAGGTGGTGCGGCCGCGGGTCTCGCCGCCGCCCGCGCCGGTACGGCCGGGGCGCGGCTTGGCGTGGGCCGGAGCCGGCGTGCTGGTCGTGGCGGCGGCGGTGGCCGCGATGGTGGGGTTCGCTTCGGCGGGGAACGACGTCCCGCCGCCGCCACCGCCGGCGTGCGGTCCCGACGTCGTCACGCCCTCGGTCGCGCCGACGGTTTCGGCGGCGACCTGCGTGCGCGGGGGAACGACCATCACCCACTCGCCCCGGCCGGCCGGCCACCCGGCGTGAACCGGGGTCAGGACGTCACGGCGAGGCCCTCCGGTTCGCTGCCGACGGGCACGGTCGCGACGACCGTGTTCGTCGCGGTGTCGATCACCGACATCGAGCCCGAGGCCGAGTTCGTGACGAAGACGTAGCTGGTGTCGGGCGCCGCCGCCACGCCTTCGGGCTCGTCCTGGACCGGGATCGCCGTCGGCGGGTTGCGGCCCAGCAGGGACACCGTGTCGGAGCCGGCGTTGGCGACGTAGACCTGACCGCGCGGGGTGACCGCGACCCCCATCGGCACCTGCCCGACCGGCTGGGTCGTCATCAGGGTCGGCCCGGTCGCGCTGATGGCGTTGACGCTGTTCGCGCCGGTCGCGGCCACGTAGACGCGGTCGCCCGCCGGGCTGGTCGCGATCCCGGCCGGGAAGCGGCCCACCGGCAGGGTGGCCACGACCTGGTCGGACCCGGCGTCGATGACCGATACGGTGGCCGCGCCGTTGTTGGTCACGTACACCCGGCGTCCGTCCGGGCTGGCGGCCGGGCTGTGCGGGAACCGGCCCACCGGGATCTGCCGCACGACCGTGTTCGTCGCGGTGTCGATCACCGAAACGGTGTCGGCCCCGAAGTTCGTCACGTAGGCATGGGAGCCGGCGACCGCGACGCCGAACGGGTGCAGGCCGACCGGAACCGTGGCCAGGGTGGCGTACGTGCGGGCGTCGATCACCGAAACCGTGTCGGAGAGCTCGTTGGTGACGTAGACCCGGTCCCCGTCGGGTGCCGCGCCCACGCCCACCGGCGACCGGCCGACCCGGACGGTGGCGACCACCTCCTGCATCCGGGTGTCGTACACGGTGACGGTGTCGGAGCCGCTGTTCGCCACGAACACCTGCACCCGTGCGGGGTAGGCGTGCGCGACCGGGCAGGCCGAAGCGACGGCCAGCAGCAGCACCGCCAGTACCCCGCCGGCGCGGGGCCACCGCGAGCGCGGAGTCGTCGTCGCGCCATTGCCGAATGACATGTCGTTCTCCGGTTTCAGCAGCCAACCTGCTCGGTCGAAAATGAAGGCTCTTCGGATCCGCTGATCGGACGCCTTCGGGGAAGCCGGCCGGCGAAGCGCTTGTGGCGCGCCGTTTCCGGGCCGGGATCACGCTAGCCGACGGCTCGGCGAAGCTGCCACCGGAACAAG
The DNA here is from genome assembly GCF_030285645.1 of Amycolatopsis sp. DG1A-15b. Classification (GTDB taxonomy): domain Bacteria; phylum Actinomycetota; class Actinomycetes; order Mycobacteriales; family Pseudonocardiaceae; genus Amycolatopsis. The sequence goes on from NZ_CP127296.1 coordinate 3,088,344, forward strand.
ATCATGATCGCCTTGACGGGTGAACACGGCCGCGAAACCGCGCCGATTTCCCGGTAAACCTTTTCAACCCGTCCGGGTGTCACCAAAAGCAGCGCAATTCCCGGTCAATTCGGCGCGAACCGGTGCCGCTCGACGAACGGGAGCCCCGGCCGTCCACCGGCCGGGGCTCCTGTTCTCGACAGTCGTTCAGGCGATCAACGCCGCAGCGTCAGCAAGCCCGGCCGCCACGGGAGCCGGTTGTAGTCGCCGCCGGCCGCGGGGTCCTTGCCCTGGTAGAGCAGCTGGAGGTTGCAGGGGTCGATCGTCTTGGTCTGGTCGGGGTTGGTGCGGACCAGGTCGCCGTGGCTGATGTCGTTCGTCCACGTCGCGCCGCTGTTGGCCTTGCCCGCGAACGGGTTGCTCTCGCTGGCCGCCTGCGGGGTCCACGAACCGCCGAGGCTGCTGGAGGTGAACGAGCGGAAGTAGCGGCCGCCCGAGCCCATCGCCTCGACGATCATCAGGTACTGGTTCTGGCCCTGGACCTTGTAGACCTCGACCGCCTCGAACAGGTTGGCCTGCGAGTCGCTCATGACCGTCGTGTACGACGACCCGAAGCTGCCCGGGAAGTTCCCGATCGGCATGCTGGCCCGGTAGATCTTGCCGTTGTCACCGGCGAAGAACAGGTACATGTTCGAGCCGTCGGCGATCAGGGTCTGGTCGATCGGGCCGGTGCCGGAGCCGGAGATGCTGCCCGTGAACAGCGGCTGCGGCGCGGACCACCCGTTGGGGTTGGTGGGGTCGCTCGACGTGCGGTAGATGAACGGCCAGGAACCCCACTGGTAGGCCAGCACCCAGATGTTCTTCGGCGCGAAGTAGAACAGCGTCGGGGCGACGGTGCCGGAGTTCGCCCCGTTCTGCCCGGCCGAGGCCATGTCGGACCAGTTGGTGAAGGGGCTGAACGCCATCGAGCCGTAGGACCCGGACGAGTTGACCGTCGAGCCGTAGACCAGGTGCTTGCCGTTGTAGACGACGTTGGTGAAGTCCTTGAGCGAGAGCCACCCGTTCTTCGGCTGCGCCAGCGCACCGGAGGACGTCCAGCGGTAGGACGACGGAAGGGTGCAGCCGGTGTTTCCGCCGGTCGTCGTGGTGGTCGTGGTCGTCGGCGTGCCCGACAGGCCCGTCCACTGCTGATTGGTGCCGCCGTGGCACGTCCAGAGCGCCACCGCGGTGCCGTTGGCCGTCCCGGCGCCGGTGACGTCCAGGCAGAGCCCGGACTGCACGCCGACCACCGAGCCGTCGGCGTTCACGCGCCACTGCTGGTTGGCTCCGCCGTGGCAGGTCCAGATCTGCACCTTGGTGCCGGCGGTGGTCCCGCTGCCGGCCACGTCGAGGCACTTGCCGAACACCGTCAGCTGGCCACTGGCCGTCGACGTCCACTGCTGACCGGCGCCGCCCGAGCAGTCGTAGATCTGCACGGCGGTGCCGTCGGTCTGGCTGGCGTTCTGGACGTCCAGGCAACGACCCGAACCGACGCCGCGCAGGGCGCCGGTGACGTCGGCCTGGGCCGCGCCGGCCCCGGCCAGCGCCGTCACCGCGACCGTCGCCGCGGCGGCGAGCACGGCGAGCAGATGCCGGCTCCCGCGACTCAAACTTCTTCTGTTCATGACGACCTTCTCCCGGTCAGCTACCCGCCGTTGGACGGCCAGATCGGTGTGCGCATGAGCAAGACGACTACTGTTATCGCTAACATGCGTCGGGCCAGACTGGACTTCCCGAACCGGAATTGTCAATCCACGCGAGCGGAACACAGTGCCCCCGAAGCCGGGCGGGACACTTTGCCTCCTCAACGGCCTGCCATCAGTCCACAAAGGACAAACGGCCGGTGAAATTTACACGGGCGCGGGAATGCGAAACTTTCGAGACACCCGCCCGCGACGGCGCGAATCCGGAAAATGGTGCCGCCCGGGGCGCAGGCCGCCGGCGGCCGCCGGGGCGGCACCCGCCCCGGCGTGCCCCTCAGCGGCCGACCTTGCGGTTCGCCCAGTCGATGACGGCCCGGAAGTAGTCGGGCGCGTTCGGCGCGTAGTTGATCGCGTGCCCGTACCCCGGCAGCGCATACGCCGTCAGGTCCACCCCGGCGCCGTAGTACGGCGTCTCGGAGGTCTTGATCGCGAGGGCCGACGAGCAGTCGGTCGCCAGCAGCCCGCAGAAGACCGTGTCCTGGCCCAGCACGACCATCACCGGCCGGTTGATCAGCAGCGAGTAGGGCGCGATGATCCCGATCGGGAACAGATCGGCCGCCTGCTCGTACGCCGAGGTGTCCTTCGTCGCCTCGTCGAAGGCGATCGCGCCGTCCACCTTCGGCCCGGGAGCGTGGAAGATCGAATACCGGCTGCCCGGCATCGTCGTCAGGTAACCGGGGTCGTACCCGCCGGTGGCGAACCGCGGATCGAGCAGAGCCGGGTAGGTGGCGGCGAAGACCGCCGTCGTCCCGGTGAGGTTCAACCGGTGAGCCAGCCCGGTGACGAGCACGGCGTCGACGTCGTGGAACGTGGCCGCTTCGATGCTGGCGGTGCCGGAGCCGAACGAGTGCCCGGCGAGGATCACCTTGCCGAAGCGCGGCCCCTGCGCACCGGACCGCACGGCCTGGATCACCTGGTGCACCACGGCGGCTTCGGTGATCGTGGTCAGCACCGCGCTCGGCGGCGTGGTGCTGCGCCCGGTACCGAGCCGGTCGAGCGCCAGCGTGGCGTACCCGGCGTTGTTCATCGCCAGCCGGTAGGACCGGATCTCCGGCTGGTACCCGATGTCCCAGTAGGAACTGTTGTACGTGCCACCAGGAATCAGCACCTGCACCGTGCCCGCACCACCGGACGGCACGCACAGGGTGCCGTGCATCGTCTGCGGGAGCGCCACCAGCGTCACCGGGAAGTACAGCTCCCGGCAGCTCGCGCCCTCCGCTCTCGCGGACACGGGCACCAGCAGGAAGCCGAGAGCCACCAGCACGAGCACGGTGGCCCGCCGGCGACGGCCGGCGGCGCGCTGCATCCCACCACGGAATCCGAACACGGAAAATTACCTCCGAAAGAGAACAGTACCGAGCAAACTGACAAAACGATCACGAGACAGCTTTGATCAAACAGGGTCCATCGAGAAACGAGGTCGATCGATTACCGGTGCCGCTCAGGCCACCCGCCGCGGGACCACGGTCATCGGCATCCGATCCGGATAAGCGGCCGAAGTGACCGTGGTCCGCACCGGCACCCCCGGCACCGGGAACAACTCCCACCCGGCCAGCACCGACGCCGCGACCAAAGTGATTTCGGTGTGCGCGAAAGCCTGCCCGATGCACTGCCGGCCACCCGCACCGAACGGGACATACGCCCCCTTCGGAATGCGCGCCGCCCGCTCGGGCAACCACCGATCGGGATCGAACCGATCCGGGTCTTCGTGGAACCGCGGATCGAAATGCAGCGAAAACGGACTGAACATGACCTCCGTACCCGCGGGCAGCCGCACCCCGCCGAGTTCGACGTCCCGCAGCGCCCGCCGCATGAGAATCCAGATCGGGTACATCCGCAGAACTTCACTGACGACCCGGCGCAGGTACGCCAGCTTCGCGACGTCACCGAAGGTGGCCGCCCGCCCGGCCAGCACCTCGTCCACCTCGGCCCGCACCCGCCGCCCGACCTCCGGGTGCCGGGCCAGCTCGTGGAACAGCCACGTCAGCGCGACGGCGCTGGTCTCGCTGCCCGCCGTCAGCAGCGTGATCACCTCGTCGTAGACCTGATCGTCGGTCATCCCCTCGCCGGTGCCGGAATCCCGCGCCAGCATCAGCATGGACAGCAGATCACCGTGGTCCTCCCCCGTGGCACGCCACCCGGTGATGACCTCCTGCACGATCCGCCGCAGCCGGGCGACGGCCCGGTCGAACCGCCGGTTGGCCGGGATCACCGGAACGTGTTCGAACAACCGAGGCGACAGCGCCCGGATCATCCCCGCCTTCAGCACCACCGGGATCGACCGGCGGGCCTCCGCGACGGCCCGCCGCCCCAGTTCCGTCGCGAAGAGCGTCTCCCCGACGACGGTGATGCCCAGCCACTGCATGTCCGCGTCCAGCCGGCGAACCTCACCCGCCCGCCAGGAACCGGTCAGCTCCCCGGCGACCCGCACCATCGTGTCCGCGTACACGGACAGCCGGGCACCGTGGAACGCCGGCTGCATCAACCGGCGCTGCCGCAGGTGGAACGCACCTTCCGACATGACCAGCCCGTTTCCCATGAACGGCCGGAAACGATCGAAGATGATCCCTTTCGAGAAGCTGGACCCCTGCGCGACGAGGACGTGATTGACCAACTCCGGGCTCGTCAGGAAATACGTCTCCAACGGACCGAGGAAGAGCCGCACGATATCGCCGTGCGCACGCAACGAAGACGTGAAACCGACCCGCTGCCGCAACATCGACGGGGTGTGCCCCAGCAGGATCCGACGGCCTGGCGCGACCGGGACGTCCATTTCCTCTCCTTGGGTGTCCGGAAGGAGGACTGCCACCCTAGGCCCGATCGGCGGCACGCGACAGCACCCATCGGCTGAATCGCCGTCACACCGATGGCGTAATCGGGACCGCCGCGGGAGTGAGTATGTTCTTCGTTCGAAGGCGAGCGAGGTGGACGTGATGACACCACACCAGGAAGAGGAATGGGTTCCTCCGGGTATCGACACGACGAAACCCAGCAGTTCCCGGACCTATGACTATCTGCTGGGCGGCGCGCACAATTTCCAGGCCGACCGGGAGGCCGCCGAACAGGCCGAGAAGGCCATGCCCGGCATCCGGGACGTCGCCCGGCTCAACCGCGCCTTCCTCGGCCGGGTCGTCCGCACGCTGATGAGCCTCGGTATCCGGCAGTTCCTCGACATCGGCTCGGGCATCCCCACGGTGGGCAACGTCCACCACATCGCCGGCGAGATCGACCCGCGGTGCCGCGTGGTCTACGTCGACCGTGACCCCATCGCCGTCGCGCACAGCAAGATGCTGCTGCGCACCAGCGAAAACGCCACGATCGCGCACGGGGACTTCACGAACCCCGACGGGATCTTCGCCGATCCGGAGCTGCGCCGGCTCGACTTCGGCGAACCGATCGGCCTGCTGATGGTGGCCATGCTGCACTGGATCCCGGACGCCCTCGAGCCGCACGCGCTGCTCGCCGAGTACCGCCGCCGTCTCCCGGCCGGCAGCTACCTGGCCATCTCGCACATGGTCAGCGACCAGGAGGGCAACCGGATGAACAGCCTCGTGGGCACGTTCAACCAGGCCAGAGGCCACGACCAGGCCACCACCCGCACCTACCGCGAAGTCGAGACGATGTTCGGCGACTTCCAGCTGATCGAACCCGGCCTGGTCGGCTGCGCACTGTGGCGCCCGGGCGGCCCGGGCGACGTCTCGGACGACCCGTACACCAACACGCAGCTCTACGGCGGGGTGGCGCGGAAGGTCACCGGCTGACCGCTTGGCCGAGCGTTCTCGGTCGTTGCTTTCCGGCCGTGGTTTTGCCGAGGGCGACCGCTCTACGCGGTGGGGTCCGGTCCCAGGGCGCGGTCCAGCAGCTCGCCCAGCTGGTCGAGCTGCGCCTGCGTCAGACCGCGGAACGACGCCTCGGCGACGCCGTCGACGAGCTCCTGGCCCTCGGCGCGCAGCCGCGCACCTTCTTCCGTCAGCCGGTGCCGGACGGCCCGGCCCGGGCCGGGGACGCGTTCGATGAGCCCGCGTTCGGCCATCCGGGTCGCCAGCGAGCCGAAGGACTGGTCGGTCTGGAAGGTCAGCACGGCCAGCTCGTGCAGTGACGCGTCGGGGTGGCGGTGCAGGTGGCGCAGGGTGTCCCACTGCACGAGCGAGAGCCCCAGCGGCGCCAGCACCCGGTTCAGGGCCCGGTGGTGGCGGTACTGCAGGCGCTTGACGGCCAGGGAGACCTCGCCGGGGCGGTACTTCATGCGTCTCACCCTAACCCATCGAAGTCAGGTTGCTTATCTAAACAACCTTATATAAGGTTCCTTAGGTACGAGCTTCGAGACCGAGAAGGAACCATGACGACTCTCCCCGCGGCCGGCTCACTCCGGCCCACCCGCACCGAAACCCGCACCGTCGGCACCGCCGAGGTGACCCTCCAGGACCGCGACCGCACCCGGCCCTTCCTGCTGCTGCACGGAGGCGGCGGCGTCGCGACGATGGCCGGTTTCGCCGACCTGCTCGCCGAACGCACCCACTCCCGGGTGCTGCTGCCCACCCACCCGGGCTTCGCCGGCACCCCGAAGGGCGAAAGCCTGACCGGCGTGACCGAGCTGGCCCGGCTGTACGCCGGACTGCTGGAAGAGCTCGACCTCACCGACGTCACGGTGGTCGGCAACTCCTTCGGGGGCTGGCTGGCCGCCGAGATCGCGCTCCTGAACAGCCCGCGCGTGAGCGGTGCCGTGATCGTCGACGGGATCGGCATCGAGGTCGAAGGCCACCCGGTGACCGACATCAGCGGCATGTCGCTCGCGGAGATCCGGGCACTGTCCTTTCACGACCCGAGCAAGGCGCCGGTGCCGCCGGCGGGCGGGGGCACCGGGCCGAGCCCGGACGTGCGCGCGCTGATCGGCTACACCGGACCGGCCATGGCCGACCCGACGCTCGCCGGACGGCTCGGCGAGCTCGACGTTCCGGTGCACGTCATCTGGGGCGAGAGCGACGGCATCGCCGGCCCCGAGTACGGCAAGGCCTTCGCGGCCGCGATTCCGCTGTCGACGTTCACCCTGCTCCCCCGCACCGGCCACCTGCCGCAGGTCGAGACGCCCGAAGAACTGCTGGGCGCGCTCCTCGACCTCGGCAACTGACTCCCAGGAGAACCAGCATGCGCACCACACTGAGCGTCACCCGCATCGGCCACGCCTGCCAGCTGATCGAGATCGGCGGGCTCCGGGTCCTGACCGACCCGTGGTTCACCCAGACCGCGACCTACTACCAGGGTGAGCCGGTCGCCTCCACCGTCGCCGGCCTGGGCCGGGTCGACGCGGTCGTGGTCAGCCACGAGCACTACGACCACTGCGACCTCGACGCCCTCGTCGACGGCGGCTTCGACCTCGGCACCCCGTTGATCGGGCCCGGCACGGTCGCGGCCATCGCACGGGCCAAGGGTTTCCGCGACGTCCGCGTCGTCGAAGCGTGGGAAGCCGCGACGGTCGGCGACCTCACGGTGACGGCGACGCCGGGCAAGCACGGCGTCCACGAAGTCACCTTCGTCATCCAGGCCGGCGACCGCACGGTCTTCTTCGGCGGCGACTCGCTGCGCGTCCCGGAGCTCGACACGATCCCGGACCGGTTCGGCCCCGTCGACCTGGCCATCCTGCCGACGAACGGCCTGTGCATCCGGCCGCTGCACCTCGAGCAGGTGGTGATGGACGCGGAGGAGGCGGCCGGGCTGACCGCGGCGCTGAAGCCGGCGTTGGCCGTTCCGCACCACTACGCCTTCCACAGCGGCCGGCTGGGCGACCGGATGCTCACCAAGGGCGACCAGGACCCACGCCACTACGCCGACGCGGTGGCCCGCATCGCCCCGGAGATCCCCGTCCGGCTGGTGCTGCCCGGAACGCCGGTCGTGGTCCCGTGAGCGCCGACGGCGGTTCACGCCCGACGCCGGTGCCGTGACCCGGCTCGTCGAGCTTCCCGCACCCGATCCCGCCGGGATCCGCGTCCGACAGCCGGGTATTCCCGGCCCGTGAACCAGGCGCCGAAACGAACCGGCCACGCGGACCTGTTGCCATTCCGCCAATTGTCTCTCGTCTCCTGCTCCATCCGCCGTGCGACTTCCCGAAAGTGCAGCGTCCCGGCTTTGTCGAATTTCCACCGGTTCCCGGCACAGTTCATGAATGGTTTTTGACGGCGCGGCCACACTGGGCCAGTCGGATCATCGGGTGGACCTGCACCGTTACGAGCGTTTCCGCATCGGGACCATACCGTGACCTGTGACGGCGGCTCCGAATGAAACGCCGGGGCAGGATGCGGCGATTAGTACAGCGGGTGACCATCCCGCTACGCGAAACGGAGCAGCCGGCTGGGCTACCCGCACGAGAGCTGGTACCCCCGGTTCGCGAGGGGTTCCGGGCCATTTCTGGCGGACGGGGAGAACATGCGCCGGACATTCGTCGTCGCCGACTTCGGTCGTCCCGCGGGGTACGAAGACCGGCTCAAACGGGTGCTCCACGATCTGCACGACGGCCTCGGGCCGACGCTCACCGCCGCCGTGCTGGGGCTGCGCGCCGCCCGGGACCTGATCGGGCGGGACCGGGCGGCCACCGAGCACCTCCTGGCCCGGCTCGAAGACGAGCTCTACGGCGCGATCACCGACCTGCGGCGGATCGTGGCCGACGCGCGGCCGCCGGCCCTCGACGAGGCCGGGCTGGTCCTGGCCGTGCGGCGGTACGCCGCCACGCTCACCGGGCGGGTGCCGGCCGAACACGGGCCGCTGCGGGTCGGGGTCGAGGTGCGCGGCGAGCTGCCGCCGCTGTCGGCGGAGGTCGAGGTCACCGCCTACCGGATCATCCGCGAGGCGCTGGTGAACGTCGCCCGCCACTCCGGCGCCCGCGAGTGCACCGTGCACCTCTGGCCGCTGGACGGCGACCTGCACGTGGAGATCGTCGACGACGGCGTGGGCACCGACGGCGGGGCCCTGCCCGCGGTCGGCGGGAGCGGGCTGCGGTCGATGCGGGAACGCGCCGGCGACCTCGGCGGCGGCTGCCGGGTCGAGCCGGTTTCCTCCGGTGGCACGCGGATCGCCGCCTGGCTGCCGCTCGCCGCGGGGAAGTGAGGCGGTGTTCGGTTCCCTGCGTGTCCTCGTGGTGGACGACCACCCCGTTTTCCGCGCTGCGCTCTGCGCGATGCTCGACGCCACCGACGGCATGGAGGTCGCCGGCGAGGCGGCCGACGGCCTGACCGCGGTCGCGGACGCGGGCCGACTGGATCCCGACGTCGTCCTGATGGACCTGAACCTCCCGGACCTGGACGGGATCGAGGCGACGCGGCGGATCGTGAGCGCGAGCCCGCACACCGGCGTGCTCATGCTGACCATGTTCGAGAACGAGGCCGCGGTGTTCGCCGCGATGCGCGCGGGCGCCCGCGGCTACCTGCTCAAGGGCGCGCGCAACGAGCAGATCATCCGCGCGGTCCGGGTGATCGGCGACGGCGAAGCCATCTTCAGCCCGGCGATCGCAACCCGGGTGCTGTCGCTGCTGGGGACGGCGACCCCGCGCGACGAGTCGTTCCCACGGCTCACCCTGCGCGAGAAGGAGATCCTGCGGCTCGTCGCGCGGGGCATGGGCAACGCGTCGATCGCCGAAGAGCTGGTGCTGAGCCAGAAGACCGTGCGCAACCACGTGTCCCACATCTTCCGCAAGCTCCGGGTCACCGACCGGACCCAGGCCATCGCCAAGGCCAAAGAAGCCGGCATTGCCCGATCGGAGTAACGAAAGCGGGACATATCGGGACTCCATGTCCCTTCTCGGCAGGCGTCCGCACCACGATCCTGGGGAGTGGAGCGATCCGACGTCGTTCGAGGGAGGGCCCACCGATGATCACCGACCAGGTTCCGGTGCTGTTGCACGCCACCGACACCATCACCCACGCGGGCGTCACGGCCGCGCTGCGGTCACGTCCCGAGATCCGTTTCGCCGACGAGGACTCCGGCGAGCCCGCCGTGGTGCTGGTCATCGTGGAGCGGCTCAACGAGGAAGCCCGGCAGCTGCTGCGCAGCCTCCAGTGCGCCGGCCACGCGGGCGTCGTCCTGGTCGCCGGGGAGGTGGAGGACTCGGAGCTGCTGGACGTCGTGGGCAACGGCGTCTCGGCGATCATCCGCCGGGCCGACGCCACCCCGGACACGCTGGTGCGGCTGGTCAAGGCCGCGGCCGTCGGCGAAGGCGCGCTGCCGCCGGACCTGCTGGGCCGGCTGCTGTCGCGGGTGTCCCGGCTGCAGCGGGACGTGCTGCGCCCCAACGGGTGGGACCTCGCCGGGATGTCCCAGCGGGAAACCCGGGTGCTGCGGCTGGTCGCCGACGGGTTCGAAACCAGGGAGATCGCCGACCAGCTGAGCTACTCGGAGCGGACGGTGAAGTCGATCCTGCACGACATCACCAACCGCTTCCAGCTCCGCAACCGCGCCCACGCGGTGGCGTTCGCCATGCGCGAAGGGCTGATTTAGCACGGCTCACTCGACCCGGCCGGAGAAGGAGACCGACGGGGTGCAGTGGCCCCGGTCCCCCGGGTTCTGGCAGCTGACCGCGAGGACGATCTTGTCCCCCGGCAGGAACCGCCAGGCCTGCAGCCAGTGGTGGTCGAGGTCGCGGAAGTTCGAGAGCCCGACCTCCAGCAGCACGGTCTTGGTGCCGCCGGAATCCCGCAGCAGCCGCAGGGTTCCGGTGTCACCACGCGGGTTCTGCAGGATCAGGTCGGTGACCACCAGCGTCTTGCTCGCGTCCGGCAGGGTGTACGGGAACTCGGCGAACCGGTTGACGTTCGAGTCGATCTTCGCGTCGGCGGCCACCCGGAAGTCCGTCGGCGTCCCGTCGGCCGCGGCGTTCGAGACGCGGGTCGGGGGCGTCCCGGGACCGGAGCCGGGGGGTGCGGGGTTGTCACCCGGCGGGGTCAGGCCGACGGCTTTCATCGCCTGTTCGGAGTTCTGCTTGGCCTGATCGGCGTTCTTCTTCGCCTGGTCGGCCCCGGCGCCCGCGTCCTGCGCCGCCTTCACGATCTCGTGGTTCTGCTCTTCGGCGGCCTCGCGGGCGGCCGACTTGACCGCGGGCCGCAGCACGGTGAACCACAGCGTCACGAGCGCGAGCAGGAGGACGAGCAGCGCGGCGAGCGCGGGCAGCAGCCACTTCGGCAGCAGCTGCCGCTGCACCATGGTGCCTTCGGTCTTGAGCGGCTCGGCACCGTCGGCGACGACGAACACCTGGAAGCGGTGCCGGACGGGTTGCCCGCGCAGGAACCGCTTCCGCGGCCGGGTGCGCATCCGGACGAACGCGGCGGTGCCCGGCGCCAGCTCGGCCCGGTCGCGCTCGAGCCGGAAGTCGAGCTCGTCCTCCGGGTCCCGCGGGCTCAGCTCGACCACCACCGGCCGGTTGCCGCGGTTGTCGACGGCGACCTCGAAGTCGGCCTTGGAACTGCCCTCCACCTTGGCCGGCACGATCTCGGCGGTCACCTCGGTGAAGGCGCCGAGCTCGACGGTGCCCTCCTCGACGACCGAGCCGGCGGGGTCCTCGCTCGAGAACACCCGGACCCCGAACGGGATCGTCCCGGCGGCGACGTCGGAGGACCGCGGCGGCGCGAACCGCACGGTGACCGTCCCGGTCTCCCCCGGCATGAGGTTGACCGTCGCCGGTTCCGCGGTGGCCCAGCCACTCGCGTCGCCGACCACGTCGATCGCGAACTGGTCGACGACCTGCCCGGCGTTCCGGATGGTCACCGTGCAGCTCGTCTCCTGGCCGGGTTCCGCGACCAGGCCGGCCTCGGACAGCGTCGCCGTTGCTCCCATGGGCCGAAGTCTCCCTTTCGTGGTGCGGATCCGGCACCAGCGGACGGGTGTGCGGCCGTGCGCCGGTGGTTGCCCCTACGGGCAGGTCAGCCGCGGCTGATGAACGGGGGTTGCTCGGTGCGCAGGACGACGAGGACCGGGTTCGACGGCACGGGCCCGAACTTCGGCCCGCTCACCGAGGTCACCGACACCGTCCGCGGCCCGATCAGGTCGTGGTGGAAGACCAGGAACTGCGCCTCGAACTTCCCGTCGACACCCACGGTCGCCAGGCCCGGTGTCTCGGAAATCCCTGCCGACCAAGCCAGCTGGACCGTGGCACCCGGCGGGAAATCCGTGCCCGTCACGCGCGGGACGGAACCCAGCGGGGCGACGCCCGGCTCCACGGTCACCACCGGCTGGCGGATCACCACCCGCCCGCGGGCGGTGTTGTCGCCCGGGTTGTCGTCGGGCCCGCTCGTGCTGACCGTGCCCGCCACCGGCGCGTCCGCCGCAGCCTTGGCCGCCAGCGCGATCCGGACCTCGACGGTCTGGCCGGGCGCCAGTGTCCCGAGCGCACAGCTGCCGCCGCCCGGCGTGCACCCCGTGGGCACGGCGGTCGCGGGCAGCTGCGGCGGCAGCTGGGTGACCAGCCGGACGTCCGGCATCGGCGCCCCGGAACCGTTGTGCACCAGGAAGGTCAGCACGACGTCGTCGCCACCGGCGAACAGCGGTACCGCCGACACCGCCAGCCCCACCGACAGCGACCCCGGCGTGACCGGGGGCACCGGCTTCTCGCCGACGGTGACCACGGCCGTGGCGGAGTTGTCGCGCGCGTCGGCGTCCTGGCCGGCCGTGGTGACGGTGCCGGTCGCCGCCTGCGGCCCGGGTTCGGCGCCGGTGGCGCTGAACCGCACCCGCGCCTGCGCGCCCGGGGCGAGCGTGCCGAAGGCGCAGACCAGCTCGGGCGTGCAGGTGCCGGCGCTGGTGATCGGCGGCTGCGGCTGCTGCAGTCCGGGGGTCAGCCGGACGAACAGCCCGACGCCGGGCGAGGCGGTGACGCCGTGGTTGGTGACCACGAACTCGAAGGTCGTGAGGCCGGAGAACGGAATGGCGGCCGGGATGGCGGTGGCGGTCACCCCGACGTCGGCGATCCGCTGGAACGCCGGCTGCCACGCCCCGCCCGGTCCGTCGATCAGCGGCCGCGGCGCACCCCCCGCCGACGGCACGATCCGGATGCTCGGCCGGGATTCGGAGGGCGCGCTGTCGAAGGCGACCAGCGTGCCGTCCGGCGACCAGGCCGGGTCGTCCACGAAATCGGTGTCCTGCACGAGGACCCGCGCGCGCCCGCCGTCGGCGGGCGCCACGCAGAGCTGGTGGAAGTCGTTGTGGAACACCAGCGCGGCGCCGTCCGGCGAGACGTCCGCCGAGCCCTGCCGTCCGGCGCCGCACGGCGTCCCGAACGACGGCGAGAGGTCCCGCTGGGTGCCGGCGACGACGCTGTCCGGCGTCACGACGAGCGAAACCTGCCAGAGCTCCTGCCGGAATTCCCCACCGGGGTCGACGGAGATCACGGCGGTCTCGGTGGCCGTGCCGCCCCGCCCGGTCGCCGTGCAGGTCACGGTGGTGGCCCCGACCGGGAAGAGGCTGCCGGACGACGGCGTGCAGAACGGCGTCAGCGGTGTCTCGCGGTCGGCGTCGATCGCGGTCGCGGGGTATTCGACGACCGTGGGCGCGGTGCCGGTGACGGTCTTGTCGTGCAGGGTGATCAGCGGCAGCCGCGGGTCCTTGACCCGGACGGTGACGTCCTCGGTGTAGCCGGGCCGCACGGTCGGCTCGCCGGCCAGCCGGAACTCGACCCGGCAGTGCAGGAAGGCCCCGAGTGGCGCGGTGGCCGCGACGGCCGCGAATTCGGTGAATTCGGCGTTCGTCCCTCCCGGCACCTGCGGGGTTCCCTCGGGGCTGAACGTCAGGGTCAGCCCCGGGTCGCAGAACGGCACCGGCTGCACCTTCACCTTCAGGTCACCGATCTTCTCGGTGATCACGGTGCTGATGTTGTCCGGGTTCGTACTCGCCAGGACGCCGTCGGTCGCGTTCGCCACCTGAGTCGCCTGGCCGGTGGCGTCCAGGCCACCGCCGGCGCTCCCCGCCGACACCCCGACCACCCGGATGCCCTGCGCCTTCAGGTGCTCGATCGCCTGGGCGAGTGTCACGCCCTTCGCGGGGTCCCGGTCGCCGCTCGGGTCGTGACTGGGCGCGTCGCCGACCAGCACGACGATCTTGCTGCTGTCCGGCCGGAAGCCGATGGCGCCGGTGGCGACGCGATCCAGGGCGTAGACCCAGTCCTCCGGGACGTCGTCACCCTCGGCGGGGGTGATCTTCTCGAAGGCGGCCGTGATCTCGGTCTGGTTCTTCGTGAGGCCCTGCTGCACCTGGAACAGGCGGCCGTTGGGGTTGTTGGCGTCGACCGGGTCTTTGCGGTCGCCGAACGCCACGGCGGCGTACTGGGCCTCCGGCTGCGCCGTGCTGAGCGTGGTCATGACCTGGATCAGGTTGTCCTGCATGCTCTTCAGGGCGGTTCCCATCGAGCTGGTCTGGTCCATCAGCAGCACGATGTCCGGCTTGGCCGGCACCTTGTCGGTCGGCACGGTCTTGGCGATCGCCGCCGAAGAGCCCTGCCCGACCGGGATGTCGACCACCGTCGGCTGCACCCGGCCCGGCGGAGGCGGCGCGACGCGCGAGGCCGCCCGCGTCAGCGTGACCTTCGTGCCGTCGGCCGACCACACGGGCTGGGAGTCGTCGCCGCGCAGGTTCGGCGGGATCGGGATCTCGCCGAGGATGCGGCCGTCCGCGACGCGGGCGATCCGCACGACGTCCCGCTGGCCTTCGCCGCGGCCCGAGGTGGCGGTGAACGCGATCATCGAAGCGTCCGCCGACCAGGCCGGGTGCTGCTCGCGCTTGCCCCCGGCCACCGGGCCGGTCAGCGGGCGGGGTGCGCTGCCGTCGGCGTTCGCCACGATGATCGCGGTCTCCGCCGATTCGCCGGGGCCGGCCTGGGTGTAAGCCAGTTGCGAGCCGTCGGCGGAGAAGGCGGGGTCGAACTCGTCGGCACCCGGCCGTTGGGTCAGGTCGCGGCGGTCGCCGCCGGTGGCGTCGGAGCTCCAGATGTCGGTGGTGCCGCCATCGCGCAGTTCGGTGAACACCGGCCGGCCGTCCGGCCGGAACGTCGGCTCGGTTTCGCCGGTGTCCGGCAGTGCCGAGACGATCGAGACCTTGCCGTCTGCGATCTGCTTGACGTCACCGAAGGGGTCCTGCGCTCGGGTCGTGAAGGCCAGGCGGGCGCCGTCGGGCGACCACGCCGGTTCGGACGAGTCCCCGGGGTCGGGAACCGCCCGGGTGACCGCGCCGCCCGTTTCGGCCATCAGCACCACGTCCCCGGCCGGGTGGAAGCGGGTCGTGGTGAACGCGATCCGCGCCGGGCCCCACACGGGCTGCGTGTCGGCGGCCGGGTCGGCGGTCAGGCGCGCCGGCGTCCCGCCGCCGGCCGGGACGGTGTAGATGTCCCCGGCCGGGTCGTCGCGGGTGCTGCTGAAGGCCAGGCGGGTGCCGTCGGGCGACCAGCTCGGCGAGTCGTCGGTGGCCGGACCGGACGTCACCTGGCGGAGGTCGCGGCCGTCCACGCCGATCACGAAGAGCTTCCGGCTGCCGGTGCGTCCGGAGGCGAACGCGACCGTGCGGCCGTCCGGCGAGAGCGCCGGGTGGAGGTCGACGGCGTCGTCGTTCGTCAGCTGCAGCGGCGCCGGAGCGCCGTCGCGGAGGTACCACAGCTCGCCGTCCCGCTCGGCGCCACCGGCGGCCGCGGCGCGGTGGCTCACCCACACGATGCCGCCGGTGCCCGCGGACGCGTCGGAGTCGACGCCGCCGATGGGGCGGGGCAGCGCCGGCTCCGCGCCTTCGCCGGTCGCCTGGAACAGACCGGTGGTGGCCTCGCTGACGTACCCGACGCGGTACGGCGAGGCCACCGGTGCCGGTGCCTGTGCTTCGGTCGGCGCGAGCGCTCCGCTGAGCGCCCAGCCGCCGAGCACCGCGACGACCGCGATGCCCGCCACCGCTCGGTTCGCGCGCATGGTCGGTCCTCCCCAAAGACTTCGGGTTCAGCGAATCAGCCGGCTTCGAACAGCTCGATCTCGGAGATCGCGACGTCCGTGCCGTTGAGCGAGCGGTACAGCCCGGTCACGTGCAGCTCGACGCTCGTGGCGCCGGCGCTGTTCTCGATCGGGACTTCCTGGGCGTCCGGCGTGTCGGCCAGCACCATGTCGTAGGTCTTGCCGGTGGAGAACACCAGGTGCAGCTTCTGCGGCCGGTGCGCGGCCGGGAAGTTCGCCGCGTCACCGGAGTACACGATCGCCTTCCGCAGGTCCGCCGGGTGGTCGAAGGTGAACACCAGTACCTGTTCGCGGTCGCCCGGGGCCGCCCAGAACGTGTTCTTGGCGTTGTCGGTGACCAAGGGCGCCGAGTGTCCGTCGGTCTGCGCGGTCGCGCTCACCTTGACCGGGTGGATCGGGTTCAGCTTCGCCTCGAAGATGCCGGTCACCTGGCTCCACAGTCCCACCGCCGCGGTGTTGATCGCGCCGCGGAACGGCTGGTACAGCGCGTAGATCAGCGCCGAAAAGATCAGCGCCACCGCCACGGCCCGGCGGAGCACCTTGCCCACGGTCCGGCGCGCGGCCCCGGTCCGCCCGGCCCGGCGGCGGACGCCGTCCTTGCCGGGCCGCGCCCCCGCCTTGTGCTCCTTCGGTTTGCGGCCGAACAACCGCCGCCACCACGACGTCTTGACGACCTCGGACTCGGCCAGGGACGCGCCGCAGCGGCTGCAGAAGTTCCGGGCCGACGCGTTGCCCTTGCCGCACCGGCCGCAGATCAGGTCGCCGGGGTTGAGGACCTGCTCCTCCACGGTCTGCTGCACCGGCTGCCGGACCGGGGCGATCGGCTCGGCGGGCTGCACGACCTGCTGCTGTTGCTGTTGTTGCTGCACGACCGGCTGCGACCGCACCGCGACCGGCCCGTCGTCGTCCCACTTCAGGTAGCGGCCGCATTCGCCGCAGAACTCGACGTCGGCGGGCCCCTGGTGCCCGCACTCCGCGTAGATGACCATCCGCTAGCCCTCCAGCACTTCCACCGTGACCCGCACGTGGGCGGGCACCGCATCCACGACCGTCGCCGTCAGCCGGCGCACGTCGACCCGGGCCGGGTCCGGCACCCGCACGCGCACCTGCACCCACGGCGGCCCCGGGTCCGGCAGCGGCGCACCCGGCTGCGGGTCCGCGACGACGCCACCGCTGTCAGTCACCTCGACCGCGCCACCGGTCAGCAGCTGCACGTGTTCGGTGAGGCCGCGGCTCGTGCCGCGCCACCGGTGCAGCTCGACCGAGCGCGTCACCAGCTGCCGCAGCTGTTCCGGGCTCCAGCTCTCATCGACGCGCAACGCGACCCAGTGGGCCAGCCAGCCGACGAAGTCGGCGGGCGCCACGCCCGGGTCGAGGTAGCCCGCGAAGTTGTCCAAAGTGGAGATGACCGGGGCGAGGACTTCGTCGAGCGCACCGGTGAAGCCCTGCACGAACCGGTCTTCGGCGTACACCGAGGGCAGCTGCTCGCCGATCGGGTGCGGGCTCGGCAGCCCGGGGACGCCGGTCCTCATGCGCCCGCCTCCCGGACCCGGACCTGATGCCCGAAGGAGAACGCCAGCGCGTTCGGCGGCAGGTCGAGCCGGTCCACCTGCTCACCGCGTTCACGCGTGATCGGGTTCGCGGCGAACAAGCGCACGTCCTCCACCAGCTCGACGCCGGGCAGCCGTTGCAGCACCGCGAACACCTCCCCCGACTGCACCGGGCGCCCGAACGGCCAGCCGTCGCCGTCCGGGCCGCCGCTGATCGGGTTGAAGTAGTCGTAGAGGGCCTGGCTCGCCCGGGCGCCCAGCGCGCCCGCCGTCGTCCGGCGCCGGGCCCGCAGCCGCGCGACCACCGTGACGCCCTGGTAGAACGGCGGTTCCACGGACACGAGCGCACCCACGCAGCGTCGTTCGCCGAGGTGGCGCTCGATGCGGCCGCGCATGCCGGCTTCGAGCATCAGGGTCGCGAAGGCCAGTTCGCCGGTGTCGGGCACCGCCGGCACGACGAGGACCCGGATCGCGCCGGTCTCGCGGCCGTCGGCGCCGTGCGCCGGGATGCAGCGCACCCGGGCCGCTTCCGGTGCCGCTTCGCGCGCGAGCTGCTCGTAGTCCTCGGCGGTGACCGCGCGGTCGCGGGTGCGCAGCAGCAGCGGGCCGCGGACCGCCGCGTCCCGCACCGACTCGCCGTCCACCCCGCCGATCGCGGGACGGCGGTTCACCACGCTGCTGACGAACGGGATCGGGTCCCGCTGCACCTCGAGGACCTCGCGGGCGACGTTGCCGCGCCGCCCGCCCCCGGAGCGGTACTCGGGCACCCGGATCGCGGCGGACTTGGGCGGGAACGCCCCGTAGTACCGGAGCCCGCCCCCGGGCTCGCGCACCGCGGGGCCGAACTCGACCTGCCCGCCGACGCGGTCGAGCATGACGTGCCGGTCGTCCGGGCCGGAGTCGGCGAAGGAGCGGACCTCGGTCCACGGCTGCCAGCCGTCCGGGCCCGAGACCTCCACGATCAGTTCGCCCTCCCCTACGACCACCGGCGGACGGCCGAGCGGGAACCGCTGGCCGGGTGTGCCGTCGGAGGTCCCGACGATCTCGTTGCGGACGATCTCGGCGTGCACGGCGGCGACCGTGCCGCCGATGGTCGAGGCCTCGACCGCGTGCAGCCGCGGCGAGCGCTGGTAGAACGGCTGGTTCTGCTTGGCCTCGACCAGGCGGCAGCGCAGCCAGCCGGCCCGCTGCCGGGCGAGCACCGACATCGCGTGCCCGGGCGGGACGTGCACCACGATGTCCCCGGACCGGTTGAACGCGCCGGTGCTGTCCCGGTCGACCTCGCACGCCGCCCAGCCGGTGCCGTCCCAGGCCTCCCACAGCCACGGCGGGTCGCGCGGGTCGACCCCCTGCCCCTCGACCTCGCAGTCCAGCCGCAGCAGCACCGCGCAGCCGGGGACGGCGGCCGACAGTCCGAAGAGGACCGCGTCGCCGGGGGCCGGGGTCTCGGCGAAGGCCGCCGGGCCGCCGCCGACGAGCAGTTCGTCGGTGCGGTCGGCCGGTGGCAGGCCGGTGTCGGACGTGCTGGTCGCCAGGTGCGCGAACGCGCACGGCACGATGTCCAGCGTGCGCTCCACGGTGAACACCACCGGGTCCTCGACCTCGTTGCGCACGCTCGCGACCTGCTTTCCGGCCGCGACGACCACCGGGACGTCGCGGGCGGCCGAGAGCCAGAACGTCACGTCCGTCCGCGCCGCGGCGGGCGGGAACAGCCGGACCCCGATCAGGTCGAGGAAGCGCAGGTAGTGCAGGTCGGGCACCCGGTTGAGCCGGTAGAGCAGCTGGTCGACCATCTGCGCGAACGTCTCGATCAGCGTGACACCGGGGTCGGAGACGTTGTGATCGGTCCACTCCGGACAGTTGCGCTGGACCAGGTACTTGGCTTCGTCGACCAGGTCCTGGAACCGGCGGTCGTCGAGGTTGGGCATCGGCAGGGTCATCACGCACCGTCCTCGGCGGACTCGTGCGGCGGGATGACGTAGAAGGGGAAGACCAGGTTGCGCGGGTCGTTGGTGCCGCGCAGGCGGTAGCGGATGTCGATCAGCAGCGTGCCCCGGTCGGCCTCGTCGAAGCTGACGACGACGTCGTCGAGGGTGATCCGCGGCTCCCAGCGCTCCAGCGCGATGCGGACCTCGTAGGCGATCTGCCCGGCGGTCGCCGCGTCGGCGGGTGCGAACACGAGGTCGTGCACCGCGCAGCCGAACTCGGGACGCATCGGGCGTTCGCCCGGCGAGGTCGCCAGGATCAGCCGGATGCTTTCGACGACCTCGCGCTCGCCGCCGACCAGCGCGATCGAGCCGGTCGCGTCGGTGTGCAGCGGGAACGCCAGTCCCCGGCCGAGGAAGTCCATTTCAGCCTCCGATCAGGACGGTCGGGCAGCCCATGACGATCGGCGCGCCGCAGGCGGCCATGTCGCCCATCCGGGCCGCGGGCATGCCGCCGATGAGCACCGTCGGGCAGCCCGGCGGCGCGATCGGCGTCGGCGGGTGCACCGCGGGCGGCGGGAACGAGCACGTGTGCAGCGTCCCGACGTTCGCGGCGGGCATCCCGCCGATCAGCACGGTCGGCACCCCGGGCCCGGCGATGACGCCCGGGTGCCCGGTCGGGTCGCCGACCCTCGCGGCTGGTGGCATGTCGCTCCCCCGTCAGTTGATCTTGACCACGCTGCCGCGCACGGTGACGACACCGCTGGCGGTCAGCTCCGTCTGGCCCTGGCCGGCGACCGAAACGGTGGCGCCCTCGACCTTCACTCCCGCGGTGCCGGTCAGCTTCAGCTGGCTGGTCGCCTCGATGCTGGCGTCGGTCTGCGACTTCACGGACACCTTCTGGCCCTTGAGCTCCAGCGGCCCGGTGCCGGCGTCGATGCTCACGCCGTTCTGGGCCTTGACCGTGACGCTCTTGCCGCTGGTCACCTCGATGACCTGGTTCTTCTGGTCGATCTTGACGACGAACTTCGCGTCCCCGGAGGACAGGATGATCCCGTCGTCCTCGGCGAATTCGAGCTTGTGGCCCTTCCGCGAGACGAACCCGCGCAGCGCCACCTCCCCGCTGTTGCCGTCGACGACCGCCTTGGTGAACTTCGACGGCGCGGTGTCCTTGCTGTTGTAGAGGCCGCCGAGGACGTAGGGCGCTTCGAAGTCGCCGTGTTCGAAGCCGACCAGGACCTCGTCACCGACCTCGGGCAGCACCAGCGCGCCGCGGTCCTTGCCCGCGCCCGGCTGGAGCGTGCGCGCCCAGGTGCTCGTGAACTCCTTGTCCAGCCACGGGAACGTGAGCTTGACGCGGCCGAGTTTCGCCGGGTCCTTGAGGTCGGTCACCTGCGCGGGGACGACCCCCGGCCACGACGAGTGCTTCGCCCCGCCGGCGACCAAGCCGTACAGCGAGCGTTCCTGCCGGCCCGACACGGCGAACTCGGTGGTGTAGCCGACCTCGTCGTTGAACAGGTGGCGGGTGCTGGTCAGCGTGTACTTGCCCGCGAACGGCCGGCCGACGCCGGTGAGCGTGACGGCGGTGCCCGCGCGCAGCTTCGGGTTGCCCTTCGCGACGCCGTCGAGTTCGGTGCAGGCGCCGCCGAACCGGTCGGCCAGCGCCTTCGCGGTCGCGTCGGCCTCGCCCTGGGTGCGCCGGGGTGCGGCCGCGTCGAGGAAGGGCGGGCTCGCGAACTTCCCCGCCAGGGCGACCGGGTCCACCCCCGGCACGTCCGTGCCCGCGTTCTTCGGGGTCGCGGTGGCGGAGACCGGCTGCTTGTTCTCGTAGTCCCAGCCGTTGACCCGCACCTCGGGGACCTGCTCGGCCGCGGTGACGCTGGCGCGCAGGTTGAGCAGCGTCCCGTGCGCTTCGAGGACGAGCGGGTCGGCGGTCGCCTTGGTGGTCGTCGGGGGCGCGCCGGACGGCTTCTCCGGGAGCTCGAAGTTGAGCTTCCCGTCCCGGACCGCGATCTGCGCGCCCACCACGTCGGCCAGCCGGGACAGGAACTCCCAGTCGCTGACGTTGTCCTGGCTCAGCTGGGTGTTCGGCCGGCCGCCGAAGCCCTTGACGTCGTCGATCTTGCCGGCCGGGATGTTCGCGCGCCGGGCGACCTTGCGCACGACGTCAGCGAT
The DNA here is from genome assembly GCF_030285645.1 of Amycolatopsis sp. DG1A-15b. Classification (GTDB taxonomy): domain Bacteria; phylum Actinomycetota; class Actinomycetes; order Mycobacteriales; family Pseudonocardiaceae; genus Amycolatopsis. Next base: position 3,109,673 of record NZ_CP127296.1, read on the forward strand.
CGTCATGTTCGGGTACGCCGCGACCCGGCGGCCGCGGAACAGCCGGTGCGCGTGGTCGTACCCGCGGACCTCGGTGAACGTGCCGTGCGGGTCCAGGTCGACGGCGACCGCGGTGACCTCGCCCGAGAGCAGGTCCTGCGGGCCTTCCGGGTCGGACGTCTGGACCTTGAGCTTGATCTTCGCCCCGACCTTGAACTTGCCCTTCTCCAGCACGACGGCCCCGGGGTCGCGGAAGCGCAGCACGAAGGTGTCCGGCAGGTTCCGGCTGTCGTCGACGTAGGCGTAGCCGAGCATCACCCGGACGTCGTCGGGCAGCGCGGTGCCTTCGACCTCGACCACGAGGGTGTTCGTGAACGTTTCGTTAGCCATCGAGCTCCTCCAGCGCGGGCACCAGGAGCCGGGTGCCGGGCCGCAGCCGCAGCGGGTCGTCGATGCCGTTGGCGTCGGCGATCTCGCGCCACTTCCCGGCGTCGCCGTAGGCGCGGAACGCCACCGAAGGCAGCGAGTCGCCGGCGACGAGCACGTGCGTGTCCCGGGCGGCGAGCGCGCCGGACGTCGGGTTCTGCCCGCCCAGCTCGCCCGCGATCTCCTCGAGGTTCACCGTGCAGACCGCGCGCACCGGCGTCCCCGCCGGCGTGAACAGCGTGTACTTCGCGGTGACGGAGGCGACGTAGGCCGGAAAGCCGGTCATCCCGCCCCACTTGAAGATCACCCACGGCGGCGAGGGCTTCTTGTGCTGGCGGCTGTCCTCGGTGGCCACGCAGCAGCTGAACAGCTGCTCGACCTTCTTGACGACGGCGTCGTCCATCTTGTCGGTGGCGTCGAGGAACATCTCCAGCGCGAGCTTGGCCGGATCGGACCCCTTGAACTGCGGTGGCGCGCTCTTCTTGGCGTTGGGCTGCGCGTCCCGGCCCCATTTGGCGTTCTTGCTGACCGAGAGTTCCTTGGGGTTGAACTGGAACTTGATGTCGAACATCCAGTCGCCGGGCGGCTGCCCGGTCCCGCCGGACTGCGGTGGCTTGTGGACTTTCAGCAGCGCGCGCTGCAGGTTGCTGGGCGCCGGTTCGCCGGAGCCGTAGGCGGCAGGCGGCTGGGAGCCGGCGGTGGTGAAGGTGACGGGCGAGGACACGGTGTCAGCCCCTCTTCGCCGGGCTGAGGAAGCCGTGGTGGGCCAGTTCGAGGGTCTCGGTGGCGACCTTGGGCGAGTCGGGCGAGAGCTGCGGCCCGCTCCACCGCACCGGGACGACGCCTTCGAGGGCCCAGCTGGCGATCACCTTGCCTTCGAGGGTGCGTGCTTCGATGGTGGCGGTCTTGCGTTCGATCCCGCTCGCCAGGCTGGCGAACCACTTGGTGATCTGCGAGCTGGCCTCGGTGACCGGGCGCGAGAGCTTGATGTTCGAGTACTTGATCCGGGTCGGCAGCTGCCAGACCATGCCGTTGTTGCCGCCTTCTTCCCGCTGTTCCATGACGAATTCGCAGCCGAGGCCGTCGCAGCTGGAGAACGCGCCGAGGTTGCCGAGGTTCTTGTCGTCCAGCTTGACGACGTAGCAGACGGCAACGGCCTCTTCGGTGTCCGGCATCGGCTCCTCCTTCAGTGCGGGCGATCGGTGAGCGCGCCCCGGCGCTCACGATCGAGTCGGAGTTCGGTCTTGAGACGGCGCAGCAGCGGATCGAACAGTTTCTTGACGAGCTCTTCGGTTTCCGGCGCCGGCTGCTGCGCCGAAGCGACGGCGGCCGGCGGCACAACGGGTGCGGCAGGTGGGTCAGGTACCCGCTGGACGACCGGTTCGGGAGGCGGCGGCGGGTCCGGTGTGGACGGTCGGACCGGATCGGCGATCCGCGCGACGGGCAGTGTTTCGATCGTGCGGACCGCGAGTTCGGCGTGGGGTGCCGGGGCATCGGGGACGCGCGAGACCGGGGTCGGTGAGGCATCGGCGGCGCGGGCGACGGGAAGTGCCGGGGTTTCGGTCGTCCGGGCGACCGGCAGCAGCGGCACCGCACCTCCGGTCACCGGCGCCACGCCATGGACGGCCGGTGCCACCGGGAGCGGCGCCGGGGTTCCCGCCATCGGAGCGGCCGGCCCTTCCGGCGCCCGCGCGACCGAAAGTGCCGGGGGCGCGATGGGGCGAGCCGTCGGGAGTGACGTTGGAGCGGCGAAGCCCTCGAGGGATCGTGTCCCCGGAAGCGAGGACATCGCGGTTCCCGCAGTCGGTTCGGCCACGCCTTCGAGGGACCGCGCGACCGGAAGCAGCGAGACGGCGGGTCTTGCGTTCGGGCTCGCCGCGCCATCGAGGAACCCCGCCACTGGAAGCAGCGGCGCGGCGGGTCTTGCCATCGAGCTCGCCGCGTCATCGAGGGATCGCGCCATCGGGAGCAGCGGCACGGGAGGTTTTGCGTTCGGGCTCGCCGCGCCATCGAGAGACCGCGCCACCGGAAGCAGCGGCACTGAAGGTCTTGCCATCGAGGTCGCCGAGCCGTCGAGGGATCGCGCCACCGGGAGCAGCGGCACCGCGGGTCTTGCGTTCGGGATCGCCGTGCCCTCGAAGGACCGCGCCACCGGCAACGACCCGGCATCTGCCATCGGGCTTGCCGCGCCTTCGAACACGCCGGCCACCGGAAGCGGCCCTTCGATCGCGCGAGCCACCGAGAGCGGAGCACTTTGTGCCGTGTCTGCCGCCCGGGCAGCGGAATCCCCGGCTGCCCGGGCGACCGGAAGCAGCGGACCTTCGCTCGCCCGTGTCGCCGGAAGCGACGCGGCCTCTGCCGCGCTCGTCGCCGGGATTGCCGGAATCTCGAGGGCGCGTGTCACCGGAAGCGGTGGTTCCTCGGCCGCTCGTGCCACGGAGAGCGCCGAGGTCTCCGTCGCCCGCAGCGGAAGCGGCGGCTCCGGCGCAACCGGGCGAGCCGCGGTCTCGGCAGCCCGCAGAAGCGGCGATACCGGCGCGGCGGAGGGTGTTGCGGACTCGGCCATTCGGGACACCGGCATCGGTGACTCGTCGGCCACCGCAGGAAGTGGCGAAAGGCCATCCGTTGCCGGCAACGGAAGCGTCGAGGGCCCGACCGCGCGCGCCATCGGCGGCTCGTGAGCCGCTGGTCGGGCGGCTGCTCCGGAGCTCTCGGCCGCCCGGGACACCAGCAGCGAGGAATCCTGCGCCGCTGGTCCCATCGGCAACGCCGAGGTTTCGATCGCTCGCGCCACCGGCAGCGCCGATCCCACCGGCAACCCCGCAGTCTCGACCGCCACCACCGGCTCGGCGGCCGGTCGCGACGTCTCAGCCACCCGCGACACCAGCGGCGGCGAATCCTGCGCGGTCGGCGTCACCGGGGCCTCGGCCGCGCGGGACACCGGCAGTGGCACCTCCTGAGCCGTCGGCACGACGGGAAGCGCCGGCGCCTGAAGCCCCGCCGATCCCGCGGCCGGACGTGCCCCCATCCCCACGACCGGCGCCGCCGGGTCGTCGGCGATCCGCGACACCGGCAACGGCGGGGAAACGCTCGTCGAGCCGCCCGGGGTCCCGGGCGGCTCCGTGGTCCCGGCGTGGCTCTCCGGGGTGTCGAACGGGCGGAAGGTGTTCACCGGCGGCGAACCCGTCGTCCGCGACACCGGCTCGGGTGGTGGCCCCGGAACGCCGGAGAACGGCGTACCGGGCGAAACGTCGTCCGCGAGGCGTGACACCGGAACGGGCGTGCCGGGCTCCGGCAGCCTCGGCGCGCCGAGGCCCAGCCGCCGTGGCGTCGCCTGCTCGGTCCGCTGGACGAGCGGCAACGCGGGCCGCGCCGGTTCGGCCGGTGGCGGTTCGGGTGCCGGTGGTTCCGGCACCGGCACCGGGGCCACGGAGGTGACGTCGGCCGCCGGAGTGTCCACAGGGGACGGCTCCGGGATCGCCTGGAGGGTCCGCACCGGCGGGCCGGCCTCGGCCGCCGCGGACGTCAGCGGCGGCACGGCCTCGCGCGCGGCGACGACCGGCAGCACCAGCGGCAAGCCCACCGGTTCCCCGGGCGGCCCGCTGTCCGAGGCGGTTCGCTGCACCGCGGCGCCTCGAGGCCGGGGCGGCCCCGGCTGCGCCAGCGGCATCGGTGTCTCCGCCGGGCGCACCAGATCGCCGATGACACCGGCGGGTTCCGCCGGGCCGACCCGGTGACCGAGCGGCTCGAAGGTAGCCCGGGCTCCGCCAGGACGTCAACGTCGAGCTGAACCGCTGCACCGGGTTGACCAGCGGGTGTTCGGCCAGCACCCGCTGGATCGGCGCCACGCTCCGCCACTCCGCGCGCTTCACCGGCAGCGCGGCCTGCTCAGGCGCAGGCACGGGCGGCGGGCCCGCCTCCTTCCGGCGAAACCACATCGTGCGTCACCGTCCCTGGCTCATCCGGGTGTTGATCCGGGCGATCTCGGCGACGTAGGTCAACCGGTCGGGGTGTTCGAGGTCGAGGATGTCGTCGAGGGACCAGTGCAGGTGGTAGGCCACGTACGCGACTTCTTCGTGCAGCCGGTCGGCCGCGTACGTCACGATTCCCCCAGGCGGCCACCGGCGACGTCGACGACGAAACTGTGACCGCACTCGGGGCAGGCGACGCCCGCCCTGGTGTGGCCCTCGCTGTTGACCCGGCGGTACATGTCCTGCAGGAACGCCAGGTCGGAGGCGAACAGGTTCTCGATGACCCCCGCGTGCACGTCGGTGATGTCGCCGATCCGGGTGACCACCCGGGCCAGCAGCACCACCGTGAGGAACGCCGAGTTCTCGCGCACCCGGTCGTCCCGCAGCGGGATCAGCTCGTCGCGCGCGGTGGCCAGGCGCATCACCCCGGAGTGGTGCACCTTGCCCTCGTCGTCGACGTACCCGCGCGGGAGCTCGAACGCGAACTCCGTCCGCAGCTTCGGCCGTTCCGCCCGCGGCTCCCCCGCCGGCGCGGCGGGGGCTTCCTCGACCGGCGCCGACGCCATCACCCTGCGCATCGGCTCACTCGACTTCCATCTGCTCGTAGGTGATGACGAGCTTCTCGGTGAGCACGCTCGTGTCGCCGGCCTTCAGCGAGCCGATCTCCAGGCTCTTCGGCCACGCGTTGGTGAGCTTGTAGCGCTTGAGCGCGGTTCCTTCGTAGTCGTAGACGATGATCGCGCCACCCTTGCGGGCCGTCGCCATCTTGCCGAAGTGCGCGTCCTTGACCCACTTCTCGAAGCTGTTGTCTTCGGTCAGGCCGCGGGTCAGCGTGACCTCGCCGGCCTTGGGGCGGCCGGGCAGCTTCTTGATGACGTACTTGCCGTCCGCGGTGTTCTGCTTGAGCTCGATGACGTCCTGCTCCATCTTGAGGCCGGAGACCTCGGAGATCTGCTTGATCTGGACGCCGTCGATTTCGAGCCCGAAGGAGTGGCCTACCGCCTTGTCAAGATCGGGAAGTGCCATGTCTGTGGAGCCCCTTCACTACTCGTTGACCAGGCTGGTGCCGCCGGACATCTGGGCCAGCCGGAAGATCACGAACTCCGCCGGTTTCACCGGGGCGATGCCGACTTCGCAGATCACCTGGCCGAGGTCGATGCCCTCGGCCGGGTTGGTCTCGCGGTCGCACTTGACGAAGAAGGCCTCGTCCGGGGTGAGCCCGAACAACGCGCCCTTGCGCCACTCCATCACCAGGAACGCGCTGATCGTGCGCCGGATCCGCGCCCACAGCGCGTCGTCGTTCGGCTCGAACACGACCCACTGGGTGCCGCCGAGGATCGACTCCTCGAGGTAGTTGAACAGCCGCCGGACGTTCAGGTAGCGCCACGCCGGGTCGCTCGACAGCGTCCGCGCGCCCCAGACCCGGATCCCCTTGCCGGAGAACGACCGCACGCAGTTGACGCCGATCGGGTTGAGCAGTTCCTGCTCCGCCTTGGTCAGGTGGGTCTCGAGCGCGAGCGCGCCGCGGACGACCTCGTTGGCCGGGGCCTTGTGAACGCCGCGGGTGGCGTCCGTGCGGGCCCACACGCCGGCCATGTGGCCGCTCGGCGGGATGAACGTGTTGGTACCCGAGGCGGGGTCGAGGACCTGGACCCAGGGGTAGTACAGGGCGGCGTACTTCGAGTCGTACCCGGCCGCGTCCATCCGCCAGCTGCGGACTTCCTGGGGGTTGAGCGCGGGCGGCGGGTCGATGATCGCCATCCGGTCGCCCATCAGCTCGCAGTGCGCGATCATCGCCAGCTGGACGGCTTTGACGGTGTCGAGGTCGATCAGGTCGCGCTGGTAGGCGGCCATCAGGTCCGGTGCCGCCACCATGGTGATCTCGTCGATGGCTTCCAGGCCGCCGAACCCGGTCCGGTCGGCGACGTCGCCGACGTAGTCATTCGCGGCGACCCGGCGCGGGACCGGCGGCGTCTCCGCCTCCTTCGGCGGCGCCGAGAGCACCGCGGTGCCCTTGTCGGGCTTGGCGACCGCACCGCCGGTGGCGACCTCTTCGATGGTGATGAGGCTGGACTTCTCCCGCACCGCGGTGACGACGTTCTCCTTGGTGCGCTTGGTCGTCACGTTGTGCGTTTCGACGACCTTGCCGTCCTGCTTGACCAGCACGGTGAACCGGTCTTCGGCGGGGTTGTCGCCGGTCGGGTCGGCCACCTCGACGGTGATCTCGCCCTGCTTGCCCTCCGGCAGTTCCTTCGCGACGAAGCGGTAGCCGCCGAGCACGGCCTGGCGGGCCTCGATCTGCTTCGGCGCGGCGCCGTTGTTCTGGGCGCGCGACCCGCCGATGCGGACGATGTAGCAGTTGCTTCCGCCGTTGAGGAAGTAGCCGTAGACCGACTGGGCCAGGTAGCAGCCCTCGAGGAAGTCGCCGAAGGTCTGGGTGAACTGGCCCCAGTTGGACACCAGCGTCGGGGTGTTGAAGGGACCGTCCGCCGCGAAGCCGACGAAGGCGGCGACCGCGGTGCCCACGCCCTCGATCGGCCGTGCGCCCGCCTCGATCTCCTCGACGTACACCCCCGGCGTGAGATAGGTGGGCATGCGTGCCTCCCTTGTCGACGCACAAGTCTTGTCCCCGGCGATGCTGCTGCCAGGGCGTTCTCCGCGGAACGACCGTGCGGCTAGGCCCGCGGGAACCGATCTCTGCCCTTAAAGGCAACTGCCCGTTCGGGCAGCCGTGCCCGCCCGTCCGGTCGTTGGCAACCGGCCCGGCAGGGCCGAAAGTTGAACGCATGCCAACGGGCCGGGACAAGGCGCCACGGGAGCCGTCCGCGCAGGCCGCGCGCCCGGTCCGGCCCGCAACGCGCGCGACGCCGCCCGCGTTGCTGCGCCTGCAGGCCTCGGCGGGCAACGCGGCGGTGTCGGGCCTGGTCGCCTTGCAGCGGCAAGGCTGTCCCGCTCCCCCGGTCGCGCCGCCCGGCGTCACGCCGGCCTCCGACCCGAAGTTCCAGTCGCTGAAGAAGGACATCGGCGACAAGGCCAAGACGGCGAAGGCGCACCCGCCCGCCGGCGCGGAGGTCAAGCAGGCGCAGGACGCCGCGGTGGCGCCGCCCGACGACAAGGACGCGCAGGCCAAGGCCGCCCAGGCGGACAAGATGGCCGCGGCGAAGCCGGCCGGCTTCGACAAGGCGGCCTTCATCGCGGCGGTGAACACCGCGATCGCCAAGCAGGCGCCGAAGAACCTCGACGAGGCCGACAAGTTCGCCACGTCCGGCAAGGCGGACCAGGTGAAGGCCGAGGTGCTGGGCAAGGTCACCGGCGGCAAGGACGCCTCGGCCAAGGACGTCACCGACCGGACGAAGGAACCGCCGGACCCCGGCCGGGCCGTGGAAAAGCCGGTCACGCCGCTGCCGCAACCACCGGCCCCGCCGGCGCTGGCACCGCCGGACGCGCGCAAGGCGACCCCGGACAAGGCGCCGCCCGAGCAGACCGATTTGCGCGCCGACCAGTGCGAAACCCGGGGCGCGATGGCCGCGGCGAACGTCACCGAGCAGCAGCTGGCCGAGTCCAACGAGCCGGAGTTCACCGGCGCACTGGCCGCGAAGCGGGAAGGCGAGCAGCACACGGCTTCGGCGCCGGCCGCGGTCCGCGAGTCCGAGGCCGGGCAGCTGGCCGCGGTGACCGGCGCGGCCCAGGCGTCCGGGCAGGCGGCGATGGCGGGCATGACGGGCGCGCGATCGTCGTCGGCCCAGCGGGGCCAGGCGGCGAAGTCGGCCACGAAGTCGAAGGACGAGCAGGACCGGGCGCGGATCGCCGGCGAGATCAAGGCGATCTTCGACGAGACCAAGACGAAGGTCGAGGGCGTGCTGGGCGCGCTCGACGACCAGGTGGCGAAGAAGTTCGAGGCGGGCGAGGCGCAGGCCAAGGCCGCCTTCACCGCCGACCACCAGGCGCGGATGAAGCGCTACAAGGACGAGCGCTACGACGGGATCACCGGCGCGGCGCGCTGGGCGTACGACCTCTTCGCCGACCTGCCGGCCGAAGCGAACAACCTCTTCCTGGAGGCCAAGAAGGTCTACGAGTCGAAGATGCAGGGGGTCATCGGCGACATCGCGGACTTCGTCGGTCAGAAGCTGGGCGAAGCGAAGCAGCTGATCGCCGACGGCCGCACCCGCGTGCAGCAGAAGGTGGCGTCCCAGTCGCCGGCGTTGCGCAAGATCGCGGGCGAGGCGGCGAAGGAGTTCGGCGGCCAGTTCGACGACCTCGAGAAGTCCGTCGACGAGAAGCAGGATGCGCTGGTCGAGGACCTGGCCCAGAAGTACGGCGAAGCCCGCAACGCCGTCGACGAGGAGATCAAGGCGCTGCAGGCCGAGAACAAGGGCCTGTGGAGCAAGGCGAAGGAAGCCGTCGGCGGCGCGATCGAGACGATCCTCAAGCTGAAGGACATGCTGCTCGGCGTGCTTTCGCGGGCCGCGAACGCGGTCGGGTTGATCATCGCGAAGCCGATCGAGTTCCTCGGCAACCTGGTCAACGCGGTCAAGACCGGCGTCATGAACTTCGGTGCCAACATCGTCCAGCACCTCAAGGACGGCCTGAAGGGGTGGCTGCTGGGCAACCTGGCGAGCGCGGGCATCGAGATCCCGGAGGCGCTCGACGCCAAGGGCATCCTGAAGATGGTCCTCTCGCTGCTGGGCCTGACCTGGGCCAGTGTCCGCGCGCGGATCCTGCGGTTCATCCCGGAACCGGTGCTGGCGAAGCTGGAGCAGACCCTCGACGTGGTCAAGATCCTGCTCACCGAGGGCGTGCCGGGGCTGTGGCGCTGGATCGTCGCGAAGCTCGGCGACCTGAAGGAAATGGTGCTCGGCCAGGTCAAGGACTTCGTGATCGAGAAGATCGTCAAGGCGGGCATCACCTGGATCATCTCGATGCTCAACCCCGCGGCGGCGTTCATCAAGGCCTGCAAGGCGATCTACGACATCGTGATGTTCTTCGTGGACAAAGCCGCGCAGATCAAGGAGTTCGTGGATTCGGTCCTGGACTCCGTGGAATCGATCGCCCGCGGTGGCGCCGGCGCGGTGGCCGGGCTGATCGAGCGGACGCTGGCGAAGGCGTTGCCGATGGTGCTCGGGTTCCTGGCCAGCCTGCTGGGGCTGGGCGGGATCTCCGAAAAGATCAAGTCGGTGCTGGAGAAGGTCCAAGCGCCGGTCGGCAAGGTGATCGACTCGGTCGTGGGGACGATCGTCAAGGCGGGCAAGAAGGTCTGGTCGAAGCTCAAGGGCAAGAAGGGCAGCGGCGTACCGGACCCGCGCAGCGCCGGCCAGAAGCAACAGGCGCTGGCGCAGGCCAAGCAGGCGGCCGACGCCGAAATGCGCAAGCCGAACGCCACCCAGCACACGGTCGAAGCGGCACTGCCGAAGATCAAGGACACCTACCAGCTCACGACCATCGCGCTGGTGCCCACGAGCAACGGCAAGTTCAAGACCCACCTGGAAATCAACCCGACCGACGACACCGGCGAACTCCCCCTGGGCCCGATGGCTCCCGTCGACGAAGCGAAGGTCTACCTGGGCAAGCGATTCGTCGTGAAGGCGACCAACCGGGTCGCCAAGGTGACCGACGTCCGCCCCGACGGCTGGGTGACGCTCCAGTACGAACTGGAGCGGACGGCCGGCGGCCGGAGCAAGAGCTCCGAAGGGCGGCCGGCCTTCCCGGTGCTCAAGTTCCTCGCCAACACCCCGAACGGCGGCCCCGAACTCGCCCCGGCCGAAGGCGGCGCGAACCAGACGCAGTACACGATCGACGGCAAGACGCTGCGGCCCGAGTACCACGACGTCCGCGCGGTCTTCTACGGCGGTTCCCACAAGTACAGCGGCCACGACGCGGCCAAGATCGCCGCGGTGATGCGCCCCGACGGGCTGACGTTCACCTGCCCGGGCGTCCCGTTCCTCGGCATCGCCCCGCACGTCGCCGCCCGCGTCAAGCCGAACAACGACGACAACTACGCGCTGGACCACAAGAAGGCCGTGGCCGGGCACTGGAACACCCAGGGCCGGGCCAAGGGCCAGACCGATCGCTCGCAGTTCTACGCGGATCCGGGCAATCTCGAGGTCCTGTGCGCGTCGTGCAACAGCAAGAAGGGCTCCAAGGACGCCGACACGGGCGCGGCCGACCGGTACCGCAAGGACGTGGAGATCCCGGGCTTCACCGGCCCCGACGGCAAGTCGTGAGGGCAGCTGTCACGGGCGAGGAGAGGCCGTGGCCCCTCAGGTCGAAGGCCACCACGTCGTGGTCGCGGCGCAGGAGCCTGACCCTCGTGCGGAGCTAGACCTCTTCTTCGCCCTCTTCCTCACGCTGCACGAACGTCTGCGCCATCTTCTCCTCTTCGCCTTCTTCGGCCTCGGGAGCTTCCTCCCGCTGAACGGCCGCCGAATCGTCCGAAGAAGAAGCGTGCCCACCGTCCTCGCACCGCTGGACCGCGGGCCCGGCCGGGGCGGGCGACGACATCAGCCGGTCCGCGTTCGCCACGGCTTCGCGCTCGAAGCGGTCCGAAGGATCCGACACCTTCACCCCGCCTCCGGCGTCCGTCCCGTCCACCGGCCCGCTCCGCTGCTGCACCACGTGCGTCAGCTCGTGCGCCAGCATGTGCTTGCCGGAATCCGAAGCCGGGTCGAACTTGTCCCGCTGGAAAACGATGTTGGACCCCACCGTGTACGCCTGCGCGTTCACCGACTTCGCCGAGTCGTGCGCCGCCGCGTCCGTGTGGACCCGGACGTCGCCGAAGTCGTGGCCGAAGCGGGTCTCCATGTCCGCGCGGGTCGCGGTGTCCAACGGCGAGCCGCCGCCGGAACCGACGACGTCGTGGACCGGCGAGCGCTCCTCCTCCACCAGCGAAGACGTCCCCGCGTTGCCCACCGCGCGCTGCAAGCCCAGCATGCCCGCCGGGCCCAGGACGTCGGTGCGGCCGGCCGCGGCCGCCCGGCCCAGGAGGTCGTGGTCGTCCCGCTCGATGCGGTCGCCTTTCGGCCGCAGGACCGGGTCGAGGTCGTTGTCGTGACTTTGCCCGCGCATGTCCGCTCCCTCCGCCGCCCGTAAAGCTTGCCCCGCCGCCGCGCCGCGCGCCAGACTGCGCCGCCCATCCGGAAGGGCAGCGAACCCTGCCCCTACGGGCAGCTCAGCCGTCCGTCACCATCGCCAGGTAGGGCCCGAACTCGCGGTCGAGGCAGAGCCGGCCCAGCTTGCGGTACTCCCGCGCCACCGCGCCGACCAGGTCGCTCATCGCCACCGGGCGGCCCGCCTCGGCGGCCAGGTACGCGCCGGTGACCGCGGCCGAGCGGATGTGCCCGCCCGCCAGTTCGAACGCTTCGGCGAGGAACCCCAGGTCCAGGTCCGTCCCGCGCGGCATCCGCACGCCCAGGCAGCGGTCCCACAGCCGGTGCCGGAGTTCGACGTCCGGCAGCGGGAAGTCGACGATGACGTCGAGCCGCCGGGTGAAGGCCTCGTCGAGGTTCGCCCGCAGGTTCGTGGCCAGCACCGCGATCCCGTCGAACGTCTCCATCCGCTGCAGCAGGTACGCGCTTTCGATGTTGGCGTACCGGTCGTGCGCGTCACGGACCTCGGACCGCTTGCCGAAGATCGCGTCCGCCTCGTCGAAGAGCAGGACGCCGTTGACCCCGGACGCCTCGGTGAAGATCCGCTCCAGGTTCTTCTCCGTCTCGCCGACGTACTTGTCGACCACGGTCGCCAGGTTCACGGTGTAGAGGTCCAGCCCGAGCGACGAGGCGATCACCTCGGCGGACATCGTCTTGCCGGTCCCCGAATCCCCCGCGAAGAGCCCGGTGACACCCCGGCCGCGGCCGCCGCCCGGGCGCATCCGCCAGTCGTCGAGCACCTGGTCGCGGTAGCGCGCCCGGGCCGCGAGTTCGTCCAGCAGGGACAGCACACCCGCCGACAGCACCAGGTCCGCCCAGCCGACGACCGGTTCGATCCGCCGCGCGAGCCGTTGCAGGCCGGCGGCGTTCTGGCTGCGCGCCCCCGCCCGGACGTGGGCCGTGCGGACCAGGCCGTCGTCGTCGGCGAGTGCGGTCACCGACGCGGCCTTCGCCGCGCGGGCGATCTGCCCGGGTCCCAAGACGAAGTGGGCGGTCGCCTCCCCGGGGTCGACGTCCGGGGCGAGCCGGCCGTCGAGGCGGCTGCGCCAGAGTTCCGCGCGGGCGGCGCCGGACAGCGGCATGGCGTCGAGCTGCAGCGGCGGCGTCGCGCTCCAGCGCGGGTCCCAGGCGCCGGTGCCGTGCGCCACCAGCGGGATCGCCGGGTGCGCCAGCTCCTCCAGCCGCGGGTCCTCGACCGGGCCCAGCACGATCCCGGCGCCGCGCAGCAGCGCCTCGCGCCGCAGCGACGCGGTGAGCTCGGCGTGGCCGGGTTCGGCCTGCCAGCGCGCCGCGTCCACCACCAGCGCCGGGTACCCGGCCGCGGCCAGCGCGCCGACGCCGAGCTCCTCGGCCCCGCCACCGGGCTGTTCCTTCAGATAGACGAGCCCGACCCGGCCGCGGATCGCGCGGGCGAGCCGCTCCCGGCCCGGCACCTCGACGAGCTCGGTGCCCAGGTGCGCGCAGCCGGCGAGCTCGGGCGCGAGCCGGTCGTCGCCGAGCAGGTGGTTGACCACCCGGTCGGGAACCCGCAGCGTGCGCGAGAGGAACGGCCGTTCGTCTTCGCCCACGGTGAGCAGGCCGCAGGTGACCAGCGGGGAGTCGGCGTCGAGCCGCGCACGGCCGGCGGCCGACGCCTCGGGGAGGCCGCACAGCCGCAGCGCCAGCCCGGCGCTGGCGCGGCGGCGGGTCACGTCGTCGTTGAGGTAGCCGTAGAACTGTTCGAACCGGCTGTCCAGGTCGGGGGCCAGCGCGACCAGCAGTAGCTCGACGTCGACACCGGTGAGTCCCGCGCGTTCGGCGAGCGGGCGCAGCCTGCCGTCCGGGACGGAGTCGGTGAACGGCGTGAACGGCTCGCGGAGCCCTTCCAGCAGCGCGTCGATCGTCTCGTTGGACAGGTACAGGCCGCGGAAGGGGTCGTCGGGGTTCGGGTCGGCCGCGCGACGGCTGCCGACGGCGTCGCGGATGCGCTGTTCGAGCCGGGCCAGCCGCTCGAACAGGTACTCCAGGCTCACCGGGGCTTCCGGTGGGTGCGCGCCATCGCGACCCGGCGCTGCCCCTCGACCGCCCCGGTCGCGGACACGTGGTGCCCGAGGAGCTCGCCGTCGCCGGTGTCGAGCTTGAGGCCTTCCTTGGCGGGCGGCCCGGCCGGGTAGACGCGTCCACTGTGGATCGGCGCGGAGACGACGACGTCCAGCGACGGCTTGAGTTCGCCGCCCAGCGCGGTCCACACGTCGGCGAACGCGCGGTCCTCCGGTGGCGGCAGCGCGACGGTCATCGGCACCGGCAGTCCCATTTCGGCCAGCGAGCCGGTGAGCACCTCGGGCGGCACCGATTCGTGGCGCAGCAGGCCGAGCAACAGGTCCGACAGCACCCGGTGCTCGTCCTCCGGCCGCTGGGTCCAGGCGGTGACCAGGTAGGACAGCTTGACGTGCTTGGGCGGCAGGTGCCGCGCCGCGACCTCGCCGCGCTGGTCGTACTCGTTGAGCAGCCCGCGCGACCGGCGTCGCATGTCCTCGCGCACGTCGTAGAGGTAGATGTTCACCGTCGGAGCGTTCCGCCGCGCGGCCCAGTCCTTGGTGGGCGCGTCGAAGGCGACGTCGACCTCGCTGCCGCGCAGCGCCTCGTCCTTCACCAGCCGGCGCAGCGCCTCGTCGACCTCGTGGATCACCGGCGGACCTCCTCGCACTGGCGGTGCCTCCACGATGATCGCGACCGGGCGCCCCGGCCAGCCGCACAGCGGCAAACCTTCGGGTACACCGGGCTGCCCGTACGGGCAGCGGGCCCGCCGGGACGCGGGCAGACCGGACGGCCTGCCCGCATCCGCTGCGCGGTGTCTCAGCGGAACCGGGCGACGAGCGGTTCCGGCTGGCCGGACCCGGCGCCGGTCATCGCGCCGGACGTCCACAGCGTTCCGCTTCCCCGTTCCGTCGTGACGCCGAACAGCGCGGCCCCCTCGCGGGCCGGGACCGGGGCCCGCCGCCACGTGCCGTCGGGGCCGCGGCGCAGGGCATACGCCTGGTCGTTGCGCGCCTCGTCGTAGTGGTAGCCCACGGCCCACACCTCGCGGCCCACCGTCGTCACCCCGTTCAGCTGTCCCTGCTCATCCGGCGTCGGCTCGAGGACCGGGCCACGGCCGTCGATGCGGAAGACCAAGGGCTTGCGGTCGGTGGTGCCGCCGGTCGTCGACTGGCCCACCGCCCAGACCTGCCCGCGGGACACCGTCACGGCGTCGAGCAGCGCCGTTCCCCGGTCGGCCGTGTCCGGCAGGGCGATCCGGCACCACGCGAGGCCGTTCCAGTGCAGCAGCAGCGGCTCGGTCCGTCCCGATTCCCGGTCGGCGACGGCCAGCCCGGCGGCCCACACGTCGGCCGGACCGGCCGCCGCCACCGCCTGCAGCGCAGCGCCGTCCAGACCGGGCGGCAACGGCACCCTGGTCCACCGGACGCCGTCCCAGTGCTGCGCGACCGGCCCGCTGCTCTCGGCCTTCACGAAGGTGCCGACCGCCCACACGTCGGTGGCGCTGACGGCCGCCACGTCCGAAAGGTCGTGGCCGGCGTCGGGCAGGTCGTCGGCGGGCACGCGGGTCCAGGTCACGCCGTTCCAGTGCTCGATGAGCGACCGGACCTGGACGCGCGGCTCCCACACGTGGCCCACCGCCCAGATCCGGCCGGGCGAGGCGGCGGCGATCGCGGTGAACTGGGCGTTGACGTCCTTGCCCAGCGGCGCGGTCGGGACCGCCGACCACGTCACGCCGTCGCCGTGCTGCACCTGCGGTTCGAACCTGGCGAACGGCCTGCCGTCGATGATCTCGTGGTGGACGGCGAAGCCCGCGGCCCACACGTCGTGGGCCGAGAGCGCCGTCACGTCCACGAGGTTCGCCGAGCCGGGCTGGAGCGGCACGACGTCCCAGCCCGGGCTCGCGGCGGCCGGGCTCGCCGACACCAGCACCGCGGCCAGCGCCACGGCCACGCCGCGGTTCACGACTCCGCGATGCCCGAGTGCACGGAGGATCACTGCTTCTCCCCCGGTTCGCGGACGATCTTCTGACCGGCGGCGGCCGCGCACCGGACGGCGGCGCGGCGCCGAGCTGCGGGCCGGCACCTGCTGCCGGATCCCCGGCCAGTCGGCCCCGCCGCGCGCGGGTCCGGCGGGGTGGAAGCGCCGCGGTGCGGCGTCGGTCGGCGGTTCCGGGGTGTCCGGGCGGGCTGTCGGAGTGGTTTGCACACCTCTTGTTGTCGTGGTGCCCGGATTCGGTTCCCGGTCCGATCTCGTAACCGGGCCCGGTGCCGGGACGACTACCGCTTCAGGAGAACGAGGGGGCGCCCATGCGACGGATTTCTGGCCCACCCGAACCCACCGGATGGCGGCGGCGATGGCGAACCGGCTCCGGTCTCTGCGGCTCGCGCGCCCTCCGGCGGAGGCGAAGCCCGAAAGCCTGTCGAGGGCGATGCGCGTTCACGCTGGTCAACCTGGGTCTCTTCGGGGCCGTGGCCGACTGTTCGCCTCGGTCGGCGTCGGCCGGGCCATCCAGATCGAGGCCACGCCGGCCGGGCCATTACCGCTGCACCGGGCTGAAGCTGATTCTGCAGTCCGGCGGCCACCTCTTCCCGCTGCCCGTGCAGTGGCGCACGGCCGACGGGACCGCACTGGTGCTGCCGCGCACCGACGCCCTGCGGCCGGCGTTCACCCCGGCCGCGGACCCCGGACGCACCCAGCTGAGCGAGCCGGGTCCGCGCGCTGCGGACCCGGCTCGCTCAGCCTCGGCTTCGATCGGGAGCGTCAGCCCCGGTCGTAGTCGAAGTCGCTGTCCGCGTCGTGGTCGGCCCAGACGTCGTCGTCGTCCGTGGCGTCGGCCACCGCCGTGACCGAGTGCGCCGCGGCACCGCCCACACCCGCCGCGGTGTACCAGGCGTGGTAACCCGCGTAGTCCGGCACGGCCACCGCGTGCGCACCCTCCGACGATGCGCCGTACGGGCCGGCCGTCAGCTTCTCCGCGTCGTACGTGGCGTGGTGCTCGCCCGCGTGGCTCACGACGTGCGCCGAGGTGGCGCCGTCCGCCCCGGCCGAGTGCTGCTCGGCGTAGTAGCCGACGTCGTCGGCGTCGTCGTCATCGGCCTCGTAGACCGGGTGGACGACGTAGCCGGCCGGCTCCTGGTTCACCGGGTCGGGGTGGCTCACGGCGTGGTGGTGCTCGATCACGTCGGGGGCGTCGTCGTAGTCGCCGGTGACGTAGTGGTGGTGATCGTCGCCGTCGTAGTCGCAGTCGTCGTCGTCCCCGTCGTGCCAGCCGTTGTGCGCCGGGTGGTGCCAGGCGTGGTTCCAGCCGTCGTCGCCGGACTCGCCGCTGTGCGTCACGGCGGCGCCGCCGATGCCGGCCACGGCCGAGTCCGAGTCCGACCAGTGGTGTCCCCACCAGGTCGAGCCTTCGTCGGTGTCGGTCGTGCCCGCGCCGCCGATGCCGGCCCAGCTGCTGGAGCTTTCGGCGCTCCAGGAGTCGTGCGGCCAGCCGAGCGGGTGCGCCGTCGCCGGCCCGGCGATGACGAGGGAAAGCGGCAGCGCGAAAGCACCGGCGACAGCCAGTCGTCGCAATGTGGACATGATTTCTCGGGGTTCCTTCCTGAGTGCGGCAACCGGGTTTCATTCGGGGCCCGGAGGCCGGGGCAGAAGTTCTGTCCGGTCGGTCACGTTACCGTCACCTTGGGGTCACGATGGGGCGTTGACCTGCGCAAATACCCGATCGGTGCGCGGGAACCGCCAAGTGGAGGACAGTCGCGGAATGGAGTCGGACCAGCCTAGTTCGCCGTCGCGGTAGTGGCCGGAATGAATGGCGGTAAATCACTCGCTCAGGTAGTCCTCCGTTTAGCGGAAAGAACCGTGGTACGGAGCGGGGGGCGGCTCGGCGGGACGACGCGGCCGCCGTCGGCCGGTCGACCGCGGCCACGTTCGGCCGGCCGGCTGCCCGGAACGCGGCAGGTGGCCCAGCCGCGGGCACCCCGGACAGGCGTCCCGAGCGCCGGCCCGGCGGGGAATTCCGGCCACGAGCCGCCGCCGGACCACGATAACAGAACCGTCCACCGATTGTTCCCACGGTATTCACAGTCGTGGAGTAATCACTGCTTTTATCGTTACCTGGTACACCCGAAAAGCGCGGTAATGGACTCGTTCGGACCACGCCGTTGCGCGGTCAATTGCGTAGGTTCACGGCATGTCGCCGATCAGATCCGTTCTGGCTGTCGTTCTGCTTGCCGCGTTCCTCGTGCCACCCGGACCGGCGGTGGCCGCCGACGCGGTGACGCCCGGACCGGTGTGCGATCACCAGCCACTGGCGGACACGACGGCCCCCGCGGGTGCGGTCGCCATCGACGCCGCGGTGCCCGGCGACCTCTACCACAAGTCGCAGGAGTCGCCGCCCGGTACGACGTTCTGGCTGCCCGCGGGCACGCACCTGCTGGCGGCGGACCCGTTCGGGCAGGTCATCCCCAAGGACGGCGACGTCTACCTCGGCGCCCCCGGCGCGGTGCTCGACGGGCAGGGCATCAACCGCGCGGCCTTCACCCAGCAGGCGAAGGACGTGGTCATCCGCGGGCTCACCATCCAGAACTTCGTCGCCCCGCAGGACCAGGGCGTGGTGAACCACGATTCCGGCGAGCATTGGATCATCGAAAACACCACCGTGCAGAACAACAAAGGCGCGGGAATCATGGCCGGTGCCCGCCAGGAGGTACGGCACAGCTGCCTGCGCAACAACGGGCAGTACGGCATGAACGCCTACCGGTCGGACAGCACGATCACCGCATTGATCATCGAGGGCAACGAAATTTCGGGCAACAACACCGATGATTGGGAAACGCGCAACCCCGGCTGCGGGTGCAGCGGCGGGATCAAGTTCTGGGTGGTCGACAAGGCCGACGTCCGCGGCAACTGGATCCACCACAACCACGGCGCCGGGCTCTGGGCCGACACCGACAACAACGACTTCCTGATCGAGAACAACCTCATCGAGGACAACGACGCCGAGGCGCTGTTCTACGAGATCAGCTACAACCTCGTGTTCCGCGACAACGTCCTGCGCCGCAACAGCCTGGTGGCGGGCAAGCGCCGCGGCGACCGCGGCGACAACTTCCCGGTGGCGAGCGTCTACCTGTCCGAGTCGGGCGGCGAGCCGCGGGTGCCGGCCCGGACCCACCTCATCGACATCTACGACAACACCTTCGAGGACAACTGGTCCGGCGTCACCGCGTGGGAGAACGCCGACCGGTTCTGCAACAGCCCGGCGAACACCTCGATCAACACCTGCACCAAGCTCGTCGCCGACCGGACGCAGTGCTCGGCGCCGGGCATCGAGTCCCCGCCGCTGTACGACGACTGCCGCTGGAAGACCCAGCTGGTCGAGGTGCACGACAACACGTTCCGCTTCGATCCGGCCCGCGTCGGCTGCGCGAACGGGAACTGCGGCAAGATGGCGCTGCTGTCCAACTACGGGACCTACCCCTCTTGGTCGCCGTACAAGGGCACGCTGGTCCAGGACGCCATCACCCGCGACCAGGGCAACTACTGGTTCAGCAACTCCTACTACGGGCCCTGGCAGTTCGTCGCGGGCGACACGTCCCGGATCCTGACGGCCGACCAGTGGCAGTCGACGCCCTGGTACCAGGACAACTGCGCGTCCTTCGACGACGTGATGCCGCGCTGTTGAGTGGTGCCGCGCGGCTCAGTGCGCGGAGAGCAGCCCCAGCACCGCGGCGGACTTCGCTTCGTCCAGGAACCGCAGGCCCATGAAGTTGTCGCCGGGGGTGAACCCGGGCAGCGCCCAGATGGCCTCGTAGGGCAGCTCGACGCGCCGGTAGCGGCGCAGGCTGTAGACGTTGCTGAACACGCACTTGCCCGGGTCCGGACGCCAGAGGCGGCGCGCGAACGCGGGGTTGCGGAACCCGTGGCCCACCTCGGCCGTGGCCTGGACGTGCTTGCGGCCGGTGAAGAGCACGACGTCACCGGTGGTCACGGTGTCCATCCGGCGGTCGTACTTGTCCTTGGCGCCCCAGAACCGGGCCCGGCCGCCCGGGTGCAGGGCGTCGAGGCGGGCGAGGTCCGCGGGCTCGAGCAGGTCGGCGAGCTCGCGGAAGGCCACGGTCCGGTCGAGGGACTCCGCGCCGTAGCGGCGGGCGTCCGCGGTGCCGTAGGCGGGCTGGACGAAGACCTGGACCACGGTGGAGAACGGTAGCTCAGCCGCCGTGGGTGGTGTCGCTCTGGTAGTCGGTGTAGGTGTACGGGTTGTCGAGGATCTTCGCCTCGGGGACGTCCGGGTTCATCCCCTGCCGCCACGCGTCCTCCCCCAGCTGCGTGCGCAGGTGCGCCACCGTCTCCTCGATGCGCCGCCGGAGCGCGGGCAGGTCGACGCCGGCGAGCTTGCCGTCGCGCTTGACGACCCGGCCGCCGACCAGCACGGTGTGGACGTCGGCGCGCTGGGCCTGGAACGCCACGTGACCGTAGGGGTTCAGCAGCGGGAACGACACCGGGGAATCGTCGTTCTTCAGCAGCACGACGTCGGCTTTCTTGCCGACCTCGAGACTGCCCAGGTCCGAGCGGCCCAGTGCCGCGGCGCCGCCGCGGGTGGCCCACTCCACCACCTGTTCCGCGCGCAGTGCCGCGTGCGTCACCGTTTCGCCCTTGGCGTGGGCCTCCAGGTGCTCCCGGGACCGGTCGGCGCCCAGGGTGGCGCGCATGGCCGAGAAGAGGTCGCCGCTCCACCACACCGAGGTGTCCATCGACAGCGACACCGGGATGCCGTACTTGCGCAGCGCCCAGGTGGGCGGGTAGCCCTGGCCGGCGCTCTGCTCGCTTTCGGTCGAGACCGACACCGAACCGCCGGTGGCGGCGATGCGGTGGTAGGAGTCCGCCGACAGCGAGGCGCCGTGGACGTAGATCGTCTCGGGGGTCATGAACCCGTGGTCGTACATCAGCCGGATGCCGTCGTCGCCGGTCGCGCCCCACACGCCGGCGTGCGTGGTCACCGGCACGCCGAGGTCGCGGGCCACTTCGAAGGCCGGCTTTTCGGGGAACGCCGGGTCGCCGGTGACGTCGAAGGCGAGCTGGAAGCCGAGGTCACCGCCCGTGCGCCGCGAGACGAAGTCGCGGAACTCCCCCGTGGCCGTCCAGTTCGCCGGGGCGTCCTGGATGTTGCCGTAGGCCAGGACGAACCGGCCGGGGACGGCTTCGAGCGCGTCGGCCGCCGCGTCGGCGTGCCGGGTGGTCTGCAGGCCGTGGGACCAGTCGACAGTGGTCGTGACGCCGGCTTCCAGGGCCTCCCACGCGCCGAGCAGATTGCCCGCGTAGATGTCCTCGGGGCGGAACACCTTGCCCCATTCGAGGTAGTACCAGACGAAGTACTGGGTCAGCGTCCAGTCGGCGCCGTAGCCGCGCATGGCCGTCTGCCACAGGTGGCGGTGGGTGTCGATCATCCCCGGCATGACGATGCCGCCGGAGGCATCGATCTCGGTCGTGCCCGCCGGGACCTCCAGGGCGGGCCCGATCGCGGTGATCCGGTCGCCTTCGACGAGGACGTCTTCGCCGGTGAGGACGCGGCGGGCGTCGTCGAGGGTCAGCACGGTGCCACCCCGCAGGACGATCGATCCGGACATGACTGCCTCCTTGACGAACACTGCGTACACTTGTCCGCTGTACGGACGCTCGGCGGGTGCCGCCACTTTCGTCCAGCGCCGCGCCGGTGTCAATCCCCACGGCTACGCTGCGGGCAGGACGGCAGAGGGAGGTGGCGCCATGCCACGCGAGGGAACCGGTCCCGACTTCATCGAAGCGCTGGCGCGCGGGCTCGAGGTGATCACGGCGTTCGGGCCGCACCGGCCGGAGATGACGCTCGCCGAAGTGGCCACCGCCACCGGCCTGGCCCGCCCGACCGCCCGCCGGATCCTGCTCACCCTCGAAGAACTCGGCTACGTCCGCACCGACGGGCGCGGCTACGCCCTGACGCCGCGCGTGCTCGACCTCGGCGTCGCCTACGTGCGCTCGATGGGCCTGTGGGACGTGGCCCGCCCACACCTGGAACGGCTGGTCGCCCGCACGAACGAGTCGTGTTCGATCGCCCAGCTCGACGGCTCGGACATCGTGTACGTCGCCCGGGTCGCGGTGCCGAAGATCGTCGGCCTCAGCGTGCAGATCGGCACCCGGTTCCCCGCGTTGCCGACGTCGCTCGGCAAGGTCCAGCTCGCGGCGCTGCCGCCGGACGAGCTGGAGGCGGTGCTGGCGGAACCGACCCGGTCCGGGCTGGTGCCGCGCTGGCAGCCGGACCGCGCCGAGCGTGACGCCGAGCTGCGCGAGGTCCGCGCCCGCGGCTGGGCGCTCACCGACGAGCAGCTCGCGCTGGGCATCCGGTCGGTGGCGGCGCCGCTGCGCGACGGGTCCGGGCGGGTGATCGCCGGCGTCAACGTCAACTGCCACGCGGCCGAGACCCCGGTCGAAAAGCTGCTCGAGCACCACTTGCCGCTGCTGCTGCAGACCGCCGGGGAGATCAGCGCGGACTTCGCGCGGCTGGACAGCGTCCCGCACGTCACCGTTCCCGCGGCACCTTGACCGCGGCGGCACTCGGGAGCAAACTGCGGACATTAGTCCGACAGGCGGACATGAGTGGAGGCGTCGCGTGGAACCACCCTCCGGCCCGCTGTCCGGGCTGCTGGTCGCGGACTTCTCCCGGGTGCTGGCCGGCCCGTACGCCACGATGCTGCTCGCGGACCTGGGCGCGGACGTCGTCAAGGTCGAAGGCCCGCAGGGCGACGAGACGCGCACGTGGATGCCGCCGGTGCGCGGGGACGTCTCGACCTACTACCTCGGCGTCAACCGCGGCAAGCGGTCCATCGCGCTCGACCTGCGCGACGAGGCCGACGCCGTCGTCGCCCGCGAGCTGGCGGCCCGCGCGGACGTCCTGATCGAGAACTTCAAGCCCGGCGGGCTGGCCAAGTACGGCCTGGACTACGAGACGGTCCGACGGGCCAACCCCGGCAGCGTCTACGCCTCGATCAGCGGGTTCGGGGCCGGCGAAGGCGCGCACGTGCCCGGCTACGACCTGATGGTGCAGGCGATCTCGGGCCTGATGAGCCTGACCGGCGATCCGGACGGCCCGCCGTACCGGGCCGGGATCTCGGTGTTCGACGTCATGGCGGGCAACCACGCGGTGATCGGCATCCTGGCCGCGCTGCGCCACCGCGACGCGACCGGCGCCGGCCAGCACGTCGAGGTCAACCTGCTGTCCTCGGCGCTGACCGGGCTGGTCAACCACAGCTCGGCCTACGCCGCCGGTGGCGTGGTGCCCTACCGGATGGGCAACGCCCACCCCAGCGTGTTCCCCTACGAGCCGCTGCCGACCGCCGATGCCGACCTCATCGTCGCCGCGGCCAACGACGGGCAGTTCCGCCGGCTGTGCGAGGTCCTCGACCTGCCCGGCGTTGCGGACGACCCGCGGTTCGCCCGCAACGCCGATCGCACGAAGAACCGTGCGGAGCTCCGGCCGATCCTGGTCGAGCGGCTGGCGCAACGCGGTGCGGTGGACTGGTTCGACGCGCTGACGAAGGTCGGTGTCCCCTGTGGACCGATCAACACCATCGACGGCGGGTTCACGATGGCCGAGCGCTTCGGGCTGGACCCGATCGTCGAGGTCGGCGACGGCGACCGCGCGGTCCCGACGACCCGCCACCCCATCCGGTTCTCCGCGACCCCGGCCGGCTACCGGCTGCCGCCGCCGGAGCTCGACGAACACGGCGCCGAACTGCGGGCGTGGCTGACGGAGGCCGCCGATGGCTGACCCGGTCTACGAAACCGCCCTCGGGGCGTCCACGAAGGACAAGATCACCCTGCTCGGGCACGACCTGGCCGAAGACGTCATGGGCACGGTCGGGTTCGGCGAGCTCGCCTTCTGGCTGGCGACCCAGCGACGTCCGTCCAAAGGGGAAACCAGGGTCTTCGAGGCGGTGCTGGCCGCGCTGGCCGACCACGGTTTCACCCCGACCGCGATCGTCACGCGGCTGACGTACCTGTCCGCGCCGGACTCGGTCCAGGGTGCCCTGGCGGCCGGCCTGCTGGGCGGCGGGTCGCGGTTCCTCGGCGTCACCGAGGACTGCGGCCGGTTCCTGCACGACGTCCTCACCGGCGTCGAACAGCCCACCGACGAAGCGGGCTGGGACGCGCTCGCGCTCGAAACCGTCGAAAAGTGCCGCGCGGAGCGGAAGTTCGTCCCCGGCCTCGGGCACCACGTGCACAAGGACGGCGACCCGCGCACCCCGCGGCTGTTCACCATCGCCGACGCCGAAGGCCTGCGCGGCCCGCACCTGGAGCTGTTCGCCGCGATCGGCCGGGTGCACCCGCGGGTGCTGGGCAAGACGCTGCCGCTCAACGGGGCCGGGGTCTGCGGCGCCGCGCTCGCCGACCTCGGGCTGCCGTTGGAGCTGCTGCGCGGGTTCGCGTTGCTGGCCAGGACCGCGGGGCTGATCGGCCAGCTCGCCGAGGAGCTGCGCCACCCCGTCGCCAACGACATCTTCCTGTCCGTCGACCTGAACAACCGGTCGGTCCCGCCGGATCCGCACGCGTGAGAGGAACGCCGATGCAGCTGGTCACCGAGGACAACATCACCGAGCTCGCCGCGCAGCGCTGGGCGAGCGCGCACGACCCGCGGACGGCCGAGGTGATGGCCGCGCTCGTGCGCCACCTGCACGCCTTCGCCCGCGAAGTGCGGCTGAGCGAGCCCGAGTGGATGGCCGCGATGCGGTGGCTGACCGAGACCGGGCAGATCAGCAACGACAAGCGGGAGGAGTTCATCCTCGCCTCCGACGTGCTCGGCCTGAGCATGCTGGTGGTGCAGATGAACCACGCCTTCGACGCGAAGGCGACCCCGGCCACCGTGCTCGGCCCCTTCCACATCGACGGCTCGCCGGAGAAGGGGTTCGGCGGCGACATGTCCGACGGCCTGCCCGGCACGCCGCTCTACATCACCGGCACGGTCCGCGGCCTGGACGGCTTCCCCGTCGTCGGCGCGGTCCTCGACGTCTGGCAGGCCGACGAGGAAGGCGCGTACGAGTCGCAGATCCCGGACGTCGACGAGGCCCGGCTGCGCGCGAAGTACACCAGCCGCGCCGACGGGACCTACTGCGTGCGGACCATCGCGCCGAAGGGGTATTCGATCCCGATGGACGGCCCGGTCGGCGAGCTGATCCGGGGCACCGACATCAGCCACTACCGGCCCGCCCACGTGCACTTCCTCGTCAACGCCGCCGGGTTCGAGCCGCTGATCACGCACCTGTTCCAGGAAGGCGCGCAGTACCTGGACAGCGACGTCGTGTTCGGCACGAAGCAAGAGCTGGTGGTCGCGTTCGAGCCGCGCGATCCCGGGCCGACGCCGGACGGCGGCGAATCGGCCCGGCCGTGGCTCGAAGCGCGCTACGACTTCGTCCTGCAGCCGGTGTGACCGCCGGTGCGCGCGGCTGAGCTCCGGACGGCCGGGCAGCCCCCGGTGGTGGCCGAGCGAGCGGAGCCGTCACCCGGGCCCGGCGAGGTGGCCGTGCGCGTGACGGCGGCCCCGATCACCCCGCTCGACCTGCTCTGCGCGTCCGGCACGTCCTACTTCGGCGTGCCCGCCACGCCCTACGTGCCGGGCGTCCAGGGGGTGGGAGAGCTGGCGGGGGCACCGGTCTGGTTCGCCACGGCGGCGGGCATGCAACCGGGTGACGGCAGCATGGCCGAGTGGGCCGTGGCCGCGGCCGCCGACGTGGTCGCCCT
Organism: Amycolatopsis sp. DG1A-15b; assembly: GCF_030285645.1. Classification (GTDB taxonomy): domain Bacteria; phylum Actinomycetota; class Actinomycetes; order Mycobacteriales; family Pseudonocardiaceae; genus Amycolatopsis. The sequence goes on from NZ_CP127296.1 coordinate 3,134,970, forward strand.
GCCGGAGGGAGCCGATCACGCCCTGGTCGCGGCGCTCGGGCTGTCGGCCGTCGCGGCGTGGATGTGCTTGACGGGCAAGGGAGAACTCGCCACCGGTGAGACCGTGCTGGTGCTCGGCGCGGGCGGGGTGGTCGGGCAGTCGGCCGTCCAGCTGGCCCGGGTGGCCGGCGCCGGGCGGGTGGTGGCGTGCGCGCGGTCGGACGCGGCACTGGAGCGGGCCCGCCGGCTCGGCGCGGACGGCACGATCCGGCTCGAGGACGGCGAAGACACCGAGGCGCTGGCGCGGCGGCTCGGCGCGGCGGCCGGGCCGGTCGACCTGGTGGTCGACCCGGTGTGCGGGCTCCCGGCCGCGGCGGCGCTGCGCACCCTGCGCCCGGGCGGCCGGCTGGTCAACCTCGGCAGCGCGGCCGGCGAGGTGTGCCCGGTCCCCTCGGCCGTCCTGCGCAGCCGGTCGCTGCGCATCCTCGGCTACACGAACAACGAACTCACCGCGGGCGAGCGCCGCGAAGCACTCCTGACGGTGGTGGCGCAGACGATGACCGGCGCGCTGACGGTCGGCTACGAGCGCGTCCCGCTGCAGGACGCGGCCCGGGCGTGGAGCAGCCCGGGCCGCGTCGTGCTGGTGCCCCTAGGACACCCGGGGCGGGTGTCCGGCTGCACCGTGGTCCGTGACCACCTCGGTCACCGGCCCCCGGGGCCGGGCTTCGGCACATCGCCGATGTAGGGACCGCTTCCCACCCCGCCGACGGGTGACGGGTCGCTCGGGGGTCCGCTCGTCGCGGACGCCGCGGGGGCGAGCACGGCGAGCGCGGCCGCGGTGAGCAAAGCGGCAGCTACAGCACGTTTCATCGATGGCTCCTTCGCGTTCCCCCGTATTGTGCGGGATCCGGCTTCCAAACCGCTTCCGCACCCGAATCAGGCGTGGCGGCCGGCTGGTCTTCCTGCCGATCCCGGTCCTCCGGCAACGTCACGACGGAGGCTTGAGGTCCTGGCAGAGCGCGGTGGGGAACTTCGGTTCGACGGCCAGGATTTCGCCGCAGCCGCCGCCCTTCGCCGAGGCGAGGTCGCCCCAGCCGGTGCCCGTCCAGCGGAACGCGACCCGGAGCGCGGGTTCGCCGCGGTGCCGCCGCAGGTCGTGGATCAGCCAGTTCTGGTCGCACGCCCGCGTGCTGCCGGGGTCCTCGGCCTCGGCGCTGAACTCCAGCTGCGCGACCCACACCCGGCTGCAGTGGTCGGCGGGTGGGAAGCAGCCGAGGATCTGGTCGCACCTCTTCCAGCCGCCGGCCACCAGTCCCCAGCTGTCGCCGAGGTTGACGTACACCGGCCGCTGCCCGATCGGTGCGGCCGTCTTCACCGGGAAGTCGGCCGGGGCGTGCGGGCAGGTCGCACCGTCCGCCATCCGGAACAGGACGCCGGCTTCGATCCGGTTGTCGACCTCTTCGACCTGGGCCAGCGGCGCTTCGGCGCAGGTGGGCAGGTTGACGTGCAGCACCGCGGTGTGGTCGTCCGGGCCCGGCCGGACATCGGTGACATACGCGCTCATCGGCGCGGGTGCGGGTGCGGGTGTGGTCGCCGAGGTGGTGACCGGCGTGGTTTCGGGCGCGGCGGTGCTCTGGTACGGGATGTTCAGCGACAGCACCACGCCGAACGCGAGCAAGCCCAGTGCGAGCACCCCCGCCGTCCACAGCGCGGGCTTGACGAATCTCGACATCGAAGTCCCCCCTCAGCGTTGCCGGCGGGAGCCTATCCGACGTCGGAAACTCGTCTAGCGGTCGTAGCCCTCGGCGGCCAGCACCTTCCCGATCTGGTCGTAGACCGCCGGGTCGTCCGGGGCCACCGTGGCGAGGCCGTCGACGTAGCGGTTGAACATGCAGAACGCCGCCGCGATCAGGACCGTGTCGTGCAGCTCGACGTCGGTGACGCCTTCCGCGCGGGCCGCCGCGACGAGTTCGGGGGTGACGGCGCGGCCGGTCTCGCGCGTGGCGAGGGCGATCCGCAGCAGCGCCTTCACCTTCTCCCCCACCGGGGCGTCGTCGATCCCGACGCAGGCCGCGTCGACCACCGCGCGACCGCCGTCGAGGGTCTCGGCCGCGGCGGCGGCGTGGCTGCCGTGGCAGAAGCGGCACTCGTTGCCGTTCGACACCACCGCCGCGATCAGTTCACGCTCGCCGACGGTCAGGCTGCTCGGGCCGCGCAGCAGGGTCTGCGCCAGGTGGTTGAGCGGGACGGCGGTCTCGGGCCGGAAGGCCATCAGCGACCGGATGCCGGGCAGCTGCGGGTCGAGCGTGATGTGCGGCATCGGTTCCTCCTGCTGGGGGCGAAAGATCGTCCCCAGCAGTCTCGCGTCCCGCGGCGGCCCGGCCAACCTCCGTGTTGCCCAACCGGACCGCCGCCAAAAGCGTCAGCCAAGAACGAAATCATCCGCGTAGACGGCACTTTGGCCGTACCAGCCGTGGACGTACACCGTCACGGCACCGGACGCGCCGGTCGTGAACGGCACCGACAGCCGCGTCCAGCCGCTGCTCGAGGTCCACGCGCTCGCGGTGGCCCCGCCGCGGACGCCGACGTAGGCGTAGCTGCCCTGGACCCACGCCGTGAGCGTGTAGGAGTGGTTCGGGGCGAGCGTGACGTTCTGCGCCGCTTCGCCGGTGCCCGACGCCGAGGGCACCACCTGCAGCGCGTGCGTGCCCGCGTGGGCCGGCGAGGCGACGATCGCGTCGCCGGGGGCGGTCCACGGGCTCAGCGCGCCGGTTTCGAAGCCGCCGTTGACCACTCCGCCCGCGGGCGGGGTGCCCTTGACGGTGAGGGTGAACGTGGTGCTGTGCCGGCCGGAGGCGGCGGTGCCGGTCACGGTGAGCGGGTAAGTGCCGGGGACGGCGGCCGAGGTGGTGCCGACCGAGAGCGTCGCGCTGCCGCCCGCGGTCACCGAACCGGGGCTGACCGACGCGGTTACGCCGGCGGGCGCGCCGGTGACCGACAGCGTGACCTGCTGGGCGGAGCCGGACGTCACGGCGGTGGTCACCGTCGCCGACGCCGAGCCGCCGGGGTCCACCGCCGCCGAGGCGGGGGCAGCGGCGAGGGAGAAGTCGTTGCCGGGCACGGAGGTGCCGCCGGTGAAGGGCGCGAAGGCGTGACTGAAGAACCAGGTGTCCTGGGCGATGCCGGAGCAGTTGTCCGCCGCGGCGCCGCCGGGGCAGCCGCCGTTGTCGCGCTGCAGCGCCCAGAAGGAGAGGGTGTTGATGCCCTTGGCGACGGCCCAGTCGTAGACCGTGGCGGCGTCGGCGGCGGTGAAGGTCTCGGCCGGGCCGAAGTCGTCGACGCCGATCATCTCGGTGATCCCGACCATCGCCCACAGCTGCGCCTGCGTCTTGCCGGGGTAGAGCGTGCCCAGCTGCGAGACCAGGCCGTTCGCGGCGGTCTGGGTGTCGGTGGCCATCTCGTGGGCGGCGTTGTCGTAGTAGTCGAAGGTCATCATGTTGACGACGTCGACGCGGGTGCCGTTGGTGACGGCGTTGCGCAGCACGTTCAGGCCGCTGTCGGCGAGGCCGCGGGTGGTCGTGGGCAGGGTGTAGGAGATCTGCAGCGAGCGGCCGGAGGCCGCGGCCCAGTCCTGGACCTTCTTGAGGGCCTTGTTGCGGCGGTCGATCCCGGCGGAGTTGGTCAGCGAGTTGTCCTCGATGTCCATGTCCAGGCGGGGGACGTCGTAGGTGGTGATCACCGACTCGTAGGCGGCGGCGATCGAGTCGACTCCTGTGCAGCTGTCCGCGATTTCGGTGCCGGTGTTGTCGGCGGTGTAGCCGCCGAAGGACGGGATGACGTCGCCGCCGCGGGAGCGGATCGTGGCGATATCGGCGCCGAAGGTGCCGGTGGAGATCGGCATCCCGGTGTCGCCGTTCCAGTACACCGTGCAGGAGCCCTTGGTGGCGGCTTGGATGAACGCCATCGTGAGGTGCTTGGCGCCGGACTGCTGTGCCAGCGCGGCCGGGCTCTCGCCGGTCCAGGCCTCGAAGTAGGGCGCGAAGACGTGCGCGGGCAGCGGCGTGGCGGCGTGGGCGGTTCCGGCCGCGGCGACCAGCGAACCGGCCGAGAACGCCGCCAGGACCAGGGAAACGGACAATCGGGAGAAAGATCTGCGTCGACGCATCTGCGCTCCAGAGCCGGCGGGAGCCGTGCGGCGGCGGAGCACGGCGGGAACACCTTCAGGATTGGATCAGACCAATCGGCTCGTCAAGGTCTAGACCACTAAACCGGCCGGATGGCGGTAGTGATTGCTCGACGGCACAACCCGGCTCGAACACACGGGGTGAGCAACGATCGTGACAAAAACGTTCCAACTGCCGAGGGTGGCCGGTAGCGTCCTGGTCCATGCGGGTGACGTGGGGGAAGAATGGACGACGCACAGTGACCAAGCCGTGGCGGGCGGCCCCGAAGGCCGCCCTTTCCAGCCCGCTGACGCTGGTCGTGGCGGCCGTGACCTCGCTGCTGGCGTGTTTCCTCGGCACGGCCGCGGTGCTGCAGGCATCGGCGGCCGGGGGTGCCGCGGTCAAGTACCAGACGGGCATCACCTGCCCGGACAGCTACGGCCCGATGTTCGGCAAGGGCAACATGCCGGTCAAGGACATCCCGGCGGTGACCGGCGCGATCCAGCGGCACGCGGCCGCCCACGGGTTCGGCGCGCCCGTCGTCGGCCAGTTCACGAACGTGCTGAGGGGTACCGAGTTCAACGGCGACCCGCACTACAAGATCCGCCTCGGCTACCGCGACCAGGCCGGCCTGGACAACGTGACGCTGCAGCAGGGCACGCGCGCGCCGGGGCTGTGGCTGGGCAACGTGGTGGCCGACGCCGAGCACATCGGCGTCGGCACGAAGCCGAGCCTGCAGGGCGTGCCGCTGCCGCCGGTCACCGGGATCTACCGTGATCTGCTCGACCCGCCGCCGCGGTGGTGGTGCTCCCAGCAGTCCGGGGCCGTGATCGACCGGCTGGTCGACGACCCGATCGACTCCGTCGTCTTCGCCACCGACCGCAAGACCTTCGACGACACGATCAAGGCGATCGGCCTGCCGACGATGCAGTACTTCCACGTCTCCTTCTACGAACCGGCGCCGATGACGCTGAGCGCGGCGGAAGACCTGCTGCAGCGCTCGCAGGGCCTGGTCGCCGACGTCCGCGCCGACCTGACCGCGCAGGGACTCGGCTCGCTGATCGCCGCCGACGTCCCGACGTTCCAGCGTTCGGTGCAGATCTCCCGCCAGGCACGGGACAACGTGTTCGTCTCGATCCTGCCGCTGGCGCTGATCAGCGTCCTGGTCGGCTGCGCCGGCCTCGGCACCGTCGCCCTGCAGTGGTACCAGCGGCGGCACGCGCAGCTGCGGCTGCTCTCCGCGCGCGGCAGCGGCCCGGCGGCGCTCGGCGGGCTCGCCGTCGCCGAGCTCGGCCTGCCGATCCTGCTCGGCGGGGCGGCCGGCGCGGTCGCGGCGCGGCTGCTGCTCGGCGTGTACGGCCCGCCCGGCACCCCCGATCCGGCGGCCGAGCTGCGGGCCGCCGGGGTCGCGGCCGTGACGCTCGCGGTGTCGCTGGTGCTGCTGGCGCTGGTCGTCGCGGTGCGGGTGCACCGGGAGTTCGAGCTCGGCCGGATCCGCCGCGGCGGTGCCAAGCAGGTGCGGCTGCTGGCGTACTTCCCGTGGGAGCTGGCGACGGCGGGCATGGCGTGGCTGGGCTGGACCCGCCTGGCGCACTACGGCACGACGTCACGGCTGGGCAACCCGCTGCCGCAGGTGGACCCGCTGGCCCTGACCTACCCGGTGTTCGTGGTGCTGACGGTGGGCCTGCTGACCGCGCGGCTGGCGTGGCTGGCGCTGCACGCCTCGCACCGGGCCCGGTTCTGGTCGCACCCGGCGCTGCAGCTGGCGATCCGGCGGCTGGCCGGCGCCCGCGCCCCGGTGACCGGGGTGCTCGTCATCGGCACCCTCGCCATCGGGACGCTGGCCACCGGGATCGGCATCGCCGACGGCCAGGAGGAAGCCCTCGAAACCAAATCGGCGATCTTCGTCGGCAGCAACGCGCGGCTGGACACCGACAGCCCGATCGGCATGGGCGAGGTCCCGATGCCCGCTTCGCTGGCGGGGACCAGCACGGTGGTCGGCGAGCTGACCGGAACCGGCAGCGTGGTGCTGGTGGTCGACCCGGCGACGTTCACCCGCGGCGCCGCGGTGGACCGTGTTCCCGGCGACGACGTGGCCGGGCTGCTCGAAAAGATCTCGCGGCCGGACCCGCGCGGCACGCCGGTGATCCGGGTCGGGCACACGGCCAAGCAGGACGCCCGGATGCCCGACGACCTGCCCGACGCGGTCGTCGCCGGCGACCTGCCGGTGTTCCCGATGATCGGCACCTCCCCCGGTTACGTCGTCTCGCGCACGGTGCTCAGCCACGCGCAGCTGGACGGCATTCCGAAGTGGAGCGTGCTGACCAACGCGTCGATGGCGGAGGCGACCACCGCACTGCGCGCGGCGGGGGTGTTCATCCCGAACCGGATCAGCCGCGAGTCCGCTTTGGACGGTCTGCCGTTCTTCGTGGTGTCGTGGACGTTCTCCTTCGTGGCCCTGCTGGGCGCGGTGCTCGGGGTGGTGGCGATCCTGGCGCTGCTCGTGGCGGTCGAAGTCCGGCGGCGGCAGAACGCCCTGGCCGGGGCGCTGGTGCTGCGGATGGGCATGCGGCCGCGGACCCTGCTGGCCAGCCACCTGATGGAGCTGGGGGCGCTGAGCGGGCTGGCCATCGTCGTGGGCGTGGCGTGCGGGGTGTCGGTGGCGGGACTGTCGGTGCCGCGGTTCGACCCGGCGACCTTCCTCGCGCCGCGTTCGGAGCTGCCGGATCCGCTGCCGTTCGTGCTGACCGTCGTCGTGATCGGCGTGGCGGTGGTCGCGCTGGCCGGCTGGATCGCGGTGCGCTCGGTGCGCACCGCCCGGACCGCGGAGCTGATCCGTGCCTGAGAAACCGATCTTCTCCCTGCGCGGCGTCGGCGTCGACTACCCGACGCCCGCCGGGGTCGTCACCGGTGTCGACGACGTCAGCCTCGACGTGCCCGCGCGCGGGATGACCGTGCTCGCCGGCCCGTCGGGGTCGGGGAAGTCGACGCTGCTGCGGGTGCTGGGGCTGTTCGAGCAGCCCGCGCGCGGCACGCTGACGTTCCAGGGCGCCGACGTCCGCAAGCTCAAGCACCGCGAGCGGCGGGCGTTGCGGCGCCACCACCTGGGGCTGGTGTTCCAGAACCCGGCCGACAACCTGCTGGGCTACCTGACCGTGGCCGAGAACCTGCACGCCGCGGCCGAGGCCGCGGGGACCGAGTGCACGGCGGAGGACATCCTCGGGCAGCTGGGCCTGCACGGCACCGGCGGCTGGAAGATTTCGGCACTGTCGGGCGGGCAGCAGCAGCGGCTGGCGTTCGGGTGCGTGCTCGCGGCGCGCTCGACGGTGATCCTGGCCGACGAGCCGACGTCACAGCTCGACGAGGCGTCGGCCGACCTGGTGCTGGACACCCTGCAGTACCTGGTGGACCAGGATTTCGCGGTCCTGGTCGCCTCGCACGACGAACGCCTGATCGACCTCGGCGCGCGGGTGGCCCGGCTGCACAAGGGCGCGCTCGAAGGCATCGAAGAACGGGAGCTACCGGCATGACACTCGTGGAAGCGGTCGGGCTGCGCCGCAGTTTCAGCCACCCCAGCGGCGACATCGAGGTGCTGCGCGGGCTGGAACTGCGCGTCGGCGCGGGTGAGCTCGTGACGGTGTCGGGCCGGTCGGGGTCGGGCAAGAGCGCGCTGCTGGCGCTGCTGTGCGGGTTCGACTCCCCCGACTCCGGCTGCGTGCTGCTCGACGGCGTCCCGATCAACGGCGCGCCGCCGTGGCACACCTGCGCGGTGCTGCCGCAGGCGCTCGGGCTGGCCAACGAGCTGACGATCGCCGAGAACGTCGCCCTGCCGCTGCGGCTGCGCTCGGACGTCCCCCGCCCGGCGCCCTCGGCGATCGCCGAGCGGGTCACCGGCCTGCTGGACGAGCTGGGCATCGGCGAGCTCGGCGACCGCTACCCCCTGGAGGTGTCGTTCGGGCAGCAGCAGCGGGTGGCGCTGGCCCGCGCGGTCGCCGGCCGGCCGCGGGTCCTGCTCACCGACGAGCCGACCGCGCACCTGGACGCCGGCTCGACGCCCCGGGTGCTGCGGCTGCTGCGCCGGTGTGCCCACGAGGGCGCCGCCGTGATCGTCGCGACGCACGACGAAGAGGTCCACCGCATCGCCGACCGCCGCGTCCGCCTGCTCGACGGAGTGCTCACCGCCCTGCTGGACTGACCGGATTCGCGGAGTCCGGCACACCGGCGTAATCGGGCAGGTCGACGCCGTTGATCGCACGCTCGATCACCGGCGTGAGCGCCTCCATGTCGAGCTCGGCGTCCGGGCCGGCGTCGCGGCTCTGGACGTGCAGCCGGCCGATCTCCTGGTTGGCCTCGACGTAGGAGCGCATCCGCGTCTCGTAGCCGGCGAACCCGGCCTCGGGGTCCCACCCGGCGGCGGCCAGTTCGCCGGCCAGCAGGTAGGCGCCGACCAGCGCCAGCCCGGTGCCCCCGCCGGACATCGGCGACGAGCAGAAGGCCGCGTCGCCGATCAGCCCCACGCGGCCGTGCGACCAGCGGTCCATGACCACCTGGGCGACCTGGTCGAGGTAGAAGTCCGGGGTGTCGTCCAGGTGCGCGAGGATGCGCGGGGTCAGCCAGCCCAGGCCGGCCATCCGCTCGCGCAGCAGGTTCTTCTGGGCCTCGATGTCGCGGTGGTCGACTTCGAAGTCGGCGGAGGGGAAGGAGAGCATGGCCATCGCCCGGGTGTCGTCCTTGAGGGGCCGCAGGCCGGCGGACCGGCCCTGGTCCTGGTGGTCGAGCATCCAGCGGCCGATCCCGAACTCGTTGGGCACGCTGTAGAAGGCCAGCACCAGCCCGAGGTGGCGGACGAACCGCTCGCGCGGCCCGAAGACCATCGCGCGCAGCGCCGAGTGCAGCCCGTCGGCCCCGACCACGATGTCGAAGCGCCGCCGGTCGCCGCCCGCGAAGGTGACGTCGACCCCGTCCGCGTCCTGGGCCAGCTCGGCGATGCGGTCGCCGAAGAGGTATTCGACACCATCGTGGGTGTCGTCGTAGAGCACCTGGGACAGGTCTCCGCGCAGGATCTCGATGTCGGCGATGAACCCGTCGCCGCCGTCGTCCTCCGCGCTGAAGGTCTCCAGCACGTTCCCGTCGGCGTCCACGGTGTACGCCCCGGCCGTCTCGGTGCGGGCCGCGCGCACCGCGGCGTCCAGCCCCATCCGCTTGATGACTTCCTTGGCCACCCCGCGCGCATCCACCGCCTGGCCGCCGGGGCGCAGCCCGGGTGCCCGCTCGACCACGGTGACCTCGGCTCCCCGCCGGCGCAGCCAATGCGCCAGCGCGGGCCCCGCGACGCTCGCCCCGGCCACCAACACCCTGTTCCCGCTCATCGCGGTCCCCCCAAACGTCCGTTCCGCTGCCGGTCGGGAGTCTAGCGGCGGAGGCCGCGCCAACCGATCAGGAATCGAGAAGCGGTGGTCAGCGGGCCGGGCATAGCGTCAGTGATGTCCCGCAAGCGATGTCCGCAAGCGACATACCGCAGACCACGACTTCAGGAGCACCGAAGATGAGCACCCAGGGGATCAAGACCGTCCTGCACCCCGTCACCGACCTGGCCGCCGCCAAGGCCGTCTACACCGCGCTGCTCGGCATCGAGCCGCAGGCCGACGCGCCCTACTACGTCGGCTACGACGCCGAAGGCCAGCACATCGGCCTGGTGCCGAACGGTGCGCAGCAGGGCATGACCGGGCCGGTGACCTACTGGCACGTCGAGGACATCGAGGCGAAGCTGGCCGAGGTGACCGCGGCGGGCGGGACGGTCAAGGACGAGCCGAAGGACGTCGGCAACGGGCGCCTGGTGGCGACCTTCACCGACGCCGACGGCAACGTCCTCGGCCTGCTCCAGGACCCCGCCCAGTCCTGATGGAACAGTCCTAATCGGACTGATCGAGCGCGGTGGCCCGGCTGACCTCCTCCCAGGCGGCCAGGTCCGCCGCGAGGGCCTCGTGGTGGGCGCGGATCGCTTCGACGGCGTCCGCGCCCAGCGCGAGCCGCAGCGGCGCGTCGTCGCTGCCCACCGCGCGGACGATCGCCGCGGCCGCCTTGGCCGGGTCGCCGGGCTGGGTGCCGTCCATGTTCTCGACCGCTTCGCGCGTTCCGCCGGTCGACACCGCGTAGGCCTCGATCGTGCGGGAGCGGTGCATGCGGCCGCCGCCGAACTCGGTGCGGAACGCACCCGGCTCGACGATCAGCACCCGCACCCCGAACGGCGCCACCTCCGCGGCCAGCGCCTCGGAGAGGCCTTCCAGGGCGAACTTCGCCGCGCAGTAGGCGCCGAAGCCGGGCGGGGACAGCTGCCCGCCCATCGAGCTGATCTGCACGACCGTGCCGCTGCCCTGCGCGCGCAGGTGCGGCAGCACCGCCTTGGCGACCGCGACCGCGCCGAAGAACATCACGTCCATCAGCGCGCGCAGCTCGTCCATGGTGAGTTCTTCGACCGCGCCGACCGAACCACTGCCGGCGTTGTTGACCACGACGTCGATCCGGCCGAACGCCTCGAGCGCGGCCTGCACCGCCGTGTCGATCTGCCCGGCGTCGGTGACGTCCAGTGCCGCGGTCCGGAGCCGGTCGCCGCCGCGTTCCCGCAGTTCGGCCAGGGTTTCCGGCCGGCGGGCGGTGGCCAGCACGCGGTCGCCCGCGGCGAGGGCGGCCAGCGCGATCTCCCGGCCGAAGCCGGCGGAGCAGCCGGTGATCAGCCAGACGCGGCCGTCGGTGTTCGTCATCTTCGTGTCCTCCCAGTGCTTTCCTCCCTTCCATCCTGGGGATGATCACGGCCGCGGCGCCAACACCGATGTCCTGCCGCGGCTACAGTCGGAGCCTGTGACCCCCGAGTTGCGGCAACTCCGCTACTTCGTCGCCGTGGCCGAGGCGACCAGCTTCACCCGCGCCGCCGCCGGGCTGCACCTCGCGCAGCAGTCGCTGTCCCAGCAGATCACCGTGCTGGAACGGGCCCTCGGCGTGCGGCTGTTCGACCGCGACGCGCGCGGGGCGCGGCTGACCGCTGTCGGCCGGTTGTTCCTGCCCGAGGCCCGCGCGGTGCTGGGCCGAGCGGAGGAAGCCGTCGCGACGCTCGGCCGGGCGGTGCGCGGGGAGATCGGCGACGTCCGGCTCGTCTTCCTCGCCACGACGGCGAACTACCTGCTGCCGCCGGTGGTCCGCGCGGTGCGGGAGCGGCTTCCCGGGCTGGCGGTGACGACGGCGGAGGCGTCGATCGCCGAGCTGGTCGAGGGCCTGCGCGAGGGCCGGTTCGACCTGGCGTTCACGCGGCCGCCGCTGGTCGGCGACCTCGCCTCCCGGACGCTGCTGACCGAAGAGGTGTGCGCGGTGCTGCCCACCGGGCACCCGCTGGCCGGGCGTGCGTCGCTGAAGCTGGCCGACCTGGCGGACGAACCGTGGGTGCTCACCCCGCGCGGCAGCTGGGAGCCGTGGCACCGCGGCTACGACGACGACTTCGCGGCGGCCGGCTTCACCCCGCGGGTGGTGCAGCGAGCCGCCACCGTGCAGGGCCTGCTCGGGCTGGTCGCGGCCGGAGTCGGCGTCACCCGGCTCGCCCGCTCCTCGCACAGCCTGCGCCGCACCGGCGTGGCGTTCGTGCCGCTGGACGGCGACGTCGCCCGCACGGAACTGGTGTGGGTGCCGGGCAACGACAACCCGGCGGTGCGGGCGATCGCCGACGTCGCGGCCGAGCTGGCGGCGGCCACGGACCTGACTCAGGCGGGCTGACCGCTTTCGGTGGGCAGGCCGGCGCGCACCCAGTCCTCGATGCCCGCGGCGTACTTGCGGACGTCGGTGTAGCCCAGCCGGGTCAGCTGCGCGGCGACCTGGCCGCTGTTGGCGCAGGCGGGGTTGGAGCAGTAGGTGACGATCGCGGCGGCCTTGTCCGGCAGCAGCCGGGGCGCCTGGGCCGCGACGTCGCCGGCGACGAGGTTGATCGCTCCCGGCAGGTGCTGGGCCGTGTAGTAGGACTCGGGCAGCGCGTCGACGAGGACGAGGTTGCCCTCGGCGAGCCCGGCGCGGACCGCGTCGCGGTCGATGGTCTCGGTCACGGTTGCTCCTTCAGAAGGTCTTGGCGGTGTCGCGGGCGGCTTCTCCGGCGATGCGCCCGAGTTCTTCGGCGTCGCCGGTGAGGGTGGGGTGGAAACGGATCTCGGCGACATCGTCGATGCCGGTCCAGTTCAGCCAGCCGGTGAAGAACGGTGCCTGGAAGTCCGCGCCGAACTCCGGGCCGAGCCCGGGCGCCCACACCGCGCTGGTGTAGATGACCGCGGCGCGCTTGCCACGACCTTCGAGCAGGTGCCGGTAGCCGGTGGCGGGGTCGACGCCGAAGATCCAGCCGGGCTGGGACACGACGTCGACGAACTGCTTGAGCACGTAGGGCACGCCGGAGTTCCACATCGGCACGCTGAACAGGATCCGGTCGGCGGCGTCGAAGCGGGCGAACGCCGCCTGCGCCGCCGCCCAGGCCTCGGCTTCCTCGCCCTGCGGGGTGCCGCCGCCGAAGACGGTCATCTTGGCGCGGGCCGCGGCCGGCCCGAACGCGGGCAGCGAGCCGTCCCAGAGGTCCCATTCGTCGATGTCGGCGTCCGGGTGGAGGCTGCGGTAGGTGTCCAGGAAAGTAGCTGCCAGACGCAGCGACTGGGAGGCTTCGCCTCGTGGGGACGCGGAAATGTGCAGCAGATCGGGCATGTCGATGCTCCTCGGAGGGGTGCCGGCTTCCACCGGGCGAAGAATCGGACTAGAGTCCGCTTATGTCCTCGAACCGTAGCGGACCGCAGTCCGCTTCGTCAACGTCCGCCGGGCTGCCCGTCCTCGGCGCACCCGTCCGCGAGCGGGCGGACGCCGCCCGCAACCGGATCCGCGTCCTGGAAGCCGCCGAGAAACTCTTCGCCGAACGCGGCGTCGACGCGGTCACCATGGACGACGTCGCGGGCGCCGCCGGCGTCGGCAAGGGCACGCTCTACCGCCGCTTCGGCGACAAGAGCGGCCTCGCCATGGCCCTGCTCGACCAGCGCGAACGCGAACTGCAGGAGCAGATCCTCACCGGCCCGCCACCCCTGGGCCCCGGCGCGGAACCCGCCGACCGCCTCGGCGCGTTCATCGAGGCCTACCTCGAACTCCTGGACCGGCAGCTGGACCTCGTCCTGCTCTCCGAGACCGCCACGACCGGCGCCCGGTTCCGCACCGGCGCGCACACCCTGTGGCGGCAGCACTGCCGGCACCTGCTCGAAACCGGCGGCGCCGACGGTCCCGAGATCGCCGCGGACGTCCTGCTCGCGGCCCTGTCCGCCGAGCAGGTCCGGCACTGGCGGCGGGACCGGGAGATCAGCCCGGCGGCGCTGGCGCGGTCGCTCGTCCGGCTGGTCCGGACGTGGCTGCCGTGACGCACGGTGTCCGCGGCCGGAGCCGATCACCCGGTCCGTAGAATCGGCGGCGATGCGACGTCTTCGGTGGTACTGGGGAGCCCTCGTCCTCGCGTGCGTGGCCTTGCTGGCCGGGTTCTTCGTCTTCTTCGGCTCCGAAAGCAAACCCGGGCAGCCGCAGCCGCGGCAGGGCCCGCCGGGCACCGGCCCCCTCACCGTGGTCGCGATGGGTGACAGCACCGTCTCCGGCGAAGGCGCCGGCCAGTACACCGCCGCCACCAACGGCCAGGGCGGCAACTGGTGCCACCGCTCCCCCAACGCCTTCGTCGGGAAGATCGCCGCCCCCGGCATCACCGCGCACGTCAACCTCGGCTGCTCCGGCGCGCCCGCCGAGCAGGTCGCGCTCGGCGACGTCAAGCAGTGGACCGAGGGTTCGCAGGCGCAGCAGCTGGCCGCACTGGTGAAGGACCACCGGGTCGCCGCGGTGGTGATCGCGGTCGGCGCGAACGACGAGCCGAAGTTCTCCAACCAGGTCAACGACTGCTTCAAGGCGTGGTTCGACGCCGGCGGCCCGCCGTGCAGCACGGCGCTGAAGCAGACCTGGCAGTCCAAAGTGGACGCGATGGTGCCGAAGGTCGCGAAGGCGGTCTCGGACGTGAAGGCGGTGCTCGCCCGGGCGGGGTACGTTCCGGCGGACTACCAGCTGATCCTGCAGTCCTACGCGGCCCCGATCGGCCCGGACCTCCCGGAGAACCTGCGCACCCTCGACGGCTGCCCGTTCCGCACCGAAGACCTGCGCTGGATCGCCCAGACCGGCATCGGCGTGCTGTCCTCCGGCCTGAAGGCGGCCGCCCAGCAGACCGGGGCCCGCTTCCTGGACCTGGCCAAGGCGGGCGTCAAGCACGAAGCCTGCAGCGGCGGCGCGAACCCGGCGACGGAGTGGTTCACCCGGCTGACGCTGCAGCTGGCCGACCTCGCCCAGGCCGAACGCGCCGGGCACGCGCTGCAGGAGTCGTTCCACCCCAACACCGCCGGCCACACGGCGATCGCCAACTGCCTGACGGAGTTCATGGCGGCCAAGGACGGCAACGCCGCCTGCCTGGCCGGCGCGGACGGCAAGCTCCACGCGGTCCCGGAGGTCGTGGCCCGCTGACCCCGGAGGACCGGTCTCAGAGGTCGAGGGCGGCCCGCAGCGCGATGTCGATGCGTTCCTGGACGTCCTGGTCGATCTCGGCGATCCGCTCGTCGAACCACGGGCGGTAGAGCCGGGTGAGGTTGAGTGTCGACACCCAGTAGCGGGCGTCGACCGCCACGCCGAGGATGTCCATCGGGTCGCGGTCGAGCAGTTCGGTGCCGAGCAGCCACGGGCGCTCGGACTCGTTCACCCCGTCCGAGGACAGCAGCACCACCGTGCGCTGCCGGGCCGGGTCGGTCGGGGGGTGGTACGTCCAGACTTCACCCCTGCGCACGCAGATCCTTTTCCGCCGCGCTGCGTTCGGCCTCGTCCGATTCCGCGACGGCCGGTTCCGGCCTCTGCGGGGTGTAACCCGTGCGCACCGCCTCGCGCCTGGCCGCCTTCGACAGCCAGGACGAGACCGAGATTCCGTGGGCTTTCGCGGCTCGTTCGGCGAATTCCAGCGCGCCGCTGTCCAGCGAAAGAGTGACCTTACGTGTTGCCATACCTTTTACCGTACCAGCGTCCCGGCCGCCGGGCGGAGCGCCGGGGTCAGAACGTCGGCGAACGTCCCTCGAACGGCGTAGAGAGCACCACCGTCGTCCGGGTCGACACCTTCGCGGCCTCCCGGATCCGGCGCAGCAGGTCCTCCAGGGCCAGCGGCGACTGGACGCGCACCAGCAGGATGTAGGACTCGTCGCCGGCCACGGAGTAGCACGACTCGATCTCCTTGATGTGCTGGATCCGCTGCGGGTAGTCGTCCGGCGCACCCGGGTCGTTCGGCGTCAGCGAGATCAGCGCCGTCAGCGGCAGGCCGATCTGTTCGCCGTCGAGCCGCGCGGTGTAGCCGAGGATGACCCCGCGCTGCTCGAGGCGGCGCACCCGCTGGTGCACCGCCGACACCGACAGCCCGACCCGCTCGGCGAGGTCGGTGAAGCTGCGCCGTCCGTCGGCCGCGAGCTCCTGGACGATCGCCTGGTCCAGCGGCTCCAGGCCGCCGACCGTCATGCGTCCAGCACGACGAGCTCGTGCGGCTGGTTGTTCACGGACTCGGACCCGTCTCCGGTGACGATCACGATGTCCTCGATCCGGGCACCCCACCGGCCCGGCTGGTAGATGCCCGGCTCGACGCTGAAGGCCATGCCCGGCTCCAGCGGCAGCGCGTTCCCGGCGATGATGTACGGCTCCTCGTGCACGTCCAGGCCGATGCCGTGCCCGGTGCGGTGGATGAAGTACTCGCCGAAGCCCGCCTCGGCGATGACGTCCCGCGCGGCCGCGTCGACCGCCTCGGCCGTGACGCCCGGCTGCACCGCGGCCACCGCGGCGGCCTGGGCGCGCTGCAGCACCGCGTACGTCTCGGCCACGTCGGCGTCCCGCGGCTCGCCGACGGCGTAGGTGCGGGTGGAGTCGGAGTTGTAGCCGGCCGGCAGCGGGCCGCCGATGTCGACGACCACGACGTCACCCTTCTCGATGACGCGCTCGGAGACGTCGTGGTGCGGGCTGGCGCCGTTCGGGCCGGAACCGACGATCACGAAGTCCGCCTGGACGTGGCCCTCCTCGACGATGGCCGCGGCGATGTCGGCGCCGACCTCGGCCTCGGTGCGGCCCGGCCGCAGCCACTCGTGGACGCGGGCGTGCACCCGGTCGATCGCCGCGCCGGCTTCGCGCAGCGACGCGATCTCGGCGGCGTCCTTGCGCATCCGCAGTTCCCGTACGACCGGACCGGCCAGGGTCTGCTCGGCTTCCCCGAGCGCGGCCCGCAGCGCGAGGACGTGCAGGGCCGGGGTGAAGTCGCTGACGGCGACCCGGCCGGGCTTGCCGAGCCGGTCGGCGACGAGCTTGTACGGGTCGTCGCCGTCGACCCAGGTCAGCAGCTCCACGCCGAGGTCATCGGTGGGGACGTCGGCGTACCCGGGCGCCTCCAGCTTCGGCACGACCAGCGCGGGCGTGCCGTCGGCGGGGACGACGAGGGTGGTGAGCCGCTCGAACGAGCCCCCGGCCTGCCCGAGCAGGTACCGCAGGTCGGAGCCGGGCGCGATCAGCAGGGCATCGGTGCCCGCGGCGGCCGCGGCAGCGCGGGCACGGTCCAGCCGCGCCCGCAGGGCGGCGGCATCGGGAGCGGGCGTGTGGAGGGAACGGCGCGACATGGAGCCGAGCCTAGTGGGGCACCGCGACCGGCGGACGCGCCCGGGCCCACGACATGCCGGGCCGGGTGACGCGGCCGGCACACCGCCGGCAAGCCCGCCCCGGCACCGCCGCGGCCCGCGGCGCGAGCCCACCGGCGCCTGCCGAGGCGGGTGGCGGCCGGGGTGAGCGCCTCATCGAGACTGCGCCCGGCTGCGCACGCCATCCCCCACTGCGCCGGATCCGGACAGTGCCGCTCGGCGCGCTCGGCGCCCGGCTGCGCACGGCATTCCGACTGCGCGGATCAGGGCGGCGCCAATCCCCGGCGCTCCCACGCCCGAGCGCGCCCGGCTTTCCCGCTGCGCCGGATCCCAACAGCGCCCCCCGGCGCCCGGGTGCACACGCCCGCCCAGCCGCGCCGATCCGTACAGCGGCCCGCCCCCGCGGCCCCCTCCCCGGGCGCCTTCCTCCTCCCGTACCGAGTCGCGTGGCTTGCCCCTGACCCGGGCCGGGGCATGGCAGGCTGTGCGGGTGACCGGACCCCTTGCCCTGCTCGACTCCGCGAGCCTGTACTTCCGCTCCTTCTTCGCCCTGCCCGACTCGATGCGCGCCGCCGACGGGACGCAGGTCAACGCCGTGCGCGGGTTCGCCGACACGATCGCGCGGATCCTCACCGACCGGCGGCCCGCGCGGCTGGTCTGCTGCCTCGACGCCGACTGGCGGCCGAAGTTCCGCACCGACCTGCTGCCCAGCTACAAGGCGCACCGGGTGGCCGAAGAGACCGGCAGCGGCCCGGACGTCGAAGAGGTGCCCGACACGCTCACCCCGCAGGTGCCGATCATCCTCGACCTGCTCGAAGCGTTCGGGTTCGCCACCGCCGAAGCCGCCGGCTACGAGGCCGACGACGTCATCGGCGCGCTGGCGACCCGCGAAAAGTCCGACCCGGTCGAGGTGATCACCGGTGACCGGGACCTCTTCCAGCTCGTGCGCAGCGAACCCTCGCCCGCGTCGGTCGTCTACGTCGGCAAGGGCTGGGCCAAGGCCGAAGTCCTCGGGCCGGCCGAGATCGCCGAGCGCTACAGCCTGCCCCGCGAGACCGCCGGGCCGGCGTACGCGGACATGTCCGCCCTGCGCGGCGACCCCTCCGACGGCCTGCCCGGCGTCGCGGGCATCGGCGAGAAGACCGCCGCGAAGCTGATCACGCAGTTCGGGTCGCTCGAAGCCCTGCTGGCCGCGGCCGGCGCCGGGGACGCCGCGGTTCCGCTCAAGACGCGGCTGCGGCTGAAGGATGCGGCGGACTACCTCGCCGTCGCCCCGACCGTGGTCCGGGTGGCGGTCGACGCGCCGGTGGAGCAGTCACGCCCCGACCTCGTGCCCGCGACACCGGCCGACCCCGCCCGGGTCGCCGAGCTGGCCGAACGGTGGAACCTCGGCCAGTCGGTCGAACGGCTGATCAAGGCCCTGCCCGGCACCTAGTGTCGCGCGTCTGAAGTTCGTTGCCGGGTGGCGTGGGGCAGGATCTCGTCGGCGGTCTTGGTCCAGGTGAACGGGTGGCAGCGGTCGTTCCAGCCGTTGATGAAGGCCCGGATCGCGGTGACGAGCTGTTTGACGTTGTCGAAGGATCCGCGGCGGATGGCCTGGCGGGTGATGATGCCGAAGAAGACTTCGACCAGGTTCAGCCAGGAGCCCGAGGTGGGCGTGAAGTGCAGCGTGATCCTCGGGTTCCTGGCCAGCCAATTCTTGATGTCGGCGTGCTTGTGGGTGTGGTAGTTGTCCAGCACGACGTGTAGTTCGCGGCGCGGGTAGGCCTTGGCGACCTTCTTGAGGAAGTCGAGGAACTCGGCTTTGCCGTGGCGGTCGTAGCACTGGTCGGTGACTTTCCCCGTCGCCGTCTCCAGTGCTGCGAACAAGGTCGTGGTCCCGTTGCGTTTGTAGTCGTGGGTGGCTTTCTCCGGCAGCCCCGGGCGCAGCGGCAGCATCGGCGCGGTGCGGTTGAGCGCCTGGATCTGGGACTTCTCGTCCACGCACAGCACCACCGCTTTCTCGGGCGGGTTCAGGTACAGCCCGACCACGTCCCGGACCTTGGCTTCCAGTTCCGGGTCGGTGGAGAACTTGAACGTCTCCTGCCGCCACGGCTGCACGTGATATCTGCGCCACGCCCTGGCCACGGTCGCGTCGCCGACACCCAGGTGGCGGCCCAAAAGCCGGCTTGACCAATGCGTGACCGCCAATGCCTCCGGCGGCGGCTCGAAGGGTGGCCGCGATGATCCCGGCATCGTCCACGGTCTTCGGTCGCCCGGGCCGAGGCTCGTCATCCAACCCCGCCAAGCCACGCTCGGCGAACCGGTCACGCCACTTGATCACCGTCGGACGAGAAACCCCGTACAGCCGAGCCGTGCCCGCCGTTCCATGCCCGTCCGCGACCGCCAGCACGATCCGGGCCCGCTCGACATGACTGGCCCGGATCGCCCGCGACCGTGTCCACGACTCCAACACCGCCCGGTCCTCGCCACTGATCACCAAACCCGACGAAGGCATGACCCATCATCGCAAACCCACAGCCGTAAACCAATTAACGACGCGTGACACTAGAAGGACGTACCGCACCACGGCGCGGCCGTCGTGGTGAACAGCTCGTCGGCCCGCACGAGCGCCGCCGCGTCGCGGACGTCGATGCGGCCCGCGTCCGCCAGCGTCGTCGCGGCCCACTGCCCGAGGTAGAGCATGCCGAGCGTGTCCACGTCGAGGGCCAGGTCCGCGGCGGCGCCGGTGCGCCGGGCGCCGTCCGGGCCGATCTCGTAGTGCCCGGTGTTGGCCGGCAGCAGGCGGTCGGTCACCGCGAGCACCACCGGGCCGGCCGCGCGGTAGGTCCGGGCGGCGAGCGCGGCCGCGACGTCGACCGGCCGCAGCCACAGGTCGTCCTCGACGGCGGCCGTGGCCGCGTGCCGGTGATCGGTCAGCATCAGGGCCAGCGGCTCGTCGACCGGGCGGTGGCGGGCGTGCACCGCGGAGACCAGGTCCACCGACAGCAGGAACCGCCAGAGCGCGGCCCGCGCGGCCGGGCCGGCGGCGTGCAGGTCGTGGACGTCCAGCACCGCACCGCGGTCGGGTGCATCGAACGACCGGCGGTTGATCGTGGCGTACACGACGAAGCCGTCGTCCCCGTCCGGTCCACTGTGGACGGCGACCAGGTGGCCGTCCCCGCTCACGTGCCGGTCGTGCGAGATCGGCCACCACCGCTCCGGCCGCCCGATCATGCCCGGCCGATGCAGCCCGATCCGCCGGTACAGCCCGGGAATCTCCTTCACCGCCTCCTCGGGCGTGAGCAGCCGGACGTCGCCCGCAGTCGCGACGCGCTCGTGGAACCGGGCCGCCGGCCGCGTCAGCCGCAAGGTCTTGCCGAGGGCGGCCGAGCCGTAGCCGAACCGCCCGTAGATGGTGGGTTCGCTGGCGTGCAGGACCGCCAGCGGCAGCCCGCGCGCCACGAAATCGGCCAGCTGGGCGGCCATCATCGCGCTCAGCACGCCGCGGCGGGTCCGGTCGGCGCGGACGCCGACGCCCTCCACCGCGGCGACCGGCAGCGTCCGCCCGCCCGGAACGGCGATCTCGGTGTCGTAGGAGCTCACGATCCCGATCGGGCTCCCGCCGTCGAACGCACCGAACTTGTGCGCGGCGGGCCAGGACTCCCCGACCCGGGCCCAGAGGTCGTCGGGGACGGGCCGGCTGTGCAACGCGCGGCGCAGCAGGTCGAACGTGCCGCGCCGCTCCTCTTCGGTGATCGGGCGGACGTCGAAGGCGGTCATCCACCCGATCTTGCCGCGGCAGATCCGCCCCGGCACGCGGTTTTCCGCGGCGGCTCAGAAGTGGCTGCCGCTCCAAGCCGCCAGCCGGGTGCCGAAGAGCAGGTCCGCGGCCTCGGGAGCGGCCGGGTCACGCACCTCGATCCGGCCGGCCGCCGCCAGGTACCGAGGTAGACCATGGCCAGGGTGGTGACGTCCAGGCGGAGCCCGGCCGGCCGGTCCGTGCGCTCGGCACCGTCCGGGCCGACGAGGTAGCTGCCGCTGTTGCCGGGCAGCAGCGGGTCGTCGACCTCGACGACCACCGCGTCGGCGTGCCCGTAGGTCCGGCCGGCCAACGCGGCCGGGACGTCGACGAGCCGGATCCAGTGCTCGTCCCCGATCCGGTCGACGTTCCCGCTCCGGTGATCGGCGAGCAGCAGCTCGATCGGATCGTCCAGCGGCCGCGAATCGGCGACGACCCGATCGACCAGGTCGACGCCGAGCAGGAACCGCCACAGCGCCGCGAACGCGGTCGCGGACCCGGCGAACAGGTCCGCCACCTCCAGGGTCTTGGTCCACGGGTGGGCGAGCGGGCCCTCGACGTAGTAGGTCGCGAAGCCGTCCGGCCCCCCTGGCCCGTGGTGCACGACCGCCTTCACCGGCGAAGCGTGCCGCCGCAGCTGCGTCTCGTAGAGCCGCCACAGCACGTCCGGCCGGGACATCATCCCCGGGCGGCGCTCGAGACCGTCGTAGACGCCGGGGCAGACCGCCAGCGCCCGGTCGAGGTCCAGCAGTTCCAGCTCCCCGCCCACCGGAGCGTCCGGCCGCAGCCGCGCCCGGTGCCGGTCGACGCTGTAGGTGCGGTACCGCGTGGCCAAGCCGTAGCCGAACCGGCTGTAGATCCCGGCCTCGGACGCCAGCAGGTTCGCGAACACCACCCGGCGCGCGGCGAACTCCGCCAGCTGCGTCGTCATCAGCGCCCGCAGCACCCCCCGGCGGGTGCGATCGGCGCGCACCCCCACGGAGGTGACACCCACCATCGGCAACCGCGCCCCACCGGGCACCGTCAGCTCCGCGTCGAAGAACCGCGCCGTCCCGATGAGCTCCGGATCGAACGCCCCGATCGCACCCCCGGGCTGGTAGTACCGCGCCGCGTACACCCATTCGGCGTCGTCGGACGGCGGGAAGTGCACGGTCTCCCGGAACAGGTTGCTCGCCGCCCGGTGCTCCCCGGTGCCCAGCGTCCGGATCTCGAAGTCGCTCATGCCCGGATCATCTCCGGAAACGACGAAGCCCGGCCACCGGAACCTCCGGCAGCCGGACCTCGGGGTCGCCGGCGGTCGCTACTTGGCGACGGGCGGGGAAACCTCGTAGTTGCCGCCGTCGCCCTTCACGGTGATCGGCACCTGCTGCTGCTTCCCGGCGATCGTGGCGGTGCAGGCGAACTTCGCCCCGTCCTCCACCTTCTGCTCGGCGGGGCAGGTGACACCGGTGACGCCGTCGATCTTGTACGTCTCGGTCAGCAGCTTCTGCACATCGGTCTGCATCTGGGTGTTGTTGAAGACCTGCGTCTTCAGGAACCCGGGCGCGACGAACCCCAGGACCAGGAACACCGCGACGGCCACGATCGCCGCGACCACGCCGATCAGCAGACCCTTCTTCGACTTCGCCGGCTTCTCCCCCTCCGGGGCGGCCGTGCCGGGGAACTGCTGCTGGCCGTAGTCGTACTGGCCGCCCGGCTGCTGCCCGTACTGCGGCTGCGCCTGGGGCCCGCTCGGCGGGTACGCCCCACCGGGCTGCTGCCCGTACTGCGGCTGGGCCTGCGGCCCGCTCTGCGGGTACCCACCTCCGGGCTGCTGCCCGTAGGGCGGCGGCTGCTGGCCCCACTGCGGCTGCTGCGGCGGGGTGTACCCGCCCGGCTGCTGCCCGTACTGGGGCGGTTGCTGGGGCTGCTGCGGCTGGCCCCATGGCTGCTGCTGGTTCGGATCGTAAGAAGGCTGCTGCGACTGCCCCCACTGCGGCTGCTCCTGCGAACCGCTCGGCGGGTACGCGCCGCCCGGCTGCTGCCCGTACTGGGGCTGCTGTGGGTCGTTGCCGCCATACGGCGTGCTCATCGTCTGCCTCCGCCTGCTTCGCTCATCTCGCTGTCCACCCCGAAACACCGGCAAGCCGCGCACACACGGTGTCGCACGCGATCCAACCACAGGTCGGAGCCGAGCACACGTGTCCACGCTCACCGCCCGCGCAGCCACCGAACAGGGCTAACACCGAGTTCACGCCGCGCCCGCGGCCACGACTCCGCGACGCAGTGCCTTCACCGCCTCCGCCGCCGCCGCACCCACCGGATCCGCCTTGCCGAGCACGTCCCGGATCTGGTCGAGCAGGTCGATCACCTGACGCGACCAGCGCACGAAATCACCGGCCGACAGCTCCTGGCCGTTGGCCTCGGCCGCGGTGAGGACCTTCTCCAAGGATTCACCACGAGCCCACCGATAAACCGGCCACGCGAACCCCGCGTCGGGCTCCCGGGTCCGATCGAGCCGGTGCCGCCGCTCGTCCTCGGTCAGCTCCACCCACAACCGCGCCGTCTCCTGCCACGCCTCGGGCACCGCCCCACCCGGCAGCCGCGGCTCACCGGCGGTGTCCCGGCGCGCCTCGAACACGAGCGTCGACACGACCGCGGCCAGTTCGGCGGGGTTCAGCTTCCGCCACACGCCGTGCCGGATGCACTCGGCGGCCAGCAGGTCCGACTCGCTGTAGAGCCGCGTCAGCCGCCGGCCGTGCTCGGTGACGCGATCCTCGCCGTCCCCCGCCGACTCCGGCCCCAGTCCATCCATGCCCCCGCCACCACCCTCAACGGAGGCGCTCCGCGCCGCTGCCAGATAGCCGCGCTCACCGAGCAGAGCCAGAATCCGGTCGAACGCCCGCGCCAGCGAGTGCGTCGTCGCCGCGACCTTCCGCTCCAGCTGCTGCGTCTCCGCGGTGAGTCGCTGGTACCGCTCGACCCAGCGCAGGTTCGCCTCGCGCTCGGCCAGCCCGTGACACGGGTGCGCCCGCAGCGCCCGCCGCAACGCGGCCAGCTCCCCGTCCTCGTTCGCCCCCGACCGCCGCGCCTGCCGGCCCGGCAGCGAAATCCCGGCGTTGCGCAGCGCCGAAGCGATGTCCCGGCGCGTCCGCGGCGACCTCAGCTCGATGTGCTTGGGCAGCTTGATCCGCCCCAGCGCCTCCACCGGCGCCGGGAAGTCCGCCACCGACAACGGCCCCGACCACCGGTCCTCGGTCACCACCACCGGACGCGGCTCCCGGATCGGGTCAAGCCCCGGATCGACCACGACCGCCAGCCCCGCCCGCCGCCCGGCCGGCACCGCGATGACGTCACCCTTGCGCAGCTTCTCCAGCGACTCCGCGGTCCCGGCCCGCCGCACGGCCGTGTTCTGCCGCGACAACGCCTTCTCCCGCGCCGAAATCTTCGCCCGCAGCTCGACGTACTCCAGGACCTCGTCGAAATCGCCGGTCACCGCGGCCGTGTAGCCCTTCAGCGCTTCCTTGTTCCGCTCGATCCGGCGTGCGGTGCCCACCACCGACCGGTCGGCCTGGAACTGCGCGAACGACTGCTCCAGCAGCTCACGCGCCTCGGCCGCGCCGACCTGCGCCACCAGGTTGACCGCCATGTTGTAGCCCGGCCGGAACGACGACCGCAGCGGGTAGGTCCGCGTCGACGCCAGCCCGGCCACCTGCTTCGGGTCCACCCCCGGCTGCCACGCGACGACCGCGTGCCCCTCCACGTCGATGCCCCGCCGCCCGGCCCGGCCGGTGAGCTGCGTGTACTCCCCCGGCGTCAGGTCGACGTGCGCCTCGCCGTTGTACTTCACCAGCCGCTCGAGCACGACCGTCCGGGCGGGCATGTTGATCCCCAGCGCCAAGGTCTCCGTGGCGAACACGACCTTCACCAGCCCGCGGACGAACAGCTCCTCGACGGTCTCCTTGAACGCCGGCAGCAACCCGGCGTGGTGCCCGGCGATCCCGCGCTCCAGCGCCTCCCGCCACTCCCAGTACCCCAGCACACCCAGGTCACCTTCGGGCAGGTCCGCGGTGCGCTCCTCGATGACCCGCCGGATCTCCTCGACCTCACCCGGCCCGTTCAGCCGCAACCCCGACCGGACGCACTGCGCCACCGCGGCGTCGCAGCCGGCGCGGGAGAAGATGAACACGATCGCCGGCAGCAGCCCGGCCCGGTCCAGCTGCTCGACGACGTCGACCCGCGACGGCGGCCGGAACCGCGGCATCCGCGGCGGCGCACCCCGCCGGCCCCGCGGCCCGCGGAACCCCGCCGGCGCGTACTGGCGGCCGATCTCCTCCGTCCGGCGCAGCAGCGTCGGGTTGATCCGCAGCTCGGCGTTCGGCGCGTGCACGTCGTCCCCGGCGAACAGGTCCAGCAGCCGGTTCCCGACCAGCATGTGCTGCCAGAGCGGCACCGGCCGGTGCTCGTCCACGACGACCGTCGTGTCGCCCCGGACCTCCACCAGCCACTCGCCGAACTCCTCGGCGTTGCTGACCGTCGCCGACAGCCCCACCACGCGGACGTGCTCGGGCAGGTGCAGGATGACCTCTTCCCACACCGCGCCCCGGAACCGGTCGGCGAGGTAGTGGACCTCGTCCATCACGACGTAACCGAGGTCGATGATCGTGGACGAGCCCGCGTAGAGCATGTTGCGCAGCACCTCGGTGGTCATCACGACCACCTGCGCGTTGCCGTTGATCGAGGTGTCCCCGGTCAGCAGGCCGACGGCGCCGGAGCCGTACCGGGCCACGAGGTCGGCGTACTTCTGGTTCGACAACGCCTTGATCGGCGTCGTGTAGAAGCACTTGCGGCCCTCGGCGAGCGCCAGGTGCACGGCGAACTCGCCGACCACGGTCTTGCCCGCCCCGGTGGGCGCGCAGACCAGCACGCCGTGGCCGTCTTCGAGGGCCTCGCACCCGCGGATCTGGAACCGGTCGAACTCGAAGGACGCTTCCGCGGCGAAGCGCGTCAGCTGGGGGTACTTCCCGCGGCGCGCGGAGGCCGAATAGGCCTCGGCCGGGGACGGAGAAGGGCTACTGGCCACCTCGTCAGCGTTTCACATCTCCCGGGCAGTCCGCACGCCGCGTGACCGACAGCGTGGCGCGCCGGGCGGTATAGGTCGTTATACGCGAGGGCCGGGCGCGGGAACCGGATGGCGGGCGGGCGCGTCGGAGCGGCGGAAGGAGGTCCCGATGATCGAACCGTGTCCCGGCTGCGGGCAGCTGGACCGGGTGCAGCACGTGCCGGCGGTCTACCACGGCGGGCACTCCTTCTACCGCGGCCAGGGCCCGATGGTCGCGGTGCCGGCCGGTGACGGCGTCGTCGTGACGAGCAGCCAGGTCAGCGGCGTGTCGGTGACGGCGGTGGCCCGGGCACTGGACCCCTTCCCTCCCCCGCGCCGCGGCGGCGGCCTGCTGGCGGCGGCGATCGTGCTGGCCATGGCCGGCTGTTGTTTCCTGCTGCTGCCGTTCTCGGCGTCCGAGGACCCGCCGCCCGGCGGCGCGGCGGCGAAGGCGCTGGGTGTCGCGCTGTTCTCGCTGCCTTCGGTGTGCGTGTACGTGGCGGCCGGCGTGCTGGTGTGGCTGTACGTGCGGCGCGTGCGGGCGCACCGGCGACAGCGGCGCGGGGTCCCGGCGGCCCAGCAGGTGTGGGAGCAGGGCTGGTTCTGCCACCGCTGCGGCGGCGTCTACTTCGCCGAGGCGGGACGGCTGCTGACCCCGGCGCACTTCCGGCACCTGGTGGCACGAGCGGGCGGCTACGACCGCTAGGTGTATTGCCCTGTGAGGTTGGGGACGCGGCTGGCGGGTGGTTTTCCGCCGAGTGCGGTGTGGGCGCGGTGGTGGTTGTAGCGGTGCAGGAATCCGGGTAGGGCTTCGGCGCCCAGGTCGGCGAGGGTGTCGCGCCAGGCGTGGGAGCGGCGGTAGGTCAGGGCGGGTCAGGACCCTGTGCACGGTCGAGGCGTGCAGGTTGAGGATCCCGGCGATGACGGGACCGAGGACGGGCCCTAGGCCAGCACCGTGAGGGCGCCCGGCACGCAGCTGGCCGTCACCGGGACCGTGCCCTGCGGTTCGCCGTCGGCGTAGGCGGGCCAGGTGTTGCCGGCCAGGGTCACCGAGCGGGCGCGCAGCGTGCGGACCGCCGGGTGGGTGAGGTGCTTGCCGGTGCGCAGGCCCGGCAGCAGGCGGATCAGGCCGCGGCGGGTGGCGTGGCCGATGATCGTGATGTCGAAGACGCCGTCCTCGGGGTCGGCCGTCGGGCAGATCGGGACGCCGCCGCCGTAGAAGCGGGTGTTGCCGATCGCCACCAGTGTCGCGTCGAGTTCGAGGCGGCCGGTGCCGGTGTCGACGACCACCGGGCGGGAGCGGAACGCCGCCAGTTCGGCCAGGATCGCGACGTCGTAGCGGCGCGGCCCGGACGGCCAGCGCATCCGGTTGGCGCGTTCGTTGACGCTCGCGTCGAACCCCGCGCACAGCACCGTCGCGAACCAGGTGTCGCCCACGCGGCCGAGGTCGATCCGCCGGCGGGCGCCCGAGCGCAGGGCGGCGACCAGCGCGTCGACCGCCGGGAGCGGCTCGCCGGGGAGGCCGAGGGCGCGGGCGAAGTCGTTGCCGGTGCCCGCCGGGACCAGCCCGAGCGCGACGTCGTGGTTCGCGCAGAACTGGACGCCCTGGTGGGCGGCGCCGTCCCCGCCGAGCACGATCAGGACGTCGAGCCCGGCGGCGTGGGACGACCGCATCAGCGCCCGGGACTCCTCGACGGAGTGGGCGACGAGCACGTCGAGCCGGTCCACGGCGGTGCGCAGCCGCTCGGCGACGGTGTCGGCGATCCGGGCCGCCGCGCCGTGCCCCGACGCCGGGTGCACGGCGAGCGCGGCGTGGAGGCCCACTAGGTGACGTCGTCGGTGCTCGAGCGGCCGCCGGACGCGGTCGGGGTGGAGGGCTCGTCGTCGACGGTGCTCGGCGTGTAGTCGAACGGCGCGGCTTCGTCGTCGGCGAGCTTGTCCCAGCCTTCGTCACCGCGGGTCTTTTCGAGCTTGCGGTCGTGGAAGCGCGCCATCTGGACGGCGATCTCGAACAGCACGGTGAGCGCGCCGGCGAGGCCGAGCATGGAGAACGGGTCCGAGCCGGGGGTGGCGAAGGCCGCGAAGACGAACAGCGCGAACACGATGCCGCGGCGCCACTTCTTCAGCTGCACGTACTTGACGACGCCGACGCGGTTGAGCATCACCACCAGGAGCGGCAGCTCGAAGCTGATCCCGAAGATGATCAGCAGCGACAGCAGGAACGAGATGTACTTGTCCGCGGTGAGCGCGGTGACGAACGCGTCCTGCCCGAAGCCCATGAGCAGCTGCAGGGCGTGCGGGAAGAGGATGTAGGCGAGCACGGCGCCCGTGGCGAACAGCACCGACGCGAACCCGACGAACGTCAGCGCGTACTTGCGTTCCTTGCTGTACAGACCGGGCGCGATGAACGCCCAGAGCTGGTACAGCCAGGCCGGTGAGAGGAGCACGGCCCCGGCCGCGAGACCGACCTTCAGCTGGGTCATGAAGGCTTCGAACGGCACGGTCTGCAGCAGCCGGCACCCGTCGGCGCTGTCGAGCCGGCGGTTCGGCGGGATGGCGCAGTACGGGTCCTTGACGAGGTCGCCCAGCGACGGGATCGGGCCGAGCTTGGTGCCGAACCAGATGAACCCGAAGATGCCGCCGATGACGACGGCGAGCAGTGCGAAGCCGAGACGGCGGCGGAACTCGTAGATGTGCTCGATGAGCGTCATCGTGCCGTCGGGGTTGGTGCGACGGCTGCGCTTGCGCCGCTTGGAACTGCGGCTGTCACCGTTTCCGGAGGCGGGTTCCGCCACGGGTTGTTCCGTTCTCGTCGGAGTCCGCCGGAGCGCGCCGGATTCGGCGCGCTCCGTGGACCGGGGACCGGGTGTGGCCGGAGCCGCTCAGCTGACGTTCTTCTGCGGCTGCTCGGCCGCCTGCTGCTTCTTCAGCTCGTCGAGCTGCCGCTGCAGGTCGGCGACCTGCTGGTCGGTCGATGCGGGCGCGGCGGGCGTGGCCGGGATCTGCTTCGTCTCGACGGGCTCGGCGTCTTCGTGCGCCGCGGCCTTGTCGCCGGTCAGATCCTTGGTCTCGGCCTTGAAGATCTTCATGGACTTGCCGATGGACCGGGCCGCGTCGGGAAGCCTCTTGGCCCCGAACAGCAGCACGACGACGAGCACCAAGATGATCAAATGCCACGGCTGCAATCCGTTCAGCATGGTGGCCTCCTATCTGCGTCTGGTAGGGATGTTACTGGTTTTCCGCTTTGCGGTGGCGCTGCGCGAACGCGACGCGCAACGCCGCCGACCGGGCGCGCACGAGCCCCGCCCGGTCCTGGGTGTTCGTAGCCACCATGCTTGTGGTTTGCCGGAAGGCACGCAAGACCTTGACGGTCCGCACCAGCAGGACCACGAGGCCGGCGAGGCCGATCAGGATGAGCAGGGCGGTGGGCAGGTACGGCACGCGACCAGCCTAGTGGCCGCAGGTTGACGGAAGGTGACGGGCTCGGGCCACCGCGTCGGCGGCCCGGCGGCCGACGTCGGACGCGAGGTCGGCCGGGCTCTCCACCAGCGCTTCCCCGCCCAGTCCCAGCACCAGGCGCACCATCCACGACTGGTCGGCGTAGCGCATCCGGATCCGCAGCCGGCCACCGTCGAGCTCGTCGAGCTCCTCGCACGGGTAATACTCGGCTACCCAGCGTGCGTCCGGGTCGAGGACCAGGACGGCCTCCCGCTGGTCGGGACGCTCGCGGAAGACACCGTCGGAGATGTCGGTGGGGTGGGCGTGCGCGGGCGGCCGCGACGGCTCTTCGAGGACGGTCAGCTCGTCGAGCCGGTCGAGCCGGAACAGCCGGACGCCTTCGGCGCGGCGGCACCACGCCTCGAGGTAGCCGACGGCCTGGACGATCAGCAGCCGCATCGGGTCGACCGTGCGCTCGGTGATCTGGTCCTTCGAGGCGGTGTAGTAGCGGATCCGCAGCGCGCGCCCGTCCTGCAGCGCGCGGGCGACCTCCTCGCGGGTCCGCGCGGTCTTCTTGCCCTCGCGCACTCCCCCGCCGACGACCACACCGGCCGGCTGCGCCTGCCCGGCGGCGGCTTCGATCTTGGCGATGGAGCGGCGGACGGCGTCGCCGTCGACCACGCCCGGGGTCTCGGCCAGCGCGCGCAGCGCCACCAGCAGGGCGGTCGCTTCGCCGCCGGTCAGGCGCAGCGGGCGGCTCATCCCGGCGTCGTGGGTGACGACGATCGTGTCGCCCTCGAAGGACAGGTCGATCAGGTCGCCGGGGCCGTAGCCGGGCAGCCCGCACATCCACAGCAGCTCGAGGTCCTTGCGCAGCTGCTTCGGCGTGACGTCGAAGTCCTGCGCGGCCTCGTCGACGCGGATGCCCGGGCGCGCCAGCAGGTACGGCACGAGAGCGAGCAGTCTCGGCATCCGGTCGGTGGACCCGCTCACCGGGCACTCACCTGCCGGGCGACGACGGCTTCCAGCCGGTCCTGGACGCTCTTGGCCAGCACGTCGGGTTCGAACACGACGACGTCCGGGCCTTGCGCGCTGATCCAGTCGGCGGCCGATTCCGGGTAGAGCAGGCCGATCTCCACGAGGTCGCCCTCTTCGCCGTCGACGCTCGCGCGGCCGACCACGGTGCCGCGGCGGCGGACGCCGGCCGCGCGGCCGTCGGCGACCCAGACCCGGGCGGTGGTGACCGGGGCCGGTTCGCTGTCGCCGGTGGCCGTGACGAGCTTGAGCAGGTTGACGCCCTCGGGCCGCCGGACCTCGCCGGGCTTGCCGACCGGGCGGACCTGCCCGGTGACGCGGGAGAGCCGGAAGCAGCGGGTGGCGCCGCGGTCGCGGTCGTGCCCGACGACGTACCAGCGGGCCCGCCACGACACCACGCCCCAGGGTTCCAGGGTGCGCATGATCCGCTCCGGGGAACCGCTGCGGCGGTACTCGAAGCGGACGGCCTGGCCGTTCTGGACCGCGGCCAGCAGCGGCCCGAACGCCGGTTCGGCGCGCACGCGCGGCTCGACCACGGTGGGCGCCTGGTCGTCGACCTCCAGACCGGCGGCGCGCAGTTTCACGAGCGCCCCCTGCGCCTGGCCGGTCAGCTCCGGGGAGTCCCACAGCCGGGACGCCAGCGCGACCGCGGCGGCTTCGTCGGGAGCGAGGTCGATCTCGCCGAGTTCGTAGTCGCGGCGGGCGATGCGGTAGCCCTCGATCGCGTCGAACGCGGAGTTGCGGCCGGTCTCCAGGGGGATGCCGAGTTCGCGCAGCTCGGTCTTGTCCCGTTCGAACATCCGGAAGTAGGCCTCGTCGCTGGCCGCGTCGCCGTAGCCGGGCACGATGCCGCGGATCTTCTCGGCAGTGAGGTACTGCCGGGTGGACAACAGGGCCAGCACCAGATTGACCAGCCGTTCGGCGCGTGCGGTGGACACCCGGTAGAGCCTAGCCCGCACCGCCCGGCCCGATCGTGAGGTCCGGGGTACGCGCGTCGTAATCGGTCCGGGCGGCGGCGACGGCTTCGAAGTTGGCCTCCGCCCACGCCTTGAACCCGGCCATCAGCGCGCGCAGCGATTCTCCCAGTGGCGTAAGGGAATAGTCGACGCGGACGGGCACCGCCGGCGTCACTTCGCGGCGCACCAGACCGTCCCGTTCGAGCACCCGCAGGGTCTGGGTGAGCATCTTCTGGCTGACCCCGGCGATGCGCCGCGAAAGGTCGCTGTAGCGCTGCGGGCCGTCACCGAGCGCGACCAGGACGAGGCTGACCCACTTGCCGGCGATCTCGTCCAGCAGCTTCCGGGTGGGGCACGCCGCCAGGTAGGCGTCGTAGGCGGCCTTTTCGGCTTGCCGCCGCTGTTCCGCCGTGCGCGTGGGCACCGGGCGAACCTCCTCGTTCGGTGGGCACCTGCAGGTGCGTACTTCCCGATGGAGAGTAGCTCCCCATACGTTTGCGGCGGAAGGTTTCCCCGTCGAGAGGAGCAGGCGATGCGTGCGGTGGTGGTCCGGCGGTTCGGTGGGCCGGAGGTGCTGGAGTTCGCCGAGGTATCCGTGCCCGAGCCGGGTCCGGGCCAGGTGCGGATCCGGGTGGCGGCGGCCGCGGTGAACCCGGTGGACCTGGCGACCAGGAGCGGGGTGCTGAGTGCGGCGGGGGTGGTTCCCGCGCGGGAGGTGCTCGGGCTGGGGTGGGACGTCGCCGGGGAGATCGACGATGCCGGGGACACCGGGTTCCGGGTGGGCGAGGCGGTGATCGGCCTGCGCGACCGGATCGCCACACCGCTCGGCACCTACGCCGAGCACATCGTCCTGGACGCGTCGGCGGTCGCGCCTGCTCCGGTGGGTGTTTCGCCGGTCGAAGCCGCGACCCTGCCGCTGAACGCCCTCACCGCCGCACAGGCGCTCGACCTCGTCGAAACCACCGGGACGGTCCTGGTCACCGGGGCGGGCGGAGCGGTCGGCGGGTATGCCGTCGCTCTCGCGCGCGCCCGGAAGCTCCGCGTGGTGGCGGTGGCCTCCGAAGCCGACGAAGCGCAGGTCCGGGCCTTCGGCGCCGACGAGTTCGTGCCACGCGGCCGGGCGCTGGCCGACCGGGTCCGCGCGGTGGTCCCGGGCGGGGTGGACGCCGCACTCGACACCGCGCTGCTCGGCTTGGACGCGCTCGACGCGGTCCGGGGCGGCGGCGAGTTCGTGGCGTTCGCGGCGGGCGCCGCCCCGATCCCCCTCCGCGGGATCCGCGTCCGCACCGTCTGGATCCGCGCGGACGGCGAACGCCTGGCCGAGCTGGCCCGCCTGGCGGAGAACGGCACGCTCCCGCTGCGCGTGGCCGGAGTCCGGCCCCTGGCCGAGGCGGCGGCCGCGCACGAACGGCTGGCCGCGGGCGGCCTGCGCGGCCGGCTCGTCCTGGTGCCGTGAGAACCGGCCCGGGCCCCCATAACCTGGAGTGCATGGATGATCGCGTTCTCCTCATCACCGGCGCCTCGCGCGGCCTCGGCGCCGCGACCGCACGCCTGGCCGCCGAAGCCGGCTTCAAGGTCGCCCTCGTCGCCCGCAAGGCCGAGTCCGTCACGCCCCTCGCCACCGAACTCGGCGAGGACCGGGCCATCGCCCTCGGCGCCGATGTCGG
Source organism: Amycolatopsis sp. DG1A-15b (assembly GCF_030285645.1). Classification (GTDB taxonomy): domain Bacteria; phylum Actinomycetota; class Actinomycetes; order Mycobacteriales; family Pseudonocardiaceae; genus Amycolatopsis. Next base: position 3,167,806 of record NZ_CP127296.1, read on the forward strand.
GGACTGGCCGAGCATCTCCGGTGCCGTCGCCGAGACCGTCGAAAAGTTCGGGCGGCTCGACGCCGCCTTCGCCAACGCCGGCATCGGCACCGGGACCTCGTTCTTCGGCACCGACGACCCCGATCCCACGGCGTGGGAGCCCATGGTCCGCACCAACGTCCTCGGCGCCGCCTACACCGCCCGCGCCGCCCTGCCCGCGCTCGAGGAAACCGCCGGGCACCTGCTCATCACCGGCTCGGTCGCCGGCCGCTACATCCGCAACGCGAGCCTCTACTCCGCCACGAAGTGGGCCGTGACCGGGATGGCCGGTGCGATCCGCGAGGAGGCCGTCGGCACCGGTGTCCGGGTCACGCTGATCAACCCGGGCATCACCGACACCGACATCCTCAGCGACGAGCAGCGCAAGAAGCCGAAGCTGGCCGCGGACGACATCGCCCGCGCGGTCCTCTACGCCCTCCGGCAGCCGCCCTCGGTCGACGTCAACGAGATCATGGTCCGCCCGACCGGCCAGGTGCTCTAGGAGCCCAGGCGGGCGACGCGGCCTCCGGCACCACTGGCCCAGCAGGCCGCCCCGGCGCAGTCGACGCTGTCGAAGCTGCCCGTGTCGAACGACGTCCAGTGCCGTCCGCCGTCGGGGCTGTAGTCGCTGCCGCCGGGACCGACCGCGAGCACCGTCCCGCCGCGCCAGGCCAGCCCGGAGCGGTAGCCGGCCGGGTACTGGGCCGGGGTCGTCCAGGTGCGGCCGCGGTCCCGGGTGAGCGCGACGGCCGGGCCGGGCGCGTCCGGGTTGGCGAAGTCGCCACCGATCGCGATGCCCTGGGACGGTGAGCGGAAGGCCAGGGCGAACACGCCCGCCGACGGGCTGCTGGGCAACGGCGTGTCCGACGCCGTCCAGTGCCGGCCGCCGTCACCGGAGTGCAGCACCCGGGCGGTCGCGCCGCCGCCCGTCGCGAGCCAGGCGTCGAACGGCCCGGCCGTGGTGACGCACTGGCCGCTGGCCGCGAACCCGGCCTCACCGGGCAGCGCGGGCGGGAAGCCGCTGTCGGGCACCGGCCGCCAGCTGCGGCCGCCGTCGAAGGTGGCCTGCACCCGGAACCGGCCGTCGACGGGGTCGCTCATCGCCAGGCCACGCCACGGGTCGAAGAAGGCGAGGCAGTCGTAGAACGCCGCCGCGTCGGTGTTCTGGAACGTCTGGCGCCAGTGCGCGCCGCCGTCGTCGGTCCGGTAGACACGGGAGTCGGTGCCCGGCCCGATGGAGAGGACCACGGCGTGGTCGGCGTCGAAGGCTTCGATGTCGCGGAACTGGAGCGCCTCGGTCCCGGGCGGCCCGACCGGCGCCCAGGTGCGGCCGCCGTCGAGGGTGCGCAGGACGGTGCCCTGCGTGCCGCTGACCCACGCGACCCGGGCGCTGACCGCCGACAGGCCGCGGAACTGGGCGGTGACCCCCGTCGGCGTGAGCTCCCACCTCGGCGGGTGCTCCCGCGCCGACGCCGGAGCCGCGATCGAAACCAGCAGGGCGAGCACGATCAGCAGGAGACGCATGCGCCCGATCCTCCCGCACCCGGGAACCGACTTTCGTCGCACGCGGACAGCCGTGCGGGCCGCCCCGGCACCCGGGACGGCCCGCACGGACGATGCCTCAGAGCGAGCTGATCAGGCGTTCCACCCGCTCGTCGACCGAGCGGAACGGGTCCTTGCACAGGACCGTGCGCTGGGCCTGGTCGTTCAGCTTCAGGTGCACCCAGTCGACGGTGAAGTCGCGGCCCGCGGCCTGGGCGGCGGCGATGAAGTCGCCGCGCAGCTTCGCCCGGGTCGTCTGCGGCGGGGTGTCCTTGGCGGCTTCGATCTCGCCGTCGTCGGTGACCCGGCGGACCAGGCCCTTGCGCTGGAGCAGGTCGAAGATGCCCCGGCCCCGGCGGATGTCGTGGTAGGCCAGGTCGAGCTGGGCGATGCGCGGGCTGGACAGGTCCAGGTCGTGCTTGTGCCGGTAGCGCTCGACCAGCCGGTGCTTGATCGCCCAGTCGATCTCGGTGTCGATCTTGCCGAAGTCCTGCTGCTCGACCGCGTCCAGGGCCCGGCCCCACAGCTCGACGACGCGCTCGTTCGCCGCGGTCGTGCCGTTGTCCTTGATGTGCTGGATCGCGCGGGCGTGGTACTCGCGCTGGATGTCCAGCGCCGAGGCCTCGCGCCCGCCCGCCAGCCGCACCTGGCGGCGGCCGGTGAGGTCGTGGCTGATTTCGCGGATCGCCCGGATCGGGTTGTCCAGGGTGAAGTCGCGGAACTGGACGCCGGCCTCGATCATCTCGAGGACCAGGTTCGCCGAGCCGACCTTGAGCATGGTCGTAGGCTCGGCCATGTTCGAGTCGCCCACGATGACGTGCAGGCGCCGGTAGCGCTCGGCGTCGGCGTGCGGCTCGTCGCGGGTGTTGATGATCGGCCGCGAGCGGGTGGTCGCGCTTGAGACGCCCTCCCAGATGTGCTCGGCACGCTGGGAGAGGCAGTAGACCGCGCCGCGCGGGGTCTGCAGCACCTTGCCGGCACCGCAGATGAGCTGGCGGGTCACCAGGAACGGGAGCAGCACGTCCGCGATCCGGGAGAACTCCCCCGCCCGGGTCACCAGGTAGTTCTCGTGACAGCCGTAGGAGTTGCCCGCCGAGTCGGTGTTGTTCTTGAACAGGAAGATGTCGCCGCCGATGCCTTCGTCGGCGAGCCGCCGTTCGGCGTCGACCAGCAGGTCCTCGAGGATCCGCTCCCCGGCCTTGTCGTGCGTGACGAGCTGGACCAGGTCGTCACATTCGGCCGTCGCGTACTCGGGGTGCGAGCCGACGTCGAGGTAGAGCCGCGAGCCGTTCGACAGGAACACGTTGGAGGAGCGTCCCCACGACACGACCCGCCTGAACAGGTACCGCGCCACCTCGTCGGGCGAGAGCCTGCGTTGTCCGTGGAAGGTGCACGTGACCCCGAACTCGGTCTCGATGCCAAAGATCCGCCGCTGCATTCCACCAGAGTAGGCGCTGCACCCCCTTCGACGGTGCGCCGTTCGGGCGTCGACACGCCCTCAGTACGCCACAGACGGTGAAATCTCCCCGAATCAGGCACGATTGGAGCACAGCTCTTGACGACGTGCGGAAGGCGGACTCCTTGTCACACCAGCTCATCCGGGCCTTCCGGCGGGTCGGCCGGACCGACCGCGCCCTGATGCGCCGCAGTGCCTCGTTGCCCGCCTCGAAGGTCGACGACGCGCTGATGACGCTGTCGAGATCGGCGAACAAATCACGTCTGTGGTGGGGTGTCGCCGCGCTGCTGGCCGCCCGCCAGGGCGCCACCCGCCGGGGTGCGCTGCGCGGGGTCGTGGCGATCGCCGGGGCCAGCGCCGCGGCCAACCTGATCGGCAAGCCGCTCTTCCCGCGCCGCCGCCCGGCCGAAGAAGAGACGCCGATGCGCCGCCGCCTGCGGAAACGGCCCACGTCCTCGTCCTTCCCCTCCGGTCACTCCGCGTCCGCGGCCGCGTTCGCGACGGCGGTGGCGATGGAGTCGCCGCGGGCCGGGCTCGTCGTGGCGCCGCTGGCGCTGGCCGTGGCCTACTCGCGGGTGCACACCGGCGTGCACTGGCCCTCCGACGTCGGTGTCGGCCTGGGCATCGGCGTCGGCGTGGGACTGGCCACCCGGCACTGGTGGCCGCTGCACGACGACGTCCCGGGCCGCACGGCCCACGACGCCGACGCGCCCGAGATGGTCGACGGCGAGGACATGCTCGCCGTCGTCAACCCGAACTCCGGCGTCGCCGGCCAAGACCCGACCGAGGACGTCAAGTTCGCCTGGCCCAAGGCCACGCTGCTCTACCCGGATCCCGAGCGGGGCCTGCGCGCCCAGCTCGAGGCCGAGATCGACGCCCGTGGCACGGTCCGCGCGCTGGCCGTCGCGGGTGGGGACGGCACCGTCGCGGCGGTCGCCTCGGTCGCCGCCGAACGCGACCTGCCGCTCGCCCTGGTCCCGGCGGGGACGCTCAACCACTTCGCCCGCGACGTCGGCGTCAGCTCGATGCCCGACGCCGACGCGGCCACCGAGGTCGGCAACGCGGTCCGCGTCGACCTGGGCGAAGTCGAGATCGACGGCGCCGGCGAGGCAGACCACCGCTGGTTCGTCAACACCGCCAGCCTGGGCGGCTACCCGGAGATGGTGCGGCTGCGGGAGAAGCTGCAGGAGAAGCACCCGAAGTGGCCTTCGGCCGCGATCGCGCTGGCCAGGACGCTGCGGCACGCCAAGCCGCTGACCGTCCGGCTCAACGGCAAACGGGCGCAGGTCTGGCTGCTGTTCGTCGGCAACGGCACGTACGCGCCCAAGGGGTTCGCCCCGAGCCGGCGCCCCGCGCTCGACACCGGCCTGCTGGACATCCGCTACCTGCGCGCCGACCTGCCCTACTCCCGGGCCCGGTTCCTGCTCGCGATGATCACCCGCAGCCTCGCCGCCAGCCACGTCTACCAGGAGCTCGACCTGCCCGAACTGGACGTCGAGCTGCTCGACGGCAACCGCCGCGTCGCCACCGACGGCGAGGTCGGCCCGCTCGGCAACCGGTTCCGCTTCCGGTCGCGTCCCAGCGCCTTGACCCTCTACCGCCTTTAACTTTCCTTTACCTTTTCTCAACGAACCCACAGCCTGTCCCGGCTAGCTTCGCGATCGAGTTGCGGGCATTCCTGCCCGCGGCCAGGGGACGAGCGGGGATTCGATGGACGGGCACGGCCTGGCGAGCGTCATCCACCGGGCCGCGAGCGACCCGGTGCTGCCGGGTGACGTCACCGCCCGCGCCCGCGACCTGGGCCCGCTCGAGTCACCGCTCATCTGGCTCGGCTTCGCCTCGGCCGCCGTCGCCGTCCTCGCCGTCGTGGCCGCGCTCTGGTACCGGCGGCGGGTCCGGCGCTGGGGGTTCACCGCCTTCGGCGTGCTCCTGCTGCTGGCGTCGGTCACCGCCCTCAACAGCTACGTCGGGTACGTCCGCACCTCCGACGACCTGGCCCGGCTCCTCCAGCGCGGCCCCGGCGTCGTCAACCTCGCCGGCCGCCTGCTCGACGACGGCAAGGAGGCCCCCGAACCGTCGTCGGGCTCGTCGCCGGATTCGTCGTCGTCCAGGCCGCACCCCGGCGCGGGCGCGGCGGCCGCCGGGCAGCGGATCGACGTCGTCAACCTCGCCGATCCCGCCCACGGGATCCCCTCGGGCAGCAACTACGTCATCCTCCCGCCCGGGTACGACAGCGACCCCACCCGCCGCTACCCGGTCGTCTACCTCATCCACGGCTACCCCTTCGGCGGTCCCCGCGACTGGCTCACCTCCGGCGACGCCCCCGGCTCGCTCCTGGCGCTTCAGCAGGCCAACGTCATCGCGCCGATGATCGTGGTCAGCGTCGACCTGACCGCCGGCAACCCCAGCACCGACTGGGAGTGCCTGAACGTGCCCGGCGGGCCGCAGCTGGAGAGCTACCTGGCCGGCACCGTCGTCCCGGCCGTCGACCAGCGCTACCGCACGCTCGCCGACCGCACCCACCGGGCACTGGGCGGCATGTCCGGCGGTGGCTTCGGCGCGCTCAACATCGGCCTCCACCACGTCGACGAGTTCGCCACCCTGGTGATCGCGCTGCCCTACGACGACCTCAACGACTCGGTCGGCATCCTCGACGGCGACCGGGCGGCCATCGCCGCCAACACCCCCCGCCGCTACCTGCCGACGATGAAGTTCACGGTGCCGATCTCGGTGATGCTCGCGGTCGGCACCGGGGCGCCGACCGACGTCGCGACGGCTCGGCGGATCGCGGAGGCACTGCACGCTCGCGGGCAGGAAGCGGTGGTCCACGCCGAACGCGGCTTCAACCACACCTGGCACACGGCCCGGGCGACCCTGCCGTACCTGCTCGCGTTCGCCGATCAGAACTTCCGGACCTCGCCCGCGACGTCCTGAAGACTGCGGGTATGGATCTTGACACGCACTATCGCGCGGGCCCGGCCGAACACACCCGGCTGTCCCGCACCCCGCACGGCCGGCTGGAGTACCTGCGCACCCGCGAACTGCTCCGCCGCTTCCTGCCCGCGCACGCCCGCGTGCTCGATGTCGGCGGCGGGACCGGTGTCCACGCCGAGTGGCTCGCGGCCGACGGACACGCCGTCCACCTCGTCGACATCGTCGCGGACCACGTCGCGCACGCCGGCACGCTGCCCGGGGTGACCGCCGAGGCCGGGGACGCCCGCAGCCTCACCGCACCGGACGCCGCGTTCGACGTCGTCCTGCTGCTCGGGCCGCTCTACCACCTCGTCGGACCGGCCGACCGCGCCCAGGCCCTCGCCGAAGCCCACCGGGTCCTGCGACCGGGCGGGCTGCTCGCGGCCGCGGGTATCAGCCGCTACCTCTCACTGCTGGAAACCGGCGCCGCGGGCACCCTCACCGCCGAGCTGACCGACCCGATCCGCGCGGTCATCGAGACCGGCGCGTACGACGGCCACGTCGGGTTCGTCCCGACGCACTGGCACACCGCCACCGAACTGCGCGAGGAAGTCGTCGCCGCGGGCTTTCCGGAAGCCGGGGTGTACGGGATCGAAGGCCCGGCGTGGCCCGCGCTCGACGCGGCCGGGCTCGACCGGTTCGACAGCCTGGTCGAAGCGGCCCTGCGGGCTGCTCGGATCGGTGAACAGGATCCGCGGATCCTCGAAACCAGTGCCCATCTGCTCGCTGTTGCGCAGCGGGTGGGATGACCACGGGACGGGTGGGATGACCGTGGGACCGGCGCCCTCGACCCAGCCCGGTGTGCGCAGGATCGAACGCTGCGGTGTTGGGGTCTGCCGGGTTCTCCCCGCCGGCCCGAACGCCGGATTGTTCAACGGCCGTCAGACCGCGTCAAGGCGGGAAAGCGTGCCTTGACCCGGCCTGCCGGCCTGCCGGCCGCTGATGCGGCTGCGTATCGGGTCGGCAGGGGGGGTGTGGCCGAGGCGGGTTGTCTTTGGAGCCGGTTGTGCGGAAAGGCCGTAGGACCCGCGGCTCCTCGATACCTGCGCCCCCTGCTCGCCTTCGCCCGGTGGTCGGTGGTCGGGGGCGGTGGGCGGTGATCGCGGGCGGTGGTCGGGGGCGGTGGTCCGGGGGGGGGCAGATGGGAGCGGGGCGTGGCCCACCGGCCACGCCCCGTCTCGCTCAGGAACTCACTCGCCTTCGGGCTTGCTCTCCGGCTCCTCGCCCTGCGGGTCCGGGACCGGGAGCAGCGTGTCCAGTGCCGCGCCCGTCAGGCGGCGGAACGATCGGCGCGGGCGGTCGCGGTCCAGGACCGCCACCTCCAGCTTGATCGGGTCCGCGTCGCTGTTGCCGTTCGCCGATGCGTTCGCCGACGATGAAGCGGACGAGCCCGATGACGACGTCGACGGGGCCGGCTGGGTCGGCGTCCGCAGGGCCGCCACCGCCACGCCCAAGGCCGCCTGCAGGTCCAGGCCGTCCTCGAACGTCTCCTTCAGCTTGGCCGCGATCTTCTCGTTCTGGCCGCCCATCACGATGTACTGCGGCTCGTCGAAGATGGACCCGTCGTAGGTCAGCCGGTACAGCTGGTCCTCCGCCGCGCTCGCCCCGACCTCCGCGACGCATACCTCCACCTCGAACGGCTTCAGCTGCTCGGTGAAGATGCTGCCCAGCGTCGCCGCGTACGCGTTCGCCAGCGCCCGGGCGCTCACGTCACGCCGGTCGTACTGGTAGCCCTTCAGGTCCGCGTGGCGGATGCCCGCCACGCGCAGGTTCTCGAACTCGCTGTAGCGCCCGACCGCGGCGAACCCGATCCGGTCGTAGATCTCGGAGACCTTGTGCAGCGTCGCCGACGGGTTCTCCGCCACGAACAGCACGCCACCCGAGTACTTCAGCACCACCACGCTCCGGCCGCGCGCGATGCCCTTGCGCGCCAGCTCGGAACGCTCCCGCATCAGCTGCTCGGGAGAGGCATACAACGGCATCGTCACGGTGTGCGCTCCAGGTCTTTCGGTGTTCCAACGTTCACTGGTCGTCCGGTTCCGGTCAGGACAGCCGGCGCTGCTGGCGCTCGATCCGCCCGGCCACCACGGCTTCGGCCACCGCCGCCGTCTCCGACTCCGACAGCTGCACGGCGCCGCGCTCCGCGGTGATCGTCACGACGCTCGGGAAGATCCGCCGCACCAGGTCCGGGCCGCCCGACGCGGTGTCGTCGTCCGCCGCGTCGTACAGCGCCTCCACCGCGACCCGCGTCGCGCCCTCGACGTCGGCGTCCGGGTCGTGCAGCTTCTTCAGCGCGGACTTCGCGAACAGCGAACCCGAGCCGATGCCCGCGTAGCCGCCGTTCTCCTCGTAGCGCCCGCCCGCGGCGTCGTACGACACGATCCGCCCGGCGTGCTTGGCGTCCTCGGCCTCCAGGTCGTACCCCACGAACAACGGGATCGCCGCCAGCCCGGCCATCGCCATCTCGAGGTTCGCCTTGACCATCCCGGCCAGCTTGTTCGTCTTGCCGTCCAGCGACAGCGAAACGCCCTCGATCTTCTCGTAGTGCGCCAGCTCGACCGCGTACAGCCGCACCATCTCCACGGCCAGCCCCGCCGTGCCCGCGATGCCGACCGCCGAATACTCGTCGGTGACGTGCACCTTCTCGATGTCGCGGCTCGCGATCAGGTTCCCCGACGTCGCCCGCCGGTCACCCGCGATCAGCACACCGCCCGCGAACGTGCACGCGACGATCGTCGTCCCGTGCGGGAGGCCCAGCTCCGCCGCACCCGGCGCCACGCGCCGCTCCGGGAGCAGTTCCGGCGCCTGGACGCGCAGGAAGTCCGAAAACGACGACGTCGCCGAGGAAAAGTACGCCGCAGGCAGCGCGGGACCCGAGATGCCCCTGGTGTTGTCCATACGTGCTCAAAAATCCCATCTGTGCGGGCCGGAGCCCCGCGCGCGGAGGACGCCACGCGGAACTCCGGCCGCCGGCTGAACGGTCGGCAAGGGCGCAGTGCGCCCGAGCGGCTATTCGCCGCCCTTCTGCACGTAGGCCCGGACGAAGTCCTCGGCGTTCTCTTCGAGCACGTCGTCGATCTCGTCGAGGATCGTGTCCACGTCCTCGCCGAGCTTCTCGCGCCGCTCCTGACCCGCCGCGCCGGTGTCGTCGAACTCCTCGTCGGAGTCACCACCGCCGTGCTTTTCGATCTTTTCCTGGGCCATCTCGCCTCCCGGTGTGGCTGATGTTTCCTAGCCTACCCAGCGGCCCCGACATTCGGGGCAACGCCGCGATCGGTGTGCCAACCGCCTAGTCCGAACCGGTGAGCGCCTCCACCAGCTCCTCCGCCGTCGCCGCGTTGTCCAGCAACTTGCCGACGTGCGCCTTCGTCCCCCGCAGCGGCTCGAGGGTGGGGATCCGCACCAGCGACTCCTTGCCCACGTCGAAGATGACCGAATCCCACGAAGCCGCCGCGATGGACGTCGCGTACTTCTCCAGCGCCCGGCCGCGGAAGTAGGCCCGCGTGTCCGACGGAGGCGTCGTCACCGCGGCCAGCACCTCCTCCTCCGAGACCAGCCGCTTCATCGACCCGCGGGTGACGAGCCGGTTGTACAGGCCCTTCGCCAGCCGCACGTCCGAATACTGCAGGTCGACCAGCCGCAGCCGCGGCGCGCCCCAGGCCAGGTTGTCCCGCTGGCGGTAGCCCTCCAGCAGCCGCAGCTTCGCCGGCCAGTCCAGCCGGTCCGCGCACTCCTGCGGGTCGCGCGCCAGGGCGTCCAGTATCTCGCCCCAGACCCGCAGGACCTCCTTCGAGGCCTGGTCGGCGCCGGTGCGCTCCAGGTTCTGCGAAGCGATCTCGTGGTAGGCGAACTGCAGGTCCAGCCCGGTGTACTTCTTGCCGTTGGCCAGCGCGACCTGCGTCTTCAGCGTCGGGTCGTGGCTGATCTGGTGCACCGCCTTGACCGGCTCGTCGAGCTTCAGGTCGTCGAACCGGATGCCCGACTCGATCAGGTCCAGCACCAGCGCCGTCGTCCCGACCTTCAGGTAGGTCGAGTACTCCGACATGTTCGCGTCGCCGATGATGACGTGCAGCCGCCGGTACTTGTCCGCGTCCGCGTGCGGCTCGTCGCGGGTGTTGATGATCCCGCGCTTGAGCGTGGTCTCCAGGCCGACCTCGACCTCGATGTAGTCCGCACGCTGGGAGAGCTGGAACCCGGCCTCTTCACTCTGCTGGCCGATCCCGAGCCGGCCCGAGCCGGTCACCACCTGCCGCGAAACGAAGAACGGCGTCAGCCCCGCGATGATCGCGGTGAACGGGGTCGACCGCGCGCACAGGTAGTTCTCGTGCGTGCCGTAGCTCGCGCCCTTGCCGTCGACGTTGTTCTTGTACAGCTGCAGCTGTGGCTGGCCCGGCACGGAGGCGGCCTTCATCGCCGCCTCCTCCATCACCCGCTCGCCGGCCTTGTCCCAGATGACCGCGTCCCGCGCGTTCGTCACCTCGGGCGCCGAGTACTCCGGGTGCGCGTGGTCGACGTACAGCCGCGCCCCGTTGGTGAGGATGACGTTCGCCGCCCCCAGGTCCTCGACGTCCGGGTCGTGCCCCGGGCCGCCCGGGCCGGTCAGGTCGAACCCGCGCGCGTCCCGCAGCGGGCTCTCCACCTCGTAGTCCCACCGCGCCCGCCGGGCGCGCGGGATGTCGGCCGCGGCCGCGTAGGCCAGCACGACCTGGGTGGAGGTGAGTACCGGGTTCGCCGTCGCGTCGCCCGGCACGGAGATGCCGTACTCGACTTCGGTTCCCATGATCCGCCGCATGTCACCACCCTACGGGGTCGCCCTAGTGGAACGATGCACCCATGCCAGGCAGTGACGAACTCGTTGCCCTCTATGACCAGGCCGGCGCGGTGGTCGGCACCACCGTCCGCACCCGCCTCCGCAGCGAAGGCCTGTGGCACGCCGCCGGCGTGGTCCTGGTCCGTTCGGGTGACGGAAACGCGGTCTACGTGCACCTCCGCACCCCCGGGAAGGACGTCTTCCCCTCCACCTGGGACTGCTGGGCCGGCGGCGTGGTGGCCGCCGGCGAAACCCCGGCCGAGTGCGCCCGCCGCGAACTCGCCGAGGAACTCGGTGTCCAGGGGGTGGAACCCGTGCCGCTGTTCACCAAGGTCTACGACGACGGCCGCAACCGCTGCCACAACTTCGCCTTCGAAGTCCGCTGGGACGGCCCGATCCGCCACCAAGCCGAGGAGATCGTGGAAGGCCGCTGGATCACCCTGGCGGAACTGCGGGCCTGGGTCGACGACCCGGCGCCCGAGCTGCCCTTCATCCCCGACGGCCGCGAAGGCGTCCAGGAATGGTTCCGCCGCTACGGCTGAGCAGCCAGCTTCGCCGCCATCGCGGGCAGCAGGCGCTTCGCCGCGTCCACCGCGCGGGCCCCGGTGCTCGCCGAGACCGTCAGCTCGGACACGAGCATTTTCCTGGCCAGCAGCACCGTGCAGGTCTTGCCGTCGCACCAGGCACGCTGCAGTTCGACCCCGGCCTGGGCCGGGACGCTCACCGTCTTGCCCGCGCAGTCGGTCTCCGCGACGGCCTGGGCGGCCGTCCGGTCCGGGAACACGAAGACGCGGTGGCTCAGCTCCGACCCGCTGGGGTAGCGCCAGGTCGCGGTCCGGCTGCTCGCCGACGGCCCGTCCGCCAGGCAGCCCGCGGTCTCCTCCGAGCCCGGCTGCACGCCTTCCCCCGCGACGTCCGCATCGGACAGCAGCGCCCGCTGCGCGAGCCCGCTGAGATCGGGTGCCGCCGGGGTCGCCTTCGCCGGGCTCACCGGGGCTTCCGACGTCTTCGGTGCCGCCGGTGCCGCCGGGGACGTGGGCACCGGATCGTCGTAGTACGTCTCGAGGTTGTTCGGATCGGGCCCGTCGCAGCCCGTGAGACCCACCAACGCGACCGCGGCCAACGCGATCGCCTGCCGATGACGCACCTGCTCCGGCCTCCTGTTGTCCGTGGCGTGCCTGCGAAGGGTAGTGCAGCCCCTCAGTCCCACTCCAACGAGGACCGGTGTCGCCAGTACGCCCCGGGCTCCTCGGCGAGCGCGGCCAGCGAATCCCGTTCGGCCGCGGTCAGTTCCAGCGCCGTGGCCTGCAGGTTCGCCGCGAGCTGAGCCGGGCTCGCCGGGCCGATGACCGCCCGGTCCGCCCAGTCGTTCGCCAGCACCGCGGCCACCGCGACCGCATCCGGCCCGGTCCCGTGCGCGGCGGCGATCCCGCGGACCGCGGCCGGCGCTTCGACCGCCAGCCTGCCGTTGGCCAGGGTTTCCTTGACCAGCACCCGGTTCCCGGCCGCGTGCGCCGCGGCCAGGGCCGGCCCCGCGGACGGTTCCAGGACGTTCCACGTCGACTGCACCGCGGAGAACACCGGCCGCCCGGCCGCTTCCAGCGCGAACGCCCGCTCGATCGCGTCCGCCTGGGCCGGCCCGGACGTCGAAAAGCCGACCGCGACACCGTTCGCGGACAGCTCCGCGAGGGCTTCGAGCAACGGCTCGTCGGTGAAGAGCGGGCTGTCCACGGTGAGCGAATGCACCTGGTAGAGCCCGACCCGGTCCCCCAGCAACGCCAGGGTTTCCGCCCACTGCGTGGCGAACCGCGCCGCCGAGTGCTCCTTCACCTCGTGCACGTCGGCGTCGAGCCGCCACTCCCCGACGTAGGCGTAGCCCCACTTGCTGGAGATCTCGACCCCCGGGTGCCCGCGCTCGGCGAGCCAGCCGGCCAGGAACTCCTCGGAGCGCCCGTAGGAGCGGGCGACGTCGACGTGCCGGACGCCCGCGGCGTAGGCGTCGTCGAGCACCGCGAAGGTCGCCGCGCGCATCGAGGCGACGTCCCGCACCGGCGGCAGCGCCCCGTCCCGCCCCAGGTTGATGTACGCGGGACGGCCGAGCGCCGCCAGGCCGAGGGCGATGCGGTCCACGCGCGCGCTCACGCGGTCTGCTTGTGCCGCAGGATGGCCAGCCACTGCCCCGAGGTCTGGGCTTGGCGGTGGAGCTTCTCCAGGCGCGCGGCCGGGGCCCGGACGTAGCCCTTGCCGAAGACGGGGGCGATCTGCCGCAGGCTGGCGCCGCCTTCACGGGCCGCGAGCAGCAGCCAGTCCGAGGCGTCGGCGCAGGCCGCGGACGCGCGGCGCAGCTCGCCGAGCATGTCGATGAGTTCCTGGGCACTCACCTCCCCCGCTTCGACGGCGGCGGCCGTCGTCTCCAGCCAGGCCAGGACGTCGGTTTCGGTGATGGGCGCGCGGGGCCGGGGTTCTTCGGTCACGCCGGTGAGTATAGGTCGTTATACGCCGATACACTGGCAGCGACACCATGACGACGCGCACCGGATCCCAGGCCGAGGTCGAGCAGTTGCTCGACGTCTTCAAGGCGCTCGCGAACCCGGTGCGGCTGCAGGTGCTGCGGTGGTTGCGGGATCCCGAGCGGCACTTCCCGGTGGATCGGGCGATCGCCGACCCGGTCGAGGTCGGTGTGTGCGTGAGCCACATCCAGGAGAAGCTGGGGCTCGCGCAGTCGACGGTCTCGGCGTACATGGCGTCGCTGCAGCGTGCCGGGCTGGTGCGGGCGACGCGCGTCGGCAAGTGGACGCACTACAAGCGGGACGAGGCGCGGATCGCCGAGCTCGTCGCCATTCTCGGCCGCTCCCTCTGACCTCACCCTCCCCCGGGTTCACCACCCCACCGGCCGTTCATATCGTAAATCTGCGATACTTCGATTTATGGGTACGATCGAGAACATGCGGCTCGGCCGCTACGGGATCTGGACGTTCGACTTCGAGGACCAGCCGGCCGGCCTGATCCGGGATTCGGTGCGGGAACTGGAAGAACTCGGCTGGCCGGCGATCTGGATCCCGGAGAGCGAGGGACGGGAAGCCCTGACGCACGCCGGGTTCCTGCTGTCGGCCACCGAACGCCTCACCGTCGTCAACGGGATCGCGCAGATCTGGTCCCGCGAGCCGCAGTGGACCCGCGGCGCGGCCCTGCTGCTGGCGGACGCCTACCCGGACCGCCACCTGCTGGGCCTCGGCTTCGGCGCCGGAAAGCCCGGCGCGAAGCCGCTGCAGGCCATGAACGGCTACCTCGACGCGCTGGACGCCGGCAAAGACGTCAACCCCGCACCGCGCGCCCCGATGCGCCGGATCCTCGCGGCGTACGGCCCGAAGATGCTGGCACTGGCCCGCGACCGGTCGGCGGGCGCGCACACCTACCACGTGACCCCGGAGCACACGGCCCAGGCGCGGGAGATCCTCGGCGCCGGCCCGTTCCTCGGTGTCGAGCACGCCGTGCTCTTCGAAACCGACCCGGCCAAGGCGCGCGAGATCGCCCGTGCCCACCTGCACATGTACCTCACCTCGGAGTACAACGTCGCCAAGTTCCGGCGGCTCGGGTACACGGAAGCGGACATCGACGGCGGCCGTGGCAGCGATCGCCTCGTCGACGACCTCGTGTTCTGGGGCGACCTCGAGACGATCACCGCGAAGCTGGGCAGGCACCTCGACGCGGGCGCCGACCACGTCGGCGTCCAGGTCATCGGGGTCGAGCCGGGCACCTCGGCCATGCCGCACTGGCGGCGGCTGGCCGAGGCCCTGCTACCCGCGTAGGCCGAACCGCGCGGTGCAGTGCCACACGCGCTTGAGCACCTGGGGGTCGTGCCGGCCGGCGCGGACGGCGTCGCCGATGACGCGGGCGTCCAGCCACCCGTCCTCGGCGATGTCTTCGCCGGCCCGCACGGCTTCCTCGCCGCGGTAGCCCGCGTGCTCGGCGAGCTCCGCCACCGGGAGCCGGAACCCGTGGTGCCAGTACGTCGGGAACCGGAAGCCGGCGGCCGCCGCTTCGACGTCGGTGCCGCGGAAGGCCGGGTCCAGCACCAGGGCCGCGACGTCGTCCGCCAGCCGCAGCGGGCCGTGGACGTGGGCCTCGATGTAGTCGTCGAGCTCGTCGGGGGCGTCCGCCTCGACGAGGGGAATCAGCGACATGTGCGCGAGCGTGCCGAAGTGCGCCGGTTCGCGGAAGCTGTCCGGATAGCAGAACGTCGTGCGCGTCAGCACTTCCCGCTTGAGCCGGAAGTGGGCCGAGCCGAACCGCACGGAGCCACCGGCCGGGCGGCGGCGGTGGTCGAGCGAGCCGTACTTCGGCCGGAGAGACGGCGGCAGCTCGTCGTAGACGCCACCGAACATCCGGTGCTCCCAGTGCCACCGGTCCCCGCCGGGGTGCGCGGTCAGGCCGCCGTTGCCCGTGCCGGTCTCGAACTGCGAGCGGTAGACGCCGTCGGTCAGCCAGTGCCGCAGCAGCGGCACCGTCCCCACCAGCCGGTCCGGGTGGAAGTGGATCGTGACGTCCAGGTCCTCCGGCAGCGGCGGCCCGGTGACCCGGTCCGCGACGTATTCGACCGCTGCCTGCCATTCCTGCCCCATGGTATAGGTCGTTATACACAACACGGCGTCGGAAAACCACTGGCTTCGCGGCCGGTCCGGCGGTTTGACTGCGGCCATGCGACGGACGGAGTTCGGGGTCACGGTGCGGTTCGCGCTGCTGGCGATCGTGTGGGGTGCGAGTTTCCTGTTCATCAAGGTCGGTCTCGGCGGGCTCTCCCCCGGCCAGGTCGCGCTGGCCCGGGTCGCGCTGGGCGCGCTGGCGCTGGCCGTGATCCTGGTGGTGCGCCGGCGGCCGCTCCCCCGCGATCCGGTGCTGTGGGGTCACCTCACGGCCGTGTCGGTGCTGTTGTGCGTGGTGCCGTTCCTGCTGTTCTCGTGGGCGGAACAGTACATTTCGTCCGGCTTGGCCAGCATCTTCAACGCGACGACGCCGCTGGTCACGATGCTGCTGGCGGCCGCGACGCTGCCGGAGGAGCGGTTCACGCCGCCGCGGGTGCTCGGGCTGCTGCTCGGGTTCGCCGGCGTGCTCACGATCGTCGGGGTGTGGCACGGCATCGACGTGTCGCACCGGCTGACGGCCCAGCTCGCCTGCCTCGGCGCGACGGCGTGCTACGGCGCGTGTTTCGTTTACCTGCGCCGGTTCCTCTCACCCCGTGGGACGGACCCGGTGGTCGTCGCGTTCGGGCAGACGGCGTCGGCGACGGTGATCCTGGGCCTGCTGACCCCGGTGATCGCGGCGACGCCGGTGCACCTGAGCCTGCCGGTGGTGGCGAGCATGGTGGTGCTCGGCGTCTTCGGCACGGGCATCGCGTACGCCTGGAACACGCGGATCATCGCCGCCTGGGGCGCGGCCAACGCCTCGGCGGTGACGTACCTGACGCCGGTGGTGGGCGTGCTGCTCGGCGTGCTGGTGCTCGGTGAGCCGGTGAGCTGGAACCAGCCGGCCGGGGCCCTGCTGGTGGTGCTGGGGATCCTCGCCGCACACGGGAAGTTGCGCCTGCGGCGCTCAACTCGGGCCGAAGCGGAACTCGTCCGCCGTTAGACGCGCCGATGGGCGGCTGCCTCGCGGCAACCGCCCATCGGGCACTCGAACTCCTACAGGTACTGACCGGTGTTCGTGGCGGTGTCGATCGCCCGCCCCGAGTCCTGGTTCTTGCCGGTGACGAGCGTGCGGATGTAGACGATCCGCTCGCCCTTCTTGCCGGAGATCCGGGCCCAGTCGTCCGGGTTGGTGGTGTTGGGCAGGTCCTCGTTCTCCGCGAACTCGTCGACGATCGCGTCGAGCAGGTGCTGCACGCGGAGACCGGGCTGCTTGGTCTCCAGCACCGACTTGATCGCCGACTTCTTCGCCCGGTCCACGATGTTCTGGATCATCGCGC
The DNA here is from genome assembly GCF_030285645.1 of Amycolatopsis sp. DG1A-15b. GTDB lineage: Bacteria > Actinomycetota > Actinomycetes > Mycobacteriales > Pseudonocardiaceae > Amycolatopsis. The sequence continues at coordinate 3,184,567 of NZ_CP127296.1, forward strand.
CCGAGTTGAAGTCGCGGAAGTACAGGACTTCCTTGTCCCCGTTGGCGTAGGTCACCTCGAGGAACCGGTTCTCGTCGCTCTCCTCGTACATCCGCTCGACGGTGTGCTGGATCATCGCGTCGAACGTCGCCTTCGGGTCCCCGCCGAACTCGGCGAGGTCGTCGGCGTGGATCGGCAGGCCTTCGGCCAGGTACTTGGAGAAGATGTCCTTCGCGCCTTCGGCGTCCGGACGCTCGATCTTGATCTTGACGTCGAGCCGGCCCGGCCGCAGGATCGCCGGGTCGATCATGTCTTCGCGGTTGGAGGCGCCGATGACGATGACGTTCTCCAGGCCTTCGACACCGTCGATTTCCGACAGCAGCTGCGGCACGATCGTGGTCTCCACGTCGGACGACACGCCCGACCCACGGGTCCGGAAGATCGAGTCCATCTCGTCGAAGAACACGATCACCGGGGTGCCCTCGGAGGCCTTCTCCCGCGCCCGCTGGAAGATCAGGCGGATGTGCCGCTCGGTCTCCCCGACGAACTTGTTGAGCAGTTCGGGACCCTTGATGTTCAGGAAGTAGGACTTCCCGTCCTCGTTGTCGCCCCGCGCCGCCGCCACCTTCTTGGCCAGCGAGTTCGCCACCGCCTTGGCGATGAGCGTCTTGCCGCAGCCCGGCGGGCCGTAGAGCAGGACGCCCTTGGGCGGGCGCAGCTGGTACTCCTGGTACAGGTCGGCGTGCAGGAACGGCAGCTCGACCGCGTCCCTGATCTGCTCGATCTGCCGGGTGAGGCCACCGATGTCCTCGTAGCGGACGTCGGGCACCTCCTCCAGCACCAGGTCTTCGACCTCCGCCTTCGGCACGCGCTCGTACGCGTAGCCGGCCTTGGAGTCGACCAGCAGCGAGTCGCCCGGCTTGAGCGGCTGCTCGGCCAGCAGGTCGGAGAGCAGGACCACCCGCTCCTCGTCCGCGTGCCCGACCACCAGTGCGCGAAGGCTGCCGCCCTCGACGTCCGATGCGAGCACCTCACGCAGGGCGCACACCTCACCGACGCGTTCGAAGCCGCCGGCCTCGACCACGGTGAGCGCCTCGTTGAGCCGCAGCGCCTGGCCGCGACGCAGCGACGAAAGCTCGACCGCGGGTGAAACCGACACCCGCATCTTCCGGCCGGCCGTGAAGACGTCCACCGTGTTGTCCTCGTACGCCTCGACGAAGACGCCGTACCCGGACGGTGGCTGGGCCAGCCGGTCGACCTCCTCGCGGAGGGCGAGGAGCTGTCCTCGCGCTTCGCGCAGGGTTTCGACCAGTTTGGTGTTGCGTTCGGTGAGCTGGCTCACCCTTTCCGAGGCCTCGGCGAGCCGCTGTTCGAGAACGCGGTTCTGCCGTGGCGAGTCCGTCAGTTTGCGGCGCAGCAGCGCCACTTCTTCCTCGAGAAAACGGATCTGCCGAGCCTGCTCGTCCGCCGTCGTCCCAGCTCCGGATGTTGCTGAAGGGTCGGCCTCCTCGCGCCGACCTCCGGGAAGGTCATGATGCATCGGGCACCTCCTCGGAGTGCTTTTCATTCCACGGTACCGGCGATCACCGACAAGAAAAGGCCTTTCCGCATCACAAGATCGGCGCGTCGCGGTTTGCCGGCCACCCCCAGCACGGACATTCCCGCAGCGCAAGCGGCCATTTCGGTGCCGTGACGCGGGTGTGTGACGGGTCCGTCCGGGCCGGGAGGAAGCAAGCACGTCGGGAGTACCCCGCGCGTGGCGGCGCCAACCTCGCCCGGGAGACCGGGCAATTCCGGCCAGTTCCGCCCTAACCGCGCGGCGGGACGGCCCGGTGGCTAGCATCGGGCGACGCCGTACCGGCCCTGATGGCCGGGCGCTATCGAAGGAACGCTAGGGGGCACCAGTCATGACCTACCCGCCGCAGCAACCGGGCGGCTACGGCCAGCAGCCCGGCGGCTACGGGCAGCAGCCCGGGCCGTACGGTCAGCCGCAGCAGGGCGGCTACCCCCAGAGCGGCCCCCAGCCCCAGCCCGGCTACGGCGGCACCCAGCAGTTCGGCCAGCCCGGCCCGTACGACGGAACGCAGCAGTACGGCCAGCCCGGCGGCTACGAGGGCACGCAGCAGTACGGGCACCCCGGCGGCTACGACGGCGGCACCCAGCAGTACGGGCAGCCCGGGCCCTACGACCAGCCCGGCCAGGGCGGTTACCCGCCGCAGACGGGCCCTCAGCCCCAGCAGGGCCACCCGCAGTACGGCCAGCAGGACCAGTGGGGCCAGCCGCCCCAGTCCTTCGGCGGCCACGACCCGTACGGCGGCAGCTTCGGCGAGGCACCCCCGCCCAAGAAGAAGACCGGCCTGATCGTCGGCATCGCGGCCGCCGCGGTGGTGCTCGTCGGCGGTGGCGTGACCGCGTTCGTGCTCATGAACGGCGACGACCAGCAGACCGCCGCACCGCCCGCGACCAGCAGCTCGGCCGCACCGACCGCACCCTCGACGGTGCCGAAGGCGTCCACCCCGAAGCCCAAGAGCACCGCGCCGACCAGCCCGACGTCGAAGAGCAAGCCCGCGGGCGGCCCGGCGCCCGGTGGCAAGGCCAGCTCGCAGGAGCTGTTCGACTCGACCCTCTCGGCCTACAACGCGGGCGACGAGAAGGCGCTCGGCGACACGATCTGCCGCAGCGTCTACGAGGGCACCACGGGCGAGATCCCGAAGGTCACGGTGAAGCTGACCGGCACCCCGGAGGAGACCGGCGACAAGGCCACCGTCCGCTACTCCGCCACCGACGGCAGCAAGACCAAGGTCGGCACGATGTCGGCGCAGAAGGAATCCGGGCTCTGGTGCCTGTCCAACGTCCACGCGGACGGCTCGTGAGCACCCGGCGGCGGTGAACCGCCCGCTCGCCGCCGGGCTGGTGCTGCTCGGCGTGGCCGGAGCGGGTGCCGTGCTCGGGCTGCTGCTCGTCGCCCCGGCCGGCTCCCCGCCCGCGGCGTCGGACACTCCGTCGCCGTCGCCCCGCCCGTCGGCCCCGCCACCGCCTCCCGACGAGGCCGACACCGCGGCGGTGGCGGTGCTGGCCCGCGCGATCGTCGACGCGATCGCCCGCCACGACTCGGCGGCGTTCGGGAAGCTCACCTGCCGCCCGCAGACCGCCGACGCACTCGCCGGCCTCCAGCGAACCTGGGACGCGGCCGGCCCGGTCACGGCGAAGCTGGCCGCACCCCCGGAGCTGCGCGGCGAGTCCGCGACGGCGAAGGTGCACGTCGAAGCGGCGGGCGGCACCAAGGACACGCCCTTCCCGCTGCACAAGGAGAACGGCCGCTGGTGCGTGCCGGGCTGAGCCCGGGGCGCGAGCATGCGCCGGCCGAGCTCAGCCAGCCGCTCCAGCGCGTGGACGGCGTCCAGCCTGACCCCGGCCGGCGCCAGTAGACCGCCGAGCGCCTGCAGCAGGGTGGCGCGGACACGGCCTTCCGGCGCGGCTCTACCTCAGCCCTTGCCCTTGCTCGGCCGCCGCGAGACCCGCGGGGACACGGTGCCGTCCGCCAGCCGGCGGGCCGTGAGCAGGAACGCCGTGTGCGCCACCATGCGGTGGTCCGGGCGGACCGCCAGGCCCACCACGTGCCACGAGCGCATCAGCGTCTCCCACGACTCGGGCTCGGTCCAGCACTGCTGCTCGCGCAGTGACTCCGTGACGCGCGAAAGCTGCGTCACCGTCGCGACGTAGACCGTCAGCACCCCGCCCGGCACGAGGTGGGCGGCCACGTTGGGCAGCTGGTCCCACGGCGCCAGCATGTCCAGCACGACGCGGTCGACCTCGCCCTCGTGCGAGGCCAGGTCGGCCACCGTGAGCGACCAGTTGGCCGGCTTCTCGCCGAAGAACTTCACCACGTTCCGCTCGGCGTGTTCGGCGTGGTCGTCGCGGATCTCGTAGGAGTGCACCTGCCCGGCCGGGCCGACCGCGCGCAGCAGCGAACACGTCAGCGCGCCGGAACCGGCGCCCGCCTCCAGCACGCGCGCGCCGGGGAAGATGTCGCCCCACATCACGATCTGCGCCGCGTCCTTCGGGTAGATCACCTGCGCGCCGCGGGGCATCGAAAGGACGTAGTCCGGCAGCAGGGGGCGCAGCGCGAGGTACGTCGACCCGCCCGCGGACGTGACCACCGACCCTTCGGGACGGCCGATGAGGTCGTCGTGGGCCAGGGCGCCGCGGTGGGTGTGGTACTCACCACCGGCGGCCAGCGTCAGGGTGTAGTGCCGCCCCTTCGAGTCGGTCAACTGCACCCGATCACCCGCGCTAAACGGTCCGCTGACCGACAACACTTCCTCCTGCGCCTGTAACCCGTTTGGCCGACACCAGATCTTCGCAGGCCGCGCGGGCGCCGGGCTCAGCGGGTACGGCGGTTCAGCGCGGCCCGCAGGTCGTCCCGGCGCAGCACGCCCGCCGGGCGGCCCTCGTCGTCGACCACGAGGAACTGCCACGCCGCGGTTTCGCGGACCCGCTCGACGACGTCCTCCCCCGGCTCCGACGCCAGCAGCACGGTCTCGGCCCGGATCGGTTCGGCGGCGAACTCGGCCGGGGCGTGCGGCGAGGAGCTCGCGAGCCGCTCCGCCGCGCCCACGTCCAGGAGCCCGGCCGCCACGCCGTCGGCGCGGACCAGGACCACGCCCCGGCCGGCCGACGCGGCCAGCGCGTCCGATACCGGGCTTTCGGCGGGCAGCTGCAGCACCGGCCGGACCAGCTCGCCGAGGACCAGGCCTTCGGGCCACGTGCGGCGGGCTTCGGCGGCCAGCTCCGAGCGCGCGCCGAGGATCACGAACCACGCCGTGACGACGCAGACGCCCAGCCGCAGCCAGCGGTCCGGGCTCGCGGTCGCCAGGCCCCACAAGGCCCAGACCAGCAACCCGGCGGCCACGACCGCGCCGCCGGCGACCGCCGCGCGCGTGCCCTTGGCACGGATGCCGGTGGCCGCCCAGACCCCGGCGCGGACCAGCCGGCCGCCGTCCAGGGGCAGCCCGGGCAGCAGGTTGAACACGCCGACGGCGAGGTTCGCCACCGCGCACTCGGCCACCAGGAGCCAGACCGCGCCGTCCGGCGGCACGGCGAACATCAGCAGCCCGCAGAAGCCGCCGAGCAGCAGGGACACGGCGGGACCGGCCGCGGCGACCAGGCCTTCGTCGCTCGGGCGCTTCGGGGTGCGGGCCACTTCGGACAGTCCGCCGAGGAGGAACAGCCGCAGCCGCCGCACGGGGATCCCCAGCCGCAGCGCGACCAGGCAGTGCCCGAGCTCGTGCGCGAGCACGGACAGGCCCAGCAGCAGCGCGAACGCGCCGGCCAGCAGCCACGACGTCGTCGCCGAGGCGTCCGGGAGCAGCCGCCCGACCAGCGGCGCGTAGAGCACGACGACGATCAGCGAGCCGACCCACCAGGACGGCGCGAGCAGCACCGGCACCCCGGCGACCCGGAACAGCACGAGGCCGCCGTCCGAGCGGACGGCCTGCCGGGTGCCCCCGGTGCCCTGCTCACTGGTCGCGGCCATGCGGAGAGCCTAGAGCCCCGGGTGTGGGTCCCGGGTGATCCGGCCCCCACCGGTGTCGCCCCGGACGACACGCGTACCCCGGCGGCCGACACGGCGGCCGGTCGTGTCGTCCATCCCGGTACGCGTGTCGTCCGTGCAGGTACGCGTGTCGTCCGTTCCGGGTGGGGGCGGCGGGCGTTGCGGTCGCCGGAACTGTCGGACCCCGGCGTTACGCTCTGCCCATGCCCGACGCCGACACCGTGACCACCGACACCCCAGCCGCCGTCGCCACCGAGGTGCGGCGGCGGCCCGCGTTGTCGCCGTCACGGGCCAGCGACTTCAAGCAGTGCCCGCTGCTCTACCGGTTCCGCGCGGTCGACCGGCTGCCGGAAGTCCCGACGAAGGCCCAGCTGCGCGGCACGCTCGTCCACTCCGTCCTGGAGCGGCTCTTCGCCCTGCCGGCCGCCGAGCGCGTCCCGCCGCGGGCCCGCGAGCTGCTCGGTCCGGCGTGGAGCGAGCTGTCCGCGGACCGTCCGGAGTGGACCGAACTGTTCGACGGCGGAAAGCCCGACGACCACGCGGACTGGCTCCGGTCGGCGGAAAAGCTGCTGGACGCCTACTTCGAACTGGAAGACCCGCGGCGGCTGGAACCCGAGGCCTGCGAGCTGCACGTCGAGATCGAGCTCGGCTCCGGCGTGCTGCTGCGCGGCTACATCGACCGGCTCGACGTCGCGCCGACCGGTGAGATCCGGGTCGTCGACTACAAGACCGGTGCCGCGCCGCGCGAGATCGGCGAGGCCAAGGCGATGTTCCAGATGAAGTTCTACGCCGTGGTCCTGTGGCGGCTGCGCGGGATCGTCCCGCGCCAGCTCAAGCTCATGTACCTCACCGACGGCCAGTCGCTCGCCTACACCCCCGACGAAGCCGAGCTGCTGCGCTTCGAACGCACGCTGGAAGCCATCTGGCAGGCCATCCTCAAGGCGGGCAAGACCGGCGACTTCCGGGCGAACAAGAGCAAGCTGTGCAACTGGTGCGACCACCAGGCGCACTGCCCCGAGTACGGCGGCACCCCACCCGAATACCCCGGCTGGCCGGAACCCGACGCGGGCGACGAGACGCCGCTGGACCGGGCCGACTGATGGCCGACGCCTTCTACGTCCCGCTCGGCGACGGCCGGTTCTCCGCGACCGGGCACACGGCCGGGCCGTGGACCCCGGACGCCCAGCACTTCGGCCCGCCGTCGGCGTTGCTCGTCCGGGCCCTCGAAACCGTCGAAACCACCCATCCGGCCGAACTCGCCCGCGTGACCGTCGAGATCCTCGGCCCGGCACCGGTCGCCGAGCTCACCGTGCGGGCCCGGATCGAGCGGCCCGGCCGGTCGGTCGAACTGCTGCAGGCCGAGCTGGCGATCGCCGAGCGCGTCGTCGCCCGGGCGTCGGCGTGGCGCATCGCGACGTCCGACACGGCGGAAATCGGCACCGACGCCGGCCCGCTCCTGCCCGGGGCCGGCAGTGTCGAGGAGTCGCCCTGGCCGGAGGGCTGGCAGGCCGGCTACCTGGACGCGGTCGAGTGGCGCGCGGTGCGCGGCGGCATGGACGTGCCCGGCCCGGCCGCCGTGTGGGCCCGCCAGCGCGTCCCGCTGGTCGACGGCGAGGAACCGAGCGGCCTGCAGCGGCTGTTCGCCGTGGCCGACTCCGGCAACGGCGTGTCCAACTACCTCGACCCGCGGAAGTGGTGGTTCATCAACTCGGAACTCACGGTGCACCTGCGGCGGACGCCGGCCGGCGAGTGGATCGGCCTCGACGCGGTCACGCTGGTCGGCCGGCACGGCATCGGCACGGCGACCAGCATCCTGCACGACGGCGACGGCCCGGTGGCCACCGGCGCGCAGGCCCTGATGGTCCGGCCGCGACAGGCCGGGGGCGGATAGCCACCCACAACGGGCCCGCATCCAATAACCTTCGCGGAACGACCGACTTGAGGAGCGCTCCGGCATGCAGATCACCTCGGTGGTCAACCAGAAAGGCGGGGTCGGCAAGACCTCACTGAGCGTCGGCACCGCGGCCGCACTGGCCGAGAAGGGCCGCCGGGTGCTTCTGGTCGACCTCGACCCGCAGGGCCACGCGACGACCGAGATGCTCGGGCTCTCCGAAGTCCCCTCGGACCGGCCGAGCCTGGCGAAGGCGCTGGCCAAGACGTGGAAGGGCCCGATCGAGGAGCTCGTGGTCCCGCACCCGCGCAGCAACCTCGGCCGCGGCGGCGCGCTCGACGTCGTGCCGACGTCACCGGGGATGTTCGACCTGATCCGTCGGCTCGACTCGTTCCGCGTCCCCGGCTGGCAGCTCGCGCGGGTCATCCAGTTCGCCAACTACGACCACTGCGTCATCGACTGCCCGCCCGCGCTGGACGTGCTGACGAACAACGCGCTGGCGGCGTCGCACGGCATCCTGGTCCCGGTCCAGCCGGACAAGACCAGCATCCGCGCCCTGCGGCTGCTCGCCGACCAGGTCCGCTACGTCGAGCAGACCGTCGGGCGGCAGCCCCTGTCGTGGTTCGGCCTGGTGCCGAGCCTGTACCGGCGGCCGATCTCGCACTACGCGGCCGCGGCGCTGCAGGAGATGTACGACTTCGGCATCCCGATGCTGTCGCACCTGCCGCTGGGCGTGGTGATGAACGAGGCGGCGGCGCACGGCGTGCCGGTGACGACGTACGCGCCGGAGACGTTGCAGGCGCTGTCCTTCCGCGAGATCGCGGAAACGCTGGACAGCCACCTGGCGCAGAACGCCGCGCCGGCGGTGGTCCCGGCCGACGAGGAGTTCGTCTTCGAGGACTTCATCTCGGAGGTCGCGGTGGCCCGCAACGTCAACGACAACGGCGCCCGCAAGGGCCTCTACGACCTGCTGCCGAAGAAGCCCAACCGCCCACGCTGACCCGGTCCGGGCGGGCGGGAAGCGGTTTCCCGCCCGCCCGGACGGCCGGGCTTCAGAGCCGGCAGGACCGGATGTCCGACGCCAGGATCGCCTTGGCGCCCACCTCGGCGAGCTCGTCCATGACGAAGTTGACCTTCTTGCGCGACACCATCGCGCGGACGGCGACCCAGTCGTCGTCGGCCAGCGGCGCCACCGTCGGCGACTCCAGGCCGGGCGTGATCGCGATCGCGCGCTCCACCAGCGTCCGCGGGCAGTCGTAGTCGAGCATCATGTACTGCTGCGCGAACACGACCCCGCGCAGGCGCGCGGCCAGCTGCGACTTCGCCTTGCTCTCCTCGCTGCCCCGGCGCTGCAGCAGCACGGCTTCCGACACGCAGATCGGGTCGCCGAACGCCACCAGGTTGTTCTGCCGCAGCGACCGGCCCGACTCGACGACGTCCGCGATCGCGTCCGCCACGCCGAGCTGGATCGAGATCTCCACCGCGCCGTCGAGGCGGATCACCTCGGCCTCGACGCCGTGGCGGGCGAGGTCGTCGCGGACCAGCCGCGGGTACGACGTCGCCAGCCGCTTGCCGTGCAGGTCCGCCGGCTTCCAGTCCCGGCCGGCCGGGGCCGCGTAGCGGAACGTCGAGCCGCCGAAGCCCAGCGCCTGGACCTCCTCCACCGGGGCGCCCGAGTCGAGCGCGAGGTCACGGCCGGTGATGCCGAGGTCGAGGTCGCCGGAGCCGACGTAGATGGCGATGTCCTTGGGCCGCAGGAAGAAGAACTCGACCTCGTTCACCGGGTCGAGCACCGTCAGGTCGCGCTGCTCATGCCGCTTGCGGTAGCCCGCCTCGCCGAGCATCTCCGTCGCCGCGGCGGCGAGGGCTCCCTTGTTCGGCACGGCAACACGCAGCATTCGCTTCTCTCCTCGTTCCGCGCCCGGTCCAGCACCGGGCGACCCCGTCACAGGTAGCGGTAGACGTCCTCGGTCGACAGCCCGCGCCCGAGCATCAGCACCTGTACCCGGTACAGCAGCTGGGAGATCTCCTCGGCGAGGCGGTCGTCGGACTCGTGCTCGGCGGCGATCCACACCTCGCCGGCTTCCTCGAGCACCTTCTTGCCCTGGGCGTGCACCCCGGCGTCGAGGGCGACGACGGTGCCGGACCCGTCGGGACGGGTACGCGCGCGCTCGGCAAGCTCCGCGAACAGCTCATCGAAGGTCTTCACGGTCCGGAATCCTTCCATCCCGGACCCCGCGGCGCCGCCCCGCCCCGCCGTGGGTGCTGCCGATCTCACACTGCCGTGGACACCGATTCCCACGGGCTGGGAGCAACCCCCGCAACGGAACTCAGAAGAGCGCGCCCTGCTCGAAGTCCAGCAGGTACCGCTTGCGCTCGAGGCCGCCGCCGTAGCCGGTGAGCGAGCCGGTGGAGCCGACCACCCGGTGGCACGGGACGATGATGCCGATCGGGTTCTTGCCGTTGGCCAGCCCGACCGCCCGCGACGCCGCGGGGTTGCCCAGCCGGTCGGCGAGCTGCCCGTAGGAGATCGTCGTGCCGTACGGGATCTTGCGCAGCTGGGCCCAGACCGCCTGCTGGAACGGCGTGCCCACGAAAGTGAGCGGCACTTCGAACTCGTGGCGCTGCCCGGCGAAGTACTCCTTCAGCTCGGTTTCGGCGCGGTCGAAGACCTCCGCGCTCGGGTCGTGCGAGCCGAAGGTCAGCTCGTCCGGGCGGTGGCGCTGGTCGACCATGTAGAGGCCGCAGAGCGCGGCGCCCTCGGCGACCAGCGTCAACGGGCCGCACGGGCTGTCGACGACGGCGTGGGTGCGCATTTCTTCTCCTGTCGGTTTCATGCCGCGGGCATCCGGTTGATCGCGTGGTCTCCGGTGGCCCACAGGTGCTGGGTGGCGTAGGCGCGCCAGGGGCGCCACGCCGCGGACCGGGCGACGACGGCCGCCGGGCCGCCGAGCCCGAGGGCTTCCGCCGCGTACTTGATGCCGAGATCGGTGGGGAGGAAGGCGTCCGGGTCGCCGAGAGCGCGCATCGCGACGGTTTCGACCGTCCACGGCCCGAAGCCGGGCAACGCGCCCAGCGCGGCCCGGGCCGCCTCCCAGTCGCTGCCCGCGCTGAGGTCCAGGCCGTCGGTCAACGCCGAGACCAGCCCGAGCAGCGTGCGACGGCGGCTGCGCGGCATGGCCAGCGTCTCGGGGTCCAGCGAAGCGAGTGCCTCGGGCGAGGGGAACAGGTGGGTGAGGCCGCCTCCGGGGTCGTCGACCGGCTCGCCGTGCGCGACGACGAGCCGGGCCGCGTGGGTGCGCGCCGCCGCAGTCGAGACCTGCTGGCCCAGCACGGCCCGCACGGCGAACTCGGCGCCGTCGGTGGTGCGCGGGACCCGGCGGCCGGGCGCGGCCGCGACGAGCGGGGCGAGCAGCGGGTCGGTGGCGAGCTGGTCGTCGACGGCGACCGGGTCGGCGTCGAGGTCGAGCAGCCGGCGGCACCGGCTGGTGGCGGCGGGCAGGTCCCGGAGGTCGGCGAGGGTGAGCCGGCAGGCGATGTGGCCGTTCTCCGGCCGCAGCGCGACGACGCCGTGGCCGTGCGGCAGCCGCAGCGTCCGCCGGTAGGCGCCGTCCCGCCACTCCTCCACGCCCGGCACGCCGGTCGCCACCAGGTGCCCGAAGAGGTTGTCCGGGCACAGCGGCTTCCGGTAGGGCAGCCGCAGCACGAGCGCTCCGGCGGCGGCCTGCGGCGTGCTCTTCGCGCGGCTGCGCAGCTCCGTCGGTGAGAGGGCGAACACCTCGCGGACGGTGTCGTTGAACGTCCGGATGCTGCCGAACCCGGCGGCCAGGGCCAGCTCGGTCATCGGCAGCTTGGTCGTCTCGATCAGGGTGCGGGCGGTCTGCGCGCGCTGGGCCCGGGCCAGAGCCAGCGGACCGGCGCCGAGTTCGGCGAACACCTGGCGTTCGACCTGCCGGACGCTGTAGCCGAGGCGGGCGGCGAGGCCGCGGACGCCTTCGGTGTCGACGACGCCGTCCGCGATCAGCCGCATCGCGCGCGCCACCAGGTCGGCGCGCTCGTTCCACAGCGGCGAGCCGGGACTGGCGTCGGGACGGCAGCGCTTGCACGCCCGGAACCCGGCCTGCTGGGCGGCCGCGGCGCTCGGGTGGAAGCTCATGTTCTGCCGCTTGGGCGGCACGACCGGGCAGCTGGGCCGGCAGTAGATCCGGGTCGTCAGCACCGCGCAGTAGAACCACCCGTCGAACCGGGCGTCCTTCGCCTGCACGGCCCGCACGCACCGCTCGAAGTCCTCATGCACCGCTTCAGCATCGCGGACCCGAGCCACCCCGGGCTAGCGGAAAAGCGACGTGGTCGTGGTCAGCCGAGCAGGGCCGCCAGCGCCGGCACGTCGATGCCGACGAGCGAGTCGCGGAACACCCGCCGCTCCCCCGCCTCGACCTCGACGTCGTTCGGGATGACCAGCACCGTGCAGCCCGCGGCGACCGCCGACGCCGTGCCCGGCGGGGAGTCCTCGACCGCGACGCAGCGCGCCGGGTCGGCACCGAGCAGCTCGGCCGCCTTGAGGTACGGGCGCGGGTGCGGCTTGTTCAGACCTTCGACCTCGTCGCCGCACACGGTGACGTCGAAGAAGTCCCGGCCGATCGTGTTCAGCGCGAGCTCGGTCAGGTCGCGCTCGGTGGAGGTGACCAGCGCCGACCGCAAACCGGCTTCGCGCACCGCCGTCAACGCCTCACGCGCGCCCGGGCGCCACGGCAGCTCGTCGTCGAACAACCCCGCCGTGCGACGGCGGATTTCCTCGCCGGTCGACGCGATCGCCTCGGGCGTCACCGGAAGGCCGACCACTTCGAGGAGGTACGCCGACGTATCGTCCATGTTGGACCCGACGAGCGTCATCCGCTGTTGCTCGGAAAGCTTGCCGCCGAGTGATTCCGCCGTCTCGTACAGCGCGACGTCCCACAGCTTTTCGGAATCGACGAGCGTGCCGTCCATGTCCCACAGCACGGCCACGAGTCCGTCCACAGTGGAGTCTCCTCAGGTGTTGAAGTACTTGGCTTCCGGGTGGTGGCAGACGATCGCGTCGGTCGACTGCTCGGGGTGCAGCTGGTACTCCTCGGACAGCTTCACGCCGATCCGGCCCGGTTCGAGGAGGGCGACGATCTTCGCCCGGTCTTCGAGGTCGGGACAGGCGCCGTAGCCCAGGGAGAACCTCGCCCCACGGTAGCCGAGCTTGAAGAAGTCCTCGACGTCGTCGGGGTCCTCTGAGGCGACCGCCACACCGCCGGGCAGGGTGAGCTCGGCCCGGATGCGGCAGTGCCAGTACTCGGCCAGCGCCTCGGTGAGCTGGACGCCGAGGCCGTGGACTTCGAGGTAGTCGCGGTAGGCGTCGGCGGCGAACAGCTCGTTCGCGTAGTCGGCGATCGGCTGGCCCATGGTGACGACGGTGAAGGGCACGACGTCGACTTCGCCCGTCTCCCGTGGGCGGTAGAAGTCGGCCAGGCAGAGCCGCCGGTCGCGGCGCTGGCGCGGGAAGGTGAAGCGCAGCCGCTCCGGTGCGCCCGGCTCGGGTTCGGTGAGCACGACGAGGTCGTCGCCCTCGGCGACGCACGGGAAGTAGCCGTAGACGACGGCCGCGTGCGCCAGGACGCCGTCGGCGGTCAACCGGTCGAGCCAGTACCGCAGCCGCGGCCGGCCTTCGGACTCGACGAGTTCGTCGTAGGTCGGCCCGGCGCCGCCGCGGGCGCCCTTGAGCCCCCACTGCCCCATGAAGGTCGCCCGCTCGTCGAGCATGGCGGCGTAGTCGGCGAGCGCGACGCCCTTGACCACCCGCGAGCCCCAGAAGGGCGGCGCCGGCAGCGGGACGTCGGTGGCGACGTCCGAGCGCGCGGGCGGCGGCCCTTCGAGGGCTTCCTCGTCGGCCTTGCGGGCTTTGCGCGCCTCGGCGATCCGCAGCGAGCGTTCGCGGCGTTCCCTGCGCTCTCGGCGCTTCTTCTCCGCGTCGGCGTCCACCAGCGGCGACTCCCCGCGCTTGGCGGCCATGATCGCGTCCATCAGCCGCAAGCCTTCGAACGCGTCCCGGGCGTAGCGGACGTCGCCGAGGTACAGCTCGCTCAGGTCGTTCTCCACGTAGGACCGGGTCAGCGCCGCGCCGCCGAGCAGCACCGGCCAGCGCGCCCAGACGCCCCGGGAGTTCATCTCCTGGAGGTTCTCCTTCATGATCACCGTCGACTTGACCAGCAGCCCGGACATCCCGATGGCGTCGGCGCCGTTTTCCTCGGCCGCGTCGAGGATGGTCGTGATCGGCTGCTTGATGCCGAGGTTGACCACCTCGTAGCCGTTGTTGGACAGGATGATGTCGACGAGGTTCTTGCCGATGTCGTGCACGTCGCCGCGCACGGTGGCCAGCACGATCCGGCCCTTGCCGGAGTCGTCGCCGGTCTCCATGTGCGGTTCGAGGTGGGCGACGGCGGCCTTCATCACCTCGGCCGACTGCAGCACGAAGGGCAGCTGCATCTGCCCGGACCCGAACAGCTCGCCGACGGTCTTCATGCCGGACAGCAGCGTGTCGTTGATGATCTGCAGGGCGGGCCGCTGTTCCAGGGCCGCGTCGAGGTCGTCGGCGAGTCCGTTGCGTTCGCCGTCGACGATCCGGCGTTCGAGGCGTTCGAACAGCGGCAGGGCGGCCAGCTCTTCGGCGCGCGAAGCCTTGGACGACGCCGCGCTGACACCCTCGAACAGGGCCATCAGCTCCTGCAGCGGGTCGTAGCCTTCGCGACGGCGGTCGTAGACGAGGTCCAGGGCGATCGCGCGCTGGTCGTCCGGGATCCGGGCCATCGGGAGGATCTTCGACGCGTGCACGATCGCGGTGTCCAGGCCGGCTTGGACGCATTCGTGCAGGAACACCGAGTTGAGCACCTGGCGCGCCGCCGGGTTCAGCCCGAAGGAGATGTTGGACAGGCCGAGCGTGGTCTGGACCTCGGGGTGGCGGCGTTTGATCTCGCGGATGGCTTCGATCGTTTCGACGCCGTCGCGGCGCGACTCCTCCTGGCCGGTGGCGATGGTGAAGGTCAGCGCATCGATGATGACGTCGGAAGTCCGCAGCCCCCACTTGCCGGTGATGTCGTCGATCAGCCGGGTGGCGATGTCGGCCTTCTTCGTCGCGGTGCGCGCCTGGCCTTCCTCGTCGATGGTCAGGGCGACGACGGCGGCGCCGTACTCGCCGACCAGGTCCATGACCTGGGTGAACCGGGACTCCGGGCCGTCGCCGTCCTCGTAGTTGACGGAGTTGACCGCGCAGCGGCCGCCGAGCCGCTGCAGCCCCGCCTTCAGCACCGCGACCTCGGTGGAGTCGAGCATGATCGGCAGGGTGGACGCGGTGGCCAGGCGCCCGGCCAGCTCGGCCATGTCCGCGGTGCCGTCGCGGCCGACGTAGTCGACGCACAGGTCCAGCAGGTGGGCGCCGTCGCGGGTCTGTTCGCGGGCGATCTCGACGCAGTCGTCCCAGCGGCCCTCCAGCATCGCGGTGCGGAACGCCTTCGAGCCGTTGGCGTTGGTCCGCTCGCCGATCATCAGCACGCTGGCGTCCTGCTTGAACGGCACCGCCTGGTAGAGCGACGACACGCCCGGCTCGGGCCGCGGCCGCCGCGGGACCGGTTTCGTCTCGGAGACCGCCGCGGCGAGCTGCCGGATGTGCTCGTCGGTGGTGCCGCAGCAGCCGCCGACCAGGCCGACGCCGAACTCGCGGACGAACCCGGTCAGCGCCTCGACCAGGGCCTCCGGGCCGAGCGGGTAGACCGCGCCGTCCGGGCCGAGCTCCGGCAGGCCGGCGTTGGGCATCACCGACAGCGGCACCCGGGCGTGCTTGGCCAGCTGCCGCAGGTGCTCGCTCATCTCGGCCGGCCCGGTGGCGCAGTTGAGCCCGATGACGTCGATGCCGAGCGGCTCCAGGGCGGCCAGCGCCGCGCCGACCTCGGTGCCGAGCAGCATGGTGCCGGTGGTTTCGACGGTGATCGAAGCGAGGATCGGCACGTGCCGGCCCTCGGCGGCCATCGCCCGCTTCGCGCCGATGATCGACGCCTTCGTCTGGAGGATGTCCTGGGTGGTCTCGACGATCACCGCGTCGGCGCCGCCGGCCAGCAGGCCCCGGACCTCTTCGCGGTAGGCGTCCCGCAGCGTGGTGAACGGCGCGTGGCCGAGCGTCGGGAGCTTCGTGCCCGGCCCGACCGAGCCGAGCACGAACCGCGGGCGGTCCGGCGTCGCGAAGTCGTCGGCGGTCTCGCGGGCCAGCCGGGCGCCGGCCTCGGCGAGCTCGAAGATCCGCCCGGTGATGTCGTACTCGGCGAAGTTGGCGAAATTGGCCCCGAAAGTGTTCGTCTCGACGGCGTCCGCGCCCGCCTCCAGGTAGCCCCGGTGCACCGAGCGGACCACGTCCGGCCGGGTGACGTTGAGGATCTCGTTGCAGCCTTCGAGGCCGTCGAAATCGGCCAGGCTGAGGTCGTGGGCCTGCAGGGCGGTGCCCATCGCGCCGTCGGCCACCAGAACGCGCGAGCGAAGGGCTTCGAGGAAGGGCGACGACAGGCGGTCGGACATGCTGAACAGGGTAAGGCCGGTGGTCGTAGGCTGGTCCGGTGAGTGAGCCCGTCGACGAGACCCCGCGGCCGCCCGGCGACCGCACCGAACCCACCCGGCCTTTGATGGTGGTCGCCTTCGAAGGCTGGAACGACGCAGGTGACGCGGCCAGCCGGGCGGTCGAGCACCTGCAGCTGAACTGGGACGCCACGCCGCTGGCCGAGCTGGAGCCCGACGACTACTACGACTTCCAGGTCAGCCGCCCGACCGTCCGGATGGTGGACGGCGTCACTCGACGGGTGGACTGGCCGACCACGACGCTGTCCGTGTGCCGCCCGGACGGGTTCGACCGGGACGTCGTCCTCGTGCAGGGCCCCGAGCCGAACATGCGCTGGCGCGCCTTCTGCGCCGAGCTGCTCGACCACATCAAGCAGCTGGACGTCGCGACGGTGGTGACGTTGGGGGCGCTGCTCGCCGACACCGCGCACACCCGCCCGGTCCCGGTGACCGGGACGGCGTACGACAAGGACACCGCGTCCCTGTACGGCCTCGACCTGAACAACTACCAGGGCCCGACCGGCATCGTCGGCATCCTGCAGGACTACTGCGTGCAGGCGGGCATCCCGGCCGTCTCGATCTGGGCCGCGGTGCCGCACTACGTGTCGCACCCGCCGTCCCCGAAGGCGACGCTGGCGCTGCTGCACAAGCTGGAGGACATCCTCGACGTCGAGATCCCGCTGGGCGCGCTGCCCGAGCAGTCCGAGGAGTGGCAGCGCACGGTCAGCGAGATGGCCGACGAAGACGAGGAGATCAGCGAGTACGTCCGCAGCCTCGAAGAGCGCGGTGACGCGCAGACCGAGGTCGCGGAGCAGGACGTCAGCGGTGACAAGATCGCCGCCGAGTTCGAGCGCTACCTGCGCCGCCGCGGCCGGGGCGGCGGACAGGAAGGCTTCGGCCTGCGCTGAGTCACTTGAGCCAGCTGGTGGCGAACGCCCGCGCGGGGTTCGCCACCAGCATGGCGGTGACGACGTCGCCGCCGAGCTGCTTGGTCAGCCGCGGCGCGAGCGTGGTGAGCAGGTAACGCATCCCCGGGCCTTCGGCGACGTAGCGGGCCGCGGCCGTCGTCGTGTCGCCGCCGAGCAGGATCTGGCCGCCGTGACCGGCCTCGACGAGCGCTTGGAGACCGTCGAAGAGCCGCGGGTCGGTGGCGTGGTTGGCACGGGACGGGCCGTCGAAGGCCAGGAACACGCCGGTTTCGGCGATCTCGCGCTGGACCATCGGGTCCGGGTTGCGGTTGAGGTGGCCGAGGATCACCCGTTCGGGTGGCACGCTCATTTTCTGGCACAACAGGTCGACGACTTCGAGACCCGCGGTGCCCAGTTCCAGGTGCACGGCGATCGGCGCACCGGTCTCGTCGTGTGCCACCGCGGCGGCGGTCAACGTCAGCCGCGCGTGGGAGTCGACACCGTGGTAGCCGCCGGCGACCTTGATCAGCCCGGCACGCGGCCCGGTCCGCGGGTCGTAGGGGCGGTCCGTCGGCGGAGTGCCCTCGACCAGGTCGTCGACGAAGACCCGGACCAGGTCGTCGATCACCTTGGTCAGCACGGTCGGTGAGTAGTGCGCGGCCCGGTGGAGGCCGGTGGCCGCCACCACGTGCATCCCCAGCTCTTCGGCCATCCAGGCCAGCTTGTGCGTCTGGCGACCGAGGCCGAACGGGGTCCACTGCACGACGGCCGCCCCGCCCGCCCCCTGGAAGCTGAGGAGCTCGTGGATCGCGCGCGTCGGGTCGTCGAGCTCCTGGTCCGGCAGCAGCTTCGAGGCGAAGAAGAGGTGGTCGTGCGAGTTCGTCACGCCCAGTTCGGCCGGATCGATGTCACCCAGCACCGTGCGGACCTTGGGTTCCCCAGTCACGACGGCGAGTGTAACGCCTCAAGCGTTACGATGGCGAGGTGTCCGAAGACTTCCGCCTCGACATGGGCGCACCCTGGCTGAACCTCCTGGCCACCCGCGGCCGCCACTTCGGGGCCCAGCCGGTCGAGCGGATCCAGACGGTGGAGCGGCTGCGCGACTGGTTCGCCCAGGTCGAGCTGACCCCGCTCACCCCCGTCACGTACGCCGATGTGCGCGCGGCCCACCGGCTCCGCGAAGCCCTCCGGGACCTCGCGCTGGGCGTGGTCGACGGCGTTCCGCCCGGAGCCGGCCAGGTGCGCCCGCTGACGGCCTTCCTCAAGACCGAGCCGGTCCACCTCGCCGCGCTCGACCGGCTCCGGCGGAGCGCCCCCGCGACCGCCGCCGACGCGCTCGGCAGGCTGGCCTGCCAAGCCGCGGACTGGCTCACCGGGCCCCTGCGGCACGAGCTGCGGGTCTGCCCGGAGGAGGACTGCCGGGGTGTCTTCGCCGACCCGGGCGGGCGGCGGCGCTGGTGTCCTTCCCCGGCCTGCGCCAGCCGGGGCCGGGTCCGGGCGCTCAGGGAGCGGCGGCGCGGGGAATCATGACGGCCAGAGGATCCGGCGCATCGGCACCGCGCCCCGCGCCCGCTTCCGCCACTCGCGCGGATAGCCCAGCGAGACCTCTTCGAACCGGACGCCGTCGGCCTCGGTGCTGCGGGGGATGTGCAGGTGGCCGTAGACGGCGATCTCCGCGCGGTAGCGGACGTGCCAGTCCGCCGTCTTGGTCGTGCCGCACCAGAGCGCGAACTCCGGCCAGTACAGCGGCGCCGTCGGGTGGCGGTGCAGCGGCCAGTGCGACATCAGGATCGTGCCGTGGTCCCCGGGGATCGCGTCGAGGCGCTCGGTGCTGATCTTCAGCCGGTCCGCGCACCACGCCTGGCGGCTGGGGTACGGGTCCGGGTGCAGGAAGTACTCGTCCGTGCAGACCACCCCGGCCTCGCGCGCCTGGCGCAGGGCCTCCTCCAGGGACTTGCCCTCCGCCTCCGGGGTCCGCCAGCTGTAGTCGTAGAGCAGGAACAACGGCGCGATCGTCAGCGGCCGCGGACCGTGCCGCCAGACCGGGAACTCGTCCTCCGGCGTCAGCACGCCGATCTCGCGGCACTGTTCGACGAGGTACTCGTACCGGGCCTGGCCCCGCAGCTGGCAGTCGTCGTTCTTCGTCGTCCACAGCTCGTGGTTGCCCGGCACCCAGACGACCTTCGCGAACCGGCTGCGCAGGGTCTTCAGCGTCCCGATGGTGGCTTCGGCCAGCTCGGCGACGTCGCCGGCGACGAGCAGCCAGTCTTCGGGGGTTTCCGGGACGACCGAGTCGAGGATCGGGCCGTTGCCCTCGTGGGTCACGTGGAGGTCGCTGGTGGCGAAGAGGTGCGGCACCCCTCCACCGTAACCACCGCGGCCGGGGAAGCTACGCGAAACCTGCGATCCCTTCGCGCTGGACCGGGCTCAGGCGATCCGGCCTCGCCGTGACGGTGACCGTCCCGGAGCCGGCGTCGTGCAGGGCGAGGGGATCGGCGATGGCCGGACGGCGCCGGAGCGCGTCCACGGCGGCCACCGCCCGGTCCCGGGGCCAGCCGAGCGCGGTGGCCAGCTCGGCCACGGTCAGCGGCCGGCGGGCGTGCACCAGCGCGGCGACCACGGTCAGGGCGTCGTAGCCGGCCTCCTCCGCCAGGGTGCTGCCGTCCATCTGCTCGCTGAGCCGTCCGAAGAACCGGCCCATGCTCGCGAGCCGGGTGCCGGCGGTCGTGTCCGGCCCGAAGATCCCGATGCCCCGCCGCGCGACGGCCGCGATCCGCCCGTGCGCCCCGGTGTCGGCCTGCCAGGCCCGGAGCCAGACGTCGTCGTCGATCGTGTAGCGCTCGCGGCGCCCGCCCGGGTCCGGCCGGCGCTCGACCAGCTCCATCGCCTCCAGGGAGCCGATGGACTTGGACACCGAAGCCGGGCTGACCCGCAGCAGTGCCACCAGGTCGGCGGCGGTCAGCCCGCCGGCGTCGGCGGTGAGCAGGCAGACGAACACGCGGGCGGTCATCCGGGGCAGGCCGGTCGCGGCCAGCAGGGCCGCGAACTCGTTCACGAAGCCCCGCACCACCTCGGCGGGCTCTTCGGGCGGCTCGCCCGGTCGCGGCGGCCGGCGGCGGCGGGCGCGGTGGACGGCGGCCTCCTGCGCGTGGCCGGGCCGGTACTCGCCGGACGTGCTGTTGCGGGCCACCTCCCGGCTGATCGTGGACGTGGGGCGGCCCAGCCGCCGTCCGATCTCGGCGTACCCGAGCCCGCCGTCGAGCCAGCCCGCGATGCGGCGGCGGTCGTCGAGGGTCAGCCTGCCTCCGGGCACCCGGTTCTCCTCCGTGCGTTCACCCACACCACAGTGCAACGGCTCGTTGCGTTCGTCCGCAGTTCTGGTGCAATGATCGGTCTTTCCACCAGGGCTGCGGCGTCGTTTACGTTGAGACCGCTTGAAACGCAACGTAGCTTTTCCGCATGACGAAAGACAAGACGCACGTGCTGGCCATCTCGGCCGTCTCGGACGGGAGCAAGTTCTGGAACGGCTTGAAGAAGGCCCACGGCCGGCTTCCGCCGGGCGCGGTGTGGAAGCTGGCGGTGGCGAGCACGGACGGCACCCGGGCGGTGAACGTCATCGCCCACGACTCCGTCGATCGCGTGCGGGAGTTCTTCGAGGCCCACGCCGGCGCCCACGCCTCGACCGAGTACTTCGAAGCGGACGCCGCGAACGCGGTGGGGCTCCCCCGATGACGATCCGGGACCGGGTGTCGGCTCTGCTGGCTGAGTACGGCATCCCGAGCGCCGCGGTCGGCGTGCTCCACGACGGCGTGATCACCGGGTTCGCCGTCGGCATCAGGGACGTCGAAACCGCCGAACCGGCGACCCCGGACACGGTCTACCAGTGCGGCTCCATGACGAAGACGTGGACCGCGCTGGTCTTCCTGCAGCTGGTCGACGAGGGCAAGGCCGACCTGGACGAGCCGATCCGGACCTACCTGCCCGAGTTCAGGGTGGCCGATCCGGAAACGACCGCGAAGCTCACCGCGCGGCACCTGCTCAACCACACCAACGGCATCGAAGAAGCCTTCGGCGACCCCGGCGAAGACGACGACATCCACGAGCGCATGGTCGAGAACATCGCCGACGCACCACAGGTCTTCCCGCTGGGCCACACGCACGGCTACAGCGCGGCGCTGGGGTACGCGATCCTCGCCCGGATCACGGAGGTCCTCGACGGCAAGCGCTGGGACGACGTCCTGCGGGACCGGCTCTTCACTCCCCTGGCCCTGACCGGCACGAACAGCCGCCCCGAACAGGTGGACGGGACGCGGGCCGCGACCGGGCACCTGATCCGGTCCCTCGCCGAAGGCCCCATCGTCACGCCGATGGCCTACCTCCCCCGGGAGTTCGGCCCCGGCGGCGGCATCACGTCGACGATCCACGACGTGCTCACGATGGCGCACGTCCTGCTCCACGAGGGTCTCGCGCCGGACGGCAGGCGGATCGTCTCCGCCGCGAGCGTCCGGGAGATGATGCGGTCGCGGGTGCCGGTCCCGGACCCGTACCTGTTCGGGCCGGCGTGGGCACTCGGCCTGATCGTCTGCGACTGGCACGGCGAAACCGTCTACGCCACCGACGGCAGCACGATCGGCCAGAACGCCCGGCTGCGGATCCTGCCGGACTCGAACACCGCCGTCGCCGTGCTGACCAACGGCGGCCCGCGGGAAACCTTCGCGCGCAAGGTGTTCACCGAGATCCTGGGCGACCTCGGCACGGCGGTCCCCCCGGAACTGCCGGAGCCGGACCCGGCCCTGAAGCTCGACCTGCCGAGGTACGAAGGGGTCTACGAGCGGCCCGGCGCCCGGTACGAGGTGTCCGCCGAGGGCGGCGCGCTGCGCCTGACGCTGGACCTCGACCCGATGCAGGCGGAGTTCCTGGGCAAGCCCGCTCGCCTGACGCACGAGCTGCTGCCGGTGAGCCCGACGCATTTCCTGATGCCGTCGGCCGATCCGCTCGAAGACACGCAGACGGTGGCGATCTACGACTTCACCGAGGGGGCGGCCCGGTTCCTCCACACCAACTGCCGGGTCCACCCCCGGCGCGGGAGCAGTATCAGCACCCCGGCGAAGACGTAGACGGCGGCTTGGACGTTCAGCAGCAGCGCCGTCCCGGCCGTCGCCACCAGCGCCCCGGCCAGCAGCGCACCGACCGTCGTGCAGGTGGCCATCGCGGCGAACGTCGTGCTCAGCACGCGCCCCGTCCGTTCGGGGGCGACCGCGCTCTGGATCTCCGAGAGCATCCCGGCGCCGACGACCACACCCGGGGCGCCGGCCAGGGCGAACAACCCGGCGTACACGCCCAGCGCCGTCGTCACCGGGGCCAGGTTCCAGATCACCGCGGACAGCAGGCCCAGCCCGAGGGAGCCCCAGCCGAGCAGGGCGGCCGGCGCGACCCGCCGGGCCACGGTGGCGACGGCGAAGCCGGCGGCCAGCCCGCCGATCGCCTGCACCCCGCGCAACAGGCCCGCGTCGGCTTCGCTGCCGCCCAGGACGTTCAGCACGTAGACCACGAACAGCACCAGGAACATGCCCTGGGCCACGGAGGTGAGCACGAGCGCGAACCCGGTGCGCCACAGGCGCCGGTTGTGCGTCAGCTCGCGCAGGCCGTCGAGCCAGGCCCGCACCACCGGTTCCCGCACGGCGACCGGCGTGGGCGCGGCGGCCCGGCGGAACGGCTTGGCCAGCAGGGCCGCGGCGACCACGAGCACGGCCAGATAACCGGCGATGACGTCGGCGAGCCCGCCGAAGCCCAGCAGCGCCCCGCCGGCCCAGCCGCCGGCCAGCCGGGCGACGCTGCCGTTCACGCTCATCAGGCCGTTCGCCGGGGTCACCTCCGCGACGCCGACGAGCTCCGGCACCAGCGCGTTGCGCGCGGGTTCGAACACCGACGCCAGCGCCGCCTGCGCGGCCATCACCGCGTACACCACGGTGACGCCGGGCTCGGCCAGCAGCGGGAGCGCCACGACGGCGAGCCCGCAGCAGACCCCGAACAGCACCGCGCGGCGGTTCCACCGGTCGGCGACGACGCCGGCCACCGGGCTCAGCAGCACCGCGGGCAGCAGGCCGAGCACGATGCTCAGCGCCGTCGTCGTGGCGGAGCCGGTGCGCTGGAAGACGTAGATCGGCAACGCGACCTGCAGCATCCACTCGGCCGTCTCGCCGAAGAACGCGGCCACCCACAGCCGGGCGAACGCCGGAACCCCCAGCAGCTGCTTCATTCCTCCGCCTTCCCCGAGTGTTCGATGCGCGGGAACGCCCGGAGGCTGACGTGCACCGGGCGCGCGTTCGCCGGGGCGTCCGGCCGGATCGCGCCGACGTAGGGCCGGACCAGCGCGTCGATCGCGTCGCTCAGCCGGGTCAGCTCTTCCGGCGTGACGCGCAGCGCGTACGTCGAGAGCCCCGACGCCGCGACCCAGGCCGGGTCGAGGTCGTCGAGGGAGTCCAGGTAGCGCTGGGTCAGCTCCTGCTCGTGGCCCAGGCTCGCGCCCACGACGCCCAGCTGGGCGGCCCGGCGGGCCGGGTCGTCGGCGAACCGGCCGATGTCCAGCCCGACCTGCCGGGCGCGCCACGGCCGTTCCCGGCCGTCCTCGGCGTCGGCCCGCTCCACCAGGCCGTACTGCGCGAGCTGCCGCAGGTGCCAGCTGCAGTTGGACGCCGTCGAGCCGACCGCCTCGGCGCACTCGCTCGCGGTGCGCGGGCCGACGGCGGTCAGGTGGTTCAGCAGCGCCGACCGCAGCGGGTGCGCCAGCGCCCGCAGCAGCTCGACGTCTTCGATCCGCTTGCGCGGCGGCAGCCCGGCCATCGGTCGTCCAATCTGAAAGAACAGTTTCGAAAGTCTTCTTTCATAGTTCGTCCCGCCCGCGGGATTGTCAACCGGCTCCGCTATCGTTCGCGGGGCAGTGACTGCACGAAGCAGTGACTGCGTCGTGACCGACCTTGGATGGACGTTGCCCGACCAGCGCGAACTCGCCACCGCCGCCGCCCTCGCCCTCCCCCGGTTCGTGGGCTCGACCGCGCTCTTCCACGCCGCGGTCGCCGAGCGGATGGCCGTCACCCCGACCGAGCTGCACTGCCTGCACCTGCTCCACGGCGGCGTCAGCGACTCCCCGACCGAACTCGCCCGGCTGCTCGGGATGAGCACGGGCGCGTTCACCCGGCTGCTCGACCGGATGGAACGGCACCGGCTCGCCGAACGCGCCCCCGATCCCGCCGACCGGCGCCGGCTCGTCGTGCGGCCGCTCCCCGACCGGATGGCCGAACTCGCCGAGCTGTACGCGCCGATGGCGCGGTTCGTCGGCGAACGTCTCGCCCGCTTCGACCGCCGTCAGCTGACCGCCCTGCTCGAGTTCCTCACCGACGGCACCGCGGCGGCGGAACGGTCGACGGCGGACCTGCCGGATGTGACCCAGGCCATAACCGGTTGACTAACTCTACTGATGTTGCGTTAACCTGGTTCCACTATGAGGAACTGAACCGCGCCCATCCCGCTTGAGGCGGCACCCGGTCGAGCCGACGCTCCCGCGTGCCACGACGCCCGGCCGGGATCTCCGCTTTCTTCCCCCAGGGCCCGGTGATCACCTGTGTCTACCCTCTTTCCGTTGCAGGCCAAGGACGTCGTCTTCGGCTACGGCACCCGCGTCGTCCTCGACGGCGTCTCCCTCACCGCGTCGGCCGGGCAGCGGCTCGGCCTCGTCGGTGAAAACGGCACCGGCAAGTCCACCCTGCTGCGCCTGCTCGCCGGGCTCGAGGAACCGCGCTCAGGCGAGGTGCTCCGCGGCCCGGACGTCGGGTTCCTGCTGCAGGAACTGCCGCATCCCCCGGACGCGACCTTCGCCGACGTGCTCGACGGCGCGCTCGCCGAGATCCGGGCCGCCGCGGCCCGCCTCGACGAGCTGACCACGGCCATGACCGACCGGCCCGACGACGAAGGCGTGCTCGAGGAGTACGGCCGGGTGCTGGAGTGGGCCCAGGCCCACGACCTCTGGGACGCCGACCGCCGCGCCAAGCTCGTCTGCGACGGGCTCGGCCTCGGCGGCGTCGCACCGGACCGGCGGCTCGGCACGCTGTCGGGCGGGCAGCGCTCGCGGCTCGGCCTGGCCGCGCTGCTGATCCGGCAACCGGAGACGCTCCTGCTCGACGAGCCGACCAACCACCTCGACGACGCGGCGATGGCGTTCCTGGAACGGCACCTCATCGAGCTGACCGGGATCGTGGTGCTGTCCTCGCACGACCGGGTGTTCCTCGACGCCGTCTGCACCGACATCGTCGACCTCGACCCGGCCGCGGCCGACCGGCAGGCCGGCGGCGCGATCCGCTACGGCGGCAGCTACACCGGCTACCTCGGCCACAAGAAGGCCGAGCGGGCTCGCTGGGAGCAGCGCTACGCCGAGGAGCAGGAGGAACTGAAGGAGCTGCGGGAAACCGTCGCGGTCACCGCGCGCAACGTCGCCTACGGCCGCGGCCCGCGCGACAACGACAAGTTCATCCACGCGTTCAAGGGCGCTCGCGTCCAGAAGACGATCTCGCGCCGGGTGCGCGACGCCGAGCAGCGCCTGGAGAACCTGGAACGCGACCAGGTCCGCAAGCCCCCGGCGCCGTTGCGGTTCAAGGCGGACCTCACCGCCCGCGCGACCGGCGACGGCCCGGCGATCTCGGCGCGCTCGCTCGAAGTGCCGGGACGGTTGTCGCTGCCCCGGCTGGACGTCGGCGGTTCGGCCCGGCTGCTCGTCACCGGCGGGAACGGAGCCGGGAAGTCGACGCTGCTTTCGGTGCTGGCCGGCCGGCTCGCGCCCGCGGCCGGGACGGTCCTGTTCGGACACGGCGTGCGGGTCGGGCTGCTGGAGCAGGACGTCGTGTTCGCCGAGCCGGAACGGAACGCGGCCCGGGTGTACCGGGACGCACTCGGCGAGGACGCTCCCCCGCTGAGCCGGCTGGGCCTGCTGGCGTCCCGGGATCTGCGGCAGCCGGTGGGCGCGCTGTCGGTCGGCCAGCGGCGGCGGCTGGCCTTGGCGATCCTGCTCGCCGACCCGCCGGACGTCCTGCTGCTGGACGAGCCGACGAACCACATTTCGCTGACCCTGGCGGAAGAACTGTTCGCGGCGCTGGAAACCGCGCCGGGCGCGGTCGTCATCGCGTCCCACGACCGGTGGCTGCGCCGGGATTGGGCGGGCGACCGCCTGGAACTGGCCGCCGGGCGGCCAGTGGCGGTATAGGCCGTTATACGCACGAGGGGCCCGGTGGTGCACCGGGCCCCTCGTCGTGGTCAGAGTGCGATGCCGAGGAGGGCGTCGACGGCGTCGCGGATCAGGGCCGGAGCCGTCGGGTCGGTGCCGTCGCGGCGCAGGGCCTCGGTCGCCCACGCGTCGATCGCCGCCAGGGCCTTCGGCGTGTCGAGGTCGTCGGAGAGGTGGTCGCGCAGCCGCGTGACGGTGTCCTCCGCCGCCGGTCCGGTGGCCAGCGAGACGGCTTCCCGCCAGCGCGCGAGCCGGGTTTCGGCGTCGGCCAGCAGCCGGTCCGTCCAAGGGCGGTCGGCGCGGTAGTGGCCGGCGAACAGCGCCAGCCGGATCGCGCCCGGGTCGACCTTGTCGGCGCGCAGCCGGGAGACGAACACGAGGTTCCCGCGCGACTTCGACATCTTCTCGCCGTCGAGGCCGATCATCCCGGCGTGCACGTAGTGGCGGGCGAACCGGCCGTCCTTGGCGACGGCTTCGGCGTGCGCCGCGCTGTACTCGTGGTGCGGGAAGATCAGGTCCGAGCCACCGCCCTGGAGGTCGAACCCGAGGCCCAGCCGGTTGACCGCGATCGCGCTGCACTCGATGTGCCAGCCCGGGCGGCCCGCACCCAGCTCGGACTCCCACGACGGCTCGCCTTCGCGGGCCACGCGCCACACCAGCGCGTCCAGCGGGTGGCGCTTGCCGGCCCGGTCGGGGTCGCCGCCGCGCTCGGCGAAGAACTTCGCCATCGTCTCGGCGTCGTAGTTCGATTCGTAGCCGAACTTCCCGGTCGCCGTGTGGTCGAAGTAGACGTCGGGGAACTCCGGGTCGTCCGCGCGGTAGGCGCTGCCGTTGGCCAGCAGCTTGGCGATGACCTCGACGATCTCCGGGATGCTCTCGACCGCGCCGACGAACTGCCGCGGCGGGATGACCCGCAGCGCGGTCATGTCCTCGCGGAACAGCGCCGTCTCGCGCATGCCCAGCACCACCCAGTCGTCCTGGTCGCGCGCGGCGCGTTCCAGCAGCGGCTCGTCGATGTCGGTGACGTTCTGCACGTAGTGGACGTCGTGCCCGTTGTCCCGCCAGATGCGGTTCACCAGGTCGAAGGCGAGGTAGGTCGCGGCGTGCCCCAGGTGTGTCGCGTCGTAGGGCGTGATGCCGCAGACGTACATCCGGGCGGTGGCGCCGGGCGCGGTCGGGCGGATCTGCCCGGTGGCCGTGTCGTGGAGCCGCAGCGGGCGGGGGGTGCCGGGGATGCGGGGCACGTCGACCGATGACCAAGTCTGCATGCCTCGACTGTAATTGCCGGGTCGTCAGGCCTTCCCGAGCGGTGGGACGAGCCGTACTCGCGCGTAGGCTTCGATGGCGCGCGCGAGCCACGCCGGCAGCTCCGGATCGGCCCGCTCGGCCAGCTCCCGTTGCCGGGGATCGTTCAGGTACAGCCCGCCCATCGCGGCGTAGGCGGGGGCGGTCGGCTGCCAGAAGTGGCTCACGGACTCGTAGTGCTCGGCGACGGCGTCGAGCGCGGCGGGGTCCTCCGGTGCGGCGCCGGAGCGCATGACGGCGGCCAGCCGCCGGAACAGCGCGGCGCTCCGGGCGGCGGCGTGCTCGTAGTCCGCGGCGGTGAGCCCGGCCTGGGCGGCCTGGGCGGTGTCGAAGGCCACCGCGGCGCCTTCGCCGAACGTCTCGCGGTAGCTCTGGCGCATGGTGGCGCCGTCCTTGCGCAGGCCGGCGAAGAACCGGTCGGGATCGTCGATCCGGGCGTGGGCGAGGTCGGTGATCGTCTCCTCGACGGTGGCGATGACGCGGTCGAGGCGGCGGCGCTCCTCCTCGAGCTGGGCCAGGTGCCCGCGCAGCGCGGCGGCCTCGTCGACCTGGTCGCCCAGCACCGCCCCGATCTCGGCCAGGCCGAGGCCGAGCCGCCGCAGCAGCAGGATGCGCTGCAGGCGCAGCAGTTCGGGCCGTCCGTACCAGCGGTAGCCGTTCGCCGCCACCGACGCCGGCGTGAGCAGGCCGATCGCGTCGTAGTGGCGGAGCATCCGCGCCGAGACGCCGGAGGCCTTCGCGACCTGGCTGATCGAGTACTGCATCCCGCCAGCTTAGAAGTTGACCTTCACACGGTGTCAACTTTTATCGTGACGTCGTGACCACGACCATCACCGGTGCCCGCGTCTTCGACGGCGAGCACCTCACCGACCACACCGCCGTCCGGCTCACCGGCGGCCGCATCACCGCGCTCGGCGACGACACCCTGCGCCGGCCGGGCGACGAGCACGTCGACGCCCGCGGCGGCACCCTGCTGCCCGGGCTGATCGACGCCCACGTGCACCTGCTGCCCGGCGCGCCCCGGCAGGCCCTCACCTTCGGCGTCACGACCGTGCTCGACATGTTCAGCAAGCCGGACACGGTCGGAGAGGCCCTGGCCCGCGGCGCCGGGCCGGACTGCGCCGACGTGCGCTCCTCGAAGCGTCGGGGCCACGGCGCCCGGCGGGCACCCGAGCATGATGTACGCACCGTTCCCGTACGTCACCGGACCGCGGGACGCCGGGCGCTTCGTCGCCGACCGCGTCGCCGAAGGCGCGGCGCACCTGAAGGTGCTCTACGACGACGGCACCGGCGGCCCGATGCCGATGCCGTCGCTGGACGTGCCGACGATCGCCGCGCTGGCCGAAGCCGCGCACGCGGCCGGCCTGGTCGTCGCCGCGCACGTGTCGACCGCACGCGGGGCGATGGACTTGCTGCCCACCGGGGTCGACGTGCTCGCGCACGTCCCGTTCGACGCGCTCACCGGCCGGCAGGCCGACGCGATCGCCGCGGCGGGCGTCGCGGTGATCTCGACGCTGTCGGTGGCCGACGGCTTCCCGGGCGGTTCGCTGCTGACCGAGCCCGCTCTCGCGGCGCGGCTGGGGCCCGCGTGGCGTGCCGTCCTCGAGCGGCAGGAGCAGCGGTGGCTGCCGCCGCAGCTGCCGGACTTCGCAGCGGCGCGCGTCAACACCCGGCTGCTGCACGCGGCCGGCGTGCCGGTGCTGGCCGGGACGGACGCGCCGAACCCGGGCACCGTGCACGGCGCCAGCCTGCACCGGGAGCTGGGGTACCTCGTCGGCGCGGGGCTTCCGCCGTCCGCCGCGCTGGCCGCGGCGACGGCCCGCCCGGCCGAGGTGTTCGGCCTGGCCGACCGCGGCCGGATCCGGCCCGGGCTGCGCGCGGATCTCGTTCTGGTCGACGGACGCCCGGACGAGGACATCACCGCGACGCAGCGGCTCACCGAGGTGTGGAAGCAGGGGGTCCGTGCCGATCCGGCCGGTTACGTCGGCTCGGCCGACGAGCAGGCCGGTCTGGACGCCTTGCGGGCCCAGACCGAAAAGGTGATCGCCGCCGTCCGCGACCGGCTGGGAGTGCGGCTGTGAGCACGACCGAGGTCCGGCGCGAGGAGGACGGCGAGCTCCTCGGCCACCTCCGGCTCACCGGATCGGGCTGGGAGCCGGTCACCGTGTTCCACGCGGCGCTCGCCGGGCCGACGAGCCGGGAGGAAGCCGAGGACGTGGTCCGCCGCGACGGCCTGCCGAGCCTGGGCGACCCGTGGTGGGCCGAGGAGGCGCCGGGGCGGTGGACGGAGGTGCGCATCCAGGAAGCGCACCCCGACCGGCTGCGGGTGCGGTGGACGGACCCCTTGGCCGAGCAGCCCGCGCTCGGCCGGTGGATCGACCCGCGCGAGGTGCGCGTCCGGCGGCACCACCCCGGACGCCGGTGACCGGGTGCTCCCGCGGCCGCGGGAGCACCCGCCGGGGTCACCGCCGCGTGCGCAGGTAGTCGCCCACCACCGCCGCGCCGAGACCGTCGAGGTCCGGGGCGATCACCCGGCCGCCCGAGCGGCGGGCGATCAGGTCCACGAACGACGTCAGCCGCGGGTCGTCGCCGAGGCGGAACACCGAAATCGACGCACCCAGCTTCGCCAGGCGATCCACTTCGGACAGTGTCTTGTGGAGGGTCCGGGGCTGGGGCGGGTAGTCGAAGACCGCTTCGCCGTCGGGTTCCAGGTGGG
This sequence comes from Amycolatopsis sp. DG1A-15b, assembly GCF_030285645.1. Lineage (GTDB taxonomy): Bacteria > Actinomycetota > Actinomycetes > Mycobacteriales > Pseudonocardiaceae > Amycolatopsis. The sequence goes on from NZ_CP127296.1 coordinate 3,214,816, forward strand.
CCGTCGGCTCGCCGTCGGTGACCATCAGGACCACCGGCTGGGCGTCCGGGTGCCGCCGCAGGTGCTGCCCGGCGAGCAGCAGGCCGTGGTGGGCGTTGGTGCCCTGCTCCCACGCACCCTCCAGGCCGACCAGCTCCGGCAGCTCCACCGACTGCGCGTAGCGGCCGAACGTGATCAGCTGCAGCGCGTCGTTGCGGAAGCGGGTGCTGATCAGCTGGTGCAGCGCCAGCGCGGTGCGCTTCATCGGCAGCCAGCGGCCCTCCGAAACCATCGACCACGACGTGTCGACCAGCAGCGCCACCGCCGCCCGGGACCGGTGCTCGGTCTCGACCACTTCGACGTCCTCGACGTCGAGGCGGACCTGCCGCTCCCCCACCGACCCACGATTGTTTGGGGGGTCCAGGGGGGCTCGCCCCCCGGCCGGGGTCCGGGGCTCGGCCCCGGAGAACATTGTGCGGAGGACGGCGTTGCGGATCGTGCGTGGCACGTCCCAGGGCTGCATGTCCCCGAACCGCCACGGCCGCGACGCGCCGGTGGGCTCTCCCGCCGCGCCCGCCGACTCGGTCTCGCGCTCGCCGGTCTTGCCGCGCAACGCGTTCACGATGTCGGACAACGCTGTCTCGCCGAGGCGCCGCAACGCCTTGGGCGACAACCGGAGCGAGCCGTCGGCGGCCCGTTCGAACAGGCCCTGGCGGCGCAGTTCGCGCTCCAGTTCGGCCAGCCGGCGGGCGTCGACGCCCGCGTCCTTGCCGAGCTGGGCTTCCAGCGCCTCCAGGTCGATGTCCTCCAGCCGCGCCCCGGGGTAGGACTGGCCCAGCTGCTCGGCCAGCGCGTCCAGTTCCGCGAGATCCTGCATGGCCTGGGCGCCTTCGCCCATGCCCAGCGGGTTGTTGCCGCGGAAGCGCGCCGAACCCGTCCAGTCCTCGCCCGGGCGCGCCGCCCGGAGCTGACTGTCCAATTGGGACAGCTGCTGCGCCAGCCGCGGGTCGCCGAAGGCCTGCTGGGTCAGCTCGGCGAGTTCCGCGCGCTGCTCGGCCGACATCGAGTTGAGCATGCGCTGCGCGGCCGCCGACCGCTCGGCCAGCGCGTCGATCAGCTCCTCGACGTTGCGCGGGTTCTCGGGGAAGAACTCGCCGTGCTTGCCCATGAAGTCTTCGAAGCGCTGCTGGATGTCCTCGGCGCCGCGGGCGTGTGCCGCGAGGAGGTCGTTGAGGTCGGAGAGCATCTCGTTGATCCGCTCGACGTCCTCGGGCCCGGCGTTCTGCAGCGCCTGCTTCATGCCCTGGAACCGGGACTCCATCAGCTCCTGGCCGAGCAGGTCCCGGATCTGCTGGTAGTTTTCCCGGCCCTGTTCGGAGCGCCAGTCGTAGTCCGCCAGCTCGTTGACGGCCGCGGCCGTGCCCGGCGGCAGCGCGTCGAGCTGGGCCTCCCGGAACCGGGCGTCGTCGTCCGGGTCCGGGAACAGCTCGCGCCGTTCGGCGTCGAGGGCCTCCTGCAGCAGGCGCTGGACCTCCTGGAGGGTGCCGTCGAGGTTGTTGCGCCGCTGGATCTGCGAGCGGCGCTGCCAGAGCCGCCGGGTCAGCTCGTCGAGGCCCGCGGTGCGCTCGGTGCCGCGCCGGAGCATCTCCTCCAGCGCGGCCCGCGGCGAGGCCCCGGCCATGACGTCGCGGCCGATCTCGTCGAGCGCGTCGCGCAGGTCGGCCGGCGGCGCGAGGGGATCCGGCCCGTCGTGCCACGGGCCGTAGGAGTAGCCGTCGGGAAGCGGGACCGCGGTCATCGGCCGTAGACGGTCGTCGTGTCGTCGGAGTCCTTGGCGAGCCTTCGCGACAGGAACAGCGATTCGAGGGCCAGTTCGACGGCGGCCGCGATCCGGCCGGCGGGCTCGTCGGCGGAGACCCCGGCCCGCCGGGCGACCTCGTGCAGCACCGGCAGCTCCGGCAGGGCTTCGAGGACGTCCTTGCCCGGCACGCGCTCGCCGGTGGACACCAGGTGGCCGCCGGCGACCGCGTCGGCCAGCGGCCGCAGGTCGAGGCCGGCGAACCGGTCGCGCGCGGTCTCGGCGATCGCCAGGCGCAGCAGGTGCACCAGGTGCTCGATCTCGCGGCCCTCTTCGCCGGGCTCGAACTCGATCTTGCCGCGCAGCACCGACGGCACGGCGTCGAGGTCGACCGGGCGGGCCACCGCGGGCTCCTCGCCCGTCAGCGCCGAGCGCCGCAGGGCCGCGGCCGCCACGGTCTCCGCCGCGGCGACGGCGAACCGCGCCGAGACGCCGGAACGCTGGTCGATCACCGTCGACTCGCGGAGGTTGCGGACGAACCGGGCGAGCACCTCCAGCAGCGGCTCGCCGACTTCGGCGACGAGGTTCGCCTCCTGCCGGACGACGGCGATCTCCGACTCGACGTCCAGGGGGTAGTGGGTGCGGATCTCGGCGCCGAAGCGGTCCTTCAGCGGGGTGATGATCCGGCCGCGGTTGGTGTAGTCCTCGGGGTTCGCGGTGGCGACGAGCAGGACGTCCAAGGGCAGCCGCAGCGTGTAGCCGCGGACCTGGATGTCGCGCTCCTCCATCACGTTGAGCAGGGCGACCTGGATGCGTTCGGCCAGGTCGGGCAGTTCGTTGATGGCGACGATCCCGCGGTGGGCCCGCGGCACGAGACCGAAGTGGATGGTCTCCGGGTCGCCGAGGCTGCGGCCTTCGGCGACCTTCACCGGGTCGACGTCGCCGATCAGGTCGCCGACGGAGGTGTCCGGCGTGGCGAGCTTTTCGGTGTAGCGCTCGGAGCGGTGGCGCCAGGTCACCGGCAGGTCGTCGCCGAGCTCGGCGGCCCGCCGGATCGACGCGGGCGTGATCGGCTGAAGCGGGTGTTCCCCCAGCTCGGAGCCCTCGATGACGGGCGTCCACTCGTCGAGCAGGCCGGCGAGGGTGCGCAGCAGGCGGGTCTTGCCCTGGCCGCGTTCGCCGAGCAGGACGACGTCGTGGCCGGCCAGCAGCGCGCGTTCGAGCTGCGGCAGCACGGTGCGGGAGAACCCGACGATGCCGGGCCAGGCGTCCTCGCCGTTCTTGAGGGCGCTCAGCAGGTTGTCGTGGATCTCTTGCGCGATGGGGCGCGGCTCGTACCCGGCCGCGCGCAGGGCCCCGGCGGTGCGGGGAAGAGCGTCTGGAACAGCGTTCACCCGTTCGACGCTACTGCCGGATCGGCGGCCCGTCGATGTGGAGCGGCTCCAGCGTGGGCGCACACCCGGCATCGCGGGCGAGCCGGTAAAATAGGGCGTCGTGTGCCGTCCCAGTGCGACTTTCGCCGTCTGGTCGAGCGCGTGGCTCAACGGGGCCGCCGCGTCCGACGATGTCCTCGATGCCCTGCTCGCGTGGGGTGAGGCCCACGACGTCGTGGCCGCCGACGCGGCCGCGGCCGACGCCTTCGCGCTCCCGCTGGCGTTCAACCGGGCGGCCACGCCGGTGCAGCTGCTGATGGCGCTGCGTTCGCAAGGAGCGAAATCGCTGAACCTGGTGCTGCCCGTCCCCGGCGACGTCCGCGGCCTCGGCGGCGGCGGGCCGTTCACCGAAGCGGCGTTGCGCGCGGGCGACGCGCTGGTGCTCCCCGACCTCGGGTTCGGCCTGGTGCCGGAGCCGATCGCCGAGGGCTTGGTGCGCTGGACGGTCTACTCGCTGACGTCGCCGACCACCCCGGAGTACGTCCCGCTCGGCGAGGCCGAACACGGGCTGACGGACGCGATCCGCGCCAGCGCCGGGGCGTTGCAGACCCTCGACGTGGCTTCGGACCGGCCGGGCGTGCGCGCGGAGCTGTCGGCCCACCTGCGCTCGCGGCCGGACGTGGACTGGCCGGCCGGGACGCCCGGACGCGCGTTGCGGGTGCTGCAACGCGCCGAGGAGATCGCGGCGATCCTGGCGATCGCGTCGTCGGAAGACCCGGGCGGCGCGTTGTCGGCGTCGGCTTCGACGCTGCGGGCCCAGGCGTTGCGGCCGCTGTCGGACGCGGTCCGGACGGCCCGCTGCGCGGCGGTCGACGAGGCGGTGCGGGCGTTCGCGGAGCAGACGGCCCGCGAAGGCTGAACCGCCCGCGATGACCGAGGACACCTGGGCCGCGCTGGCCGGCGATTTCGCCGACGGTGCCTACGCTTCCGTCAAAGGTCGCGTGCGCACGCTCGTACTGCACCGGCAGCTGCTGGCACACCTGCCCGCCCCGCCGGCCGCGGTGCTCGACGTCGGCGGCGGCGCCGGCCACCAGTCGTTCCCGCTGGCCCGCGCGGGCTACGACGTCACTCTGCTCGACTCGTCGGCAGCGATGCTCGACAAAGCCCGGCAGCGGCTACCGGCGGCCCTCCAGGACCGCGTGACCTTCGTGGAAGCCGACGCCGCGGACGCCGAGGAGGCGGTCGGCAGCCGCCGCTTCGACGCCGTCCTGTGCCACGGCGTGCTCGGATACCTGGAGTCGCCGGAGCCCGTCCTCGACCAGCTGTGCCGGTGCGCCGCGCCCGGCGGTCTCGTCTCGGTGATGACGGGCAACGCCGACGCGGCGGCGGTGCGCCCGGCGCTGGAAGGACGCTGGGAAGACGCTCTGGCAGCGTTCGACGCCCGCACCGAAATCGGGGTGCTGGGCCTGCCGACGCGCGCCGACACGGTGGCGGAACTGAGCGAGTCCCTCCGCCGCCGCGGCGTGGAACCCGTCGACTGGTACGGCGTCTGGCTGTTCGTCGACTGGCTCGACCTCAGCGGCGCCGGACCGGACCCGGCCGAAACCGAGCGCGTGGCGGCCGTCGAGTTCGAAGCCGGCCGGCGCGATCCCTACCGCCGGCTCAGCCGCGTCTTCCACCTCGTGGGGCGCAAAACCTAACGGGCGGGGCGCTTCGCCGGTTCGCAGCAGCCGATCGCACAGGGCGCGCCGTTGACGGTGCAGCCCGCCACCGGGAACGCCGACAGCTTCCGCGCCGGGACTCCGTGCGTGTGCTCGCGGACCAGCTCCACGACCAGCTCCGCGAACCGCGGATCGCTGCCCGCCGTCGCCGCGCGGGCGAAGGCCATCCCGTGCTCCGCCGCGCGTTCCGCGGCCTCGTTGTCCAGGTCCCAGATCACCTCGAGGTGGTCCGACACGAACCCGATCGGCGACACGACCACGCCAGGCACCCCGGCGGCGTGCAGCGCGTCGATGTGGTCGACGATGTCCGGCTCCAGCCACGGCACCTGCGGCGGCCCGGACCGCGACTGCCAGACGACGTCGTACTCCGCGATGCCCGCCTCGGCCGCCACCAGGCGAGCCGCCTCCGCGATCTGGCGCGAGTACCGGCGGCCGCCCTCCGGCGGCGGCCCCGAGGCGCGGTCGGCGCTCTCCGGCACCGAGTGGGCGGTGAAGACCGTGCGGATCCCGGGCTCGTCCCCCAGTGACGCGTGGGCGGCGCGCACGCCGTCGGCGACCGCCGAGACGAACAGCGGGTGGTCGAAGAACTGACGGATCTTCACCAGCTCGGGGGCGCCGTCGCCGACCGCCGCGCGGGCGCGCTCGATGTCCTCGTCGTACTGGCGGCACGCCGAGTAGCCGCCGTACGCGCTCGTGGGGAACACCAGGACCCGCTTCGCGCCGTCCGACGTCAGCGTGGCCAAGGTTTCCTCGACCATCGGGTGCCAGTTGCGGTTGCCGAAGTGCACCGGCAGGTCCACGCCGGCCGCCGCGAGCTGCTTCTCGACCGCGGCCATCGCGTCGCGGTTCAGCTTGTTGATCGGCGAGACGCCACCGAAGTGCTGGTAGTGCTCGGCGACCTCCAGGAGCCGCTCGCGCGGCACCCCCCGGCCCCGGGTGACGTTCTCGAGGAACGGCATGACCTCGTCGGGCCCTTCCGGGCCGCCGAACGAAAGCCACAGCAACGCGTCGTATCCCACCCCCGTCATCTTGCCGATGTGGCGGCCCGCACGCTGAGCCGGGCCCGTTATGAATCGCGCAGTCCAAAACTCTGGTACGGTGCCTTCATGGCCAGGCCAAGGGAATTCGACGAAGCCGCCGCCGTCGAGAAGGCGATGCACGCCTTCTGGGAACACGGCTACGAAGCGACGACGACGCAGGACCTGTGCGAAGCCACCGGACTGGGCCGCAGCAGCGTCTACAACACCTTCACCAGCAAGCGGGCCCTCTTCCGGCGTTCGCTGGCGCACTACACCAGCACCCAGCTGGACCGGCGCCAAGCGATCCTCGACGGCCCGGGCACCGCGGCCGAGCGGCTCGCCGCGGTGCTCGACAGCGCCATCGAAGGCGACCTCGAGGACCGCCGCCGCGGCTGCTTCGTGGTCAATACCCTGGCCGAACTCGGCCTGCCCGACGACGAGGTGGGCGCCGCCCTGCGGGCCGACACCCGACGGAACCTGACCATGTTCGCCGCATGCGTCCGGGAAGGCGCGCGCGACGGCAGCCTCCGGGACGGCCTGGACCCCGCCGAGGTGGCGGAGTTCCTGCTCAGCACCACCTCGGGCCTGCGGGTGATGGCCCGCCGCGGCACGAGCCCCGAAAGCATGCACGCCGTCGCCGACATCGCGCTTTCGGCGATCGCCGCCCGCTGACAACCCCCTCCCGAAACCGTCCCCGACGGTGCCGCAGTTTTGAACTGACCGATACACAACCCGGAGGAGAACCGATGCCCCTGGCCGTCTTCGTCCTCGGCCTCAGCGTGTTCGCGCTGGGCACGTCCGAGTTCATGATCACCGGCCTGCTCCCCGGCATGGCCGCCGACCTGCACGTGAGCATCCCCGACGCCGGGCTGCTGATCTCGGCGTTCGCCGTCGGCATGGTCGTCGGCGCGCCGCTGCTGGCGATCGGCACCCTCCGGCTCCCCCGCCGCCGGACGCTGCTGGCGTTGCTCGCCGTGTTCGTCGTGGCGCACGTCGTCGGCGCGCTCGCCGAGAGCTACGCCCTCCTCTTCGCCACGCGAGCGGTCGCGGCTTTCGCCTGCGCCGGGTTCTGGGCCGTCGCACTGGCGACGACCATCGCGCTCGTGCCCGCCGGCCGGCGCGGCCGCGCGATGGCGGTCCTGGTCGGCGGCCTGACCGTGGCGAACATCGCCGGGGTGCCCGCGGGGACGTTCCTCGGCCAGCACGCCGGCTGGCGGACGGCGTTCTGGGCCGTGGCGGTGGTGACCGTGGTCGCGGTGGCGGGCGTGGCGCTGCTGGTCCCCGAGACGACCGGTGACGCGGCGGGCGTCCGCGGCGAACTGCGGCTGTACCGCCGGGGCCGGGTCTGGCTCGCCCTCGGCGTGATCGCGCTGGCGCAGGCCATGATCTTCGCCGCGTTCAGCTACCTCGCCCCCCTGCTGACCGAGACCGACGGCCTGCCCGAGGGCTGGGTGCCCGGCGTCCTGGCGCTGTTCGGCGTCGGCGCGCTGATCGGGATCACCGCGGGCGGCCGGCTCGCCGACCGGCGGCCGTTCGCGACGCTCTACGGCTGCCTCGGGCTCGCGCTGGCGGCCCTGCTCGTGCTCGCGCTGACCACCGACGCGCTGGTGGCCGTCGCGGCCGTGATGGCTTTCGGCGTCGCCGGGTTCGGCGCCAACCCGGCGCTGAACGTGCGGGCCTACCACGCCGCCGGCGACGCCCCCACGCTCGTGGGCGCCAGCACGACCGCGGCGTTCAACGTCGGCAACACCATCGGGCCGTGGCTGGGCGGCGTCGCGATCGACGCCGGGCTCGGCTTCCCGAGCGTCGCCTGGACCGGGATCGCTCTCGGCGTGGCGACGCTGGCCGCGCTCACGGCCGCCGCCGCCGTCCAGCGCGGCGACGACCGTGAGCCGGTGACCGTGTGAGGCTCAGACGCCGAGGAAGTGGACCCCGCCGTCGACCATGATCATCGAGCCGGTGGTGGCGGGGAGCCAGTCCGACAGCACCGCGCAGACGCTCTTCGCCACCGGGTCCGGGTCCGTGCTGTCCCAGCCGAGCGGCGCGCGCTCGCCCCAGCCGTCCTCCAGGTCGACGAAGCCCGGGATGGACTTCGCCGCCATGGTCTTCATCGGGCCCGCGCTGACCAGGTTGACCCGGATGCCCTGCGGCCCCAGCTCCTTGGCCAGGTACCGGTTGACCGATTCGAGCCCGGCCTTCGCGACGCCCATCCAGTTGTAGACCGGCCACGCGACACGCGCGTCGAAGTCCATGCCGACGTAGGAAGCACCCCGGCCGAGCAGCGGCAGGCACGCCTTCGCCAGCGACATGTACGAGTACGTCGAGATCTCGATCGCGGTCTTGACGTCTTCGGCGGGCGCGTCGAGGAACGGCGCGCCGAGGCAGGTCTGCGGCGCGAAGCCGATCGAGTGCAGCACGCCGTCGAGGCCGTCGACGTGCTCGCGGACCTTGTCGGCCAGGCCGTCGAGGTGTTCTTGGTTGGTGACGTCGAGTTCGATCACCGGCGCCGCTTCGGGCAGCCGCTTCGCGATGCGCTCGACCAGCGACATGCGGCCGAAGCCGGTCAGCACCACCTTCGCCCCCTCCTGCTGCGCGATCTTGGCCGCGTGGAAGGCGAGCGACGCGTCGGTGATGATGCCGGTGATCAGCAGGCGCTTGCCTTCGAGCAGTCCGGGCACGGGTCCTCCAGGTCTTGTTCGGGTCAGGGGTCTTCGGAAGAGGTCAGTGGCCGAGGCCGAGGCCGCCGTCGACGGGCAGCACCGCGCCGTTGACGTAGCCGGCCTCGTCGGAGGCCAGGTAGCGGACGGCGGCGGCGATCTCCGACGGCTCGGCGTACCGGCCGGAGGGCACCTGCGCGAGGATCTCCTTCTTGCGCTCCTCGGGCAGTTCGTCGGTCATGTCCGTGTGGACGAACCCGGGCGCGACGACGTTCGAGGTGATGTTGCGCGAGCCGAGCTCCCGGGCCAGCGACCGCGCGAAGCCGACCAGCCCGGCCTTCGACGCGGCGTAGTTGGCCTGGCCGGCCGAGCCGGAGAGGCCGACGACCGAGGAGATGAAGACGAACCGCCCCCACTTGCCGCGCAGCATGCCGCGCGAGGCCCGCTTGGCGACGCGGTAGGCGCCGGTCAGGTTCGCGTCGATGACGCGCTCGAACTGCTCGTCGCTCATCCGCATCAGCAGCGTGTCGTCGGTGAGCCCGGCGTTGGAAACCAGCACCTCGACCGGCCCCTGGTGCTCCTCGACGAGCTTGAAGGCGGCGTCGACCTGCGCGGTGTCGGTGACGTCCGCCTGGACCCCGAAGAGGCCTTCGGGCGCGCCCGAACCACGGTGCGTGACGGCGACCCGGTGCCCCTGCTCGGCGAGGTCCCGGGCGATCGCCAGACCGATGCCCCGGTTGCCCCCGGTGACCAGAACGGACCGTCCCACTGTGTTCTCCCTCTTCGTGAACTCCTGCGCTGCTGCCGCGCACGAGGTTATCGGCAGCGCCGCCGGGTCGCGCACCCGCGCCCGGGCTCGCCGCGGCCGTCCTGAACGGGTGTCAGGAACTGTCCCCCGACCTTGCTGGTTACCCGCTGGTTGGTCACCGTGAGTCGCAACACAGGAGGTCGGCGGCGGCATGCGGCGGGTTGCCCGGTCGCGGCTGTCCCGCGAAGAACGTCACCGTCCTAAGCCCGTGTTAGGAACTGCCTCTCCGTCTTGCCGCTCACCCGCCGGTTGGTCACCGTGAGTCGCAACACAGGAGGTCGACGATGACAACCCGGCTCAGCGGTGCCGCCACGTACCAGCATGGCAGCGAAAAGCGCGTGATCGGCAACGTGCTGCGCGGCTCTATCGGCAACTTGGTCGAGTGGTACGACTGGTACGCCTATGCGGCGTTCACCACCTACTTCGCCAAGTCTTTCTTCCCCACGACCGACACCACGGCCGCGTTCCTCGGGACCGCCGCCGTGTTCGCCGTCGGGTTCCTCATGCGGCCTCTCGGCGGCTGGATGCTCGGGCGGTTCGCCGACCGGTTCGGCCGCCGCAGCGCGCTGGTGCTCTCGGTCACGCTGATGGCGGGCGGCTCCCTGCTCATCGCCGTCACGCCGAGCTACCACACCATCGGGATCGCCGCGCCGATCCTGCTGCTCACCGCCCGGCTGATCCAGGGGCTGTCGGTCGGCGGCGAGTACTCCACCTCGGCGACCTACCTGTCCGAAGTGGCCACTCCCGGCAAGCGCGGCTTCTACTCGAGCTTCCAATACGTGACGCTGTACGGCGGCCAGCTGCTGGCGCTCGGTCTCCAGCTGATCCTGCAGGCGCTGCTCACCGAGCAGCAGCTGACGTCCTGGGGCTGGCGGATCGCGTTCGGCGTCGGCACGGTCGCCGCGCTCACCGTCATGTGGTTGCGGCGGGGCATGGACGAGTCCGAGAGCTACCAGCGCGAGGCGGAGGAAAACAAGAGCGAAAACAAGGGCGGCCGCGGCACCCTGCGCGCGCTCGCCAAGTACCCGAAGGAGATCGCGCTCGTCGTCGGCCTGACCCTCGGCGGCACGGTCGGCTTCTACACCTTCGCCACCTACAGCCAGAAGTTCCTCGAGAACACCGCGCACATCCCGCGGCGGCAGGTCACCATCGTGCTGTTCTGCGCGATCCTCATCGCCGCCTTCCTGCAGCCGGTGTTCGGGCGCCTGTCCGACCGGATCGGCCGCCGGCCGCTGCTGCTGTTCTTCGGCATCGGCGGCACGCTGCTCACCGTCCCGCTGATGACGGTGATGGGCTCGACCCGCAACCCCGTCGGCGCGTTCTTCCTCGTGCTGGCCGGGCTGGTGATCGTCGCCGGGTACACCTCGATCAACGCCATCGTGAAGGCCGAGCTGTTCCCCACGAAGATCCGTGCCCTCGGCGTCGGGCTGCCGTACGCGCTGACCGTGGCGATCTTCGGCGGCACCGCCGAGCTGATCGCGCAGGCGCTGAAGAGCGCCGGGCACGAAACGGTGTTCTTCTGGTACGTCGCGGGCTGTGTCCTGGTGTCCCTGATCGTCTACGGCACAATGCGGGAAACCTCGAAGACCTCGGAGCTGGAACAACAACGCTGACAAGGAGATGGCCGTGCGCGTGCTCCTCGTCGAAGACGACGCGGGTGTCGCCGGCGCGCTCGCCGAGTCGCTGCACGCGCGCGGTCATCCCGTCACCAGCGTCGCCCGCGGGGCCGACGCGCTGCACCACCACCGCGCGGCCGACCTCGTCCTGCTGGACCTGGGCTTGCCCGACCTCGACGGCCTCGACGTCCTCCGCAAGATCCGGGCCGTCTCACCGGTCCCGGTGATCGTGCTGACCGCCCGCGGCGACGAGCGCTCGGTCGTGCGCGGTTTACGGCTCGGCGCGGACGACTACCTCGCCAAGCCGGTCCGGCTGGCCGAGCTGCTGGCCCGGATGGACGCCGTCGTGCGGCGGGCGGTCGCCCGCGCCACCCCGGCCGACAGTGCTGGTGACGTCGTGCGCGTCGAAGACGTCGAGATCGACCTCGGCGCCCGCCGGGTCCTGGTCGCCGGGCACGACATCGGGCTCACCACCAAGGAGTTCGAGATCCTGGCCGTGCTCGCCGCCCGCCCCGGCACCGCGGTCAGCCGCCAGCAGCTCATGGACGAGGTCTGGGGCGACGCCTACCTCGCGGTGTCGCGCTCGCTCGACGTCCACCTGACCGGGCTGCGCGCCAAGCTCGACCGGCCGGGCCTGCTCACCACCATCCGCGGCTTCGGCTACCGGCTCGGCCGGGACTGACCCCGTGCGCACCCGGCTGCTGGTGGTCCTGGTCGCCCTCGCCCTCGCGGTGGTCGCCGCGTTCGCCGTGCCGCTGCTGACCGCCACCGCCGAGCAGCGCACCCAGCAGCTGGTCATCTCCCGCACCGCCGACGTCGACCGGTTCGTCGTGCTCGCCCAGCAGGCCGTCGACACCCACGACCCCGCGGCCCTCGTGGCCGACGCGGAGCGCTACACCGGGCTGTACGGCGAAGGCGTCGTCATCGTCGACGGCCGGCGCCTGCCGCTGGTGCAGGCGGGCGGCCTGACCGCGGGCGAGCCGGCGGTGCGCGCGCTGGTGGAGGCGACCATGCGCAACGAACCGGCGCCGCGGGTGGACCGGCTGGACCCGTGGTCGGCCGAACCGGCCTACTTCGCCCGCCCGGTCGGCACCGGCACCCGCGTGTCCGGCGTGGTCGTGCTGCGCGCTTCGGTGACGGCGGCGGCCGCGGACGTCGCCACCCGGTGGGGCACCATCGGCGCCGGCGCGGTGCTGGTCGCGATGGTGTTCGTGCTGCTCGCCGTGGTGCTGGCCCGGTGGATGGTGCGGCCGCTGCACGAGCTCGAAACCGGGGTGCTGGCCGTGGCGGGCGGGCACCGCGCGCACGTCCCGGAACGCACCGGGCCGCGCGAGCTGCGGTCGCTGGCCGCCGAGGTCAACCGGATGTCCGAAGCCGTGCTCGAAGCCGCCGAGCAGCAGCACCGGCTGGTCGCCGACGCCTCGCACCAGCTGCGGAACCCGATGGCGGCGCTGCGGCTGCGGGTCGACTCCCTGGCCGGGCGGATCGAGGACGACGACACCACCTACCGGGCGACCGTCGCCGAAGTCGAACGGCTCGAGAAACTCTTGGACGGCCTGCTGGCGCTGGCGCTGGCCGAGAGCACCGCGACCCGTGTCGCCGCCGGGGGCGCGGACGAGGCCTGCGACCTCGCGTCCGTGCTCGCCGAACGCGTCGACGCCTGGCGCCCGGCCGCCGAGGACGCGGGCTCGACGATCGTGCCGCCACCGGGCCACGACGAGCCGGTCACCGTGCGCTGCCCCGAAGGCGAGCTCGCGCAGATCCTCGATGTGCTGCTGGACAACGCCGTCCACTACGCCGGCCGGGGCGCGAAGATCACGACGGACTGGGAAACCGGCGCGTCGACCGCGACGCTCGTCGTTTCCGACGACGGGCCGGGACTGTCCGAACAGGACAGGGCGCGGGCGACCGAACGGTTCTGGCGGGCGGGTGGCGAAGGCGCCCCGCGCGGCACCGGCCTCGGCCTCGCCATCGCCCGCCAGCAGGTGCGCACCCGCGGCGGCGTCCTGGACCTGCGGCAGGCCCTCCCCCACGGTCTCGAGGTCCGCGTCACGCTGCCGCTGCGCGAGGTGCCGGGATGACGCTCACCCGCCGCACGGCCCTGCTCGGCGGCCTCGGCCTGGCGCTGGGCGGGTGTTCGGCGTCCGGCTACCGCGGCCCGGAACGCGCGGTCACCATCGCCGCCGGTGAGCGCGGCGGGTTCTACCTGGCCTTCGCCGAGCTCCTCTCGGCCGAGCTGAACCGGGCGGAACCGCTGCTGCACGCCACCGCCGTGCCGACCGAGGCGAGCGTCGCCAACGTCGGCCTCGTGCAGCGGGGGCAGGCCGACCTCGGGCTGGTGCTCGCCGACGTCGCCCAGACCGCGCTCGCCGGCGGCCCGCCGTTCGCCGGGACGGTCCCGCTGCTCGCCCTCGGCCGCGTCTACGAGAACTACCTGCAGCTGGTCGTGCGCGCGGACGGCCCGGTGCGCCGGCTGGCCGACCTCGCCGGGCGCGCGGTGTCCCTGGGCGCGGGCGGCTCCGGGGCGGCGCAGCTCGGCGAGCGCCTGTTCGCCACGGCGGGTGTCGCGGTGGACGCCCGGCACCTGCTGTTCGACGACGCGGTCCGCGCGCTGGCCGGCCGCCGCATCGACGCCATGCTGTGGTCGGGTGGGGTCCCGACGCCGAAGCTCGCCGAGCTGACCCGGACGACCCCGATCGCGTTGCTGCCCCTGGATTCGGTGGTGCCGGCCCTGCGCGCGGCGTACGGCCCGGTCTACGACCAGGTCCAAGTCCCCGACGGCGCGTACCGCGGCGTCGGCGCGCTGAGCACGATCGGCGTGGCGAACCTGCTGGTCTGCGCGCCTTCCCTGCCCGACGACGTCGCCGCGGCCGTGGTCCGGCTGCTCGTCGAGCGCGCCACCGCGCTGGTGCCCGCCGAGGCCGTGGGCACGCAGTTCCTCGACGTCCGGACGCTCATCGGGACCCAACCGGTCCCGCTGCAGCCGGGCGCGGCGGCCGCGTACCGGGCCCTGCACGGTTGAACTAGATTGGGCGCGTGACCGCACCTCGCCGCCCGATCGCCGAGATGCCGCTGCGCGTGCGCTACCACGAGTGCGACGGCCAGGGCATCGTCTTCAACGCCCACTACCTGGCCTATGTGGACATGTGCTCCTTCGAAGCGGAGAAGGCCCTTTTCGGCTCCCACGAAGAGTTCCTGAAGCACGGCACCGACGTCGTGGTCGCGGAGGCGAACCTGAAGTTCCGCGCGCCGGCCCGCTACGACGACGAACTGGTCGTCTCGCAGTACCCGAACCACCTCGGCACGACGTCGCTGATCTTCGACTTCGAGATCCAGCGCGACGAGACCCTCGTGGCGGCGGCCACCGTCCGGTACGTCTTCATCGACCCGGCGACCCTGCGGCCCACCCCGCCGCCGGACGCGGTCCGCAAGGTCTACGCGGCCCTGCTCGGAGACTGAGCCCGTGTTCCGCGTTCTCTTCTACCAGCCGGAAATCCCGCCCAACACCGGCAACGCGATCCGGCTGGCCGCCAACACCGGCTGCGAACTGCACCTGGTCGAGCCGCTCGGCTTCACCCTGGAGGACAAGCAGCTGCGCCGGGCCGGGCTCGACTACCACGACCTGGCCCGGGTCCACGTGCACGCTTCGCTGGCCGCGGCCTGGGAAGCGCTCCTGCCGGCCGAGGTCTACGCGTTCACGGCTTCGGCGACGCGGCTGTACACCGACGTCGCCTACACACCGGGCGACGTCCTGATGTTCGGGCCGGAGTCGGTAGGGCTGCCCGCCGCGGTGCAGGAAGCGCCGGAGGTGACCGACCGCGTGCGGCTGCCGATGCTGCCGACGAGCCGGTCGCTCAACCTCGCGAACACCGCGGCGATCACGGTCTACGAGGCCTGGCGCCAGAACGGCTTCGCGAGCACGCTCCGGTAGGTTCGCCGGATGCGACAGCAGTTTCTGGGGGCGCTCATCGGCGCCGCGTTCGGTACCGTCTTCGTGCTCGTCAACTCCGGTGCCCCCGTCCCCGCGGCGCTCGGCTGGGTGCTGCGCGCCCTCGCCGTGCTCGCCCTGGCGGCCGTGGTGGTCCTCGGCGTCCGCGCGGGCGGGCGGCCGACCCTCGAAGACCGGCCGATGTTCGGACCGGGCTACCGGGTCGTCGTCATCGGCGAAGTGGTGCTGCTCGTCGCCGGGTTCTTCGTGCTGAGCCTGCTGGACGCGCCCGTCCAAGCCAACGTCGCCTGGATCGCGACCGTCGTCGGCCTGCACTTCGCCGCGCTGGCCGCGGCGTGGAAGACCCGCTCGATCCTCGTCGTCGGCGTGCTCCTGACCGTGCTCGGCGTCGCCGGTCTCGCCCTGCTCGGCAGCGCCGCACTGCCGTGGGTGCCGTTCGTCAGCGGCGTCCTCTCCGGGGTGACCCTGCTCGGCGGAAGCCTGTACGGCGTCCGCCGAGCCTGAGTCAGGGCAGCCGTTGGCCGAAGAACAGGCTGGCCGCGGCGCCCAGCATGAGGATCAGCGTCCCCACCACCAGCCACGGCTTGCTGGCGTCGGCGTCCTTGAGCTCGTAGCCGATCTGCTCGCCGAGGTCGGCGTAGACCTTCTTCAGCTCCTCGGCGCTGGCCGCCTTGTAGAAGTCGCCGCCCGAGAGCCGCGCGATCTCGCGCAGCGATTCGTCGTCCACGCTGACCGGCTGGGGCTTGTCGTCGATGGTGACCGAACCGTGGGTGGTGCCGAAGGAGATGGACGAGATCGGCACCCCGGCCTGCTTCGCCGCCTGCGCCGCGGTGTACCCGCCGCGCGCCGCGTACAGGTCCTCGGGCACGGTCTGCTTCCCGTCGGACATCAGCACGATCCGCGCCGGCGGCGGCCCGTCCGCCCCGCCGACGACGCTCGAGAAGCTCTCCACCGACTGCAGCGCCGCGAAGATCCCTTCCCCGGTCGCCGTCGACTGGGCCAGCTTCAGGTTTTCGATCGCCTTGATCACGCCGTTGCGGTCGGTGGTCGGGTTGACCAGCACCGTCGCCGTGCCCGCGAACGAGATCAGCCCCAGGTTGATCCCCGGCGTCATGTTCCGCGCGAAGCTCGTCGCCGCCTCCTGGGCGGCCTGCAGCCGCGTCGGGAGGACGTCGGTGGCCTCCATCGACAGCGACACGTCGATCACCAGCATCACGGTCGCCCGGTTGCGCGGCACCTTCTGCTCGGCGGTCGGCCCGGCCAGCGCCACCGTGAGCAGCAGCAGTGACAACACGATGAGCACGGCCGGCAGGTGCCGGACCCAGCCCTGGCTCTTCGGCGCGACCTTTTCCAGGAGGTCCAGGTTCGCGAACCGCATGGTCCGCTTCCGGCGCGCCCGCTGTGCGAGCACGTACCCGATGGCGACCGCGGCGACCGCGATCAGCAGCAGGAACCACCACGGCGACGCAAATCCGGTCAGGCTCACGCGCACACCTCGCTGACGCTCGGTGCCGCCTGAGCCGGAAGCGCTGTGTTGAATGGTTCGGTCGCAAGCTCCCTCACGCCACACCCCCCGACCAGCGGCGCTTGCGGGCGACGACGAACCGCACCATGTCGGCGATCCAGTCGGCGTCCGTGCGCAGCGTCAGGTGGGCCGCACCCGCGCGCCGCAGACCCGCCGCCACCCGTTGCCGGTGGGCGTGGGCCGCGGCCCCGAACTCCTTGCGCAGCAAGGCCGAAGCGTGCACTTCGCGCTGTTTCCCTGTCTCCGGGTCGGCCAGCACGACGGTGCCCACCTCGGGCAGGTCGACGTCGCGCGGGTCGAGGACTTCGATCGCGATCAGTTCGTGGCGCCCGCCCAAGGCGCGCAGCGGCCGCTCCCAGGACGTATCGCCCAGGAAGTCGGAAATCACCACGGCCAGGCCACGCCGGCGCGGCGGGCGGCGCAGCGCTTCGAGGGCCTGGGCGAAGTCGCCCCGGGTGCCCTCGGCCGCGCGGGGGGTCTCGGCGAGCTTGCGCACCAGCCCGCGGGCGTGCGCCAGGCCGCCGCGCGCCGGGATGCGGGTCGTCTCGGCGCCGGTGGAGATCAGCCCGCCGATGCGGTTGCCGCCGCCTCCGGTGAGGTGGGCGACCGCCGCGACGGCGCAGACCACCAGGTCGCGCTTCTCGCACAGCGCGGTGCCGAAGTCGAGGCTCGCCGAAAGGTCGGCGACGATCCACGTCTCCAGCTCGCGATCGGCCACGGTCTCGCGGATGTGCGGGGTCGTGGTGCGGGCGGTGACCGCCCAGTCCATCCGGCGCACGTCGTCGCCGGGCTGGTACGGGCGGGCCTCGCCGGGCTCGGACCCCGGCCCCGGCACCAGGCCGAGGTGGTTGCCCTGCAGCAGCCCGTCGAGCCGGCGGCGGACGTCGAGCTCCAGCGTGCGGAGCCCGGCCTCCAAGCGGTCGCCGCGCAGGACCGGCGGCGCCCACGAAGGGCGCTGGCCCTTCTCGTTCTTCGCCATCGCCGGGTTACCTGACCGGCGCGCCCGCCGGGACCGGGCCGCCCTGGCCGGCCCCGCCCTGCGGCCGGGCCGAGACCTGCGGCAGCGGCACGGTCTGCAGCACGCGCGTGATGATGTGGTCGATCGGCACGCCGTCGGCCAGGGCGTCGTAGGACAGCACGAGCCGGTGGCGCAGCACGTCGGGGACGACGTCGACGACGTCCTGCGGCAGCACGTAGTCGCGGCCGCGGACCAGGGCCAGCGCCCGCGCGGCGGCGATGATGCCGAGGCTCGCGCGCGGCGAAGCGCCGTAGGAGACCCAGCCGGCGACGTCGGCGAGGCCGTGCTCGTTCGGCGTCCGGGTGGTCAGCACCAGCCGCACGACGTAGTCGACCAGCGCGTGGTGCACGAACACCTGCGACGCGACACCCTGCAGCCGGACGAGTTCGCCCGGGCTGAGCACCTCGTGCGGGGTGGGCGGGGTGACACCCATCCGGTAGATGATCTCGCGCTCCTCCTCGGCGGAGGGGTACTCGACGACGATCTTGAACAGGAACCGGTCGCGCTGCGCTTCCGGCAGCGGGTACACGCCCTCGTTCTCGATCGGGTTCTGCGTGGCGAGCACGAGGAACGGGTCGGGCATCGGGAACGTCTGGCCGCCGATCGACACGTGCCGCTCGGCCATCACCTCGAGCATCGCCGACTGGACCTTGGCGGGCGCGCGGTTGATCTCGTCGGCGAGCACGAAGTTCGCCACGACCGGGCCGAGCTCGACGTCGAAGCGCTCGGCGCCCTGGCGGTAGATCCGGGTGCCGAGGATGTCGGCGGGCACCAGGTCGGGGGTGAACTGCACGCGGGAGAACGAGCCGCCGACCACCCGGGCGAACGTCTCGACCGCGAGGGTCTTCGCCACGCCGGGCACGCCTTCGAGCAGCAGGTGGCCCTTGGCCAGCAGGCCGACCAGCATCCGCTCGACCAGGCGGTCCTGGCCGACGATGATCCGCTTGACCTCGAACACGGTCCGCTCCAGCAACTGGGCGTCCCGCGCCGGCGTCGCGGGCTGCTGCCCGTTCCCGCCCTCGGCGTAGCCGGGCTCGGTCACTCTGCCTCCTCGAAATCTCGTGCGCCGCCCCCGCGACGGTGATCACGCGGTGCGACCGTACTGCGCCCCCGGTCGTCCGTCTCATCCGGCACGCGGACGAACGCACTTGGCCCACGATCAGCCAACACGGTCACCGGTGTGGCACCTGTGAAGCCCCTGTCCGCCTCACCCGGCGATACCGCCGGCAGCGGAGCAAGACCGAGGCTCCCCGCGGGCCGG
Source organism: Amycolatopsis sp. DG1A-15b (assembly GCF_030285645.1). GTDB lineage: Bacteria > Actinomycetota > Actinomycetes > Mycobacteriales > Pseudonocardiaceae > Amycolatopsis. Next base: position 3,233,540 of record NZ_CP127296.1, read on the forward strand.
CGGTCGCTCAGCGATGCCGCTCGAGGTCCTCGGGCGTGTCGATGTCGTCGGCTTCGCCCCGTTCCGCCGGGACCTCGGCCACCGCCAGCCCGCCCAGGACGCGGCGCAGGGCCGCGTTCTCCGCCTGCTCCGGCACCGCCGCCCGCAGCGCCGGCAACCGCCAGGCACCCAGCAGCCACTGGCGCTCCCCCGCCGCGTCCACCAGGACCGCGCCGTCGCCGTCGCCGACGGCCGCCAGCAGCCTGTCCACTGTGGAGCGCCGGACGCCCGGGAGGTCGGCGGCCAGCACCACGACCGCCTCGACGTCGTCGGGCACGAACACCAGGCCCGCGGCCAGCGCCGCCACCGGGCCGGTGCCCGGGACCGGTTCGCGCGTCCACACGACGTCGAAGCCCGGCCGGCGCGGGCCGACCGCGATCACCCGTTCGGCGCCGTCGAGGGCGTGGATCGCGCGGGCCAGCAACGGTTTCCCGCCCACCGACAGCGCCGGCTTGTCCACACCGGACAGCCGGCGGGCCGAGCCACCGGCCACCACGATCCCCGCGTAGCGCACCGGGGCACCCTAGCGGCCCAGCACGAGGTAGGTGAAGCCCAGCACGTCCCGGTAGTCCCGGACGTACTGCCGCAACCGCCGATCGAGCCACTCCCGCACCCGGTCCGCCCGGGGGTCGGCCGGGTGCGCCACCAGCCACTCCGCCCAGCCGGCCCGCGAGGTCGACTCGAAATCGTCCCACTCCAGCCGGTCGGCGGTGCTGAAGTGCAGCACGCGCCAGCCGGCCCCCGCCGCGGCGTCGAGCAGGTCCGGCAGGGTCAGCAGGTCCGGGCCGAAGATCTCCCGCGCCGCCGGGCCGGGTGCCGCCGCCCAGAAGCCGTCGCCGTAGAGCAGCCGGCCGGACGGGCGCACCACGCGGGCGAGTGCTTCCAGCGCGGCCGTGGTCGAGCCGAAGATGTGGGCGGCCCCGACGCAGAACACCCGCTCGGCCGCAGCGTCCCAGGTCGCGGCGTCCGACTCGGTGAACTCCACCGCCAGGCCACGGGCCTCGGCCGCCGCCCGGCCGCGGCCGAGGCCGGTCACGTCGGTGTCGACGCCGGTCGCGCGCAGGCCCGGCGCCCGGGCGGCCGCCCGCAGCAGCAGCTCGCCCCAGCCGCAGCCGAGGTCGACGAGCCGTCCCTCGGCCAGCGCCATCCGGTCGAGCAGCAGTTCCGCGTGCGGCTCCGACAACGGCGTGTTCCAGCGCATCCGGGTGCGCCTCAGCGCGTTCAGTTCGTCGTCCACGCGGCCGATCTTCGCGACGGCCCCGGCCGCCGTCGAGCGAGTTTCAGCCGACCAGCCGCGTCGCGTACGGCATGATCCCGCCGTAGCGCACCGGGGCGACCCGGACCCGCAGGCCGGACTGCGGCGCCTCGACCACCTGCCCGCCGCCGAGGTAGAGCGCGACGTGGTGGATGCCGCCCGGGCCACCCCAGAACAGCAGGTCGCCGCGGCGCATCTGGGACAGCGGCACCTGCCGTCCCGACGAGTACTGGTAGCCGCTGTAGTGCGGCAGCGAGCGGACCCCGGCGAAGGCGTAGATCATCAGGCCGGAGCAGTCGAAGCCGATCTTGTTGTAGTCGCCGTAGCTGTCGGCGACGCCGCCGTCGCGGATGCCGCGGGTCGCCCCGCTCGCGTTGCCGCCGCCCCAGGCGTAGGGCAGCCCGAGCTTGGACAGCGCCCGCGCGATCACCGCCTCGATCGACGAGCCGGCCGGCCCCGACGGCGCCGGTCCGCCCGACGGACGGCCCCCGCCCCCGGCCGTGGCGGCGAGCGCGGCCTGACGCGCGCGTTCCTCGTCCTCGCGCTGTTTCTGGGCGAGCCAGTCCTGGTAGCGCTGCCGCTGCCCCTGCAGGCCGCTGACCTTGGCCTGGGCGGTGTAGAGCTGCTGCTCGACGTCGGCCTTGTTCTTCTCGAGCCGGGAGTTCTGAGCGGCCTGGCCGTCCTGCGCGCGCTCGGCGGTGGTCCGCGCGGCGTCGGCGCTGTTCTTCGCCCGGCGGGCGGCGTCCTGCTTCTGCTGGGCGATCTCGGCGGCCTTGCGGGCGGCGGCGTCCTTGTTGGACTTCTCGGTCTGCGCCTGCTGGAGCCGGTCGAGGGCGTTGAGCCGGTCGCCGCCCACGGCGTCGAGCAGCTGCGCGCGGGCGAGCATGTCCTTGGGGCTGTCCGCGCTCAGGTACGCCGAGAGCGAGCCGACCGTGCTGCCCTGCTGGAAGCTGGCGGCGGCGAAGGTCTTCAGGTCCGCCCGGGCCTGCTCGATGGCCGCCGCGGCCGCGTCCGCTTCGGTGCGCGCGGCCTTCGCGTCGTTCTCCGCCTGCGCGGCGTCGTCCTGCGCGGTCTGCAGGTCGACCAGCGCCTTGTTGGCCTGTTCCTGCTTGAGCTCGACGTCGTCCTGCAGCTGCGTGAGCTTCTGCTCGGCCTGGGCCAGCTGGTTGGTCAGCCGGCCGACCTCACCGGCCTTCGCGTTCGCGTCGGCCTTGCCGGCCTGGATCTCGGAGTCGCTGGGATTCGGCGGCGGCGGCGGTGCCGCGAGGCCCGTGCCCCCGGCGCCGAACAAGATCACCAGCGTGAGCGTGCTCACGCTGAGTCCCCGGCGGACGCGCGGCACTCTCGGACCCCCGCACCGTCCTAACAAGACCGCCACCTCCGCTCACCAGCGCACACCGCGTGTCACTGCAGTCACACCACTATCACAAGCCTCAGCGGAAACTTACACAACGTAGGCACCAATTCCCCTCATTGAGGGACCCCGGGATCAGATGGCGCAGCCCACACCGCGTGTCGTCTTGTCCGTCAAACAGGACAGGCGTACTGTTTGAGGCACCGCGAGGTGTGCCATCCCGCATCCGGTCCTACGGTGGGGGTGCGCAAGACTCGCCCCACCGAACCGACCGAACTGACCCGGGACTCCCCTGCCGCGACGGAGCGGCGTCCCCGCCACTGGAGTTAGACGTGACCTCACCCGCCAGCAAGGACAGCTTCGGCGCCAAAGACACGCTGAAGGTCGGCGACGCCTCGTACGAGGTGTTCCGCCTGAACAAGGTCGAGGGCGCCGAGCGGCTGCCCTACAGCCTGAAGATCCTGCTCGAGAACCTGCTGCGCACCGAGGACGGCGCGAACATCACCGCCGACCACATCCGCGCGCTCGGCTCCTGGGACCCGAACGCCGACCCGTCGATCGAAATCCAGTTCACGCCGGCCCGCGTGATCATGCAGGACTTCACCGGCGTCCCGTGCGTCGTCGACCTCGCCACCATGCGCGAAGCGGTCACCGACCTGGGCGGCGACCCCGACAAGGTCAACCCGCTGGCCCCGGCCGAGCTGGTCATCGACCACTCGGTGATCATCGACGTCTTCGGCCGCCCGGACGCCTTCGAGCGCAACGTCGAGATCGAGTACGAGCGCAACCGCGAGCGCTACCAGTTCCTGCGCTGGGGCCAGGGCGCCTTCGACGAGTTCAAGGTCGTCCCGCCGGGCACCGGCATCGTGCACCAGGTCAACATCGAGCACCTCGCGCGCACGGTGATGTCCCGGGGCGGCCAGGCCTACCCCGACTCCTGCGTCGGCACCGACTCGCACACCACCATGGTCAACGGCCTCGGCGTGCTGGGCTGGGGCGTCGGCGGCATCGAGGCCGAGGCGGCCATGCTGGGCCAGCCGGTGTCGATGCTCATCCCGCGCGTCGTCGGCTTCAGGCTCACCGGCGAGATCCCGGCCGGCGTCACCGCCACCGACGTCGTGCTCACCATCACCGAGATGCTGCGCCGCCACGGCGTCGTCGGCAAGTTCGTCGAGTTCTACGGCGAGAGCGTCGCCGAGGTGCCGCTGGCCAACCGCGCCACCATCGGCAACATGAGCCCGGAGTTCGGCTCGACCGCGGCGATCTTCCCGATCGACGAGGAGACCGTCCGCTACCTCAAGCTGACCGGCCGCTCGGCCGAGCAGGTCGCGCTGGTCGAGGCCTACGCGAAGGAGCAGGGCCTCTGGCACGACCCGTCGCGCGAGGCGGCCTACTCCGAGTACCTCGAGCTGGACCTGTCGACCGTCGTCCCGTCGATCGCCGGCCCGAAGCGCCCGCAGGACCGCATCGAGCTGACCGACGCGAAGTCGTCGTTCCGCAAGTCGATCCACGACTACGTGGACGGCGAAGACAACACGCCGCACACGAAGATGGACGAGGCTTCCGAGGAGTCGTTCCCGGCCAGTGACGCCCCGTCGCTGTCCTTCGCCGAAGACGACGCCGCCCCGGTCACCAGCTCGGCCGCGAACGGCGCGTCGGGCCGGCCGAGCAAGCCGGTCAAGGTCAGCACGTCGGACCGCGGCGAGTTCGTGCTCGACCACGGCGCCGTGGTGATCGCCTCGATCACCTCCTGCACCAACACCTCGAACCCGTCGGTCATGCTCGGCGCCGCGCTGCTCGCGCGCAACGCCGTGGACAAGGGCCTCGCGGTCAAGCCGTGGGTGAAGACGTCGATGGCGCCGGGCTCGCAGGTCGTCACCGACTACTACACCAAGGCCAACCTGTGGCCGTACCTGGAGAAGCTGGGCTACCACCTGGTCGGCTACGGCTGCACCACGTGCATCGGCAACTCCGGCCCGCTCTCGGACGAGATCTCCGCGGCGATCCAGGAGAACGACCTCACCGCGGTCTCGGTGCTCTCGGGCAACCGGAACTTCGAGGGCCGGATCAACCCCGACGTCAAGATGAACTACCTCGCGTCGCCGCCGCTGGTCATCGCCTACGCGCTGGCCGGCACGATGGACTTCGACTTCGCGAACCAGCCGCTGGGCCAGGACACGCAGGGCAACGACGTCTTCCTGAAGGACATCTGGCCGACGGCCAAGGAAATCCAGGAGACCATCGACCACGCGATCACGCAGGAGATGTTCACCAAGGACTACGCGGACGTCTTCGACGGCGGCGAGCGCTGGAAGTCGCTGCCCACCCCGGAGGGCAAGACCTTCGAGTGGGACCTCGAGTCCACCTACGTGCGGAAGCCCCCGTACTTCGAGGGCATGACGCCGGAGCCGGCCCCGGTCACCGACATCACCGGCGCGCGCGTGCTGGCGAAGCTGGGCGACTCGGTCACCACCGACCACATCTCCCCCGCCGGCGCGATCAAGCCGGGCACCCCGGCCGCGCAGTACCTCACCGAGCACGGCGTGGAGAAGAAGGACTTCAACTCCTACGGCTCCCGGCGCGGCAACCACGAGGTGATGATCCGCGGCACGTTCGCGAACATCCGGCTGCGCAACCAGCTCCTCGACGACGTGCAGGGCGGCTACACCCGCGACTTCACGCAAGAGGGCGCGCCCCAGGCGTTCATCTACGACGCGGCGCAGAACTACGCGAAGCAGGGCACCCCGCTGGTCGTGCTGGGCGGCAAGGAGTACGGCTCGGGCTCGTCGCGTGACTGGGCGGCCAAGGGCACCTCGCTGCTGGGCGTGCGCGCGGTGATCACCGAGTCGTTCGAGCGCATCCACCGCTCGAACCTGATCGGCATGGGCGTCATCCCGCTGCAGTTCCCGGCGGGCGAGTCGGCCTCGTCGCTCGGCCTCGACGGCACCGAGACGTTCGACATCGCGGGCATCACGGCGCTGAACGAGGGTTCGACGCCCCGCACGGTGCACGTCACCGCTACCAAGGCGGACGGCACCAAGGTGGAGTTCGATGCGGACGTCCGCATCGACACGCCGGGCGAGGCGGACTACTACCGCAACGGCGGCATCCTGCAGTACGTGCTGCGGAAGATGACGCAGGCGTAAGGGTTTCCGCGGTTCGGAGGGCCTCCCCGCTCGCTCGAGCGGGGAGGCTCTTTCCTATGCCGGTACGGCTTCCCAGCGCACGCTCGACACCGAAGGCTCCAGCGAAAGCCGCGACACCGCGGCCTCCATCTGGGCGTCGTCGCGCTGGTCGCCGACCAGCTCCGCCCGCACCTCGACCGTGTGGTCCGCCCGGTCGGTGCTCAGCACCGACAGCAGCCGGAAGTCCGTGCGGGTCAACGACTGCACGAGCAACGCCCGCACGTGCGCTTCCGTCGCGTCGCGCGTGACGGCCTGGAACGCGTACCTCGTCGGCGTCTCGTCCCCGGCGTCCGGGCGGCGGTCCACCGCGCGGCCGAGCGGGCGCAGCACCACGTTCACCCCGACCACGACGGCGGTCCCGGCCGCCGCGACCGCGTACAGCCCGGCTCCGGCGAGGGCGCCGACCGCGGCCGAGCACCAGAGCGTCGCGGCGGTGTTGAGGCCCCGGACGTTGAGGCCGTCCCGCATGATGACCCCGGCGCCGAGGAACCCGATGCCCGAGACGATCTGGGCGGCCACCCGGGTCGGGTCGGCGTCACCGCTCGAGGCCAGCCCGCCGAAACCGTGGGCGGACAGCAGCACGAACAGCGTCGCGCCGACGGCGACGAGGGCGTTGGTGCGCAGCCCGGCCATCCGGGCGCGGAACTGGCGCTCGACCCCGATGACGGCACCGAGGCCGACGCCGGCACCCACGCGCAGCAGCATTTCGAAGATGGTCATTTCCGGCTCTTTTCCGGCGTGCGCGCACTGCCGGACAGGGGACGGTGCGAGCTCAGCCCCGCCGGAAACCTCCGGTGAGCGCGCGCCCGGCCGTCCGAGAACTGTCCGCTGGCATGTGCCGCTCACCTCGCTTCCCGTGTTCGTCGATGATCAACCCGGCCAGCGTAGCCGGTCCCGCGGCCCGGGGAAGGGCCGCGGGACCGGGTTCACACTCAGAACGGCTGGACGTTCGGCTGGAACACCTGCCCGTTCGCCGGCACCTTGAGATCGGTCAGGTAGTCGGCCACGGCCTGGTCGACGCCGAGAGCGTCGCCCAGGATGCAGTGGCCGAACGCGTCGACCGACAGCAGGCGGGTGTTGCCGAGCTCGGCCGCCATCCGCTGGGCGAACTTGTACTGCGTCGCCGGGTCGTAGTAGTTGCCGACCACGACCACCGGCACGTCGGTCTTGGCCTGCCACGGGCCGCGGTAGACGTCCGGCCGCTTCGCCGGCCACACCGGGCAGGCCGCCGTGTCGGCGAACGCCTGGTACCGGCCGAAGGTGCGCGATTCGCGCTCCCACTTCGCGGCGATGCCCGGCACCTGCTCCTGGTTGATCCGGAACGGCTTGTCGGAGCAGTTGACGGCGAAGTACGAGTCGTCGCTGGTGTACGGGCTGTCCGGGTTCTGGTCGGCCAGGCCCTGCTTGCCCGCGGTGAGCGCCTGCATCGGCTTGGCCTGCAGGGTCTGGGCCTGCGCCCCCGCCGGGTGGATGACGGTGTAGAGCGCCTGCAGGTCCTCGGCCAGGGCGGCGAACCGCGCCGGGGAGTACAGGGCGCTCGAAACCCCGCCGGTGAACCGGCTGATGTCGATCGGGTCGGCGGCCGGGAGCGTGATGGGCTGCTTGCGCAGGTACTCCCGCAGCTCGTCGAACTTCGCCCGCGGGTTGCCGTCGCTGAAGGCGCACTTCGCGCCCGCCTGGTCACAGCGCTTCAGGAACCCGTCCAGCGCGATTTCGAACCCCTGCGCGCGCTCGCGGTCGTACTCGACGCCGTCGCTGGTGCGCAGCGCCGGGTCGACGTTGCCGTCGATCACGATCGCTCGCGACTGCTTCGGGAACATCGACGTGTACGTCGAGCCGATCAGCGTCCCGTACGAGAAGCCGACGTAGGTCAGCTTCTGGTCGCCGACCGCCGCACGCAGCGTGTCGAGGTCGCGCACGACGTCCTTGGTGGACATGTGGTTGAGCAGCGAGCCCGCGTTGTTCCTGCAGAACCGGCCGTAGTCGCGGTAGCCGGTTAGGGTTCCCGAAATTTCGGCGCGAGACAGCGGCACGCCGACAAGGGCGCTGAAGACCTCGTCCGCGTCCTCCTGCGTGGTGAAGCAGCGCAGCGGGTTGCTCTCGCCGACCCCGCGCGGGTCGAAACCGATCAGGTCGAAGCGGTCGAGCACCTGCGGCTGGAAGTAGTACTGGCCGCCGATCGGCATCGTCAGGCCCGAGCCGCCGGGGCCGCCGGGGTTGAGGAACAGCGAACCGACACGCTTGCCGGGCGTGCGGGCGGCTCGCTTGAGCAAGGCGATGTCGATGGTGCCCAGCGAGGCGTTGTCGTGGTCGATGGGGACGCGGTAGCGCGCGCAGCTGTAGAACCGGACCTGGTCCGCGGGCACGCCGGCGAGGGTGTCGCTCGAGCAGGTGCCCCAGGCGACCGCGGGGGTCGCGCCGACGACGGCGGGCTTGACCGCCGATTCTTCGGCCGCGGTAGCGGTCCCGGCCGGGCCGGCCAGTCCCACGCCGGCCACGAGCGCCCCCGCCAGTGCGAATGCCCGCACCCGGCTCTGTGTGGATCTCGGCAAGACGGTTCCTCCCTAGGTGACGCTTGCACGCAGCGCCGCGAGATCACGACGTCACGGCGCGTTACCCGGGTGAGACTGGCACAAATCGGTGAATCCCGGCACCGGCCGAACGGATGGTCAGAACTTCTCGGCCACCCGCGTGAGGACGAAGACCGGCAACGGCCGGGCGGCCTCGCGCCGCTCCATCGCATACCCCGGCCAGAACGCGAGCAGCTCGTCCCACATCCGCTCGTATTCCTCGCCGCGCAGCTCCCGCGCGAGGACGTCGACCGGCCTGCCCGCCAGCGCCACCTCGCAGCGGGGGTTCGCCCGCAGGTTGAGCGCCCACGCCGGATCGTGTGGACGGCCCCAGTTGGACGCCGTCAGCACGAAGTCGCCCTCGCGCGGGTAGTAGAGCAGGTTGGTGCTGCGGGGCAGCCCGCTCTTGCGTCCGGTGGTGGTGAGGCGCAGCGACGGCAGCCCGGCGAGCGCCACGAGGCTCACCCGGCCGCCGAACGCCTTGTGCAGTTTCTTGTCCGCCCACACGACGAAGCGGGCCGTGCGCATCAGCCACGGTCTCGTGCCGGCGGCCCGGGCGAGGGCCCGGAGAGGATTAGCCACGCACGGATCTTGCCAGGCTCACCCCGAACCGCTGCTGGGAGTCGGTCCACCAGTGCTCGAGGGCGAACCCGGCCGCGGCCAGCTCGGCCTCGACGCCGCTCGGGCGGAACTTGGCGGAGATCTCCGTCCGGATGTGCTCCCCGGCGGCGAAGATCACCGTGAGGTCCGCGCCGGGGATCTCGACGGTCAGCTCGCGGCGGGCCCGCAGGCGCATCTCGATCCACTCGTTCTCCGCGTCCCAGTGCGAGACGTGGTCGAACTCGTCGGGGTCGAAGTTCGCACCGAGGCGGGCGTTGATCACCCGCAGCACGTTCTTGTCGAATTCCGCCGTGACGCCGGCCGCGTCGTCGTAGGCGCGTTCGAGGATCCGTGAGTCCTTGACCAGGTCGGTGCCGAGCAGCAGCCACTCCCCCTCGTCCAGGACCGCCCGGACCGAGCGGAGGAAGGCCGCTCGCTCGGCGGGGAGGAAGTTGCCGATCGTGCCGCCGAGGAAGGCCACCACCCGCGGCTGGCCGTCGGGCAGCAGGTCCAGGTGCTGGGTGAAGTCGCCGACGACCCCGCGAACCGTCAGGCCCGGGTAGTCCTTCGAGATCGCTTCGGCGGCCTCGGCCAGCGCGGATTCGGACACGTCGAGCGGGACGAACGCCTCCAGGGTGCCGTGCGCGGTGAGCGCGTCGAGCAGGAGCCGGGTCTTCTCGCTCGACCCCGAGCCGAGTTCGACGAGCGTGTGCGCGCCGGTCAGCTCCGCGACGTCGCCGGCGTGCGCGGCCAGCACCTCGCGCTCGCTGCGGGTCGGGTAGTACTCCGGCAGCTGGGTGATCTTCTCGAACAGCTCGCTGCCGTCGGCGTCGTAGAACCACTTGGGCGGCAGCCACTTCTGCTCCGCGGTCAGCCCGGCGACGACGTCGGCGCGCAGTTCCGCGGTGACGGCGTCGCCGGAGCGGTGGTGGTCGAGATCGACTTCGGTCATGACAGGGTGCCTTCCGGGGTCAGGGGAAGCAGGTCGACGCCGGCCGCGGTGGCGCGCACGGCGTGGTGGTCCGGGACGGGTCGCCAGCGCGGGTCGCCGTCGAGGGGTTCGGACGCCAGCAGCACGCCGGCCGGGGTCTCCAGCACGGACAACGCGTGCGTCCAGGTCGTGCCGATCAGCGTTTCGCCGTCGGTGAGCAGGAAGTTGAGCCGGGAGCCGGGCGCGGCCGCCTCGACGGCGGCGCTCAGCGCCGCCACCGCCGTCAGCGGGTCCTCCCCCGTGGCCAGCCGGGCCCGCAGCAGGGCCCAGAGCACGGCCGAATCCGTCGGCGCCTCCAGCGTCAGCAGTTCGGTGACCGGCAGGGTCTTGGCCAGTTCGGCCAGCGAGTCCGGGTAGCCCCGGACGACGCCGTTGTGGCTGAACAGCCAGGGGCCGGCGGTGAACGGCGCCGCGGCCGCCTCGGTCACCGGCAGGCCGGTGGTGCCGTTGCGGACCGCGGCGACGAACGCCCCCGCGGTCACCGCCGCGGCCAGCGACGGCAGCGTCTCATCCGTCCACAGTGGAGTCGAACGCCGGTGGCGCAGCGGCGGCGAGCCCGGGCCGGGGTACCAGCCCAGCCCGAACCCGTCGGCGTTCACCGAGCCGCCGCCGCGCATGTCCGCCGGCGCGTAGGACTGCACCAGCAGGGAATGCGGGGCGCGGAAGAGCACCTCGGCGGGCGAAAGCGGCTCGCCGAGGTAGCCGATGTGGCGGCACATGCGCCTACCCCACCTCGCCGGGTGGCGCGTCGCGGGCGGTGCGGAAGCCGGCGAAGATCTGCCGCCGGATCGGGTAGTCCCAGTTGCGGAACGTCCCCCGGATCGCCGCGGAGTCCGTGCCGAACGACCCGCCGCGCAGCACCTTGTGCTCCGGGCCGAAGAACACCTCGGAGTACTCCCGGTACGGGAAGGGCGCGAAGCCCGGGTAGCCGTGGAAATCGGTCGAAGTCCACTCCCAGACGTCGCCGATCAGCTGGTGCACGCCGGTCGGTGACGCGCCGGCCGGGTACGCCCCCGCCGGCGCCGGGCGCAGATGCCGCTGGCCGAGGTTGGCTTGCTCTGGGCCCGGTTCCTCGTCGCCCCAGGGGAACCGGCGCGACCGGCCGGTCGCCGGGTCGAACCGCGCCGCCTTCTCCCACTCCGCCTCGGTCGGCAGCCGCCGCCCGGCCCACGCCGCGTAGGCCTCGGCCTCGTAGTAGGAGACGTGCACGACCGGTTCGTCGGCGGGAATCCGCTCGTACACGCCGAAGCGGGTCCGCCACCAGCCGTCCTGCTCCCGCTTCCAGAACCTCGGCGCGGTGATGCCGTTGTCCTGCCGGTAGGCCCAGCCGGCCGGGCTCCACCACTGCCGGTCGTCGTAGCCGCCGCCGTCGAGGAATTCGACGTAGGCGGCGCACGTCACCGGCACCGTGTCCATCCAGAACGCGTCGACGGCGATCTCGTGCGCCGGGCGCTCGTTGTCCAACGCCCACGGCTCGGCCGACGTGCCCATCGTGAAGGCACCGCCGGGCACCAGGACCTCGGCCGGCAGCGCACCCGACCGCGCGGGCGGCGGCTCGGGCGCGTGCAGCACCGGGTCGCCCTTGCGCAGCTGGTGGGTGGCCAGCATCGTCTCGTCGTGCTGCTGCTCGTGCTGGGTGATCATGCCGAACGCGAACGCCTGCTCGGTCAGCCGCCGCCCCTCCATCGGCGCGTGTTCCAGCACGTCGAAGGCCTTCTCGCGGACCTGCTTGACGTACGCGCGGGCCTCGGCCGGCCCGAGCAGCGGCAGTTCCGGCCGGTCGGCGCGGGCGTGCTGGAAGGCGTCGTAGATGTCGTCGATGTCCGGCCGCAGCGGCTCGCGGCCGCCGACGTCCCGGACCAGCCACAGCTCCTCCTGGACGCCGATGTGCGCCAGGTCCCAGACCAGCGGCGACATCAGCTTCGAATGCTGGCGGACCAGGTCCTCGTCGTCGACCGCGTCGGTCAGCGCGACGCTGCGCGCCCGCGCCCTCGTCAGTGCTTCGGCCGCCCGGGCACGCAGGTCCTGCGCGCTCAGGTCACCCAGTGCTTCCGTGCTCATCCTTCGCTCCTCGATCGGTACGCGCGCGCCTGCACGCTCTCGCTGATCTCGGTGATCGACGCCTCCGCCAGCCCGGTCGCGGCCAGCTCGGCGCAGCCGAGGTCGGCCAGCACCGCGGCGGCGGCCGCCAGCTCCGGGTCGGCCAGGCCGCGCCGCGCCGCCGTGGTCCACCTGCCGCCGACCGGCGCGCAGATCTCGCGCACCTTCTCGACGGTGGCCGGCCGGGCGAGCAGGGCGGCCACCAGGGCCACCGGCGCCAGCCACTCCTCCGGCGGTTGCGCGTCGAGGTACCGGATCTCCAGGTACCCCTGCGGGCGGACCGGCGTGAACATGGTCGTGAGGTGGTAGTCGAGGTCGGCCACCGTCGGCCTCGGCAGCAGGGCGGCCGCACCCCGGCCGTCGATCCAGTCGGCGAACGTCAGCCCGTCGGGGGCGTCCCACGGCCGGTCGCCGCGGGGCAGCACCATCAGGGGGACGTCCATCAGGCGCCCGGCCCACGCGGCGGCCGGGTCATCGCCCGTGACGGCGGCCGTGCGCGTGCGCACCGCCTCCGTGTCGTGCACCGCCAGCCAGCGGGCCGAGGCGTGTCCCGTGTCCCGTCCGGCGTGGACGCGGGCGTTGGCGAAGAGGGCGAGCAGGGGCGGGCCCATCGCGTGCGCGGCCGCCCACCGCGCGGCGTAGTGCTCGGGCTCCCCCGCGTCGACGCAGACCTGCAGGCCGGCGGTGCTGCACATCATCGTGAGGCCGCCGGGACCGATCGGCGCGAACCGGCGCTCCATCGCCGCGTAGCGCGGGGTGTGGAGGAGCCGGCGGGGCGCCCGGTGGGCGTCGATGCCCGTTTCGCCCAGCACGAGGCCGTGCCGGGCGAGGCGGTCGCGCAGGTGGTGGAGGTCGGCTGTCACGGCTGCGTCGAGTTCACGCAGGGAGGCCTGGGGAAGAGCGGAGATCTCGACCTGGCACCCGGGTTCGAGGCTCACGGGCGAGCCGGCCGGGAGCGGCGAGGCGGGGCTGTCGGGGCGGAGCGTCCGCGGGGTGTGCGGACCCAGCGCCGTGGCGAGGACGTCGGGATCGAGGGGTCTTGCCGGGTCGTCGGCATGGTGCACGGTGAACTCCAGCTCCACGCCGGTCAGGCGGGGTGGCCCGTGCTTGAAACACACCGATGCGACGTACGCCTCGCCGGCCGCGCGGTCCGCCAGGACCCGCGCGGTGCGGTTCGACGCACTACCCGACTTCTCGGGGAAATCGTGCACCGCTTGCATGTCCGTTCCTGTTCCGTTCGGGAGAGGACTGGGGGAACTTCTCGCCTTCGGACGCTACACGCGGGGTACGACAAATTCAGGACGGATCTTGCGCCTCGGGAGGCGTTCACCACTCCGTAAGAAGTCCCTGATCAGGGCAAAGCGGGTTCGGTACCCAGCCCGAGCTCGGCCGCGGACGCCCGCACGGCGTCGATCACGAGGTGCAGTGCGGGGCGCCGGGACGCGGTGCGCCGGTAGGCGATCGACACCGTCCGCAGCAGCGGCGTGGTCAGCGTGACGACGTCGATGCCCGGCGGCCGCAGCTGCCGCAGACCGAGGTCGGAGACCAGGGTGATGCCCAGCCCGGCGCCCACCATCGCCATCGCCGTCGACTGCTCTTCGACCTCGTGGTTGATCTTCGGGCTGAAGCCGTGGCGCTGGCAGGCCGTGCGCATCGCCCGGCCGAAGTGCGACTTGGCACCGGCCAGGATCCACGGGTGCTCGGCGAGGTCGTCCAGGGCCGCCGACCCGGACGGCACGGCACCTCGGGGCACCGCCGCGTGCAGCCGTTCGACGGCCACGACGGCCCGCTCCAGCCCGGCGTCCCACGAGGTCGGCGCGTCGGAGTACTCGATCACGAACGACAGGTCGAGAGTGCCGTCGCGGACCGCCTCGGCGGTGTCCTCCGGCGCCAGTTCGCGGGTGCGGACCTCGATGCCGGGGTGCTCGCCGGCGAGCGCGGTCAGGGCCGTCGGCAGCAGCCCCGAGGCCACCGACGCCCACACCCCGGCGGTCAGCCGGACCGTTCGCGACTCCTGGGCCTCTTCCAAGGCGAGCGTCGCGCGCTCCACCGAGCCGAGGATCTCTTCGGCGTGCTCGGTGAGCAAGGTGCCCAGCTCGGTCAGCTGGACACGCCGGCCGAGCCGCTCGAACAGCTTCGCGCCCACGTCCCGCTCGAGCTGCGCGAGCTGCTGCGACACCGCCGAAGCGGTGTAGTGCAGCGCGGCGGCCGCCGCGGTCACGGTGCCCCGGCGGTGCAGCTCGCGCAGCATCCGCAAGCGGTGCAGCGAAAGCTCCATACACAAAACTTAAACGAGATCGTGCAGCAGCGTTAAATGGACGGGCGGGCCACCCGGGGCGCACGCTCGTGGTGGCGGTCACGAGGCCGCCCCGGACTTCCCTGGAGGTGAGTGGCCCGATGACCCCCGTCCAGCCGCTGATGCGGCTCACGTGGACCGATCCCGTGACCGGTGCGCCCGGCTACCTGGTCGTGCACAGCCTGGTCTCCGGCGTCGCCACCGGCGGCACCCGGATGCGGGCCGGCTGCACGATGACCGAGGTCGAGGACCTCGCCCGGGGCATGGCCAACAAGACCGCCACCTTCAACCTGCCCGTCGGCGGGGCCAAGGGCGGCATCGACTTCGACCCCAAGGACCCGCGCGCGTTCGACGTGCTGAAGCGGTTCTGCGCGTTCCTGCGGCCGTGGCTGGACGCGCACTGGGTGACCGCCGAAGACCTGGGCGTGCCGCAGCACCTGATCGACTCGGTGTTCGCCGAGCTGGGGCTGGAGCAGTCGTACCACGCGGCGATCCGCCGTTCGGCCGACCCGGCCCGGACCCTGCGCCGGGTGCAGGCGGGCCTCAACGCGCCGGTCCCCGGCGGGTTGCTGCTCGGCGACGTCGTCGGCGGCTACGGCGTGGCGCAGGCGTGCCTGGGCGTCGCGGCGGCGTGGGACTGGAACGCGCGCGAAACGACGGTGGCCATCCAGGGCATCGGCACCATGGGCGGCGGCGCGGCCTGGTACCTGCACGAAGCCGGGGTGAAGGTGGTCGCCGTGGCCGACGCGGCGGGCACGTTGCACGACCCCACCGGCCTCGACGTCCCGGCGCTGCTCGACCTGCGCGACCGCTTCGGCGAGGTCGACCGGTCCCGGCTGCCCGCCGGGGTCCGGTCGCTGCCGCGGGAGACGATCGTCGGGATCGACGCGGACATCTTCGTGCCGGCCGCGATCTCCTACGCGCTGCGGGCGGACAACGAGAGCGTCGTGAAGGCCAAGGTGGTCGTCGAAGCGGCCAACGCCGCGACGACGCCGGAAGCGGAGGCCGCGCTGTCGGCCCGCGGGGTCGCGGTGGTGCCGGACTTCGTCGCCAACGCGGGCGCGGCGGCGTGGGCGTGGTGGCTGCTGCTGGGCGAGGTCGGCGCGGACCCGGCCGACTCGTTCCTGCGGCTGCGCACGGAAATGCAGGCGAAGATCGCCCTGCTGCTGGCGGAGTGGAAGATGGACCGACTCCCCCTGCGCGTCACCGGGCTGCGGCTGGCCGAGACCAACCGGGCCCGGCGCGCCGAAGCCGCGCTCACTCCCGAAGGGGAGCCGGCGCTGCTCATCCCCTGAGCGCGAAGCGGTCGGTCGCGCCGATCAGGACCTCCTGCATCGACGCGGCCGACACCGTGTGCCCGACGTCGTCCAGCATCACCAGTTCGCTGCCCGGCCAGGCGTGGTGCAGCAGCCAGGGCGTGCCGACGAGGTTGTTCGTGTCGAGCACGCCCTGCGCCAGCACCGCCGGGATGCCCGCGAGCTTGCCCGCCTGGCGCAGGATCTCGCCGTCCTCGAGGAATGCGCGGTTGCTGAAGTAGTGGGTGACGAGCCGGGCGAAGCAGAGCCGGTACGCCGGGTCCTCGAAGACGTCGTGCGGCGGCACGCCCGGCAGCATCGCGTCCTCCCAGGCGCACCAGTCCTTCGCGGCCCGGTGGTGGACGGCGGGGTCCGGGTCCATCAGCAGCCGGTGGTAGGCCGCCGAAAGGTCGCCGTCGCGCTCGCCTTCCGGCACGCCTTCGCGGAACTTCGCGAAGCCGTCCGGGAAGTACGCGCCCAGGCCGCGGATGAGCATCTCGATCTCGATGAAGCGATCGGTCGCCAGGCCCATCAGGACGACTTCGCTGATCCGCTCGGTGTGGCGCAGCGCGTAGGCCAGGCTGAGCACCGAACCCCAGGAACCGCCGAACAGCAGCCACTTTTCGATCCCGAGGTGGCCGCGGAGACGCTCGAAGTCGGCCACCAGGTGGTCGGTGGTGTTGGCCGACAGGTCGGCGACCGGGGCGCCGGCGTGCGGGGTGCTGCGCCCGCAGCCGCGCTGGTCGACCAGGACGATCCGGTAGCGCTCGGGGTCGAAGAACCGGCGGACGTTCTCCGAGCAGCCGGATCCGGGGCCGCCGTGCACGACGAGCGCGGGCTTCCCGGCCGGGTTTCCGCAGGTCTCCCAGTAGATCTCGTGCCCGTCGCCGACGTCGAGCATGCCGTGCTCGTAGGGCTCGATCTCGGGGTACAGCATCAGCGCGTCCTTCCACCGGGAGATACAACAGCGCTGTCACGTTAGCGCCGCACGCGGCGTCCGCGCACGGTCTTTTTCGCTCAGCCCAGCGTGCCGGCCAGCTCGGCGAGCGTGTCGGCCAGCTCCTGCGGGCCCGCCGGGCCGATGTGGATGACGGCGTCGTCGCCCGAGCCGGCGGTGTAGCTGAGGTAGCGCCCCCAGTCGGTGTCGGCGTAGTGCAGCGGCTGCTGCAGGCAGGTGTGGCGGCCGACGTCGTCGCGACGGCCGACGTAGAGCTCCCCGCTGCCCGAGACCGGCCGCTGCACGAGGCTGACGACGTCGGCGACGGCCGGGTCGAGCGGGTAGGCGGCCTGCCCGCGGCGGGCCGCCTCGGTCAGGTCGGCGACCCGGACGGTGCGCAGCCGCCCACCACCGGCCCCGACCGGCGGCAGCTGCTCGACGAGGGACTCGGCAAGCCGGTTCCGGTCGATTTCCTGCACGCCGACGTGCGTCCCGTCGGAGACGGCCAGGACGGCCTGCAGCCCCTTGGCGGCGGCGAGCACGCCGTAGGTCCGACCGCCGGTGCCGACCCAGCCGTAGCACTCCCGCGCCGGGCTGACCAGCAACGGGAGCCAGTCGAGGAAGTCGACGGTGGCCCGCCCGCGGGCATCGACCAGCCCGGCCTCGGCGAGCGCGGCGTCGACCCGCTTGCCGGCTTCCTCGCGCTCTTCGTCCGAGAGCCACAGCGGCTCCGGGCGCAGGGTGAGGTGGAGCTGGCCGACCTGCTCGCGTTCGGCCAGCGCCGCCAGTGCCTCGACCGGAACGTCGACCCGGCCTGTTGCCACGTCCACCCGCCTACTCGCCGATGACCGGCGGACTGGTCCGCTGGTCGGTGCCGAAGATCGCATCCGGATCCGCTTCGATCAGGTAGTCCGGCCGCTGGTGCTCGTCGTCTTCCTCGCCTTCGCCCCGACGCCCGCCGGGGCCCATCGGCCCCATCTGCCCGCCGCGCCCGCCGGCCGACCTGGCCGCGGCAGCTTCCGCGGCGGCGGCGTTGCCGAGGCTGCCCATGCCGGACCCGCGGCCGCCGCCGAGCCCGCGCTCACCCGCGCCGCCGGACCCGCTGCCGCTGCCGGTTCCGCTGCCGCTGCCGCTTCCGGTGCCGGTTCCGCCCCGGCCCGTCGGGTCGAGGAGCCGGCCGCCGGCGTTGCCGCTGTTCGGGCCGCGCCCGCCGGTGCTGGAGTTCGGGTCGTTGGGGTTCAGGTAGTTCTGGCCGTAGTTCTGACCGTAGTTCTGGCCACCGCCGGTGTTGGTGGGATAGAAGTCGATCCCCCCGGTGTTCGGCGGCGTCTTGCCGGGCTGGTCGGTCGTCTGCCCCGGCCGCGTCGGCACAGTGGGGCGGCCGGAGCCCGTCGTGTGGGTGTCGTCGCCACCGGTACCGCCGGTGCCGCCTGTTCCTCCCGTGCCGCCGGTCCCGCCGGTACCTCCCGTGCCGCCGGTCCCCCCGGTGCCGCCCGTACCGCCGGTTCCGCCCGTTCCCCCGGTCCCGCCGGGCTTGTCGCCACCGCCGGTGTGGCCGGGATCGAAGCCGGTGGTCGAGGTGTGGTCGTCGCTGCCGGTCCCCGGCGGCGGCTGCTCACCCCAGCCGGTCTTGTCCGTGCGGTCGATCCGCCCGGGCGTGCTCGGCGTGTTGACCGCGATCGCGGCACCATCGGCCTCGAGCACCCCGTAGTCGGTGGGCAGCACGGCCCTGGTCCCGCTGGTGACACTGCTGTACTGGTCCATGACGCGGACATTGGTCTCGTTCGCCGCGTTGTACTTGGCCATCCCCGCCTGGTACGAGTCGATGTCGTCCTTGGCCATGAACGGCCCGGCGATCGGGATGGCGGCCTTCAGGCCGGTGGTCCAAGGATTCGGCTTGTCGGGCTTCGGCGGCACTTCGACGACGGAGTTGCTGGAAGAGTCGAAGACGGTGGCCTGGGTGTCGACCGAAGCTTTGGTCACGTCGAGCGGCGCGGCAGTCTCGGCGAAGGCCTGTTCGAGGGGCCCGGCTCCGGCGTTCGCCGCATCGGCGGCGTCACCCGTCCAAGCCTGCTTCATCCGCTCCTGCAGGGACTTGATGCCCTGAGCACGGTCCAGGTAGGCCGACGACAGCTGCGAAACCTCATCCGCGGCGTTGCGCAAGCCGGTGGTGTCGCCCTGTCTGAAGTTCTCGTAGATCTGCTTGCCGTCCACTCGCTCATGCCCCCTTGAGTGTGGTGATGACCGCGGACGCCACCTGCTGGGCCGCGGCGCAGGAATCCTCCGCGCCTTCATACCCGCCGGCGTACACGTTGATAGCGAGGTCGTCGGCGACGCCGATGTCCAAGACGCAGTTACCGATCGGGCGGCGGTCTCGCTTGTCCACGTAGACCGCCGGGTAGCCGTCCACGGCGGGGGCAGGCTCGAGGAACGGGAACTGGCCGCTTTCGTGCGCTCCGTAAAGCCCGGCCAGACCACCCGCGCCCCGGTCACGGTTTCCGGTGCCGATGATGACCTGCATGCTCACGCCTTCGCCGGAGATCTTCCAGCCACATCCCGGCCCGGCCGCGCCGAACTGGTCGTCCTGCAGCTGGGTGTGCCCCGGTTCGGTGAACCGCAGAGACGACAGCACCGAACCCGGCACGATGTCGCAGGGCTTCGAGACGTACTTCGAAGGGTCGAGCGGGGTGGCCACCTTGGGCACGTCGGCGTTGGCCGACGCACTGGCAGGCGCCGACCCGCTCGGTGCCGGTGTCGCCGTCCCGGTTGTTTCGGGGGAACACCCCGCGAGCAGCAGCGCGGCGGCCACGCCGCCAGCCAGGATGCGGGCAGGAAGGCGCACGGTCACACCGTCCGGAAGGGGTCGGCCATGCCCTGGTCCGTCGCGACCGTCTTCGTCTGCGCTTCCTTCAGCTTTTTGATGTACCCCTGCACGTACTTGCGCATGGAGTCGTTCTGGGTCTGGAGCGCCGCGAGGGAGTCCATGCTCGTCGACACGTAGCCGCCGCTGACCGAATCCTTCCCGGGTGCTTCGAGCAGCCGCATGATGTTCTGGATCCGCTCGCCGTCGTCGACGATCTTGTCCAGTTCGGCTTCCCACTGGCCGATCACCGAGGCGAGTTCCTCCGGGGCCATCTCGAACCGGCCGCCCCCGCCGCCACCGCCACCGTAGACACGGCCGCGCTCACCCAGGATGTCGCCACCCCAGACCGCCTGAACCGCCGCTCCGGCCTCACCGATGATCACGCCGCACCTTCCCCTCAGCTCACCCACCGTGATGGGCAAACCTTAGCCAACCGTCTCACTTCGTGTCAGCGAATCGCCGCAACGTTCAGACGGTGGGGGTCACCGCGCGGTTCCCGCGCACTCCGGGTCACAGTACGGACGTACGGATTGCGAGATGCCGGTCCGCGGTGCCAGGATTTCAGGATGCCACGCGTAAGCCAGGATCACCTCGACGCACGCCGGCGCCAGATCCTCGACGGCTCGCGCGTCTGCTTCGCGCGCTACGGCTATGAAGGTGCCACAGTCCGGCGCCTCGAGGAAGCCACCGGTCTCTCGCGGGGGGCCATCTTCCACCACTTCCGCGACAAGGAGTCGCTCTTCCTCGCCCTCGCCGAGGACGATGCCCTGCGGATGGCCGACGTCGTCGCCGAACAGGGCCTTGTCCAGGTCATGCGGGATCTGCTGGCCGGCGGTGACCACCCCGCCGACTGGCTCGGGACGCGCCTGGAAGTGTCCCGGCGGCTGCGCACCGATCCCGAATTCCGGGCCCGCTGGGCCGAACGGTCCGAACAGCTCACCACCGCCACCCGGCTGCGCCTGCTGCGGCAGCGGGAGGCCGGGAACCTGCGCGACGACGTCGACGTCGACGTCCTCACCGCGTTCCTCGAACTCGTCCTCGAAGGACTCGTCTCGCACCTGGCCATGGGATTGCCCGCCGCCGGGCTGGGGCCGGTGCTCGACCTCGTCGAAGAAACCGTGCGGCGGCACCGCCCGAGCCGCGGATGAGCGCTCCGACACACCCCGCACGCCAGCGGGCGGCACCGGGGACACGTTAAGCTTGTCCGCATATCCGCAGTACACGCCGATTTCCCGCTAGGAGTGACCGTTTCGTGCGCGCAGCGCAGTCACCCGGTGACAGTACCGGGCCGGGTGACCGACCCGGCTGTCCCATAGGTTCATCCCCCGCCACCCGGGCGGGTGCGGAATGATCCAGATCCTCTTCGCCGTCTTCGGCGTCCTCCTCTTCGTGCTGCTGACGATCGGCACCGGGCTCGCGGTCGCGGCCGAGTTCTCGCTGACCGCGCTCGAACGCAGCACCGTCGAGGCCAACGTCCGCCAGGTCGGCGACCGCCGGGCGCTGACCGTCCAGAAGGCGCACCGGACGCTGTCCTTCCAGCTCTCCGGCGCCCAGGTCGCGATCACCCTGACCACGCTGATCACCGGGTACCTGGCCGAGCCGCTGATCGGCGAGCTCGTCCGGCCGCTGCTGACCGGCCTCGGGCTCCCGGCCGGGTTCGCCGGGGGCGCGTCGATCGTGCTCGCCCTGGTCCTGGCCACGTCGCTGTCGATGATCCTCGGCGAGATGGTGCCGAAGAACCTCGCGATCGCCCGGCCGCTGCCGACCGCGCGCGCCGTCGCCGGCTACCACTCGCGGTTCTCCTCGCTGTTCCGCTGGCTCATCACGCTGATGAACAACAGCGCGAACTTCCTGGTGCGCAAGTTCGGCGTCGAGCCGCAGGAAGAGCTGCGGTCGGCGCGTTCGCCGCAGGAACTCGGGTCGATCGTGCGGTCCAGCGCCGAAAGCGGGACGCTCGACACGTCCACCGCCGAGCTGCTGGACCGCTCGCTGCGGTTCGGCGAGCGCACCGCGGAAGAACTGATGACCCCGCGCGTGCAGCTCGAATCCCTCTCCGTCGACGACACCGTGGAAGACCTCATCGAGATCTCCCGCCGCACCGGGTTCTCGCGGTTCCCGGTGCACGCCGAGGACCTCGACGACGTCCGCGGCGCCGTGCACGTCAAGCAGGCTTTCGCCGTGCCCGCCGCCGACCGGGCCGCCGTGCCGATCGGGTCGGTCATGCGGCCGGTGCCGACCGTTCCCGAGTCGCTGCCGGGTGACGACCTGCTGCTGCGCCTGCGCGACTCCCGCTTCCAGCTCGCCATCGTCGTCGACGAGTACGGCGGCACGGCCGGGCTGGTGACCCTGGAGGACGTCGTCGAGGAGATCATCGGCGACGTCCGCGACGAACACGACGAGCGCGAGGCGCCCGCGTCCCAGCAGGTCGGCGCCGACAGCTGGCTGGTGTCCGGGCAGCTGCGCGCCGACGAGGTCACCGGCGTCACCGGGTTCCGGATGCCGGACGGCGACTACGAGACCATCGCCGGGCTGATCCTCGAGCGGCTGGGCAAGATCCCCGCCGAGGGGGACGCCACCGAGGTCGACGGCTGGCTGCTCACCGTGACCACGATGGACAAGCGCCGGATCGCCGAGGTCGAAGTCGCCCCGGTCCGCGCGGCCCCGGAACCGGAGGTGGCCTCGTGACCGACTGGCTGAACATCGCCCTGGTCGTGGTCCTGCTGCTGCTCAACGCCTTCTTCGTCGGCGCGGAGTTCACGCTGATCTCCTCGCGGCGCGACAGGCTCGAAGCGCTCCTGGAGCAGGGCAAAACGCGCGCGCAGATCGTCATCAACGCGAGCAAGCACGTGTCGCTGATGCTCGCCGGCGCCCAGCTCGGCATCACCATCTGCTCGCTGCTGCTCGGCCGCCTCGGCGAGCCCGCCATCGCGCACCGGCTGTCGGCGGCCTTCGACCTGCTGGGCCTGCCCGAGGCGCTGCTGCACCCCATTTCGTTCGCCATCGCGCTCGCGTTCATCACCGTGGCGCACGTGCTGATCGGCGAGATGGTGCCGAAGAACCTCGCCATCGCCGAGCCCGAGCGGCTCGCGCTGTGGCTGGTGCCGGTGCACGTCGCCTGGGTGAAGCTGGCCAACCCGTTCATCTGGCTGCTGAACTTCGTGGCCAACTCGCTGCTGCGCGCGTTCCGCGTCGAGCCGAAGGACGAGCTGGAGACGGCCTACACGTCCGACGAGCTGGCCGAGCTGCTCAGCGAGTCGCGCCGCGAGGGCCTGCTCGACCAGTCCGAGCACCAGCGGCTCGCCCAGACGCTCTCGTCGGTGCAGAAGACGGTCGCCGACGTGCTGGTGCCCACCGCCGAGCTGACCACGCTCCCCTGCGGGCCGACCGTCGGCGAGGTCGAGAAGGCCGTGTCGTCCACCGGGTTCTCGCGGTTCCCGGTGTGCACCGACGACGGGCGCCTGACCGGCTACATCCACGTCAAGGACATCCTCGAGCTGGCCGGGCAGGACCCGAGCACGACCGTGCCCGACTCGAAGACGCGCGCGCTCACCGAACTGCGTGCCGACGCGCGGCTCGACGTCGCGCTTTCGGCGATGCGCAAGGAACGCAGCCACCTCGCGCGGGCGCTGGACGCGAGCGGGAACGCCGTGGGCGTCGTCGCGCTGGAAGACCTCGTCGAGGAGTACGTGGGCACGGTGCGCGACGGCACCCACGTGGGCGCGTGACCGGCGTCGAGGTGCTCGCCGAGCCGGACTGGCTGGCCCGGGAGGCGGAGCACGTCTCGCGGATGCGGCGCTGGACCGGCCCGCACCAGCAGCGGCGGGCGCGCGGCGAGAAGCACCCGGTGCTGGATTTCCTGTTCACCTACTACTCGTACCGGCCGTCGCACCTCGAGCGGTGGCAGCCCGGGCCCGGCGTCGCGCTCGCCGGGCCCGCGGCGCGGCGCTTCCTGGACCGCAAGGGCTACGTCGAAACGCCCGACGGCGTGGTGCTGGATCCCGCCGGGTTCGGCGAGGGCAAGGTGCGGACGGCCGAGTTCGTCCTGGCCCTGCTGACCGCGACGGCGTCGCGCGCGCCCCGGCTGAGCTGCTTCGGGCTGCACGAGTGGGCGATGGTGTACCGCGAGCCTGCCGATTCGATCCGGCACGACCAGGTGCCGCTCCGGCTGGGTTCGGCGGGCACCGACGCGGTCGTGGAGGCCCTGGACATCCGCTGCGGGCACTTCGACGCGTTCCGCTTCTTCACGGCGCCCGCGCGGCCGCTCAACGAGCTGACGCCGTCGAGGGAGACGCAGATCGCACTCGAGCAGCCGGGGTGCCTGCACGCGAACATGGATCTGTTCAAATGGGCGTACAAGCTCGACCCGTTCGTGCCCGCGGAGCTCGTGGCGGACTGTTTCGAGCTGGCGGTCGAGATCCGGACGCTGGACATGCGGGCGAGCCCGTACGACCTGGTCGAGCTGGGCTACCCGCCGGTGCGGATCGAGACGGCGGCGGGCCGGGCCGAATACGCCAGGGCCCAGGGCGAGTTCGCCCGCCGGGCGGCGCCGCTGCGTCATCGCCTGATTGCGCACTGCCATCGCCTGGTCAGCGCAGCACCCTGAGCACGACCCACTGTGAGTCAGATTATTCTCTCACCGATACTCACCTGTTAGGGTGATAACGGTTTGATTGCATAGCAGCGCGTGCTTGGCATGCGCTCACCCCGAAAGGATGACGGATGGGGCGACACTACCGGGACGAGGAGCCGGTGCCGCACCCTCAGGACCGCACGCCCAGCGTGCCCCCCGAGGGGCGCAGCGAGGCGTCCGGCGCTTTCCGCACCCCGGGACGCAGCTCCATCTCCGACGCCTTCGGCATCGCGGGCCGCGGTTCCGCCGCCCGGACCCCGGGCGAGTCATCCGGTTCGGTTTTCTTCACGGAAGGGGCGGAGGCGCCCGGCTTCCCGCCCGAGAGCGGCGTTGCGCACCCCGCCGCCCGGCGAGGCGAGGCGTCGGGTTCGCACCCGGTCGCGGGCGCTCGCCGCGGCGAAGCTTCCGGCTCGTACCCGGTGGCGGGCCGGGGCGAATCCACCGTGACCCGCGCCCCGCGCCGCGGGGAAGCCTCGGGCTCGTACCCGGTCGCCGGTGGTGATTCGGCGGTGACCCAGGCGCCTCGCCGCGGCGAGGCCTCCGGTGCCCACCCGGTCACGAGCAGCGAAATCACCACGACCCTCGCGCGCCGCGGGGAAGCTTCCGGCGCTTACCCGGTCGCCCACGGCGAAACCACCGCGGCTCGCGCCGGCCGCCGAGGGGAAGCCTCGGGCGCCTACCCGGTTGCCCACGCCGAAACCGCCACCGGCCGCCGCGGCGACACCTCCGGCACTCACCCCGCCCCCAGCGAAACCTCCCCCGGCCGCGGTGGCATCTCCGGCGCTCACCCCGCCGCCAGCGAAACCGCCACCGGCCGCCGCGGCGACACCTCCGGTACCCACCCCGCCGCCGACAGCGAAACCACCGCCGCTTACGCCACCGCCGGGAGCACCGGCACCCCCGCCCGCTCGCGCCGCAAGGGCGGCGGCCGCTCGGCCCCGGACCGCACCGAAGCCCCCGGCTCCGGCCGATCCACCCGGGCTTCCCGCCGGGCCGGAGCCTCCGGTGCCCACCCGATCGCCGCCCCCGCCGGAGCGCCCGGCGCCAGCCTCGCCGCGCCCGGCGCCAACCCAGCCGCCCCGGCCGCCGCGCCCGGCGCCTTCCCCGCCGGGTCCCCCGCTCCCCGCTCGCGCCGCAAGGGCGGCAAAGCCGCCGACCGCCACCCCGAGTCGGCCGCCGAACGGACCGAGGTCATCGCCCGGCCGGACGACGACCTCGCCGCCCGCGGCGAAGCGCCCGGGACCTCCCGCACCCTCGACCGGGGCGACGACACCGGCGCCCGGGCCCCCGAGCGCGGCGAAAGCACCGAGCGCAGCGACAACACCGGCCCCGATCGCGCCGGCCGCAGCGACAGCACCGGCCCCCACCGGGCGGGCCGCGGCGAGGGCACCGGTTCGCACCGGATCGTCGGCAAGAGCGACGCCACCGGGTCGCACCGCATCGTCGGGAAGAAGGCTCCGCGCCGCCGGATCGCCGGCTGGCCGATCGCCTGTTTCGTGCTCGCCGTCCTCATCGGGCTCGGCATCGTCGGCTGGAACTGGGCCGACAACGAGCTCAACAGCCGCGCCGAGGCGCAGGCCGCCAGCTGCGACGGCGGTACCTCGCACATGCGGATCGTCGTGACCCCGAGCGTGCAGAAGCCCGTCACCGCCGCGGCCGAGCGGTGGAACCAGGCCGCCACCGTCGTCCACGGGCAGTGCGTGCACGTCATGATCGAAGCCAAGGCGTCGGCGCAGGTGCTCGACGCGCTGGTCGGCCGGGCGAAGATGGACTCCATCGGCGGGCTCCCGGCCGCGTGGCTGCCCGAATCGTCGTACTGGGTCAGCGAGCTCACCACCAAGAAGCCGGAGATGATCGGCTCGCCCGCCCAGTCGGTGGCGAACGCGCGCTCGGCGGACTACCCGTTCATCGGGCTCGCCGGCCCGGGCATCGACGACACCGCGCTGCGCGCCGCCCAGACCTTCCGCGAGTACCTGGAGCAGCCCGCCCAGCAGGCCGACTTCGCCGCGGCGGGCATCAAGTCCACCTAGATGGTTGCTTCCGAGGTCAGTGGTCGTAGGGGGTCAGTGATCGTTTGATGGGCTGGCCGGTCTTGTCGTTGTGCCAGATCGCGGCGGTCAGGGCGAGGATGCGCTGGAGGACGCGGACGATGACGCCGGCTGGTGTGCGTCCGCCGCGACGTTCCAGATCGAGCTGGGCTTTGAAGGTCTGGTTGATCGACTCGATGGTCTGGCGCAGCGGTTTGAACAGGCGTGCGCCAGGCCGTGGGGCCTCGCCTTTGCGGGCCTGGCGCAGTAACACCAGCCCAGCGGTGCGCAGGGCGTGCTCGAAGTCGCGGCCGTAGTAGTGCCTGTCCGCGATCACAGTCTGGCCGGGACGCTCGCTCACCAGTGCCGGATCGGCTTCGAGCATGCCCAGCAGGGTCTGCCGTTCGTCGGCTTTGGCGCCGGTCAGCGCGTAGGCGATCGGTAATCCGCCCAGTGTGCAGACCAGGTGCAGACGCAGGCCCCAGAAGAACCGGGAGTGGCTGGAGCAGTAGCCGAACTGTGCCCATCCGGCCAGGTCCGAGCGTTTCGAGGTCTCCCGGGACCGTCCGCACTCGACCGGGGTGGAGTCGACCAGCCACACGTCATCGGTCCATAACGACGTGTCGGAGGCAAGGATCCGGATGACCGATCGGATCAGTGCCGCGGCCCGCCGTAGCCGCTTGTTGTAGCCGGGTTGCAGTGGCAGATAGCGGAACAGGTGGCCCAGATGTGCTCGTGCGTGTCGCAGCCAGCGGGCTTCGGAGGTGAACCCGAGCAGCGCCTGCATCACCGCCAGGGTGACCAGTTCGGCGTCGGTGAGCCGGGGCTGGATCCCAATCTTCGGCCGCCATGGCGCGAGTTCAGGTGCCGCTTCCAGCAGATCGTCGGTTCTGACATAGAGTGCGGTCGCGAGGGTGTCCACGTCATTCGTCACACAATGATCATGGACACCTTCGCCCATGCCCGGATCTGGGCCTACCCCTTGGAATCAACCATCTAGCCGCTAGACGCGCGTGCCGTTGTCGAGCTCGGCCACCACGGCGAGGTCGTCGTCGGCCAGCTCGAAGTCGAAGATCCCGAAGTTCTCGCGGATCCGGGTGGTGGTGGCCGACGCCGCCACCGCGACCGTGCCGTTCTGCAGGTGCCACCGGAGCACGATCTGGGCCGGGGTCTTGCCGTACTTGGCGGCCAGCGCGGTGACCGTCTCGTCCGACAGCAGCGCGGCGTTCGCGGCCGGGCTGGCGGCGGCCGTGACGATGCCGCGCTCGCCGTGGAACTCGCGCAGGGCGAGCTGCTGCAGCCACGGGTGCAGCTCGACCTGGTTCACCACCGGTACCGAGCCGGTCGCGTCGATGAGCCGGCTCAGCTCGGACACCCCGAACCCGGCGACGCCGACCGCGCGGACCCGCCCGTCGGCGCGCAGCCGGCTCAGCGCGCGCCAGGTGTCGGTGAACGCGCCCTGCGTGCCGTCCAGCAGGCACAGGTCGGCCCGCTCGAGCCGGAGCGCCTCCAGCGCCTGGTCGGCGGCCCGGCGGGCGGTGTCATAGCCCTGGGCGGGCACGTGGACGCTGACGAAGAGGTCCTCGCGGGGCACCTCGGCCGCGGCGAGCACCGCACCCACCGCCGTCTCGGTGCCCGGGGCCGTGTCGATGCCGCGGTAACCGGTGTCGAGGGCGATGCGGACGGCCCGGCCGGTTTCGGCCGGGGACAGGCCGGCGACACCGAACAGCAGCTGGGGGATGCGGACTCCGACGGACAGGGCGAGCGAAGGCGGGACGGCCATCAACCGGTGATCCTCACTTCGGATGCTGCGCGGACCCCCATCATCCCACCCGGGCGGCCCGCTCGCGCAGATACGCCGCCGTCGCCGGGTCGGCCGGGAAGAACGACTCGATCACCAGTTCCGCCACGGTGACGTCCAGCGGGGTGCCGAACGTCGCGACCGTGCTGAAGAACGTGAGGTCGGTGCCGTCGTGGCGGAATTCGAGCGGCACGAAGATGTCACCCGGGCCGGGGACCTCCACCTCGGGCACGGGCTGGTCGCAGGGGTACCCGCGCAGCTCGTCCAAGAGCTCGGCGAGGCCCGCGTCCGCGGTCTGGGTCACCTGCCGCCGCAGCCGGCCGAGCAGGTGGGCGCGCCACTCCCCCAGGTTGCGGATGTGCGGGGCCATGCCGTCGGGGTGCAGCGTCGCGCGCAGGACGTTGGTGGTCAGCCCGGCCGGGATCCCGGCGACGAAGAGGCCGGTGGCGGCGTTGGCGTCGACGAGGTCCCAGTTCCGGTCGACGACGGCCGCCGGGTACGGCTCGTGGCCGGACAGGAGCTGCCGCACGGCCCGGCGGACGGCGTCCATCCCGGGGTCCCCCAGCGCGCTCTCGGTGTACGCGGGGGCGTAGCCGGCGGCGAGCAGCAGCCGATTGCGCTCCCGCAGCGGGACGTCGAGGTGCTCCCCGAGCCGCAGCACCATGTCCCGGCTCGGCTTGGAGCGCCCGGTTTCCACGAAGCTGAGGTGGCGGGTGGAGATGTCCGCCGAGATCGCCAGGTCGAGCTGGCTGATCCGGCGCCGGTCCCGCCATTCCCGCAGCAGCTCCCCGACGGGCCGCTGCCGCGTCTGCACCATAGTCGTCACGCGAGCGACGCTACGGCGATCACGGAGCCGCTGCCATTACCCCCGGGGTAATGGCACCGCATTACCTCTCGCGTAATCGACGGGCCACCGCTCGTCCGCCAAAGTCGGTCTCAGCGCAGGACGACGGCGAATCCGTTGTCCCCCAAGGAAAGGAACCACCCATGACCGACGTCCGCACCATCGTCGAGCAGTACATCGCCGTCTGGAACGAGACCGACGCGGGCAAGCGGCGCGCCCTCGTGGCCGACGTCTTCACCGCCGAAGCCGGCTACACCGACCCGCTCGGCGCCGTCACCGGCCACGACGGGATCGACCAGTTCGTCGCCGGGGCGCAGCAGCAGTTCGGCGGGCTCACCTTCAGCCTGCCGGCCGACCCCGACGCCCACCACGACCTCGCGCGCTTCCAGTGGCACCTCGGCACCCCCGGCGCCGAGCCGGTCGCCATCGGCTTCGACGTCGTCGAACTCGAAGACGGGAAGATCGCCAAGGTGCACGGGTTCCTGGACAAGCTGCCCGGCTGAAAACCGTGGGGGGCTCCCCGGCGGGAGCCCCCCACGACCGCTAGGCCTTCAGCGCGCCCCGCCAGCGGACGGTCGGGCGGAGCTTCTCCGGGTTCACCCGGTGCTTGTTGGCGCCCACGATGTCGAACATCGACTCGATGAGCGTGTCCGAAAGCAGGTGCGGCTGAAGCCCGAGCCCGACCAGCCCGGTGTGCTTCACGTTGTAGTAGTGCTCCGGCGCCTCGGTGCGCGGGTTCTCCAGCTGCTCGATCTGCACCGGGCCGGGGAACCGGTCGGCGACCAGCTCGGCGATGTCCGCCACGGACATGCTTTCGGTCATCTGGTTGAACACGCGGAACTCCCCCGGCGCGGCCGGGTGCTCGACGGCCAGCCGGATGCACTCGACGGTGTCGCGGATGTCGATCAGGCCGCGGGTCTGCGCGCCCTTGCCGTACACCGTCAGCGGCTGGCCCAGCACGGCCTGGATGACGAACCGGTTGAGCACCGTGCCGAACACCGCGTCGTAGTCGAAGCGGGTCGCCAGCTTCGGGTCCAGCGCCGTCTGCGGTGTCTGCTGGCCGTACACGATGCCCTGGTTGAGGTCCGTGGCGCGCAGGCCCCACGCGCGGCAGGTGAATTCGATGTTGTGGGAATCGTGGACCTTGGTCAGGTGGTAGAAGGAACCCGGCCGTTTCGGGAACAGCACGCGGTCGGAGCGGCCGTTGTGCTCGAGCTCCAGCCAGCCTTCTTCGATGTCGATGTTCGGCGTGCCGTATTCGCCCATCGTGCCCAGTTTGACCAGGTGGATCGCCGGGTCGATCTCGGCGATCGCGTAGAGCAGGTTCAGCGTCCCGACGACATTGTTGTGCTGGGTGTAGACCGCGTGTTCGCGGTCGATCATGGAATACGGTGCCGACCGTTGCTCGGCGTAGTGGACGACGGCGTCCGGCGCGAAGTCACGCACCGCTCCGAACAGGAACTCCGCGTCGAGGAGGTCACCTTCGTAGCTGGTGATCGCCCGGCCCGAGACCTCGCGCCAGGTGGCGATGCGGTCGGCGAGGGATTCGATCGGAACCAGGCTTTCGACACCGAGTTCGGCGTCGTAGCCGCGCCGCGCGAAATTGTCGAGAACGGCCACCTCGTGACCTTTGTCCGATAAGTGCAACGCGGTCGGCCAGCCCAGATATCCGTCACCGCCGAGAACCAGCACACGCATTGTGCCGCCCTTCCTGCTCGTTTACGCCACACGAACGCTATAGATCACGTGCTGATGAAGACCTGGCAATGAGCTGTGAATCTCCTATGCGTAGGGGGGTCGGACGGCGGCGCGGCCGGCCCGCGGGGAGGATGGAGGCATGACGACCGTAACCAACGGCGTGCGGCCCCGCACAGCGGAGAAGACCCGCCGCCGCGGCTGGGCCCGGCTGGCACGCGCCGCCACGACGTCCGTCGCGGCCACGGTCCTCAGCCAGGTCGTCCTGCTGGCCGTCCTCGCCGCCGGCGGGGTCCCGGCGCTGGCGAGCACGCTGGCCTGGGCGGCCGGGGCGGTGCTGAACTTCCTGGTCACGCGGCGCTGGGTGTGGGGCCGCACCGGGCGGCCGCGCGTCCGGCGCGAGCTGCTGCCCTACCTCGCGGTGATCGGGCTCGGCGGGCTGGCGTCGATCGGCCTGACCACCCTCGCCGGCTCGCTGCTGACCCCGCTGGGCCTGCCGCACTTCTGGTGGGTCGTGCTCGTCGACGGGGCGTACGTCGCCAGCTACGCGCTGGTGTTCGCCGTCAAGTTCACGCTGCTCGACCGGTTCGTGTTCGGCCGCGGCGCAGCACGTACCCCCGCCACCACGTCCCGGTCATGACCCGGGCGTAGTTGGCGCCGTAGACCAGGCTGCCACCCTTCTTGCTCTTGCCCGCCTTGCGCAGCCGCATGCTCATCGGCAGCTCGACGACGCGGGCGCCGCGGGCGGTGACGCCGAGCAGCAGCTCCGACGACTGGTACTGCGGCTCGCGCAGCGGGACCGAGCAGGCCAGCTCCGCCCGCATCGCGCGGAAGCCGAACGACGTGTCGGTGATCCGCCGCCCGGTCAGCACCGACGCCAGCACCGCGAACACCCGCACGCCGAGCCACCGGACGCGGCTGTCGGCTTCCTCGTGCCCGAGCCGCCGGGACCCGGTGACGAAGTCCGCGGTGCCGTCGACGACCGGACGCACCAGTGTTTCGAGTTCGCTGTTGTCGTACTGGCCGTCGGCATCGGTCGTCACGATGTACTCGGCCCCGGCGTCCGCCGCGAGGTGGTAGCCCAGCCGCAGCGCGGCGCCCTGGCCGCGGTTGCGGGGCGCGACGCACACGTACGCGCCGTGCGCCTCGGCGATCGCGGCCGTGTCATCGGTCCCGCCGTCGACGACGACGAGGACGTCCACCCGCATGCCGAGGCACTCGTCCGGCATCTTCTCCAGGACTTCGCCGATGCCGCCGGCTTCGTTGTAGGCGGCGATGACGACGGTCAGCGGCGCCAGGGCCGGCTCGGGGTGCCGGCCGCGGAAGTCGTCGAGGGCACCGGAATCGACGTCGTCGGGGAAAGCGGCGAGCCGTTTCCGGCTCGCCGAGGTCAGCGTGGTGAAGCCGAGCGCCCCGGCGACGGGCAGCAGCACGAGCGCCGGGATCTGGTAGCGCCAGGAGAACTGGAACACCGCCGAGGCGAACAGCAGGAGGAGCCCGCTCGACGCCGCGAGCAGCGCCCCCGCCCGGGCCCGGTCCAGGGGCTTCCTGCGCCGGACCACCGTCAGCAGGCCCAGCAGCGCACCGATGCCGAGCACCCCGCCCGAGACGTACCCGCCGTCGAGCTGGTAGTCGCGGAGGATCTTGGCCAGTGGCTGATCGACGCTCGCGACGACACCGTCGTTCTGCAGCGTGACCAGGTCGATCAGGGACTGGTCGGCCCACTGCGGGTAGCTCAGCTGGAACTGCCACCGGTCCAGGGGGACGTCGGTCGGGCCCTGCTCCCGCGTCCAGGCGAAGCTCTTCGCGAAGTCGTCCAGGATCGCTTCGGCGACGTCGCCGGGCTGCTCCTTCAGGACGTCGACGGCGAACTCGTGGGCCAGGGCCGCCTTGTCCGCGCCGGGGGGCAGCGGGCCCGGCCAGTTCGGGTCGAGGTCGGCGTGGGTGTAGTTGTCGACGAGCCGCTTTTCGCGGGGCTCGGCCGGGCAGAACACCCGCAGCACCGGGTCGAGGTGGAGGTTCGCGCAGTCGGCGACGGCGGCGGTCCGGCCGTAGAGCATGTTCCCCGACGGTCCGCTCAGACCCCACTTCCCGGTTTCCGCGTGCACCCGCGCCGAGTACGGCACCAGGACCGCGAGCAGGCCCAGGAGGCCGACGCCGGCCCGGCGCCAGCCCGCCCACTGCCGCCACGCTCCCCCGGCGGCGACGAGGAAGACCAGCAGCGGAACGACCAGGGAGATCCCGATCAGCCGCGTCAGCACGCCGAAGCCGAGCAGCAGGCCCGCCGCGCCGGCGCGCTTCCAGCCCGGCGTGCCCCGGCCGAGCAGCAGCCAGAGCAGGCCGAGGAGGACGGCCTCGAACGTCACCTCGGACATGATGTTCTGCTCGATCTGCAGCTGGTAGGCGTCGAGCAGCACCGGGGCCGCGGCGAGCGCGGCGACCCACGGCCGGCCGCCGAGGCGCAGGACCAGCGCGTAGACGCCGATCGCGATGAGCACCCCGCCGGCGTGCTGCACCGCCGTGACCCAGGCGAGCCCGCCGACGGCCAGGAGCGGCCGCAGCACCAGGTCGTAGCCGATCGGGTCGAGCTGGTCGGCGCGCAGCGCGTGCAGGTTGTCGATGTAGCGGAACGAATCGATGAACAGCAGCGCGGGCCGGTAGGCCAGCCAGGTCAGCACCCGGAGCGTGATCGCCGGGACGAGGAGCAGCAGGAGCAGCCAGTGGCGGCGGAGAAACCCGCTCACGGCGTCTTGAGGCCGGAGAAGTACTTCCACGCCGTGGCCAGGCCGTCGATGAGGGAGACCTCGGGCCGGTAGCCGATGGTCTCCGCGCTCGCCGAGACGTCGACGACGACCGCGGGCATTTCCCCGGCCGGTGCCGCGACGTGGTCGACCGGCAGT
Organism: Amycolatopsis sp. DG1A-15b; assembly: GCF_030285645.1. Taxonomy (GTDB): domain Bacteria; phylum Actinomycetota; class Actinomycetes; order Mycobacteriales; family Pseudonocardiaceae; genus Amycolatopsis. The sequence goes on from NZ_CP127296.1 coordinate 3,266,922, forward strand.
GCGGCGCCGGTCACCTCGCGCACGGCTTCGACCATCTCCAGCACGGACACCGAGCGCCCCGCGCCGACGATCGCGCGGCCCGAGTAGCCGCTGTCGAGGGCCAGCAGGACCGCGCGTACGACGTCGTCGACGTGCACGAGGTCGCGGCGCTGGCGGCCGTCGCCGTAGACCCGGACGCCGGTGCCGGTCAGCGCGGCCCGCATCATCCGCGGCACGAAACTGTCCTTGTGGGACATTCCCGGGCCGTAGACGTTGGTGAACCGCAACGCACACGTCGTCATGCCGTACGCCCCGGCGTAGCCCGACAGCAGCATTTCGCACGCCGCCTTGGTGGCGCCGTACGGCGTCAGCGGGCGCAGCGGCAGGTCCGGGGTGATGGTCGCGGTGCCCACGTCGCCGATCACCGCGTTGGTCGAGGCGAGCAGGAACTTCGGCACCTCACGGCGGCGCGCGAGTTCGAGGAGTTCCTGGGTGACCAGGACGTTGTCGGCGAAGGTGTCCTCGGGCAGTTCGACCGACTTCAGCACCGACGTCAGCGCGGCGAGGTGCACGATGCCCGCGGTCCCGCCGGTCACGGCCTGCTCGCGGACGGCGGCTTCGCGGAGGTCGCCGGTCACCACGTGCACGCCGTCGCGGTCTTCGGGGAACGGCACCCGGTCCACGACGGTGACCGGGACGCCCCGGTCGCGCAGGGCGCGCACGACGGCCCGGCCGATGAAGCCGCTGCCGCCGGTCACGACCACGGACGTCCGATCAGGACCGGTCCCACTCACCATGGGCGTCAACCTACCCGGCGTTCCTGTGCGCCCGCAGTGCGCGTACGCAGAACTGCGCACGGCCGCCGGCCCGGCTTTTTCCGCGCGGGACCGCGAGCTGGTCGGCCTGCTCGCACCGCACGTGGCCCAGGCGGCGACCGACGGGGAAGTCGCCCGGCACCTGGGGATCAGCCCGCGGACGGTGCAGAAGCACCCTCAGCTGATCTACCGCGAGCTCGCCCTGACCAGCCGCGCCGAGCTGAGGGTCCGCCTCACCCGCGGAGCGGGGAATCCGTGAAGGCCTCCGGTGGCGGGCAGGAGCAGACCAGGTTCCGGTCGCCCGCCGCGCCGTCGATGCGGCGGACCGGCGGCCAGATCTTGGGCTCGCCCGGACCGGCCGGGAACACCGCCGTTTCGCGGCTGTACGGCCGGTTCCAGTCGCCCGCGACACAGCGGGCCGTGTGCGGTGCCTGCCGCAACGGCGAGTCTTCGAGGGGCCACTCCCCCGCCGCGACCCGGTCGATTTCGGCGCGGATCGCGATCATCGCCGCGCAGAAGCGGTCAAGTTCGGCGAGGTCTTCGCTCTCCGTCGGCTCCACCATCAGGGTGCCCGCGACCGGGAAGGACATCGTCGGCGCGTGCAGCCCGTAGTCCGCCAGCCGTTTCGCGACGTCGTCGACCGTGACGCCGGTGGCCTTCGTCAGCGGCCGGAGGTCGAGGATGCATTCGTGCGCGACGAGCCCTTCGCGGCCGGCGTAGAGCACCGGGTAGTGCTCGCCGAGGCGACGGGCGACGTAGTTGGCGTTCGCCACCGCCACCAGCGTCGCGCGGCGCAGGCCGGGAGCGCCCATCATCCGGACGTACGCCCAGGAAATCGGCAGGATCGACGCGCTGCCCCACGGCGCCGCACTGACCGGGCCGACGCCGGTGGCCGGGCCCGCCGCCGGCTGCAGCGGGTGGTTCGGCAGGAACGGCGCCAGGTGCGCGCGGACCCCGATCGGGCCGACACCCGGCCCGCCGCCGCCGTGCGGGATGCAGAACGTCTTGTGCAGGTTGAGGTGCGAGACGTCGGCGCCGAAGCGGCCGTACTGGGCGACGCCGATCAGCGCGTTCAGGTTGGCGCCGTCGACGTACACCTGCCCGCCCGCGTCGTGCACCGCCGCGCACACCTCGCCGACGGTGTCTTCGTAGACGCCGTGCGTCGAGGGGTACGTGAGCATGATCGCGGCGAGGTCGGCCCGGTGTTCGTCCACTGTGGACTTCAGGTGGGCCAGGTCGATGTTGCCGCGCTCGTCGCAGCGGACGACGGCCACGCGCATGCCCGCCATCACCGCGCTGGCCGCGTTCGTGCCGTGCGCGCTGGCCGGGATCAGGCAGACGTCTCGCGCGTGCTCGCCGCGTGAACGGTGGTAGGCCCGGATGGCGAGCAGGCCGGCGAACTCGCCTTGGCTGCCGGCGTTGGGTTGCAGGGAAACCGCGTCGTAGCCGGTGATCCGGGCGAGCCAGGCGCTCAGGTCGGCGGCCACGGCCAGCAGCCCGGCGGCGTCTTCGGCCGGCGCGAACGGGTGCAGGCCGGCGAACTCCGGCCAGGTGACCGGCTCCATCTCCGCGGTGGCGTTGAGCTTCATGGTGCACGAGCCCAGCGGGATCATGCTGCGGTCGAGGGCGACGTCGGAGTCCGCCAGCCGCCGCAGGTAGCGCAGCATCGCGGTTTCCGAGCGGTGCGCGTGGAACACCGGGTGCGTGAGGTAGTCGCTCGTGCGCCGCAGCGGCGCCGGAAGCGCGTCCGCGGTGTCCGCGTCAAGCCCGTCCACATCGGACACCGAGACGCCGAACGCCTTCCACACGCAGGAAAGCCGCTCGCGGGTGGTGGTTTCGTCGCAGGCGATGCCGACGTGGTCCGCGTCGATCCGGCGCAGCGAGATGCCGAGGTCTCGAGCGGCTGCAACGATGGTGTCCGCCCGGCCGGGCACCGCGGCGACGACCGTGTCGAAGAACTCGCCGTGCACGACGTCGACACCGCCCTCGGCGAGGCCGGCGGCCAGCACGGTGGCCATCCGGTGCGCCCGCAGCGCGATCGAACGCAGTCCCTCGGGCCCGTGGTACACCGCGTACATCGAGGCCATCACCGCCGGCAGGACTTGTGCGGTGCAGATGTTCGACGTCGCCTTCTCGCGGCGGATGTGCTGCTCGCGGGTCTGCAGGGCGAGCCGGTAGGCGGGCGTGCCGTCGGCGTCCTTCGAGACGCCGACCAACCGGCCGGGCAGCTGCCGCTCCAGGCCTCGGCGCACCGCGAGGTAGGCGGCGTGCGGGCCGCCGAAGCCGAGCGGGACGCCGAACCGCTGCGTCGAACCGACGGCGACGTCGGCGCCGAGCTCACCGGGCGGCCGGAGCAGGGTGAGGGCGAGGGGGTCGGCGGCGACGATCACGGCCGCGCCGTGCTTCTTGGCCTCGCCGATGGTGCGGTCGAGCTCCCGGACCGCACCGGACGCGCCGGGGCAGGACAGCAGCACGCCGAAGAAGTCGCCGCCGAGCCCCAGCCCGGTCAGCCCTTGGGAAAGGTCTTCGACGACCAGTTCGATGCCGAGGGGCTCGGCCCGGGTCCGCAGCACGGCGAGGGTCTGCGGCAGGGTGTCTTCGTCGACGACGAACCGGCGGGACGTCGCCCGCCCGGCCCGGCGCACCAGCGTCATCGCCTCGGCGGCCGCGGTGGCCTCGTCGAGCAGGGACGCGTTGGCGACGGGGAGCCCGGTCAGGTCCGCGATCACGGTCTGGAAGTTGAGCAGCGCTTCGAGCCGTCCCTGGGAGATCTCGGGCTGGTAGGGCGTGTAGGCGGTGTACCAGGCCGGGTTCTCGAGCACGTTGCGCCGGATGACGGGCGGGGTGACGGTGTCGTGGTAGCCGAGCCCGACCATCGAAGCGGTCGGCCGGTTGCGCCCGGCCAGCTCACGAAGTTCAGCGAGCGCCTGCGCTTCACTCGCGGCGGGCGGCAGTTCGAGTGGCTCGGCGGACTCCCGCAGCGACGACGGCACGGCTCGTTCGGCGAGTTCGTCGAGGGAGGCGACGCCGATGACGTCGAGGATGTGGCGGAGTTCGTCCGGGCGGGGCCCGATGTGCCGGTCGGCGAAGGGAAGGCCCTGTTCCAGGGAGGCGAGTGACGGATCCACGAGACCTCCTGGGGACAGCGGGGGTGGACCGGGACGGCGATGTCCTGGTCCTCCCCGCTCTGTCCGTACCTCCCGGAGGAGGCGCCTGAGAGTTTCGCCCGCGTGGTTGAACCGGGCTTGCACCGTCGGCGGGGCCATCAGGCTGTGTCCTGACGACCCGCTTTCCAGAGGCGTCTCGTCCGCGCGGTCCAGGGTGCCTGAGAGGTTCCGGGGAGGACTTGCTCCTTCGGCGCCGAGCTCAAGGTGTGACTCGGACTCTCCCGCGCGGATTCGTCGACCGCACGGTGAACCTTACTCTGCCTGCCGCAGTGGTGATCAACCGGTCTTGCGGGCGTTGCGGCGCTGGGTGAGTTCGTCCGGTTCGTGCGTCTCGACGATGCCGCCGTCGGCGCGTTCGGCTTGGAACTCGTGGATGGTGCCGCTGATCTCCTGCATCGCACCGCTGACGGCGATGCCGAAGACGCCCTGGCCGCCTTGGAGCAGGTCGACGATCTCCTCCGGCGAGGTGCACTCGTACACCGTGGTGCCGTCGGAGAACAGTGTCACCCGGGCCAGGTCGCGGACGCCGCGGAGGCGCAGGTGGTCGACCGCGACGCGGATGTTCTGGAGCGAGACACCGGTGTCCAGGAGCCGCTTGACGACCTTGAGGACCAGGATGTCCTTGAAGGAGTACAGCCGCTGCGAGCCGGAGCCGTGCGCGGTGCGGATGCTGGGCGCGACCAGTTTGGTCCGGGCCCAGTAGTCGAGCTGGCGGTAGGTGATCCCGGCGATCTGGCACGCCGCCGGACCCCGGTAGCCCACCAGCTCGTCGGGCAGCGAATCGTCGGGGAACAGCTCCCCCTGCTCACCAGTCGCGACCTCGACAGGCTGCTTCTCGGAACCAGCCTCGACCACGCAAGCCTCCCCTCGCCCGACCTGGCGGCCGGCGAATGACAGCCGGACGGTCCCAGGAGTGGGACCCGCCGGAGATCAATCGCCACGGTCCGGCCCCAGACCGTGAATCACACCGTGGCGATTTACCTTCTTCGACGGTAAGCGCCCGGACAGTGCCGGTCAACGCGACGCGCGGCAAGCCTCAACGGTCGACTGAGCCTTTGAGCCGTTCGCCGTACCCCCGACAGTGGCTCGTCAAACCCGGTGGACACTTTTTACTCAGTCAGGTAACTTTTACTCATGCAAGTAAACCCCGACCTCATGGCCGAACTGGGCCTCAGCGTCACCGAGGCCGCGCGCCGGGCGCAGATCATCGGCGCGACCATCGGCGTCCTGGCCGACCTCGGCTACCGCCGGACCACCTTCGCCAAGATCAAGGAGCGCGCCGGGCTCAGCAGCACCCGGCTGATCTCGTACCACTTCACGAACAAGGCCGGCCTGATGCAGGCCGTGCTCAGCACGGTCATCCAGACCAAGAGCGCGTTCCTCACCGAACGCACCGGCGGCGGCCTCGACCCGGCCGACCGGCCCGGCTACCTGCGGGCGCACATCGAGACGTCGATCGCGTTCCTGCGGGCCTACCCGGAGTGCGTCCGGGCGCTGACGGAACTGGCCGCCAACGCCGACGACGCCGACGGCTGGGTGATGACGAAGGTGCTGGTCGACGACCTGCGCGTGCACGGCCTGGCCCGGCAGCTCAAGCAGGGCCAGGCCGAGGGCCTGTTCGGCGCCTTCACGCCCGAGGTGATGGCGATGTCGATCGCGCAGGCCATCGACGGCGTCGCCGCCGCCTACGCGGCCGACCCTTCGCTGGACCTCGAAACGTACGGGCGCGAAGTGGCGGACACGTTCGTCAAAGCGACGGCGCCTTGAGGACCCGGTCGAGCCGGTCTTCGATGCGGGCCTTCGGGAACGCGCCGACGATCGTCTCGACCGGCTCACCGCCGCGGAAGAGGATCATCGTCGGCAGCGACATGACCTGGTAGGAGCGGGTGGTCTCCGGGTTCTCGTCGGCGTTGATCTTGCGGACGGCGAGCTCGCCGGCGCGCTCGGCGGCCAGTTGCGCCAGCACCGGGCCGACCATCCGGCACGGGCCGCACCAGGTGGCCCAGAACTCGACGAGCACCGGGACGTCACTGCCGAGGACTTCGGCGAAGGTCGCATCGGTGATGTCAGCAACTTCGGACATGGCAGGGCTCCTTCACGGGCGCGGGGATTCGGGCACGACACACGGATCGGGCGCCTGCCGGGCCAGGGCGGTGGCGAGTTTCGCGGCCAGCTCGCCGCGGATGCCGCCGAGCCGTGCGAGGAGCGCGTCGGCTTCTTCGAGCTTGCGGCGGTAGACCTCGATCGAACTCGCACAGGAGTCGCCGGTCTCGTGGCCGCTGCGCAGGCACTCGACGAACGGGCGGGTTTCGTCGAGGGTCAGGCCGACCGTCCGGAGGGTCTGGATCTCCTTGACGAGCTGGAGGTCGTCCTCGTCGTACTCGCGGTAGCCGTTCGCCGTGCGCCGGGCCTGCAGCAGGCCTTGGTCCTCGTAAAACCGCAGCGCACGGGTGGTGACACCCGTGCGCTGCGCAAGTTCTCCGATCCGCATGCCGTCGACGCTAGACGTTGACGTCCGCGTCAAGGCAAGTTCTCAGGTATCGGCTCCCCGGAAGTCTTCGGGCGACACGGAGTCGAGGAACTCGCGGAACTTCTCGACTTCGTCTTCCTGCTCGTCCGGGATGATGAGGCCGGCTTCCTCCAGCACCGAATCCACGGCGTGGATGGGGACGCCGATCCGCAGGGCCAGCGCGACCGAGTCGCTCGGCCGGGCGGACACCCGGATGTCGCCGTCGAACACGAGCTCCGCGAAGAACGTGCCCTCCTTCAGGTCGGTGATGACGACCTGCTCCAGCTCCCGGCCGAGCGCTCCGATGACCTCTTTCAGCAGGTCATGCGTGAGCGGGCGGGCGGGGCGGACCCCTGCTGCTCCAAGGCGATGGCAGTGGCTTCGACCGAGCCGATCCAGATCGGCAGGTACCGTTCGCCCTCGGTCTCCCGCAGCAACAAGATCGGCTGATTCGCGGGCAGCTCGACCCGCACACCGACGACGCGCATTTCGCTCATCGGGCTTCGCCTCCCTCTCGTGCGCACGGGCTGCAGCGCTGAACCGGCTTCACGCCCATACTCCCGACGCTACCCGTCATCCGTGCGCTGTGCTCGCTGTCCGGACTCTCTCGGTTCGCCTGCCGCAAACCCGTGCCTTCACGGTACGGCATGCGGTGCCGAACATTCAGTCATTGACATGGGACCGCAAAGAGGATCTCACTGTCCCGTTATCGATCAACACCCGGAGACGCCGCGGATTCCGGCCTTGACGAGGAGCGTGTGCAGGGTCACGGACAGCGCCGCCAGCTCCCGCACCACCTCGTCGGCCCGGGCCTTGGCCTCCGGGTCGCGGTGCCGGTACACCGGCGTCACGATCTGCTCCAGCAGCCCGACCTCGCGGTCGGCCGCGGCGCGGAAGGCACGCAGGTGTCTCGGCTCGATCCCGAATTCGGTCATCGCCTTGACCGTCCGCGCGACCAGCACCGCGTCCGGGTCGAAGAACCCGGCGGGACCGGGCCGGACCAGGCCGTACTGCTGCAGCTCGGCCAGTGCCGGCGCGTCGATGCCGGCCTGCTCCAGGAGCTCCTCCTGGGTCAGGCGCAGCTCCTTGCCCGCGGTGAAGTCGTCCGCCACCGGCAGGCCGACGTTCTCCGCCGGTGCGTCGATCGGCACCAGCCGGCGCGGCGGGCGGGGCAGGGCCGCGGTGGGCCCGGCCCCCGAGTCCGCCGCGTCCAGCTGTTCCTTGATGACCTTCAACGGGAGGTAGTGGTCCCGCTGGGCGGCCAGGACGAACCTCAGTCGCTCCACGTCCGCCGCGGCGAACTGCCGGTAACCCGACGGCGTCCGGCCCGGTTGGACCAGGCCTTCCGCTTCGAGGAACCGGATCTTGGAGATGGTGACATCGGGGAAGTCGCCGCGCAGCTGCGCGAGGACCGCCCCGATGCTCAATCCGTGGTTCTGTGGCCGCCCGGCCGCCGTCACTGCGCCCCCTGGCCCCCGTGCCCCGGGCCGGTCAGGAAGACCAGGCGGAACTTCCCGATCTGCACCTCGTCGCCGCCGGCGAGCACCGCCTGGTCGACCGGCTCGCGGTTGACGTAGGTGCCGTTGAGGCTGCCGACGTCGATGACGACGAACTCGCCGCCTTCACGCCGGAATTCGGCGTGCCGGCGGGAGACGGTGACGTCGTCGAGGAAGATGTCGCTGTCCGGGTGCCGCCCGGCGCTGGTGGTGTCGCGGTCGAGCAGGAACCGCGAACCCGCGTTCGGCCCGCGCTTCACGACCAGCAGGGCAGAACCCGCGGGCAGGGCGTCGACACCCTGGACCGGGGCTTCCGGGGCGGGCTCGCGGCCTTCGGCTTCGGCCAGGAAATCGGCCCGGAAGACAGAGGTCCGCTCCGGAGACTGCTCCGGGGGAACGCCGCCGGGCCCGTCGTTCGTGCTCACCTGAGCTCTCCTCCACACATGCTGTGTTGCCAGTACTCAAGAACGTGTAGCTGCCAACGTACCGTGCCTGATCGATTCTCCGAGCCCCGGCTCCCCGAACCGGCGCAGCGCTGGTCCGACCGGGTGGGCGCGGGGTTCAGCCCTTGGTCAGGGCGTCGTACGCCTCGGCTTCGAGCAGGGCTTCCAGGCCCGCCGGGTCGTCGAGCCGGATCTCGATCAGCCAGCCCTCGCCGTAGGGGTCGCTGTTGATCAGCTCGGGCGAGTCGGCGACGGCGTCGTTGACCGCGACGACCTCCCCGTCGACCGGCGCGAACAGCTCGGAGACGCTCTTGGTCGACTCGACCTCGCCGAAGACGTCGCCCGCGCTCACCTGCCTGCCGACGTCGGGCAGGTCGACGAACACGACGTCGCCGAGCTGGTCCTGCGCGTACTCGGTGATGCCGACGCGCACGAGGGTGTCCTCGCCGCGGGTGGCGACCCACTCGTGTTCCTCGGTGTAGCGAAGCTCTTCAGGAGCGGACACCGCCGGTCCCCTTTCATGCCCTCACTGGCGAAAAGTGTTGGGCGAAGTCTTACACCCACACGGCGCAGCCGCCCGCCACGACCCGGGGAAAGCTCATTCCGCTCCGGCGTCGCGCAGGGCGTTGCGCGCCTGCACGACGTAGAGCACGCCGGACCAGACGTAGAGGACGGCGCCCCAGATGGTGAAGGCGTAGCCGATCGGCCGCGCGACCGCGGCGACGTCCGAGCCGCCCTGCGCGAGCAGCAGGAACGGGAAGGCGTACATCAGGACGAAGGTGGCGCCCTTCCCGATGTAGGTGACCTCCGGCGGCGCGAAGCCGCGGCGGCGCAGGGTGACGACGCAGACCCCGAGCACGGCCTCCCGCAGGACGAGCGGGACGACGACCCACCACGGGATGATGTCGCGCACGAGGAAGGCGACGAGGGTGGCGAGGATGTAGAGCCGGTCGGCGGCGGGGTCGAGCAGCTGCCCGAGCCGGGACATCTGGTTGAGCCAGCGGGCGAGCTTGCCGTCGAGCCAGTCGGTCAGGGCGCTGAAGACGAGCAGGGCGAGCGCCCAGCCGTCTTCTTCCGGGCCGAGCAGCAGCCAGAGGAAGACGGGCACCCCGGCCAGCCGCAGCAGGGAGAGGATGTTGGGGACGTTCAGGGCCTGCCGCAGCAAAGACGGCTCGGCATCCGCCTGAGCGGCGGGTTCGGGGGCGGCTGTGCTCACCGGGCCATTAAACAGCGGTACGGGCCCGGGCCGCCCGGTGGTGCGGCCCGGGAGCGTGCCGGCCGGCGGGGGCATCCCGGCTCGCGGACGGCGGATCGGCGGCGGGTGCGCACCGCTCGATGCGGCGGCCGGTGTGGCGCGGGCGCCTCTGCGGCCGGCAGCCCCCTCCGGCTCGTACCCGCTGCCCGCCGGGCTCGAGGAGACGGCGCGGCGCCCCGGCCGGGCCACCCGATCGTCCGGTGGCCGGCCCCGAGGCGCTCCGGCGCAGGTCGGGCGCGAAGCCGGGCCGCCCCCGCGGCCCGGTCCGGGTCAGCTCGCGCGGCGGCGGTGGCTCCACCCGCGTCGCTGCAGCTCGGCGCTGGTCAGCGACTCCGGGCGGCCTCGGTAGTCGGTGCCCATCCAGCGGGCGCGGCCGGCTCGGCCCTCGAGGACGTACGGGCGGCCGCAGCACCAGACCACGGTGCTCGGGACGGTCGGCGGACTGGACGGGTCTTCGGTGCTGGTCACAGCGTCGGCGTTCATCGCTCTCACGGGTTCGGGACGGGGATTCGGGACGGGGAAGCCCTTCGGCCTCCACCAAGATCTTCGGCGCGCGCGGCCGGATTGTTAACCGTCGCGGCGCGAATTAGACCGATCGATTCTTGATGACAGCGGGAGGTTTCGGAGCGTGAACGGAATGTTAATCGTCCATTGTGGACACCATTCGGGAGGCCACCGGACCGGCCCGCCGGCCCGCTGTTGTAATCTCCGGCACACCCGTGGGCGCGTCGCTCCACCGGGCCCAGGACGACCGGACCAGCCGGCCGGGGAGGAAGGATCGCGGTGCCCCACCCGACCACCACGAGGACGTGGCTCGTGGCCTGCCTCGCCCTGCCCGCGCTCGCCGCCTGTTCCGGCGACCCCGCCGCGCAGGCTCCCCCGGCCCCGCCGTCCGCCGCCGCCTCCTCGTCCGTGCCGACGTCGGCCGGCACCCCGCCGCCGCCACCACCGTCCCCCGGCGGCAGCGAGCCCGCGCCCGCCCCGGCGACCAAGCCGTCCGGGCCGCCGCCGTCGGTGCCCGGGTCGTGCGGCACCGTCACCGCCGCCAGCGGGCTCACCCTCTACGTCTTCGACAGCGGGTCCGCCGGGGTCAGCTGCGTCTCGGCGACGAAGCTGGTCGGCGACTTCCACCGCAAGATCGCCGGGCGCCAGGGCGCCGGCTCGAACGACGCGGTGAACGAGACCGTCGACGGCTGGCTGTGCACGTCGGGGCCGCCCGCCGCCCAGGGCGGCACCACCTGCACCAAGGGCGAGCAGACGGTCTTCGCCGCCGTCGTGCCGTCCGAATGACTCCGTTCCTCCTCGCGCTCCTGAAGGGTCCATGAAGACACTCGCCTACCCCCTGCTGCTCGTCGCCGCGGCCGTCACGCTGGCCGGCTGCGGCAGTGACCCGGCGCCCGCCGCGCCTTCTTCGGAGGCGGCCGTGCCCGCCGCGGCCGCGGCGGCCGGGTCGACGGCCCCCGGCGTGCCGTGCGGCGACGTCACCGGTACGGGCGGCGCGAAGACGGCGGTCGTCGCGCACGGCAAGGTCGACTGCACCGCGGCGGCGAAGCTGCTGAAGGACTACTTCGCGAAGCTGACCCCGGCCGAGGCGAACGACGCCGACGGCCCGGGCCCGATCGTCCTCGACGAGTGGACGTGCGGCAGCGGCCCGAACGACCCGGTGACGGCGTGCTCGACCGAGGACGGCCGCCAGGTCGAGGGCACCCGCAGCTGAGCCGTCAGGACTTGAGGTCGGGGAAGTCCTCCTCGCGGTACTCCGTGCCCTCCGGCCGCTTCGGGTCGCTCTCGCGGCCCCGCAGCTCGACGCGGCGGATCTTGCCCGAGATCGTCTTCGGCAGCTCCGCGAACTCGAGCCGCCGGATCCGCTTGTACGGCGCCAGGTGCTCGCGGCAGTACGCCAGGATCGACCGGGCGGTCGCGGCGTCCGGTTCGAAGCCCGACGCCAGCACGACGTACGCCTTGGGCACCGCCAGCCGGATCGGGTCGGGGGCCGGGACGACCGCCGCCTCGGCCACCGCCTCGTGCTCGATGAGGACGCTCTCCAGCTCGAACGGCGAAATGCGGTAGTCCGACGCCTTGAACACGTCGTCGGTGCGCCCGACGTAGGTGAGGTAGCCCCGTTCGTCGATCGAACCGACGTCGCCGGTGTGGTAGAAGCCGCCGGCGAACGCGGCCGACGTGCGGTCGTCGTCGTCCGCGTAGCCGGTCATCAGGCCGACCGGGCGGTGGGCGAGGTCCAGGCAGATCTCGCCCTCCGTGGCGCGCTCGCCGCTGACCGGGTCGACCAGCGCCACCACGAAGCCGGGCAGCGGGCGGCCCATCGAGCCGGGCACGACGTCCTGGCCCGGCGTGTTCGCGATCTGGACGCTGCTTTCGGTCTGGCCGAAGCCGTCGCGGATGGTGACGCCCCACGACTTCCGGACCTGCTCGATCACCTCGGGGTTGAGCGGCTCCCCCGCCCCGACGACCTTCTTCGGCGGTGTCTTCAGCGCCGTCAGATCGGCCTGGATGAGCATCCGCCACACGGTCGGCGGCGCGCAGAAGCTCGTCACGCCGCAGCGGTCCATCTGCGCCAGCAAGGCGCCCGCGTCGAACCGGCTGTAGTTGTAGAGGAACACCGTCGCCTCGGCGTTGAACGGCGCGAAGAAGTTGCTCCACGCGTGTTTCGCCCAGCCCGGCGAGGAGATGTTCAAGTGGACGTCGCCGGGTTCCAGCCCGATCCAGTACATCGTGGACAGGTGGCCCACCGGGTACGAGACGTGCGTGTGCTGCACCAGCTTCGGCTTCGCGGTCGTGCCGGACGTGAAGTAGAGCAGCAGCGGGTCGGCGGCCTTCGTCGGGCCGTCCGGGGCGTACTCGGGCGACTCGGCGAACGCGGCCGAGTACGGCTGCCAGCCCTCGACCGGCTCCCCCACCGCGATCCGCGTGTAGCCGCCCTCGACGCCGTCGAACTTCGGCGCGTCCACCGAGCGGACCACGACGTGCTTGGCCGCGCCGCGCTCGACGCGGTCGGTCAGGTCGGCCGGGCCCAGCAGCGTCGACGCCGGGATGATCACGGCGCCGAGCTTGATGGCCGCGAGGATCGTCTCCCACAGCTCGCCCTGGTTGCCCAGCATCAGGATCAGCCGGTCGCCGCGGCGGACGCCGAGGCCGCGCAGCCAGTTGGCGACCTGGTTGGACCGCCCCGACAGCTCCGGGTACGTCCAGCGGTTCTCGCGGCCGTCCTCCTCGACGATCCACAGCGCGTCCCGCTCGGCGTTGTCCGGGTCGTGCGCGACGACGTCGAACCAGTCGATCGCCCAGTTGAACTCGTCGAACTCCGGCCAGGCGAAATCGCGGTACGCCGTGTCGTAGTCCTCGCGATGGGTCTGCAGGTAGTCCCGCGCGACGCGGAACGCGTGGTGGACTTCCGAAGCGGTCACGCTGCCCTCCTCCGTCATTCGCCCTTGAACTCGGGCGGGCGGCGCTCCATGAAGGCCTGGACCGCCTCGCCGAGGTCCTTGCTGGGCAGGAACGCCGAGTTCCAGGCGGCGACGTACCGGAGGCCGTCGGCGACCTGGCGCTCGGTGTTCGCCGCCAGTACCTGCTTCGTACCCTGCACCACCAGCGGCGGGTTCGCAGCGATCTCGCCGGCGAGTTCGCGCGCGGCCTTCAGCAGGGCTTCCTGGTTCTCGTAGACGTCGTTGACCAGGCCGATCTTCTCGGCGCGGGCGGCGTCGACGTCCTTGCCGGTGAGGGCGAGCTCCCGCAGGTGCCCCTCGCCGATGATCGAGGCGAGCCGTTGCAGGCTGCCGAGGTCGGCGACGATGGCGACCCGGACTTCGCGGACGCTGAACTTGGCGTCGGCGCCGGCCAGCCGGACGTCGGCGGCCGCGATGACGTCGACCCCGCCGCCGATGCACCAGCCGGACACGGCCGCGACGACCGGTTTGCGGCATTCCGCGATGGAGCTGACCGCCGCCTGCAGCGACCGGACCTGGTCGAGGAACGCCGTCCGCGGGCCGGCCAGGCTGTCCCCGCCCAGCATCGGCGCCCAGTCGCCCATCATCGCGGGCAGGTCGAGACCGTAGGAGAAGTGCTTGCCGCTGCCGGTCAGCACCACGGCCCTGACCTGCGGGTCGGCGTCCAGCGCGCGGAACACCAGGGGCAGCTCGCGCCAGAAGTCCGGGCCCATCGCGTTGCCCTTCGACGGGCCGAGGAGCGTCACTTCGGCCACAGGGCCGTCCACGTCGACCTTGAGGGACACGAGGTCGGGCAGACTGTCAGCAGTAGCGGTCATGGGGTCATCTTGACCCATGCCCACGCGGACCCGCCATTGGCACCTTGTCAATTGATTCCCGACGTCACTGTGCCAACCTGGTCGGGGGATGCTTTCCTGAAAGAGACTCACACCACGACCGGGGAGGACGGTGGGACATGAGCCCGGCCAGCGCGACCGCGATCGACCCCGAACCCCCTGCCGCCCCCGTCCGGCGGGCCTCCCGCCCGATCGAGCTGACCGGCTCGTTCGACCACGAGGGACACCGGCTCTGGTACACCGAGTTCGGCAGCGGCGACAAGGTCGTCGTCCTCACCCACGGCATCATGCTGACCCGCCGGATGCACGCGCCCCTCGCGCGCCGGCTGGCCCGCGCGGGCTTCCGGGTGATCACCCTCGACCTGCTCGGCCACGGCGACTCCGACCGGCCGACCGAGTCGTGGCTGTACTCGATGCCCTCGTTCGCCGAGCAGACCCTGGCCCTGCTGGACCACCTCGAGGTGTCGTCCGCCGTGATCGGCGGGACGTCGCTGGGGGCGAACGTCTCGCTGGAAGTGGCGGTGCGGGACCCGTCGCGGGCGCGGGGGCTGATCGTCGAGATGCCGGTGCTGGACAACGCGATCGTCGCCGGGCTGGTCACGTTCGCGCCGCTGCTGATGGCGGCCCGGTTCCTGCCGTTCACGGTGCAGGCGGTGGCACTGGCGGCGTCGGTGGTCCCGCACGGCAACCAGTGGGTCGACGTCGTCACCGACACGCTGTCCCAGCGCCCGGCCCCGATGGCGGCCCTGCTGCACGGGGTGCTGTTCGGCCGGATCGCGCCGCCGAAGTCGGTCCGCCGCAAGATCACGACGCGCGCGCTGGTGATCGGCCACCAGGGCGACCCGATCCACCCGTTCGGTGACGCGGACTCGCTGGCGGTCGACATGCCGGACGCGGAGTTCGTCCAGGCCCGCAGTCCGGTCGAGCTCCGGCTCGACCCGACCCGGCTCTCGGACGCGATCCGCGATTTCGCGGCGAGCTGCTACGAGGACTGAAATGCTTCGCCCATGCCTTTGGTGTGGGTGACCGGCAACGCCGGGGCCGGCAAGTCGGCGGTCTGCGCGCTCCTGAAAGCCCGGGGCGAGCTCGCGGCCGACGCGGACGGGGAGGGCTACCACCACTGGGCGGACCGGACGAGCGGACAGGTCGTCACCGATCCGCCCGACCCCGTGCCGGCGGGCTGGCTCGACCGCTTCGGGTGGCGGATCAGCCGGGTGAAGGTCGAAGCACTGGCGGCGAGGACGGCCAGGGAGATCGCGTTCTTCTGCGGCTGCCCCGAGAACGCGGGCGACGTGGCCGATCTCTTCGACCTCGTGATCTGCCTGGTGGTCGACGACGAAACGCTCCGCCACCGGCTCCTGACCCGCACGACGAACAGCTTCGGCAAGCACCCGGAGGAACTGGCGGCGGCACTCGACGACAACGCCGGCACCGAGTCCGCCTACCGGCGGCTCGGCGCGACGATCCTCGACGGCACCCGGCCGTTGGCCGAAGTCGCCGACGCGATCCTCGCCGCCGCCCACCGGATTCCTTCCCGGATCTCGCGTGATCAGAGGCGGATCTCGCGTGATTGAACACGTAACTCGCGTGATCCGGGCCGGATCACGCGAGTTACGGCCTCAGTCACGCGAGTTCCGGCTTCAGTCACGCGAGTTACGGCTCGCGCGTGCTGCCTCAGGACAGGGGTGCGAGGCCGGCCACCGGGCCGATCACGATCACCGCCGGCGGGCGGACTCCGGACGCCGCCGCGTCCGTCACCACCGTGTCCAGGGTGGACCGGAGACTGCGCTGGGTGCGCATCGTGCCGTCCTCGATGATCGCCACCGGGGTGTCCGCCGGGCGGCCGCCGTCCAGCAGCGCCTTCGCGAACTGCGGGAGCCGCTCCACGCCCATCATCAGCACGATCGTGCCCTTCATCCGGGCCAGCAGCTCCCAGTCCACCAGGGACCGGTCGTCGCCCGGGGCGACGTGGCCGGAGACCACCACCACCTCGTGGGCCACGCCGCGGTGGGTGACCGGCACGTCCGCCACCGCCGGGACCGCGAACGCGCTCGTGATGCCCGGGACCATCGTCACCGGGACGCCCGCCTCGGCGCAGGCCAGCACCTCTTCGAAGCCGCGGCCGAACAGGTACGGGTCGCCACCCTTGAGGCGGACGACGAACTTGCCCTCCTTGGCGCGCTCGATCAGCGTGCTGTTGATGACGTCCTGGCTGGCCGCGCGGCCGTACGGGATCTTCGCCGCGTCGACGATCTCCACCTCCGGCGCGAGTTCGTCGAGCAGCTCGCGGGGGGCCAGCCGGTCCACCACGACGACGTCCGCGCGCGACAGCAGGCGCCGGCCGCGGACCGTGATCAGCTCCGGGTCGCCCGGGCCACCGCCGACCAGGGCCACCCCGGGCAGCGTGCCCTCGGGGTGCGGCCGGCGGCCGTCCTCGATCGTGCCGTTGTGCAGGCCGTCGAGCATCGAGTCGCGCACCGCGGCCGAGCGCAGCGGCTCGCCGCCGGAGAGCACGCCGAACAGCAGGCCACCGTGGCGCCCCGACGCGGGCGTCACCGCGGAACCCGACTCGCCCTCGTCGGCACGGACGCAGAACACCCGCTCCCGCTCGGCCTCGGCGCAGACGGCCGCGTTCACGTCGGGATCGTTCGTGCAGGCCAGCGCGTACCAGGCGTCGCGAAGATCACCGGAAGCGTAGGGGCGTTCGTGCCAGACGAGCTCGCCCGCGTCCACCATCCCCTGCACGGACGGCGTCGTGTGGGGCGACACCAGTTCGACGCGGGCCCCCGCGCCGATCAGCCGGGGCAGGCGGCGCTGGGCCACGGAACCGCCGCCGATCATCACGACACGGCGGCCGGTGAGCTGGAGGCCGGAAAGGTAGTGCGGGTCGTCCATGGCCGGGAGTTTATTGGCGGTTCACCCGGACGCCAGCCCAGCGTGGGTCACGCCACCCGGAACACCGGCCCGCGGGCTACGAACGGCAGCCGCGCGCCCCGCGGCACCAGGTACGCGTGCTCCCGGCGCGACCGGACGTGGTCGCACTGCGCGTCGGTGATGATCAGGATCGGGCCGTCGGCCGGGAAGTCGTCCGCCCGCTGGAGCAGGTCGACGCCGGGCTGCAGGACCGTGCCGCCGCGGCCGCGGACCTTGACGCGGCCCGCGATGTCCTCCACCGCGAGGTACCCGGCGTCGTAGGCGACGGCGTCGCAGAACACCACGCGCGCCGCCGGGACGTCCCGGGCCAGCGCGTACGACGCGATCGCGCCCAGGGCCTTGCCCAGCAGCTCGGCGTTCATCGACCCCGAGGTGTCCAGCACCACGCCGAAGGTGACGCGCCGGTCGAGGCGTTCCGGGCGGACGCGGCCCGGGCGCGGGATGTCCGGCGTCGCCGACTGGCGGCGGGACGCCCGCGCGTAGCTGCGCACCGGCAGCTCCACCCGGACGTGCTCGTCGAACCAGCGCGCGAGCTGCGCGTCCCACGGCAGCGGCGGGTGGTCGAGGGCCCGGATCTCCTGTTCCAGCCCGGCCGGCAGCAGCCCGCGGCCCTGGGCGTGGTGGTACTCGAGGCCCTGGGTGAGGGCCCGGCGGTAGAACTCGTCGAGGTCGACCCCGCCGGCCCGGTCGCCGTCGCGCCACGGCCGGGGCTTGGCCCCGGCCCGCCGCGACGCCCGGCGCTGCACCGCGTCCGGTTCGGACAGCCAGTCGCCCAGCACGTCCCCGGCTTCGCGCGAGCCCAGG
Organism: Amycolatopsis sp. DG1A-15b; assembly: GCF_030285645.1. Taxonomy (GTDB): domain Bacteria; phylum Actinomycetota; class Actinomycetes; order Mycobacteriales; family Pseudonocardiaceae; genus Amycolatopsis. Next base: position 3,284,624 of record NZ_CP127296.1, read on the forward strand.
GTCAGCAGCTTGCGCGCCCGCCGGATGTCGGTGGTCAGCGTGTCGTACACCGACTCCGCGGACATCCCGGTGAGCTGCTGGTCGTGCAGGCAGCCGTGGGGCAGCTCGCCGACGCCCATCGAGACCAGCCAGCCGTTGATCACGTAGTCGCAGGCGACGTTCCACAGGTACGGGTCGCGGCCCAGCGCGCGGCGGTCGTGCCGCAGCGCGGCGTGCAGCATCTCGTGGGCCAGCACGAACCGCCGCTCCTCGGCGGTCAGCGCGGCCGCCGGGTTGACGTAGACCTCGCCGTGTTCGGCGTCGACCGCGGCCAGGGCGATGTCCCAGGCGCGGACGACCTCGGCGTCGACGACCAGGGTGAACCCGGCGGCGACCGCCCCGAGCAGCGGGAACGACGAGACGAACCACGCCAGGGCGCGGTCCCACTCCCCCATCGCCCGGCGGTGCCGGGTCTGGCCACGCGCGTCGGCGGCCCGTTCCATGGCCTCGGTAGCCGAGGCGATCAGCCCGCGGGCGAACCGCTCGGTCCACGGCTCCGGCTTCCCGTGGTACTGCAGCTGCCAGCGGGACATCGGCTCCGCGAGCGCCAGGCACGGCCGGCCGGTGCCCAGGTCGGTGAACGGCGCCGGCACGCCCGCCTCCCGCCAGGCCCGGGTCAGTGCCGGCTCCTCGGTGCCGGGCAGTTCGGGCAGGTCCAGCACCGGTGTCCCGACGTGGATCGCCTCGGCGAACCGGTGCACGGCGACGCAGCACGCGGCGGCGTAGACCGGGTCGACCTCGCGGCCCGGGGTGACCGCCTCCGCCTCGGTCAGCCGGTCGTCGTCGAGGTGGCCGAGGCCGAGGTGCAGCAGCAGGTGCGCGAACACCCAGGCCCACTCGCCCGGTTCGGCGTCGCGAGCGCGGTTCGGGGTGATGACGCCGCGGTCGGTGACGACGGCCCAGCGGCCGACGCCGGTCAGGCTTTCCTTGCTCAGGCTCGCCCCGCGGGCCAGGTGATCCAGGACGGTGTTCGACCGGACCTCGGCCCAGCCGTCCTCGATCGCCTTGCTCCGGCGCTCGCGGCGCTGGGCTTCGACGCGAGCACTGCTCATGCGCGCGCCGCCACCAGCCGGGGGAGGTCACGGGCCGCTTCGACCAGGAACCACGACGGCAGCCGCGGGTTCCCGGCCTCGTCGTCGGCGATGACCAGCTGCGCCATCTCCAGGGAGATCTCGGCCAGCTCCACGAGCAGGCTCTTCGCGCGGAAGGCGAACTGGCGCACGGCCGCCGACGCGTGCCGCCTGTCCGCGGGCAGGTCCTTGCCCAGCCGCGCGCGGAAGGTCTCGGCGAGGAAGTAGAGCAGGTCGCGATCGCCCGGCTCGGCGGGCCAGCGCGCGTCGCCCTTGAGGATCGCCTCCAGGTCGAAGGCGTGCCGGGCCACCTTGAGGTACGCGCGGAAGGCGCCGGCGTGTGCCGGGGTGAGCGTCGCGTACGCCAGCAGCGCGACCGTCTCGTCGTCGGCCGGGTCGCCGGCGGAGTGCAGAAGGTCCGAGAGCATGTGCCACGACCGCGGCGTCGAGAACGGCTCCTCGGTCTTCGGCGGCGGGCTCCACAGGTGGTCCGGGCGCTGGGTGAGGTACTCGATCACCCAGGGGTGGATGCCGTTCCCGGCGGCCCAGGCGAGCCAGTCGCCCGGCGCGGCGCGCAGGTGGACGTGCACCAGGCGGTTGACCAGGGCCGAGGCCATCGGCCGGGCCAGGGCCTGGTCGGTGGCGCGGTTGCCGGCGCCGATCACGACCGAGCCCGGCGGCAGCTCGTACGAGCCGATGCGGCGGTCGAGGATGAGCGAGTAGAACGCCTTCTGGACGTCGGGCGCGGCGGCGTTCAGCTCGTCGAGGAACAGGCAGTACGGCTCGTCGCGGGCGATCTGCTCCGGCGGGCAGAACCGGCTGCGGCCGTCGACGATCTGCGGGACGCCGATGAGGTCTTCGGGCGCGAGCTGGGTGCCCACCAGCGATACGCACTCGAGCCCCAGCGAAGCCGCGAAGTCGCGCACCAGCGAGGACTTCCCGATCCCGGGCGCGCCCCAGAGGAACACCGGCCGCACGACGGCGGTGGTGAGCAGGAGCTCGGGCAGCCGGGCGGGCGTGACCGTGAGCTGGGCGTGCAAGCGCGGACCTCCTGGTTGTCAGGACATCCTTCTCGCGACGCCCCCTTTCGGACGCCCATGGTCGCGCACCGCCCGGTGTGCGCGCACTCGAATTTCAGCTCGCGCGGCCCGCGGCCGGGTACGGCAGCAGGGCCATCTCGCGGGCGTTCTTGATCGCCGTGGCGACCTGTTTCTGTTGCTGCGGCGTCAATCCGGTGACCCGGCGGGCCCGGATCTTGCCGCGGTCGGAGATGAACTTCCGCAGCAGATCGACGTCCTTCCAGTCGACTTGCGCGATCTTGTTGGCGCGCAGCAGGTTCACCTTGCGCTTGGCGGGACGGTCGCGGTGCGGCTTCGGCATCCGGCTCACCAGCTCGACTTCGCGACGCCGGGCAGCTCACCGCGGTGCGCGGCCTGCCGCATCTTGACCCGCGACAACCCGAACTTCCGCAGGTAACCGCGCGGACGGCCGTCCGCGACGTCGCGGTTGCGGATCCGCGTCGGGCTCGCGTCGCGCGGCAGCTTCTGCAGCGCGACGACCGCCGCGGCCTTGTCCCCGGCCGACGAGCCGGGCGAGGCGATGACGGCCTTGAGCGCGCGACGGCGTTCACCGAACCGCGCGGCGATCACCTTCCGCCGCTCGTTCTTCGCGATCTTCGACTTCTTGGCCATCAGCGCTCTTCCTTGAACTCGACGTGCTTGCGCGCCACGGGGTCGTACTTGCGCAGGACCATCCGGTCCGGATCGTTCCGGCGGTTCTTCTTGGTCACGTACGTGTAGCCGGTGCCCGCGGTGGACCGCAGCTTGATGACCGGCCGGACGTCGGTGCTCTTCGCCATTACAGCTTCACCCCCTTCGCCTTCAGCTCGGCGACGACGGCCTCGATGCCGCGCTTGTCGATCGTCTTCATGCCCTTGGCGGAGACACGCAGCCGCACCCAGCGGCCCGCACCGGGCACGAAGTAGCGACGGTTCTGCAGGTTCGGCTCCCACCGCCGGGACGTGCGGCGGTGGGAGTGCGAGACCTGCTTGCCGTAGCCCGGCTTGCGGCCGGTGACCTGGCAGACGGCGGACAAGGACCCTCCCGAGTTGATAGTGATTTTCATTGTCATCTACTCTACGCACCGTACCCCTCCCGTATTCCTGGAGCCGCAGTGACCCCTCACCCCCGCGTTCCGCTCGTCCTCGTCAACGGGCTCGCCGCCGGCCCGAACGCCGAGCTGGCCGAGCTGCTGCGCGCGACGGCGCCCGGCACCGCCGTCGTCCACCACGACCTGCGCGAGATCCGCTCCGGCGTCGTCCGCCGCCGGCTGCGGCTCGGCGAGTGCGACGAGCTGACCGTGCTCGAGCTGGCCCACGGCTGCGTGTCGTGCACCCTGCGGGAGGACCTGCTCCCGTTGCTGCGGCAGCTGGCCCGGCGCCCGGAGGTGAGCCGGATCGTCGTCCGGCTCGACGAGGCCATGGAGCCGGAGCCGGTGAGCTGGGCGATCCGGAACGTCCTGGTCGGCGGTCACCCGGTGAGCGACGACGTCGACCTGCGGGCCGTCCTCACCGTCGTCGACCGCGCGACCTGGCTCGCCGACGCGACCGGCGACGACGAGCTCGCCGACCGGAACCTGCAGGGCAGCCCCGAGGACGAACGGACGGTCGCCCAGGTCGCGCTGTCGCAGGTGGAGTTCGCCGACGTCCTCGTGCTGGCCGGCGCGGCCGCCGACGCGTGGAGCGCCGCGAAGGCGTCCGCGGTGCTCGACCGGGTGGCGCCGTCCATCCCCCGGGTCGAGCTCGCCCGGGTCGACGGCCACCGCGTGCTCGACGCGGTTCCGGCGGACGCCCGGCGCGGCGAGGTCACCGACATGCACGGCGCCCTGCTGCGCGGCGAACCGCCCCTGTACGGCGACTGCGGCATCGCCCTGCTCACCTTCACCGCGCGGCGGCCGTTCCACCCGGAACGGCTGCACGACGCGCTCGACGTGCTGCTCGACGGCGTCGTCCGCACCCGCGGGCGCGCGTGGGTGGCCAGCCGGCCCGACGTCGCGTTCTGGATCGAGTCGGCGGGCGGCGGGCTGGGCCTCGGCCACGCCGGGCCGTGGCTCGCGTCGCCGGACGGTCCGGAGTGGACGGACGTCTCCCCCGAGCGCCGCACGCTGGCGTCCCTGCGCTGGGACCCGGTGCACGGCGACCGGGCCCAGGAGCTCGTCGTCGTCACCGACCAGGCGACGCCCGACGAGGTCGCGGCCGCCCTGCGCGGGGCGCTGCTCACCGACGAAGAACTGGCGGCCGGTCCCGAAGCGTGGGCGCACTACCCCGATCCGTTCGGCGACTGGCACGAAGAACCGTGCGAGGACACCGAAACCGACCCGGCGCGGCACGACGCGACCGCGGCCAACCGAAAGGAAGACCAGTGAAACCCGGCATCCACCCCGACTACCACCCGGTGGTGTTCAAGGACTCGTCGACCGGCGACGCCTTCCTGACCCGCTCCACCATCACCTCCGAGAAGACCGTCGAGTGGTCCGACGGAAACACCTACCCGCTCGTCATCGTCGACATCAGCTCGTGGTCGCACCCGTTCTGGACCGGCACCCAGCGGATCATGGACAGCGCCGGCCAGGTCGAGAAGTTCCACCGCCGCTACGGGAAGCGGGGCACCCGCTGATGGCCGTCCCCAAGCGCAAGATGTCGCGCAGCAACACGCGATCCCGGCGGGCTCAGTGGAAGGCCGCCGTGCCCGACCTGGTGCCGATCAAGGTCGACGGCAAGGTCCAGCTCGTCCCGCGCCGGCTGATGAAGCACTTCCACTCGTGAGCGTTCCGGTCACGGTCTTGTCCGGCTTCCTCGGCGCGGGCAAGACGACACTGCTCAACCACATCCTCGCCAACAAGGCGGGACTGCGGGTCGCGGTGATCGTCAACGACATGAGCGAGGTCAACATCGACGCCGCGCTGGTCCGGTCGCAGGAGCGCCTCGTGGAACTGACCAACGGGTGCATCTGCTGCACCCTCCGGGAAGACCTCCTGGAGGAGGTCGCGGCGCTGTGCGCGGACGACCGCTTCGACCACGTGCTCATCGAGTCGAGCGGCATCTCCGAACCGATGCCGGTGGCCGCGACGTTCACGTTCCTGGACACGGTCGCCCACCTCGACACGATGGTGACCGTGGTGGACGCGGCGAACTTCGCCCGCGAACTGGCGGCCGGCGACTCCCTGGCGGAGCGCCGGCTGGACCAGTACGAGGACGACGAACGGACGGTCAGCGACCTGCTGGTCGACCAGGTCGAGTTCGCCGACGTCCTGCTGCTGAACAAGACGGACCTGGCCACCGATACCGACCGGCTGGTGGCGACGCTGCGACGGCTCAACCCGGCCGCCGATGTCGTCACGGGCCGCTTCGGGCAGGTGCCGCTGGAGCGGGTCTTCGGAACCGGCCGGTACGACGCCGTCCGGGCGCAGGAGGCACCGGGCTGGGTGGCCGAGCTGAACGGCGACCACGTCCCGGAGACCGAGGAGTACGGCATCTCCAGCGTGGTGTTCCGCGCTTCCCGGCCGTTCGACCCCGCCCGGCTGTGGGATTTCGTCACGCGGCGGCTGGATTCCGGCGAATTCGGAACGGTGCTGCGGTCGAAAGGGTTCTTCGCGCTGGCGTCGCGGCCCGGGGTGAGCGGGCTGTGGTCGCAGGCGGGCACGGTGGCCCGGTTCGAACCCCAGGGCGTGGCGGCCGAACCGCGGCAGGAACTGGTGTTCATCGGCATCGACCTGGCGGGCGACGCCCTCCTGGCCGCGCTCCGGGACTGCCTCGGCGAGGTCGCCACGGGACCGGACCCGTTCCCGGAATGGGAGCCGGTCCAAATCCATTGACCGCGGCGGAAGAATGACGGCATGGACGGGCGGGGATATCTGGAGAAACTGATTTCCGACGGCCTGGGCGCAGGCCGGGGCAGCCGGAGGGCGGCAGGCGAAGTTCTCTCGATCGGCAGAAGATCCGCGGGGTGGCGATCGGCCTGGTGGCCGCGGGGGCTCTGCGGCAGGAGGACGCCGACCGGATCCTCGCCGACCTGGACGAGACCCTGCGGCGGTCCGGCCGGCTCACGGTCGTGCACGCGGAGGCCTCGGCCTCGACGGCGATTTCGACCGGCGGCGAGGCGGTGGCCAGGCGCGTGGGGACCGAGCGACCCGAGTGGCGGCAGGCGATCGAAGAGCCGCCGGCACCGGTGCTGCGGCAGGTGGTTTCGCTGGCAGGTCGCGTCCTCGAGGTCGGCGCGCTTACGGCGGACCTGGTGAGCCTGGAGGTGTGGTCGACGTTCGTCGTCCTGACCCTTGCGCACGGTGGCGTCGATCCGCGCCGGGTGCGCGAGCACTTCGCCCTGCGGACCCACTGGCGCGGCTGGGACGACGCCGGAACCCAGTACCGGGGCGGCGGGGGTGGCGGGTCCGGATCGCACGGCCTGCTCGTGGAGCGGCGCACGTTCGAACCCGGACCGCCGGCGGAGACCCGGGTGCTGACCCTGGCCGTCGAGTCCTCCGGCGGACAGGCCACCGTCGTGATCCCGCTCGGCTGAACGGGTCAGTGGTCGTCGTAGTGGTCCTCGTGGGTCGCGTGGCGGTGCCCGTCGTGCAGGTAGTCGACGTGGTCGCCGTGGGGCACCGCCACGTGGCCGCAGCCGTCGCCGTGGGCGTGGTCGTGGCCGGTGTGCGGCACGTGGCCGGCGATTTCGCACTCGTCGAAGTGGCCGTCGTGGGCCCGGTGCAGGTGCCCTTCGTGCACGTAGTCGATGTGGTCGCCGTGCGGGACCGCCGCGTGCCCGCAGCCCTCGCGGTGGACGTGGTCGTGGCCGGCGTGCTCGACGTGCAGGATGGTCATCGGGGGGTCCCTTTCCAGGCGTGTCCATTTCGGACGGTAACACCGCGGCCCGGCCACGGTCCGGGCGAAACCTCCCGGCTCACCCGATAGCGGCGCCGGTGCCCGAGTTGATCAACCCAGGTTTATCAGTCTAGGTTGACGATCGTGACCGACGAGGAGCTCCTCCAGGCGAGCGCCGACCTGCGCGTCGCGCTCGGCCGGCTGATCCGGCGGCTGCGCCAGGGCTACGTCGCCGGCGAACCGACCCTGCCTGAACGCTCGGTCCTGTCCCGCCTCGACCGCGAGGGCCCGGCGACCCCGGGCTGTCTCGCCGGCCTCGAACGCGTCAAACCGCAGGCCATGGGCGTCACCCTCGCCGGGCTGGTCGAACGCGGGCTGGTCGAGCGGCGCAGGGACGACTCCGACGGCCGCAAGGTGCTGATGTCGGTCACCGAAGCCGGCGTCAAGCTGCTCACCGACCGGCGCTCGCAGACCACCCGGCAGATGGCGGCCGCGCTGGCCGGGGAGTTCACCGAGGCCGAGCAGCGCGCGCTGCTCGCGGCCATCCCGCTGATCGAGCGGCTGGCGGCCGAGCTGTGAGCTACAAGTGGGTCGCCCTGTCGAACACCACGCTCGGCGTGCTGATGTCCGCACTCGACGGCTCGATCGTCATCATCTCGCTGCCGGCGATCTTCCGCGGCATCGGGCTCGACCCGCTCGCCCCGGGCAACATCGGCTACCTGCTCTGGATGATCCTCGGCTACCTGCTGGTCCAGGCCGTGCTGGTGGTGACGCTCGGGCGGCTCGGCGACATGTTCGGCCGCGTCAAGATGTACAACCTCGGGTTCGTCGTGTTCAGCGCCGCGTCGGTCGCCCTGTCGTTCGACCCGTTCCACGCCGGGGCCGGGGCGCTCTGGCTGATCGGCTGGCGGGTCGTGCAGGCCGTCGGCGGGTCGATGCTGACGGCGAACTCGGCGGCCATCCTCACCGACGCCTTCCCGGCGCGCCAGCGCGGGATGGCGCTGGGCGTCAACCAGATCACCGCGCTGGCCGGGCAGTTCCTCGGCCTGGTCGTCGGCGGGCTGCTGGCCGAGATCGACTGGCGCGCGGTGTTCTGGGTGAGCGTGCCCTTCGGCCTGCTCGGCACGATCTGGTCGATCCGCAGCCTCCGCGAGGTCGGGACGCCGCAGCGCGCGAAGGTCGACTGGGGTGGCAACGTCACCTTCGCGGCCGGGACCGCGCTGGTCCTCGCCGCGATCACCTACGGCATCCAGCCCCACGGCGGTGCCGCCACCGGCTGGGGCAACCCCTGGGTCCTGGGCGGGATCGGCGCCGGCGTGCTGCTGCTCCTGCTGTTCGGCGTCATCGAGACCCACGTCGCCGCGCCGATGTTCCAGCTGAGCCTGTTCAAGATCCGCGCGTTCGCCGCCGGCAACATCGCCGCGTTGCTGACTTCGGTCGCCCGTGGTGGCATGCAGTTCATGCTCATCATCTGGCTGCAGGGGATCTGGCTGCCCCTGCACGGCTACGACTACGAGCGGACGCCCCTGTGGGCGGGCATCCACCTGCTGCCGCTGACCGTCGGGTTCCTCATCGCCGGGCCGGTGTCCGGCTACCTGTCCGACCGGTTCGGCGCCCGGCCGCTGGCCACCGGCGGCCTGCTCCTGGTCGCCGCGGCGTTCCTCGGCCTCCTGGCGCTGCCGGTGGACTTCGCCTACCCGGCGTTCGCCGCCCTGCTCGTGCTGAGCGGCGTCGGCCAGGGCATGTTCGCCGCGCCCAACACCTCGGCGATCATGAGCAGCGTCCCGACCGAGCAGCGCGGCGTCGCCTCCGGCATGCGGGCGACGTTCCAGAACTCCGGGACGTCGCTGTCGATCGGCGTGTTCTTCTCCCTGATGATCGCCGGGCTGGCCACGTCGCTGCCGCAGACGCTGACGGGCGGCCTGCAGGCGCACGGCGTCCCGGCGCCGGTCGCCGACGGTGTCGCGCAGCTCCCGCCGGTCAGCACGCTGTTCGCCGCGTTCCTCGGCAGCAACCCGATCGGGCACCTGCTCGGCCCGGACGTCCTTTCCGGACTGGCGCCGGCCGACCGGACGGCCCTCACCGGCGGCGAGTTCTTCCCCCGGCTGGTCTCCGGCCCGTTCCACCACGGCCTGGTGGTCGTGTTCACCGCGGCCGCGGCGATGGCCGTCGTCGCCGCGATCGCGTCCGCTTCGCGCGGCGCACGGTACGTCCACCCTCTCGAGGAAGCGAAGGAGAACCACCGATGACCGACGAGATCATCGCCGGAACCGTCACCATCACCGGCCACGGCGGGGACGAGCTCGAGGCCTACCTGGCCAAACCGACCGACGAGACCCCGCGTGGCGGCGTCGTGGTGATCCACCACCTCCCCGGCTACGACGCGGCGACGAAGGAGATGGTCCGCCGCTTCGCCGTCGAGGGCTACAACGCGCTCTGCCCGAACCTGTACACGCGGGAAGCGCCGGGCGCGGACCCCGACGACGCGGCCGCGACGGTCCGCGCGGCGGGCGGCGTCCCGGACGACCGCCTGGTCGGTGACGTCTCGGGCGCGGCGGACTACCTGCGCGCGCTGGAGAACGCGAACGGCCGCGTCGGCGTCATCGGGCACTGTTCCGGGGGCCGCCACGCGTTCCTGGCGGCCTGTTCCCTGGAACTCGACGCGGCGGTGGACTGCTACGGCGCGTTCGTCGTCAACGACCCGCCGGAGGCCATGAAGCAGATGAAGCCCCTGCTCGGCCTGACGCCCCAGCTGTCCTGCCCGCTGCTGGGCATCTTCGGCGCCGACGACCAGTTCCCCGGCCCGGACGAGGTGGCCGTGCTGGCGGCCGAGCTGGAAAAGCATGGCAAGGAGCACGAGTTCCACACCTACGCCGACGCCGGCCACGCGTTCTTCGCCGTCGACCGCCCGAGCTACCGCCCCGAAGCCGCGAAGGACGGCTGGGAACGCATCCTCGACTTCTACGCCCGCACGCTCACCGCCTGAGAGGACTCGCCATGTGCACTTACCTGACGGAGAAGTTCGCGCTCGAAGGCAGCGGCAAGGGCGCCCGCGGCTGGTTCCGCCTGAACGAAGGCACCGTGTACGTCGACCACCCGGTGCACGCGCCCTACGCGCACACGGTGAACATCGACTTCCGCAACCCCGCCCTGGGCGCGTCGGCGCGGGTCGCGTTGGAGCTGACCGAAGAGGACGCGCTCGCCTTGGCGGACGCGATCCACGCCGCGGTCAAGTCCGCCCCGGCCGGGTTGGCTTCCCGCACCCAGTAAGCAGTCGTGAGTGGTAAGGCGGGCGGGAACCCGCCTTACCACTTACGACGGCGTGTAGAGGGCGCCCAGGAACTCGAGCAGCAACCGCTCCCGCAGCGGCGCCGGTGCCGTGGCGAGGAGCGCGTTGATCGGCGCCATGCGGTCCGGCAGCCCCGAAGCGCCGCCCAGGCCCGCCGCCGCGAGGAGGCCCGCGAACTGCTCCGCCGTCAGCGTCGCCGGGTCGAGCGCCGCGACGAACTCCGCCACCGCCGCGTCGACGACCACCGGGGCCGCCGACCTGGCCGCGTCCACCGACGCGGCCAAGTCGGTCAGGAACTCCTTCTCGCTGCCGTGGTTGGCCGCCGTCACCGTCAGGTGCAGGTTCGCCGGGGAACTCAGGTGCGCGAACTGCGGCTGGATGTACCAGCCGCGCGCCTTCATCTCGTCGGCCACCGTGAACAGGTCGAAGCCGTCGTCGCCGGTGAACGCGATCAGCGTCGAGACCGGGTCGCCCAGAACCCGCAGGCCCGGTAGTTCCTCGATGCCGGAACGGATCCGGGACACCGCCTCACGAGCGGCGGACGCCAGCTTCAGGTAGCCGTCGGAACCGAGGTGGTTCACCACCGCCCACGCCGCCGCCAAGGGACCGCCCGACCGCGTGCTCTGGATGGTCGTGTTCAGCATCGTGTACCCCGGCCAGGCCGCGCTCGCGAAGTAGTGCGTGCGCCGCAGTTCCGCCGAGGCGTGCAGCAGCACCGACGTCCCCTTCGGGCAGTACGCGTACTTGTGCAGGTCCACCGAAATGCTCGTGACGCCGGGGACGCGGAAGTCGAACGGCGGGACGTCCGCGCCGAGGCGGGCGAAGTACGGCAGCACCCAGCCGCCGATGCAGGCGTCGACGTGCATCCGGACGCCGCGCTCGTGCGCCGCCGCCGCGATCTCGGGCACCGGGTCGAGCACGCCGTGGGCGTACGACGGCGCACTCGCCACGACCAGGACCGTCGAGTCGTCGATCGCCGCGGCCATCGCCGCCGGATCGGCGCGGAAGGTCACCGGGTCGACCGGGACGTCGATGCGACGCAGCCCGAACAGGTGGGCCGCCTTGTGGAACGCCGCGTGCGCGGTCGTCGGGAGCACGATCGACGGCGCCGCGATCCCGGGGTGGGCGTCCCGGGCGGCGAGCACCGCCAGCAAGCACGACTCCGTGCCGCCGGAAGTCACCGAACCGACCACGCCCGGGACGTCGCCGAGCAGCGCGGAGGCCGCGGCGACGAGGTCGTTCTCCATCCGCAGCAGGCTCGGGAACGCCGTCGGGTCCAGGCCGTTGGCCGACGACGCGAGCGCGTGCGCGGCCGCGCCCAGGGAGTCCACTTCGGACAGGCCGCTGTCGTAGACGTAGGCCAGCGTCCGGCCGCCGTGCGTCGGCAGGTCGCCCGCGCGCAGCTCCCGCAGCGCCGCGAGGACGCCCTCAGGCGAGTTCATGGCGCGGCTCCAGCACCTTGCGCCGCAGCAGCGGCAGGGCCAGCGCGATCAGCACGCCGGGGACGATCGACGCCCCGACGAGGATCGCCACGATCGCGCTGTGCGGCTGGTTCGCCGTCGCGTCGGTGCTCGACACGTACCCGCCGGCGGCGAGGATGATCGCCCACAGACCGCCGCCGAAGGCCAGCCCCAGCGTCTCCCCCGCGGTCCACACGCCCGCCGCGATCCCCGCCCGGGTCTCGCCGGTGCGCTCCTCCTCGGCGGTGATCAGGTCGGGCAGGATGGCCAGCGGGAACACCGAAATCCCCGCGTAGCCGACCCCGCACAGCGCCACGAAGACGAACGTGACGACCAGCGGGATCTCCTGGGCGAAGACCAGGCCGAGGAGGCCGATCGCGAAGGCCGCCGTGGCCAGGCGGAAGCCGTTCAGCTTGCCCACCCGATCGCCCAGCCGGGGCCACAGCGGCATGGTGACCAGCGCCGGGCCGACGAAGATGACGAACAGGATCGTCCCGTAGCCCTCGTCGCCGAGGATGCGCTGGGCGAAGAACGGGATCGCGGCGAGCACCGTGCCGATGCCGAGCGCCTGGATGAAGTACGTGCCGAGCAGCCAGCGGAACGGCCGCCAGCCGGCGAGCGTGCGGACCAGCTCCTTCAGGTTCACGGTGTTCGGCCGCAGGGAACCGACCGGCGCGTCCTTGAGCCCGAAGTACACCAGCAGCGTCGCGGCCAGCACGATCAGGCCGATCACCACGGCCATCACCCGATAGCCGGCGACCCCGTCGATCGCCGCGGTGATCGCCGGGGCGCCGCCGCCGCAGATCAGGATCGTCACGGCCAGCACGCCGATGCGGACGCTGGTCAGCTTCGTGCGTTCGGTCGCCGACTCGGTCAGCTCGGCGGGCAGCGCGTTGAACGGCACCTGGAACAGCGCGTACGCCGTCGCGCAGAGGGCGAAGGTGATCGCCACGTACAGCGCGTCCGGCAGCGGGGTCCCGAAGCCGGGGTGGGCGAACATCGCCGCGAACAGGATCGCGACGCCGACGCCGCCGATCAGCAGGAAGCGGCGCCGGCTGCCGGTCTTGATCAGGTCCGCGTCGGACAGCCGGCCGGCGACCGGGTTGAAGAAGAAGTCCCAGGCCTTGGGGACGAAGACGATCGCGGCGGCCCAGCCCGCGGGCACGGCCATGGTGTCGGTCAGGTACTTGACCAGCACGAGGCCGGGGACCGTGCCGAAGGACCCGGTGACGAACGAGCCGAGCGAATAGCGGAACCTCGTCCGGCCGGACAGCGTCGCCATGGTCCTCCTCGAAAACGGCGTACCGGGTGCAGGCCATGAGTATTCGATCTCGGCGCGCACCCGGTAGTGGTCGAGGGGAATCGTGCCATCGTCGTGACCAAGGCCACGACCGGGGCCCGCCGGTCAGCGAAGAGCGCGGGCGATCTTCTCCAGCGTCGCGGCGTCACCGCGCAGGAGCAGCTGGGTGACCACGGTGTCCTCCCAGGCCTTCAGCTCTTCGCGGATCTTCTCCGCCGGCCCGATCAGCGAGGTGTCCTCGACCAGCGACGTCGGGATCGCCGCGGCCGCCTCCTCCTTGCGGCCGGCGAGGAAGAGCTCCTGGACCTCGTCGGCCACGTCGCCGTAGCCGAGCCGCGCGTACACGTCGTGGTGGAAGTTCACGCTCTTCGCGCCCATCCCGCCGATGTACAACGCCAGCGACGGCTTGATCCAGCTCGCCGCCTCTTCGACGTCGTCGTGCACGATCACCGGCAGCGAGCACGGCACCTCGAACGTGGCCAAGGTGTGCCGCGCGCCCGGCCGCGAAAAGCCTTCTTCGAGCGCCGCCTTGTAGAAGTCGTTGCTCTTGGGCGAGAAGAACAGCGGGAGCCAGCCGTCGCCGATCTCCGCCGCGAGGGCCACGTTCTTGGGGCCTTCGGCGGCGAGGTGGATCGGGATGTCCTTGCGCAGCGGGTGCACCGTCGGCTTCAGCGGCTTGCCGAGCCCGGTGCCGCCTTTGAACGGCAGCTGGAAGTGGTCGCCGTCGAGGGTCACCGGCGCCTCGCGGGCGATCACCTGCCGGACGATGTTCACGTACTCCCGGGTCCGCGCGAGGGGCTTCGGGTACGGCTGGCCGTACCAGCCTTCGACGACCTGCGGACCGGACGCGCCGAGCCCGAGCACCATCCGGCCGCCGGAGAGGTGGTCGAGGGTGAGCGCGCTCATCGCCGTCGCCGTCGGGGTCCGGGCGGCCATCTGGACGATGTTCGTCCCGAGCCGGATCCGGTTGGTGGAAGCGCCGTACCAGGCCAGCGGCGTGAACGCGTCCGAGCCGTACGCCTCCGCCGTCCACACCGAGTCGAAGCCGAGCTCCTCGGCCTTGAGGACGGCTTCCAGCGCACCCGGGGTCGGGCCGCTCTGCCAGTACCCGACGTGGAATCCCAGCTTCACGAATGCCTCCTAGACGTTCGGCGCGTAGTGCTCGGGCTTGCCCCGCTCGGACAGCGGCGGCAGGTTCCTTCGTGGAGTCTCGACCAGGGGCGCGTCCACGGCCACCTCCCCGCGCTCGCGGCGCCAGCCTGCGCGGGCTCGCGGGTGGTAGCGGCGGTCGTGCGGGACGAGCTTGAACACGGTGCCGACCAGCTTGCCGAACCGCCGGTGCCGCCGCGCGTCGCGCTCGGTCCAGCGGAAGCCGAGCAGGTCGCGGACCTCGCGGTCGTACAGCCCGATCGTCAGCCACACGAAGTTGCGCGCGATCACCCGCTGGACCGGCCGCCACAGCGCGTCCGGCAGCCGGGGCAGGAACGGCGGCTTGCCGAGCCCGCGGATGTCGAGAACGTCCCGGGTGGCCTTGTTGTCTTCGAGGACGTCGGTGCACATGTGCTTCCAGTAGCGCTGGAAGTCTTCCCAGCTCTCCGGCACGGGCCGCATGGTCATGTCGTACATCCGCCACCACTGGACGTGCTCGTCGAACAGCCGCCGCTTTTCGGCTTCGCCGATGCCGCCCATGAAGTGGTCGGCGATCAGGATCGTGCTGACGAAGAACGTCGCGTGCGCCCAGTAGTAGGTGTCGGGGTCGAGCGCGTGGTACCGGCGGCCCTGCGCGTCGACGCCCTTGATGCGGTCGTGGTAGCCGCGGACTTCGAGGGCGGTCGCGTGGGCGCGCGGGCCGTCGTAGACCACGCCGCCGATCGGGTAGAGCGAACGGAACAGCCGCTGCCAGCGCTCTTCGAAGAACCGCGAGTGCTGCTCGACGCCGGCGCCGAGGCCGGGGTGCATGTTCTGCATGGAACCGGCCCACAGGCCGATCAGCAGGCCGCGCCAGTCGCCGAAGTACTTCCACGTCAGCGAGTCGGGACCCAGCGGCTGGGGGTCTTCCCGGGTCATCGGTGCACTCCTCGTCGAGTCTCGAACTGACTACGGCTGTTGTCAGGCTAGGATCTGACAACAGTTGTAGTCAACCGAGGAGCTGTGATGCCGGGCCGGACCTGGGCGGGCACGACGCTGGACGACCGGAAGGCGCTCCGGCGCGAGCAGCTCGTGGCGGCCGGCCTGGAGCTGCTGGGCACCGAAGGCTCGGCCGGGACGAGCGTCCGCGCGGTGTGCCGGCGCGCGAAGCTGACCGAGCGCTACTTCTACGAAAGCTTCGCCGACCGCGAAGAGCTCGTCGCGGCCGTGTACGAGCACGTCGGCGAGCAGGCGCGGCAGGCGCTCGTCGACGCGGTGCGGGACGCCCCCACGCCGGTCCTCCGGGCCGAGAACGCCGTGCGCGCCTTCGTCGAGCTGATCGTCGACGACCCCCGCAAGGGCCGGGTCCTGCTGCTCGCACCGCTCACCGACCCCGCGCTGACCCGCCGCGGCCTGCACCTGCTGCCGGTGTTCGCCGCGCTGGTCGGCGAGCAGCTCACCCACGGCGACGAGACCGAACGCCGGATGGTCGCCGTGGGGCTGGTCGGCGCGCTGACCAACGTCTTCGTCGCCTACCTCGACGGCTCGCTGAAGGTCTCGCGCGAGCGGCTCGTCGCGCACTGCGTGAAACTCGTCCTCGGCGCCGACGGCCACTGACCCACCTCCCTTGCCCGACCTGCTGACAGTCGCGCGGCGGATCGGGCACACTCAACCCATGCGTACCGCTGGGCGGAACGACGGCGCGAGCGGCGACGGCCTCGTCGCGGCCCGGCTCGCCGCGCTCCTGGAAGCCTTCCGGCCCGGCGACGAGACCCTCGGCGTCTCCGAGCTGGCCCGCCGGACCGGGCTGGCGAAGACGACCGTGCACCGGCTCGTCGGGCACTTGGCCGAGACCGGCCTGCTCGAACGCGAGGCCGGCGCGGTGCGGCTCGGACTGCGCCTGTTCGAGATCGGCCAGCTGGCCTCTCCGCGGCGCGGCCTGGTCGAGGCGGCCCGGCCGTACCTGGCCGACCTTCGCGAGGCCACGCGCAACACCGTCCACCTCGCCATCCTCGAAGGCACCGAAGTGGTGTACCTCGACGTGCTGCGCGGGCCGGACGCGCCGACGCTGCCCTCGCGCATCGGCGGCCGGTTCCCCGCGCACGCCACCGGCGTCGGCAAGGCGATCCTCGCGTTCTCGCCGGAACCGGTGGTGAACCAGGTGATCGACGCCGGGCTGCCGCGGATGAGCGCGCGGACGATCACCGCGCCGGGCCTGCTCCGCCGTCAGCTCACCCGCGTCCGGGAAGACGGGATCGCCTTGGAGCGCGAGGAATCCGGCGTCGGCGTGGTGTGCGCGGCCAGCCCGCTGCTCGACGCCCGCGGCGTCGCGGTGGCCGCGGTGTCGATCTCCGGCTGGGCCAACCGGATGCGGACCGAACGCGTCGCCCCGGCCGTCCGGACGGTCGCGCTCGCGTTGACCCGGACGCTCTCCGGTTCCACTCCGGACAGTCGAAGATAATCCTGCCGGGCAACGGTTTTCCGGCGAATGAGCCGTCCGTGGTCCCGGACGGGACCGGTCGGCACCACCCGCTACGATCCGTGCAATGGTCCAGCACCGCCCGGTCCCCGCCGCGCACCGGTTGCTGTCGCTCGACATCGTGCTCGCGCTGCTGGCGCTGGCCGGCGGGCTGCGCGTGCTCTACCTGGCCGCCCCCGAGCCGGCCCTGCCCACGGAGGCGGCCACGGTCGCCCACGCCTACGCACTCGGCACGCTGACGTCGTTCGCCGACGCGGGCGGCGCCGGGGCGAGCCCGTTCGGCTGGCTGCAGCTGGCGGCGGCCACGATGGTCTCGGACGCGTTCGGCCGCTCGGCCACGGCGCTGGCCGCGGTCCGCGAGACCGTGCTGGCCGCGGCGCTCGTGGGCGCGGTACTGACGTGGGTCCTGGCGCGTCGCCTGGGCCTGACCCGCTGGGCGTCGGCGGCGGCGGTGCTGCTCCTCGCGGCGTCCCCGCTGGCGCTCGGGGTGCAGCGGCTGGTCGTCGTGGAGCACCTGGCGGTGGCCTGGGCGCTGGGGGCACTGGTCCTGATCACCCGCCCGGGCGCCCGCATCCGCCACGACACGGCGGCGGCGGGGTGCCTGCTGGCGGCGGTGCTCACGTCCCCGTTGGCGCTGTTCTTCCTGCCCGCGGCGGGCTGGTTGCTGGCGCGCCGCGCACCGGTGCGCGCGGCATGGGTGGCGGTGTTGCTGAACCTGGGCCTGGGCATCGCGTTCGGCCCGGCGGCGGCGGTCCTCCGCCCCCACCTGGCGGCGGCGACCCGCCCATCGGTGGCCGACTGGGCGGCGCTGGACCCGGCGTGGGTGGCGCTGTCGGCGGCGGCGCTCTTGGCGGGACTGGCGGTCAAGAAGGTGCGGCCACTGGCGGCGACGGGGGTGCTGCTCGCGGCAACACTGCTGGTGCCGAGCGTGCCGTCGACCGCCGTGCTGGCGCTGTTGCTGCCGGTGACACCGTTGCTGCTGGCGGCAATCGCCCAGGCAGCGACCCGGCGGCGCTCGGAGCCTCGCCACGCAAGCACGCACGGAAGCACGAGCGGCCGCCCCCGGCCCGAACCGGCCGGCGCCACCCGCACCGCCATCCCGTGGCCCTTCCCCGCACACCACGGCCGCCGCCTCCGCCGCCGGACCGAAGCCGCCGCCCGGATGCACGCGAGCCACCGATCCAGCACCGAAACCGCACCGGCCGACCCGCACCCCACCTGCCAGCACCGCGGCAACACCGACCACGGCTGGACCGAAACCCCACCAGGCGACCCCACCCCCAACCCCAACCCGCACCCCACCCGCAACACCGGCCGCCGCCGGACCGAAGCCGTCGACCCCGTCAGCCCGCACCCCACCCGCACCCACCGCCGCGACACCGACCACCACCGGACCGAAGCCGAACGAACCGAACCCACCCACACCGCCGACCCGCACCCCACCCGCACGCACCGCCGCGACACCGGCCGCCGCCGGACCGAAGCCGAACGAACCGAACCCGTCGACCCCGTCAGCCCGCACCCCGGCCGCATCGGCCACCGCCGTACCGAAACCGCACCCACCGAACCCGCCACCCTCCACCCCGCCGCCTCGCACCCCGGCCGCACCGCTCGCCGCCGGGTCGTGGCCGGGGTTGCCGGTGGGGTGCTCGCCGCGGCACTTGCCGTCAGCTGGGGTGGCGGGTACCCCGCCCTCCGGGCGACCGTCGATCGCGGGGGGCCGCTCGCCTCCGCACGGGATTGGCTGCGCGGCAACGCTTCCGGGTCGCGGCTGCTCGTCGATGACGCCGCCTGGGCCGAACTCGCGAACGCCGGCTGGCCGACCGGCCTGCTCGCGCCGCCCGCCGCCTGCTCCGTCACCTGCCCGCCCGCCGAGTGGGGCGTCTTCGGCAGGGACGAAACCACCCTCCGGACCCACTACCCGGCCCTGGACGGCGCCTTCGCCGGTGCCGGCGCGACCGCCGTGTTCGGCTCCGGTAACACCCGGGTCACCGTCTGGCGGCTCGGGCTCCCGCCGGCCGATCCCGCCGCGCCGCCGGAAGCTCCGGTCCGGGCCCACGCCGGCGAAGCCCTGACCGCGTCGGCCCGGATCGCGCTGAGCTCCGAAGCCGCCGCCGTGCTGCGCGAAGGCTGTGCCGACCCGCGGCTCATCGCGACGATCGCCGCGCTCGCCGCCATCCAGCCCGTGGGGGTCGCCGCCTTTCCCGAGGTCCCCGGCGAGGACGCCGCCGGGCAGCCGCGCCGCCGGGTCCTGCTCACCGGCCGCGAAGACGGCACCACCGCCTTCTACACCGGCCAGCGCGACCTCTTCCGCCCGGCCTCGGTCGTCCGCACCGCCGGCGGCGTGCTCGTCACCTACCCGCTGTTCGCGCCACCCGGCCTCCTCCCGCTGACTCGGTAGATTCGGGTCATGGGGCCGGAACGGCGGGTCGTCATCGCCGCCTACGACCAGGTGCAGATCCTCGACGTGGCCTGCCCGAGCGGCGCGCTGGAACTGGCGAACTCGCACGGCGCCGCGCCGCCGTACCGGGTCGAGCTGGCCACCGTGTCCGGGCAGGGCGCCCGCAGCTCGGCGGGGATCGTGCTCGCCGGCGCCCGGCGGCTGGCCGCGATCACCGGGCCACTGGACACGCTGATGGTCGTGGGCGGGGCGGGGACGCGCGCGGCCGTCCTGGACGAGCCGCTGCTGGCCCAGATCCGCCGCCTCGCCGGGCGGAGCCGCCGGATCGCCTCGGTGTGCACGGGCACGTTCGTGCTCGCCGCGGCCGGGTTGCTCGACGGGCGGCGGGTCACCACGCACTGGGGCTACGGCGAACTGCTCGCGGCCGCGTTCCCCGCCGTGACCGTCGATCCCGCGCCGCTGTACCTGCGCGACGGCAACGTCTACACCTCGGCCGGGGTCACCAGCGCGCTCGACCTGACCCTCGCGCTCGTCGAAGACGACCACGGCCCGACGCTGGCCCGCGAAGTCGCCCGCGAGCTCGTGACCTACCTGCACCGCCCCGCCGACCAGGCCCAGATCAGCATGTTCCTCGCCGCGCCGTCGCCGGGGAACCGGACCGTGCGGGACCTGCTCGGGTACATCGCCGGCCACCTGGACGCGGACCTGAGCCCGCCGGCGCTGGCGGCCAGGGCGGGGGTCACGGCACGGCACCTGGCCCGGCTGTTCGCCACCCACGTCGGCACCACCCCGGCCCGTGCGGTGCGCACCGTGCGCACCGAAGCCGCCGCGTACCTGGTGCGGGGCAGCGAACTGCCGCTCGCCGCCGTCGCCCGCCGGTGCGGGTTCGGCTCGGCCGAGACGCTGCGGCAGGCGTTCCTCGACCACTACGGCGTCACCGGGGACACGCTTCGCAGGATGACGGACATCCCGCGGCTCCCGGGCGCGGCGGCTGTCCAGACTCCGGGGGCATGACCACCACACAGACGAGCCGCCGGACCGTGCTGGGCGGGCTGGCCGCGGCGCTGGCGCTCCCGGCCACGACCGGCACCGCGGCCGCCGGAGGCCGGCCCGGCCCGAAGATCGGCATCCTGCTCTACGACGGCTTCAGCCTGCTCGACCCGACCGGTCCGGCGGAACTGCTGTCCCGGCTCCCGGGCGCGACGGTCACCATGATCGGCGAGCGCCGCGGCCCGGTGCGCACCGACACCGGGCGGACGGCCGTCTTCGCCGACCGCGCGGTGTCCGAAGTGGACCGCCTCGACGTCCTGCTGGTGCCCGGCGCGGGCAACCGCGGCACGGTCGCGGCGATGGGCAACCCGGTGCTGCTGGACTGGATCCGCCGCGTCGACCGCCACACGACCTGGACGACGTCGGTGTGCACCGGCGCCCTGATCCTCGGGGCGGCCGGCCTGCTGCGCGAGCGGGCCACCACGTACTGGGCGTCGGCGGACTACCTGGAAGCCACGTTCGGCGTCGAGTACGTGCCGGAGCGGTACGTGCAGGTCGGCAAGGTGATCACCGCGGCGGGTGTCTCGGCGGGCATCGACCTGGCCCTGTTCCTGGCCGCCGAGCTGGCCGGCGAGGAGGTCGCCCGCGCGGTCCAGCTGGCCGTCGAGTACGACCCGCGGCCGCCGTTCGACTCGGGCGACGCGGCGGCGGCGAGCCCGCAGCTCAAGGAGCTGGCGTTGCGGCTGCTCGCCGAATCACAGAAGTAGCGCCGGTGGTGCGGGGTGCCACCCCGCACCACCGCTACAGCGCGGCGACGTTGCGCTCCGGGTGCGCCGGCCGGTGCAGGGCCGGGACATCGGCCAGCAGGCCGCGCCGGGCCAGTTCCGGCCGGACGCCGTCGCCGAACCAGTACGCCTCTTCCAGGTGCGGGTAGCCCGACAGCACGAACTCCGTGACGCCGATCGAGTGGTACTCCTCGATCAGGTCCGCGACCTCCTCGTGGCTGCCGACCAGCGCGGTTCCCGCACCGCCGCGGACGAGGCCGACGCCCGCCCACAGGTTCGGGTGGATCTCCAGCCCGCGGACGCCGCCGCCGGTCCGGCCACCGTGCAGCGCCACCATCCGCTGCTGGCCCACCGACTCGCTCGCGGCCAGCTGCGCCTGCGCCTTCGCGACCTGTTCCGGGCTGAGCGCGTCGAGCAGCTTCTGCGCCTCCGCCCAGGCCTCGGCCGAGGTGTCGCGCGAGATCGTGTGCAGCCGGACCCCGAACCGGATCGGCCGGTCCCCGGCCAGCGCCCGCACTTTGCCGATCTTCTCGGCGACCTGGGCGGGCGGCTCGCCCCAGGTCAGGTAGACGTCGGCGTGCCGGGCCGCGACCGGCAGCGCGGCCGGTGACGAGCCGCCGAAGTAGATCGGCGGCACCGGGTCCGGCGCGGCGAGGGTCGTCGCGCCTTCGACCCGCAGGTGCTCGCCTTCGAAGCTGAACGGCTCGCCGGACCAGACCCCGCGCACGATGGTCAGGAACTCGTCCGTGCGGGCGTACCGGGCGTCGTGGTCGTGCCAGTCGCCGAAGCGGCGCTGCTCGACCGCGTCGCCGCCGGTGACGATGTTGAGCAGCACCCGGCCGCCCGAGAGTCTTTGGAAAGTCCCCGCCATCTGCGCGGCCAGGGTCGGTGAGATGACGCCGGGCCGGAAGGCGACCAGGAACTTGAGCCGGGTCGTCTCCCGGATCAGCGCGGCCGTGGTGAGCCAGGCGTCCTCGCACCACGTGCCGGTCGGCGTCAGGACGCCCTCGAAACCCTGCCGCTCGGCGGCGCGGGCGACCTGGGCCAGGTAGTCCAGATCCGGGTCGCGCTGGGCGGCCGGGCCCGCGGACCGGTTGGCGTGGAAGCGTTCCACGATCGTGCGGCCGTCCCCGCTGGTGGGCAGGAACCAGTGCAGCCTGATGCTCATCCGTTGCTCCTCGCCTGGTCCAGGTCGGGACCGAACCGCCGGTCGACGAAGGCGGCGAAGTCCACCTTGCCCGGCAGCGTCTTCTCGTCGGTGAAGGCGTCCGCGAGCTGCTGTTCGGACGCCACCACGGAGTCGTCGAGCACGATCGGCAGGTCGCGGCCCGCTTCGACGGCCTTCCGCGCGACCTCGAGCTTCAGCCCGGTCTCCGTGGCCCACGCCTGCGCCCACTCTTCGCGGTGCGTGTCGGCCCACTTCTGCGCCTTGACCACGCGCACCGCGAAGTCGCGCAACGCGGAGTTCTTGCCGGGGTCGCCGAGCGCCGCCGCGCTCGCGGTCAGGAAGCCCAGGCCGTTCGACGCGCCCCGGCCGTCGGCCAGCACCCGCGCGTGGGCCTCGATCTGCGCCTGCGCGGTGTAGGGGTCCCAGATCGCCCAGGCGTCGATGGTGCGTTGCGTGAACGCCGCGTACGCCTCGGACGGCTGCAGGAAGCTCAGCTTGACGTCCTTGGTGGACAATCCGTTGTTGTGCAGCGTGTTCAGCAGCTGCCCGTGCGCCGAGGTGCCCTTGGCGACGCCGATCGTCTTGCCCTTGAGCGAAGCGACGTTCTGCAGCGGCGAGTCCGGCGGCACGAGCACGGCTTCCCGCTCGACGTTGCTGCGCGACACGCTGATCACCTTGATCTTCGCCTTCGCGGCGGCCGCGAAGATCGGCGGCGTGTTGCCGACGCGCCCGGCGTCGATCGCGCCGGCCGAGGCGGCTTCGAGCAGCGGCGGGCCCGACGTGAACGTCGCCCACTCGATCTTGTACGGCGTCCCCTGCAGCAGGTTCGCCGCGGTGAGCAGGGATTTCACGCCGCCTTTCTGGTCGCCCACCTTGAGCGTCACCTTCGCCAGGTCGGCCGCGCTCACCGCGGCCGGCACCGCGGTGGGGCCGTCGCCGGTCGCCGTGCCGCACGCGGACACGGCGAGAGCGGCCGCAACGGCCAGTATTCCCTTACGCCACAGCATCTTCGGTCACTCCCAGGTCGGCCAGCACGCGGCGGCGGAGGTCGTCGTGATCGGCGGCTTCGCCCGGCCGGTGCGCGGCCACGATCCGGCCGCCGTCGAGCACCAGGACGCGGTCGGCGAGCCGCAGGGCCTCGTCGACGTCGTGGGTCACCAGCAGCACGCCCGGCCGGTGCCGCCGCCAGAGGTCCTGGACCAGGCCGTGCATGGAGATCCGGGTGAGCGCGTCCAGGGCACCGAAGGGCTCGTCGAGCAGCAGCAGATCGGGTTCGCGGACCAGCGCGCGGGCCAGCGAGACGCGCTGGGCCTCGCCGCCGGACAGGGTGAGCGGCCAGTCGTCGGCGTGCTCGGCCAGGTGCACTTCGGCCAGCGCTTTCTCGGCCAGGGCCCGGTTGCGTGACTTCGCGACGCCGTCCTGGCGCAGGCCGAGGACGACGTTGCGCCAGACCTTCCGCCACGGCAGCAGTCTCGGCTGCTGGAACGCGACCGAAACCGTCCCGGTGACTTCCACGCCGCCTTCGACGTCGGAATCCAGACCGGCGAGCACCCGCAGGAGCGTCGACTTGCCGGACCCGCTGCGGCCGAGCAGGGCGACGAACTCGCCGCGCTCGACGGTCAGGTCGAGTCCGGACAGGACGGTCCGGTCGCCGAACCGCTTGGTGAGGCCGCGGACCTCGGCTACCGGGTTCGCCACCGCAGCACCTTCCGTTCGAGCAGCCGGACCAGCGCGTCGGTGACCAGGCCGAGCAGGGCGTACAGGACCAGCCCGACGACCACGACGTCGGTGCGCAGGAATTCGCGGGCGTTGTTGATGAGGTAGCCGACCCCGGCGTCGGCGTTGACCGTCTCGCCGACGATCAGCGCGAGCCAGGCGAGGCCGAGCGACTGCCGCAACCCGACGAGCGCCTGCGGCAGCGCGCCGGGCAGGACGACGTGCCAGAGCCGTTCCGCGTGGCTGAACCCGAGCGCCCGCGAGGCTTCGACGAGGGCCGGGTCGGCGCCGCGGATTCCCGAGTGAACGTTGAGGTAGAGCGGGAAGGCCACGCCGAGCGCGACCAGCACGATCTTCGTCTCCTCGCCGATGCCGAACCACAGGATGAACAGCGGGATCAGGCCGAGGAACGGCAGGGTGCGCAGCATCTGCACCGGCGGGTCGACCAGGGCTTCGCCCCAGCGGGACAGGCCGGAGACGATGCCGAGCAGGACGCCGGCGACCGCGCCGAGCGCGAAACCGGCGCCGACCCGGCCGAGCGAAACGGCGAAGGCGTCACCGAGTTCGCCGCTGCGCGCGGCTTCGACGCCGGCCTGCACGACCGTCCACGGGGAACTGAGCTTGTCGGGCGGCAGGACGCCGGTGGCGCTGGCGATCTGCCAGGCCGCGAGGAGCACCACCGGGCTGATCCAGCGTTTGAGATCGGGCCGCCGCACGGCCTTGCGCGGCGGCCGGTCGGCGGAGCGGGCGCGCGGAAGCACGCCCGTGGTGGAAATCGACACGGATTTCTCCCGGGGACGGGGACGTTCTCGGATTGCGTGGTCCCGACCATCCGGGGAGTGGGAGCCGAAGTCAATCGGCGCCCACTCCGTGAACGCCCCGCGTTTCACCCCGTGGAACGACTTGGCTCAGCCGCCGAACATGACCTTCCATTCGTCGAGCGAGCGCGGCCGGTAGACGAAGTTGGTGCGCTTCACCTCCGACAGCGCGGCCGACGGCTCGGCCGAGTACTGGTGGCCGGGGTGGACGACCGGGTCGCCGGGCAGGCCGGCGAGCGCCTGCAGGCTGCGGTAGATCTCTTCGGCGTCGCCGCCCGGGAAGTCGGTGCGGCCACAGCCTTCCAGGAAGAGCGTGTCACCGGAGACGAGCTTGTCCTCGACCAGGAAGCACTGGCTGCCCGGCGTGTGCCCGGGCGTGTGCAGCAGCCGGATGGGAATGGCCCCGACCTCGAGGACGTCGTCGTGGTCGTGCGCGCGCAGGTCGCTGCCGGACACGCCGGTGACCCGCCGGACCCACTCGGTCTCGGCGCCGTTGACGTGGATCGGCACCTGCTCGACGGCGAGCAGCTCGGCGATCCCGGGCAGGGAGAAGCCGAGCATCTCGCCGCCGACGTGGTCGGGGTGGTGGTGGGTCGCCAGCACGCCGGTGAGCCGCATCCCATCCTGCTCCAGGACGTCGAGCAGGTCCCGCACGGCGTAGGCCGGGTCGACGATGACGGCGTCCCCGGTCTCGCGGTCCCCGATCAGGTAGGCGAAGTTCGCCATCTGCGTCGCGACGGGGTCGCCGACGGCGAAGTCACGCCCGGCGAGCAGCTGCCGGAAATAGAGCCGATCAGTCATGCCGGACACCCTACGGTTCGCGCCGCGCCGGTGCGGCGGCCCGGGCGAGGGCGGCCAGGACGGCGGCCACCGCGGGCGGGTCCGGTGGGTCGCCGTAGGTGGCCGCGTGGATGCGGCGGTGGACGCCCGGCAGTTCGGTGGTGTGGATGCCGGGACGGCGGTGGGCTTCCAGCGCGAGCCCGGGGAGGATGGCGACACCGAGCCCGGCGGCCACCAAGGACTGCACGACGACCATGTCGTCGCTGAGCGAGCCGAGGCGCGGGCTGAAACCCGCCCCCGCGCAGACGGCGGTCAGCTCTGCCCGGCACCGGTCGCACCCGCCGATCCAGGCCGAGTCGTGGTGGTCGGCCAGGCTGTCGTCCGGGCGTCGGCTGATCAGGTGGATCGGGTCGTCGGCGAGGTGGCGGAAGCGGAATCCTTCCTCCTCCAGCGGGGCGCCGGCGTGCTGGAAGACGAGGGCGGCGTCGATTTCGCCGCGGCGCAGCATGTCCAGCGCTTCGACCGGATGCCGGTCGACCAGGCACAGCTCCAGCCTCGGGTGGGCCTGCGCCAGCGACGCCGCCGCTCTCGGCAGGAGGGTGCTCAGCGTGGACGCGTTGGCGGCCAGCCGGACGCGCCCGGCCCGCAAGCCGACCTGCGCGGCCAGCTCTTCGGCCGCCGCGTCCACGCGTCCGGCGATTTCGGCGGCACGGCCGGCCAGCAGGCGGCCTTCCGGCGTCAGGCGGATCCCGCGGCCGGCCCGCTGCACGAGCCGGGCGCCGGTGGCCGCTTCCAGGCGGGCCAGGTGGTGGCTCACCGACGGCTGCGAATAGTGGAGCTCCCGGGCCGCTTCGGTCACCGAGCCGTGCCGAGCCACCGCGGCCAGGACCTTGAGCTGCACCAGGTTCAGCATTCATCGAGAATATCAATGCGTTACCGGCTCGATTGGCATTGGACGTCATGTGGGGGTCCGGTCCATGCTGAGCCGGAACCCTCGAGAAAGGCACCACGATGACCACCGGAACGGTGACCTGCGACCTCACGATCACCCTCGACGGCTACGCGGCCGGGCACCACCAGACCGAGCAGCGCCCGTTCGGCGACGACGGCGGCGACGGCTGGGGCGACAAACTGCACGCCTGGTACGGCGAAGGCCGCGAGGCGCACCCGGCGGAGTTCGACCGGATGCTGACGGCCAAGGCGTTCATCATGGGGCGCAACATGTTCGGTCCGGTGCGGGGCGAGTGGGACCGGCCGTGGACGGGCTGGTGGGGCGACGAACCGCCCTACCACGGCCCGGTCTTCGTGCTCACCCACCACCCGCGCGAGCCGCAGCCGATGGCGGGCGGCACCACGTTCCACTTCGTCACCGACGGCATCGAGGCCGCGATGGCCCGCGCCCGCGAAGCGGCCGGCGACGGCGGGATCTCCGTCCACGGCGGCCCGACCACGGTCAACCGGTACCTCGCCGCGGGCCTGATCGACGAGGTGCGGCTGCACGTCGCGCCGTACACGCTCGGCGATGGCGTACGGCTGTTCGACGGCGTCCCGCCGTTGAACCTGGAGCAGGTGGACTCGCGGGCGACGGCCTCGGTCACGCACCTGCGGTATCGGGTGCTTCGGTGAGTTCCCCCGCGCCGGCCCACTGGTGGACGCTCCCCCGGTGCAGGGCGGCGTAGGCCCGGTCTCTGAGGACGTTCGCCTCGGCATCGGACAGCGTCCGGTCCAGGGGTCTGAGCACCAGGCGCACCAGGAGGTTCTTCTGGTCGGGGTGGGCGCCCAGCCGGGCTCGCGCCTGCGGTGGGAGCCGGGCGCACGGCGTCTCCTGCCGGATCTCGACCGCCTCGACGACACCGGCGTCTTCGCCGAGGGCGTCGCGGACGCGGTCGCCGAGGTCCTCGGCCCGGTCGTGGGCGTCGACGGCGATCGAGAGGTCACGGCGCACCGGCGGGAGGGCGGAGACCGGGCGGTAGGGCGCGAGGTCGGTCATCTGGGCGGCGACCGCCGGGTCGGCTTCGCGCAGCAGCCGGATGTCCGGGATGCCCTTCCGCAGCATCAGCACCCGGTCGAGGCCCAGGCCGAGGGCGAGCCCGGACCAGCCGTCCCCGAGCCCGGCCCGCGCGAGGACGGCGGGGTGGGCGAGCCCGCACTCGGCGATTTCCACCCACGCACCCCCGTGTTCGACGTCCAGCTGCGCACCGTCCACTGTGTACGGGTGGCGGCGGGGTTCGAGGCGGTGCTCGCGGTCGGGGACGAGGGCGGCGACCATCTCCTCGAGGTCGGCGCGGGTGGTGGGGCCGCGGGTGATCCGCCAGAGGTCGAGCTGGTGCGGCGTGCCGCTGTGCAGCCGGTCGATGCTGTCCCGGCGGTAGACGACGCCCGGGCAGACGAGCAGGACGTCCTCGGCGGGGTCCGCGGCCAAGGCCCGCAGCGCGGCGGGGATCATCGCGGTGGAGTGGCTGCGCAGGACGTGCCGTCCGTCGACGTACCGGGTGTAGCGGGCGTCGCGAGTGACGTCGGCGGGGTGGTAGCCGAGGTGGTCGTAGTTGTCGGCGACGGTGACGATGCGCTCGCCAGGGCTCCACCGGACAGCACAGGACCAGAGTGCGGCGACGGCTTCGACGGCTTGGTCGACGACGAGCTGGATGGCGTGCGGCCCGGCGGCGGGATCGGTGAGATCACGGACGGCGAGGTCGCGGGCCAGCTGGGCGGGGGTGAGTGGTTCGGGCATGACGGAACCTCCGGGCTCGGGACGGCTGGGGATGGTTCCCCCTGGCCCGGGCACCCGGCGTCGGTTCAGGCTGCGGACATGGCACCGGAACCCCGCTGGCGCCCGGAACGGGCCAGGGGGCCGGTAAATCGGCGGTACTCCGCAACGACGGCCACGAATCCAGGGTAGCGGTGCTTGTCACCCGCTTTTCCGCGCCGAAGCCCCACGAGCCGAGCCGCCGGCTCACCTCTGCGTCACTCGCCCACCTCCCCGTCCGCCAGCTCGCGCAGCACGTCCAGGTGCCCGACGTGCCGCGCCGTCTCCTGCACCACGTGGGCCAGCACCCACCGCACGGTGAACTCCGATCGCCGCCTCGTGCGGTCGTCCGGGCCCAGGCCGCTCAGCGCCTTCTCCACCCGGGCCCACTCCGCCTTGTACGCCGCCACCACCGATGCCGGGGTGTCCTCCGGAGCCACGTCCCAGCTCGGGTCCGGGCTGCCCGCCCACAGCGACGGCAGATCCGCTCCGCCCGCCTCGATCGACAGCCACCAGCGCTCCACCGCCGTCAGATGCTTCAGCACGCCCAGCGCGCTCATCCGCGGCGAAGCCGGCAGTGGCGTCGCCGCGGCCTGCGGCAACGACAGCCCCGCCAGCTTGTTCACCGCCGTCGCGCGGAGGAACTGCAGGAAGTCCAGCAGCAGACGCAGCTCGTCATTCGCCAGCGGCGCGGGCCAGTGGCGGTACGTCTTCGAACTCGTGTTCGACATGGCCGCACCGTACCTCAGTGGACCGACAAAATAGAGTGACCGGCATGTGGTGGGGACTGCTCTGCGCCCTGGGCGCGGCATGCGCGTACGGCGTGGCTTCGGTGATGCAGTCGGTCGCCGCGCGGGCCACGGACACCGGGGCCGCCGGGGTCGACCCGAAACTGCTGGTCCGCGTGCTCGGCCAGGGGAAGTTCGTGCTCGGGCTGTCCCTCGACGTCCTCGGGTTCGTCGCGCAGATCGCGGCCCTGCACGTCCTGCCGCTGTTCGTCGTGCAGGCCGCGCTCGCCGCCAGCCTCGCCGTGACCGCCGTCGCCGCGCGGTTCCTCGGCGTGCGGCTCGGCCGCCGCGAATGGGCGGCCGTCGGCGTCGTGTGCGCCGGGCTCGCCCTGCTCGGCGCCGCCGCCGAAAGCGAGGGCTCCGAACCGGTCGGGCTCGGCTTCCGGCTCGGTCTGATCGCCGCGGTCGCCGTCCTGGCCGCGGCCGGGATCGTCGCGGGCAAGGCGAACCGCCGGATCCGGACGCCGGCGCTCGGGCTCGTCGCCGGGCTGTGCTTCGGCGTCGTCGCCATCGCCGGCCGGATCATCCCCAGCCTCGCGCCGCTCGACCTGCTCACCGACCCCGCGACCTACACCGTCGCCGTCGCGGGCGGGATGGCGATGCTCTTCTACGCGACCGCGTTGCAGCGCGGGAGCGTCACCACCTCGACCGCGATGATGGTGCTCGGCGAGACGGTGTTCCCGTCGCTGGTCGGCGTGCTCGTGCTCGGTGACCGCACGCGGCCGGGCTTCGCGTTCGCCGCCGTCGCCGGGTTCACCCTCGCCGTGGTGGCCGCGCTCGCGCTGGCCCGGTTCGGCGAACCGGCGACCGAACCGCGGACCGAGACGAAGCCGACCGTGTTCCCGTAACTTCTTTACTTAGACTAGCCTTACCTATCCCAGCTCTGGAGAGGGAGGCGCGGGTGAGCACGACGGGACGGCAGGTCCTCCGCCGGTCGATCGCCGGGCAACGACGACCGGTGGTGCTCGCGGCGCTGCTGACCGCGGGCCACCAAGGCGGCGAAGCACTGGTCCCGGTGGTGATCGGCGTGGTCATCGACCAGGCCGTCGCGGGCGGCTCGGTGGGCACGCTCATCAGCTGGCTGGCGGTGCTCGGCGTGCTCTTCGCCGCGCTGTCGACCAGTTACCGCCTGGGGGCCCGCTTCGGCGAGCGCGCCGCCGAACGCGCCGCCCACGACCTCCGCCTCGACGTCGGACGCCGGGTGCTGCACCCCGGCGGCGTCGCCGGCTCCGGCACCCTCGCCGGCGAGCTGGTGAGCATCGGGACGTCGGACGCCAAGCGCGTCGGCACCGTCAACGGCGTCCTGCCCTTCGGTGTCGCGGGCCTGGCCGGGCTGCTGGTCAGCGCCGTGGTGCTGCTCACCATGTCGCTGCCGCTCGGCCTGCTCGTGCTGCTCGGCACGCCGCCGATGCTGTACCTGGCGCACCTGATCGGGAAGCCCCTGGAACGCCGGAGCGAGGCCGAGCAGGAGCGCTCGGCGTTCGCCTCCGGCGTCGCCACCGACCTCGTCGCCGGGCTGCGGGTGCTCAAAGGCGTCGGCGCCGAACGCGCCGCCGTCGCCCGCTACCGGCGGACCAGCCAGGACTCGCTGCGGGCGACGCTGCGCGCGGCGCGCGCCCAGGCCTGGCACAACGGCGCGCTGCTGGCGCTCACCGGGATCTTCATCGCCGTCGTCGCCCTCGTCGGCGGCACCCTGGCCGCGGCCGGCGACATCAGCGTCGGCGACCTGGTCGCCGCGGTCGGGCTCGCGCAGTACCTGATCACGCCGTTCACCATCTTCTCCTGGGTCAACGGCGAACTGGCGCAGGGCCGGGCGTCGGCCGCGCGGATCGCCGAAGTGCTGAACGCGGCCCACGCCGTCGGCGCCGGGGACGCGGCCCTGCCGGTTCCGGCGGCCGGGCACGTCAAGCTGTCCGCGCTGAACCGCGGTGCCCTGCGCGACGTCGGCTTCGAAGCGCGTCCGGGCGAGCTGCTGGGCGTGGTGGCCACCGACCCGGCCGCCGCGACCGACCTCCTCGATTGCCTGGGCCGCGCCGCCGATCCCGCGGGCGGCTCGGTGTCGGTCGACTCGGTGGACCTGTCCACTGTGGATCCGAGCCGGGTCCGTGAGGTGGTGCTGGTCGCCGCGCACGACGCCGATCTGTTCGCCGGGACGGTCGCCGAGAACGTGACCACCGGGCCGAAGAGCGCCGAGGCGATGACCGCGGCCGCCGTCGACGAGGTGGCGAGCGCGCTGCCCGACGGCGTCGCGACCGCCGTCACCGAACGCGGCCGGTCGCTCTCGGGTGGGCAGCGGCAGCGGGTCGCGCTCGCCCGGGCGCTCGCCGCCGACGCGCCGGTGCTGGTGCTGCACGACCCGACGACCGCCGTCGACACGGTCACCGAGGCGCGGATCGCCGCCGGACTCGCCGAACTGCGCCGCGGCCGCACCACGATCCTCGTGACCACCAGCCCGGCGCTGCTCGCCGCCACCGACCGCGTCGTCCTGCTCGACGACGGGCGGGTCGCGGGCGAAGGCAGTCACGCCGAACTGGCCGGCCGGCCCGACTACCGAGCGGCGGTGCTGTCATGACCCGCGAACTCCTCCCCGTGGCCGACGGCCGCCGGATCCGCGCCGTGCTCGGCGAGCTCGCCGGCCGGGCGAAAGGCCGCGCGGCGGCCGCGTTCGCGATGCTCGTCGCGGCCACCGCGATCGGCCTGCTGACCGCGCCGCTGCTCGGCCGGGTCGTCGACCTGGTCGCCACCCGCCGCCCGGCCGCCGAGCTGGTCACGCCGATCGCAGGGCTGGTGCTCGTCGCGGTGGCGCAGGCGGTGGCGACCGCGATCGGGGTGTCGCTGGTGGCGCGGCTGGGCGAGACGATCCTGGCCGAGCTGCGCGAACGCTTCGTCGAGCGCGCGCTCGGCCTGCCGCTCGAACAGCTCGAGCGCGCCGGGTCCGGCGACCTCACCGCCCGCGTCACGAACGACGTGTCGGTGGTGGCCGAGGGCGTCCGGCAGGCGCTGCCCGAGCTGGGGCGGTCGGTGCTGACGGTCGTGCTGACACTCGGTGCGCTGGCCGTGCTGGACTGGCGGTTCCTGCTGGCGGCGCTGCTGGCCGTGCCGATCCAGCTGTGGACCGTGCGCTGGTACGTGCCGCGCGCGAAGCCGTTGTACGCCGCCCAGCGCGAGGCGGTCGGGGCGCAACAGCAGCAGCTGCTGGACACCATCGGCGGCGCGAAGACGGTCCGGGCGTTCCGGCTGGCGGACACCCACCTGGAGCGGGTGCGGGACCGGTCCGAGGCGGCCGTCTCGCTCGCGTTGCGGGGAATCCGGCTGGTGACGCGGTTCTACGCGCGGCTCAACCTGGCGGAGTTCGTCGGGCTGTCGGCCGTGCTGGCGCTGGGGTTCGTGCTGGTGGGCGCGGACGCGGTGACGGTCGGCGTCGCGACGGCGGCGGCGTTGTACTTCCACAGCCTGTTCGGGCCGATCACGACGGCGCTGGCGCTGGTCGACGACGCCCAGGCGGCCGCCGCCAGCCTCGCGCGGCTGATCGGCGTCGCGGATCTGCCCGCCGAAGCGTCGCCTTCGCAGCCGGCACGGCCGGTGGACGCGTCGGTCAAGACGGCGGGAATCGGGTACTCCTATGTGGACGGTCACCCGGTGCTGCGGGACGTCGACCTCGGTGTCGCGCCCGGCGAACGGGTGGCGCTGGTCGGCGCGAGCGGAGCGGGGAAGACGACGCTGGCCAAGCTGATCGCCGGCATCCACCGCCCGGACACGGGCTCGGTCACCCTCGGCGGTGTGGCCCTGGAGGAGCTGGGGCCGGAGGCCACGCGGCGGACGGTGGGGCTGATCAGCCAGGAGGTCCACGTCTTCGCGGGCCCGCTGGCCGAGGACCTGCGGCTCGCCCGCCCGTCGGCGACCGACGCCGAGTTGCGGGCCGCGCTGGCCAAGGTGGGCGCGCTGACCTGGGTTTCGTCCCTTCCGGACGGTCTCGCGACGGTCGTCGGCGAAGGCGGTCACCAGCTGACGGTGACGCAGGCGCAGCAGCTGGCCCTGGTCCGGCTGGTGCTGGCCGACCCGCCGATAGCGATCCTCGACGAGGCCACGGCCGAGGCGGGCAGCGCGGGTTCGAAGGTCCTGGAAGCGGCGGCCGCGGCGGCCTTGGAGGGACGCACGGCGCTGGTCGTGGCGCACCGCCTCACCCAGGCGGCGGCATCGGACCGGATCGTGGTCCTCGACGAGGGGGCGGTCGTGGAGTCCGGAACCCACGAGGACCTGGTCGCCGCCGGTGGCCGGTACGCGAAGCTGTGGGCGGCTTGGTCCGGCCAGCGCGCCTGACGCCAGTGCCGGCCGATCCCGGCCGGCACCGTGGTCGAACAGCTCAGGCGACGACGAGGCTCCACTTCTGCCAATTCGCCAGGGAAGTGCGCTCGTAGGTCGTGATGTCGTCGGTGCGCGGCGTGAGGTAGTTGCCGCTGGCGACGTTGCGCACCCGGACCGTGCCGACCAGGTCCGGCTCGATCCGCCACTGCTGCGCGGGGTCGTCCGCAGCGCAGGCACTCACCAGATCGACGCGGGGCAGTCCGAACGACCCGGTGCGCAGGCAGGTGCCGGACGCGAGGTTGCGCAGCTGGACCACGCCGTCGCCGAGTTCGACCCGCTGGAACTTCTGTTCCACCGCAACGGTGCAGGCCGGCAACTGGACAGCGGTGCCACTGGCCGCGGCGCACTTGCGCTCCGACACGCTCTGGAGCCGGACGATCTGGCCACTGGTGTCCGCCGGCGGAGCCGGTGCGTTCCCGGTGACCCTGACCTGCCACCGCTGGTAGTCAGTGCGGCGCGCGTCCGCCAGGAACACGCCGAAATCGTCGTACAGGGTGGTGTCGGCCACCTGGCCCGTCTTGGCGTTCGTCAGCCGGTCGCCGGTGAGCACCCAGTACTGCTCCTCGTCCTCGTCGTCGCATTCGTAGCGGACGACGTGGCTGATTCCCTTCAAACAGGTTCGGTCGCCGAGGTTGCGGAAGATCACCCTGTCGGCGTCCACGCGGATCTGCTCCCACTGCTGGTTTTCCGCGCCGGTGCAGTCCTCCACCGTCGCCCAGGCGTAGGTCGGTGCCCCGACGGCGAGGCATTTGCCAAGGGCGACACTCTTGATTTCGAGCGTCTGATTGGTTTCCGCCATCGCGGGAGCCGCGACTCCCAATCCCATGGCCACTGCTGCCGCGATGACGGCAAAGATGCGCGATCTGAGTTTCACCCGGCGGACGATACCGATCTCGGGGGAAAGGGGGACACCGAATTAAATTGCGACGGGGCTGAATGGCGGACACGCCGGAAGCCAAATGGCTCCCGGCGTGCCGTGCGGGAAGAAAGTCAGGCGCCCATGGCGTCGGCCAGGGACCGGGGGCGCATGTCCGTCCAGTTCGCCTCCACGTGGTCCAGGGCCTCCTGGCGGGACGCGGGGCCGAAAGCGACCGTCCAGCCGGCCGGGACGTCGGCGGAGTCCGGCCACAGGCTGTGCTGGTTCTCGGCGTTCACCAGGACCAGGTACGTGCCGTCGGGGTCTTCGAACGGGTTGGTCATCGCGGGCCTCCTCAGGCGGTGATGTCCGTGCGGGCACCCTTCACCAGCGCGGTCAGCTTCTGGATGACCGGCGTGGCGAGCAGGTGGTTGAAGCGCGGCTCGGCCGACCAGTCGCCCAGCTGGTTCGCCTTGACCGCGGGCAGCTGGTTCCAGGTCGGGAACTGCGTCATCTGGGCGCGCGGCAGCGCGTACGAGCGCGAGTCGGTCAGGATCAGGTCCGCCGGGTACTTGCCCGCCTGCTCCCAGGACAGCTGCTCCCAGTAGTCCTCACTGCCGCCGCCGGAGACGATGTCCAGGCCGAGCTCGCGGTAGTACGCGAGGTCGGCGAAGAAGTCCGGCTTCGCGATGTACAGGCCGTCCTTGTCGCCGTAGAGCACCAGGACCTTGAGCCCGGCCTTCTCCTTCGCGGCCGCACGCAGGTCTTCCGACGCCTTGTCGAAGTCGTCCTTGGCCTTCTTCACGGCGTCGGAGTTCGCGTCGCCGCCCAGCGCGACGGCCAGCTGCGAGTAGCGCTCGATCACCTTGGGCAGCGTGACCTTGTACTCCGACAGCGCGACGATCGGGGCGACCTGCTGCACCTTGGGGCCGAGGTCGTCGGTGAGCACCCACATGTCCGTCGGCTTGGTGCCGGTCAGGCCGGTGACGACCAGGTCCGGCTTCAGCGCGGCGAACTTCTCCATGCTGAAGTCGTCCCAGGCGTTGCCGATCGAGGTGACGGCGTTCAGGTCGATGTTGCCGGCCTGGATCTCCTTGCCGCCGTCGGCCGTCTTCTGCGGGCCGAAGACGCCGACCGGGCGGACGCCGTAGTCCCACAGCGCCGCGGCCGAGCTGGCGTAGGCCACCACCCGCGCGGGACGCTGGTCGCGCGCGGCCTTCAGGCCGCGGTCGTCGGTGAACTCCCAGGGACCGGAGGCGGCGCCGGCCTTCTTGTCGTCGTTGCTGCCGCACGCGGTGAGGGCCGCCGCGGCAGCGACGCCACCCGCCCCGATCAGGAATCCACGCCGGCTGAGCCCGGCAGCGCCTTGGAACACGGACATGAGAGCCTCTCGCCGATCTTTAGGATAGGCACACCTTATTTAGGGCATCCTGCCAAAAGCAACCGCACCGGCGGAACGTGACTGTGTCAACGCCCACGGCCCGACAGCTGCGCTTCCGCTCCCGGCACCGGTTCGGCCGGGTCGTGGCCCAGGTGGACCTGCCGGTTGTCCGCGTCCACGTGCACCACCCGCGGCCGGTGCCCCGCGCGCTCGGCCTCTTCCACCTGCGCGTAGGTGATGATGATGACGAGGTCGCCGGGGTGCACGAGGTGCGCGGCCGCGCCGTTCACGCCGATCACGCCGGATCCCGGCTCGCCGGTGATGGCGTAGGTCTCCAGCCGCGCGCCGTTGGTGATGTCGACGACCTGGACCTTCTCCCCCTCGACGATGTCCGCGGCGGCCATCAGGTCGGCGTCGATGGTCAGCGAGCCGACGTAGTGCAGGTCGGCCTGGGTGACGGTGGCGCGGTGGATCTTGGCGTTCATCAGGGTGCGGTGCACGTCTACTCCGTGTTCTCGGTCAACACCGCGGCCAGCCCGGCCGGGGTGGGGGTGCGGAAGAACTCCGCGATGGCCAGCTCGGTCCCGAGCCGCTCGGTGATCCGGTTGCGCAGGACCACCAGGAGCATCGAGTGCCCGCCGAGGGTGAACAGGTCGTCGTCGGCGCCGACGGCGGCGACGTCCAAAACCTCCGCGAAGATCTCGCAGAGCGCCTTCTCCGTGGCCGTTTCAGGGGCCCGGCCGCGGGTTTCGAACTCGGGCACCGGCAACGCCGCCCGGTCCAGCTTCCCGTTGGGCGTCACGGGGAACGCGTCCAGGGGGACGATCGCCGCGGGCACCATGTACTCCGGCAGGGACCGGGCGGCGAACTCCCGCAGCCGCGCGGGATCCGCGGTCGCCGGGGTGACGTAGGCGACCAGCCGCTTGTCCCGGTCCTCGCGGACGACGACCAGGGCCTGCGCGACGTCGTCGTGGCAGGCCAGTGCCGTCTCGATCTCGCCCGGTTCGATCCGGAAGCCGCGGATCTTGACCTGGTCGTCGGTGCGGCCGAGGTATTCGAGCTGCCCGTCCGGCCGCCACCGCACCAGGTCGCCGGTGCGGTACATCCGCTCCCCCGGTTCGAACGGCGAGGCGACGAACCGGTCCGCGGTGAGCGCCGGACGCCCGTGGTAACCGCGGGCCAGCCCGGCGCCGGCCAGGTACAGCTCCCCCGGCACCCCGGCCGGCACCGGCGAAAAACCGCCGTCGAGGACGTACGCGCGCGTGTTGTGCACCGGACGGCCGACCACCGGCCGGTCGGCGTCGCCGAAGCGGCCGACCAGCGCGTCCACCGTGGCCTCGGTCGGGCCGTAGAGGTTGTACGCCTGCGTGCCCGGCATCGATCCCAGGGTCTCCCACAGCGTCTGCGAAACGGCTTCACCGCCGACGCCGACCACGCCGAGGGCGCACCGGCCGTCCGAGATCACTCCGGCGGCGGCCAGCTGCGCGAAGTGCGACGGCGTGAGTTCGAGGAAGTCGAGCGCGCGCTCACGCACCACCGCCGCCAGCCGCTCCGGGTCGCGGCGGGTGTCGTCGTCGACGACGTGCACCTCGTGCCCGTCGAGCAGCCACAGCTGCGGCTGCCAGGACGCGTCGAAGAAGAACGCCCACGCGTGCCCGACCCGCAGCCGCCGCCCACCGGCCGCGGCGACGGCCGGGCGGTAGAGCGTCTCGCGGTGGCTGTGGAACAGGTTGACCAGCCCGGCGTGCGGGATGACCACGCCCTTGGGT
This sequence comes from Amycolatopsis sp. DG1A-15b, assembly GCF_030285645.1. Classification (GTDB taxonomy): domain Bacteria; phylum Actinomycetota; class Actinomycetes; order Mycobacteriales; family Pseudonocardiaceae; genus Amycolatopsis. The sequence goes on from NZ_CP127296.1 coordinate 3,321,827, forward strand.
TTGCCCGTCGAACCGGAGGTGTAGAGCACGTACGCCGGGTTCGCGGGCGACGGCGGGGTGAGCACGACGGAACTGTCCACTGTGTCCTCGAGTACGTCCTCGACGAACAGCGCGCCCGGAACGACGGAAGCGAGCGAGCGGCTGCTCAGCACCAGCGCGGGACCGGCGTCGGCCAGGATCGCCGAAATCCGGTCCACCGGCTGGTCCGGGTCGACCGGCAGGTAGGCGGCGCCTGTCTTGAACACCCCGAAGATCGCCTCGACGACCGCCGCGGACCGCGGCAGCACGAGCGCCACGACCTTCTCGGGACCCGCACCGCGGGAAGCCAGCCACCGGGCGAGGCGGTCGGTCCGCGCGGCAAACTCGGCGAAGGTGACGCTCGACCGAGCGTCGCTCAGCGCGGTCGCGTCCGGGGTCGCCGCCACCTGGGCGGCCAGCCGGTCCACGACGGTCGGCGCCGGGAGCGTCAGCGGCGCCCCCGCGCCCCAGTCGCGCAGGATCCGGTCGCGCTCGGCAGCGTCGAGGACGTCGATCCGGCTCAGCGGCCGGTCCGGGTCCGCGACGACCGCCGCCATCACCCGGACCAGGCGCTCGGTGAGCGTCCGGGCGGTCGGCTCGTCGAAGAGGTCGAGGCTGTATTCGAGGTCGCCGTCGATGCCGTCGGCCGTCTCGACCAGGTCGAACGACAGGTCGAACTTCGCCTGCCGCAGCCCGGTGTCGCGGTAGGCCACGTCGAGCCCGAGCAGCCGGTCCGGCTCCGCGCCCGAGTGGTAGACCGCGAGCATGACCTGGAACAGCGGGTGCCGGGCCAGCGACCGGGGCGGGTTGAGCAGCTCGACGAGGTGCTCGAACGGCAGGTCCTGGTGGGCGTACGCGGCCAGGTCGGCCTCGCGGACGCGGTCGAGGAGCTGCCGGAACGTCGGGTCGCCGCCGGTGTCGGTGCGCAGGACCAGGGTGTTGACGAAGAACCCGGCGAGGTCTTCCAGGGCGTGGTCGGAACGGCCGGCCACCGGCGTCCCCAGGGGGATGTCGGTGCCCGCGCCGAGCCGGGTCAGCAGGGCGGCCAGCACCGCCTGCAGGACCATGAAGGTGCTGGTGTCGCTGCGGTGGGCCAGTTCCCGCAGGCCGCGGTGCACGGAAGCGGGCACGGTGAACGGCACGGCGGCGCCGCGGTTGGTCGAGCGCGCCGGGCGCGGCCGGTCGGCCGGGAGCGCCAGCTCGTCGGGGATGCCCGCGAGGGTGTCCCGCCAGAAGGCCGCCTGCCGGCCGAGGAGGCTGTCCGGGTCGTCGGCGCGGCCGAACATCTCCCGCTGCCACAGGGTGTAGTCCGCGTACTGCACCGGTAACGGCGTCCACTGTGGACGTTCACCGCGCAGCCGGGCCGCATACGCGGTGTCGAGGTCCCGCTTCAGCGGCGGCAGCGACCAGCCGTCGCCCGCGACGTGGTGCACCAGCAGCACGAAGACGTGCCGGTCCGGGCCGGCCGACACCAGCGTCGCCCGGACCGGGATCTCGGCGTCGAGGGTGAAGCAGTAGGACGCCGCGGCTGCGACGCGCTCGTCGAGGTCCGCCGCCGGCACGGACTCGGTGACCAGCACCGGGTCCGCGCGGTCGAGCACCACCTGCCGTGGGGTGCCCTGCTCCTCGGCCAGGAGCGTCCGGAGGACCTCGTGGCGGGCCACGACGTCACCCAACGCGGCCTGGAGCGCGACCGAGTCGACCGGGCCGGTCAGTTCCCACGCCCACGGGATGTTGTAGGTCGCGGACAGCCCGTCCAGGCGGTCGAGGAACCACAGCCGCTGCTGCGCGAACGACAGCGGCAGGACGTCCGGCCGCTCGGCCGGGACCAGCGCCGGACGGCTGCGGCGGCCCGGGTCCAGGGCTTCGGCGAGCCGGGCCGGGGTCGGCGCGTCGAACACCGCCCGGATCGGCACCTCGACGCCGAGCAGCGCGCGGATCCGGCTGACCAGACGCGTCGCCAGCAGCGAGTGGCCGCCGAGGGTGAAGAACCCGTCGTCCGGGCCGACCGCCGCGACGCCGAGGACGTCGGCGAACAGCTCGCACAGCGCCTGTTCGGCGGGCGTCCGCGCGACCCGGCCGGACGTGCGCACCTCCGGGTCGGGCAGGGCGGCGCGGTCGAGCTTGCCGTTGGCGTTGACCGGCAGCTCCGGCAGCACGACGACGGCCGAGGGCACCAAGTGCTCCGGAAGGCGCTCGGCCACCGAAGCCCGGAGTGCCACCGGGTCGCCGGACGGCGCCACGTAAGCGATCAACCGGTCGTCCCGGGCGATCACGGCCGCGCGCGCCACCGAGGCATCCGAGGTCAGCACGGCTTCGACTTCGCCGGGCTCGACCCGGAAACCACGGATCTTGAGCTGCTGGTCGGCGCGCCCGACGAAGTCCAGGGCGCCGTCGGGGCGGCGGCGGACGAGGTCACCGGTCCGGTACATCCGCTCCCCCGGCTCGAACGGCGAGGCGACGAACCGTTCGGCGGTGAGCGACGGCCGGCCGAGGTAGCCCCGCGCGACGCCGGCGCCGGCGAGGTAGAGCTCACCGCGCACGCCCGGCGGCACCGGCCGCAACGCGGCGTCGAGGACGTACGCCCGGGTGTTGGCGATCGGCCGCCCGATCGCCACCGGCCCGCAGACCTGGGCCAGGCTGTCTCCGGCGGCTTCCGAACAGCCGTAGAGGTTGACCAGTTTCGCCGACGGCCAGCGGGCCGCGACCTTCTCGGCGAGAGCGGCCGGAAGCGGCTCACCGCTGGTGATCCAGGTCGTCACCGAGTCGAACGCGCCGGCCGGCGCGTCCTCGGCGAAGCTGTCGAGGAGGCTCGGCACCACGGTGAGCACCTGCGCGCCGGACTCGCGGACGAATCCGGCCAGGGCCATCGGGTCGGTGGCCGTCGCGTCGTCGGCGAGGACCACCGGGTCGCCCGCGACCAGGCCGCCGAGCAGCTCCGTCGAGCCGTCGATGAACGTCAGCGCGCTCTTGGCCAGGCGCACGCCCTGGGCGACGTCCCGGCCCCAGTGCAGCCGGTTGGCCAGGGCTCGCTGGGTTCCGGCGACCGCCTTCGGGCGGCCGGTGGAGCCGGACGTGAAGATCACGTACGCCGGGTGGTCCGGGCTGATCGACGGCCAGGCCGGTTCCGGCCCGGAGTCGCCCGGCCGGACGAGCCGATCCTCGAAGCCCTCCAGGGCGATGACCAGGTGCGGGGCCGCGTCGGTGAGCATCAGTTCGATGCGCTCGGCCGGGTGGTTCAGGTCCAGGGGCAGGTAAGCGGCGCCGGTCTTGAGCACCGCCAGCAGCGCGACGACCAGGTCCACCGACCGCGGCAGCGCGACCGCGACCACGCGCTCCGGCGCCGCCCCCCGCGCGAGCAGCGCCCGGGCGAGCGCCGCGGCCCGCGTGTCCAGTCCGGCGTAGGTGAGCCGCTCGGAGCCGAACGTCAAGGCGAGCGCGTCCGGAGTCCGCGCGACCTGGGCCGCGAACAGCCCGGCGGGCGTCTGGGCCGGCAGGGGTGTCGCGGGGTCGGCGGCGAGTTGCTCGCGCTCGGCACCGGTGAGCAGGTCGACGGCGCCGATCCTCGTGTCCGGGTCGGCGACGACGGCGGCCAAGAGCGTCCGCAGCCGCTCCAGGATCGCCTCGACACTCGCGCGGTCGAAAACGTCGCTGTTGTACTCGGCCGTACCGCGGATCCCGGCCTGGTGCCCGGGCCGCTCGCCGACGAAGAACGTCAGGTCGGCCCGCGCGGTCCCGGTGCGGACGGGCTCCTCCACGACGGTGAGGCCCGGTAGCGCGAGGTCGGCGACGGCGTTGTTCTGCCAGGCCAGCATCGTCTGGAACAGCGGGTGGTAGGCCAGCGACCGGGCCGGATTGAGGGCCTCGACCAGCCGCTCGAACGGCACGTCCTGGTGGGCGTAGGCGTCGAGGCTGCGGTCCCGCACCTGGGCGACGAGGTCGCGGAACGAGGGGTCGCCGCCGGTGTCGACGCGCAGGACCAGGGTGTTGACGAAGAACCCGACGAGGTCGTCGAGCGCGGCGTCGGTGCGGCCGGCGATGGACGTGCCGAGCGGGATGTCGGTGCCGGCGCCGAGCCGGGTGAGCACCGCGGTGAGCCCGGCGTGCACGACCATGAACACGCTCGCGCCGCAGGCTCGGGCCAGGTCGACGAGTCCACTGTGGAGTTCGGCGTCCCAGCCGAAGGCGAACTGCTCGCCGCGGTAGGACGCCTCCGCCGGGTGCGGCCGGTCGGTCGGCAGCTCGATCCGCTCCGGCAGCCCGGCGAGGGCTTCGCGCCAGTAGGCCAGCTGGGGTTCGATCACCGGCTCGCCGAGGACGTCCCGCTGCCACAGCGTGTAGTCCGCGTACTGCACCGGCAACGGCGTCCACTGTGGAGCCTCACCGGCCCGGCGGGCGGTGTAGGCCATCGCGAGGTCCCGCCACAGCGGCGCGGTCGACCAGCCGTCGGAGGCGATGTGGTGGAACACCAGCACCAGGACGTGCTCGCGGGCACCCAGGCGCAGCAGCTGCGCCCGCAGCGGGATCTCCGCCTCCAGCTCGAACACCGTGCCCGCCACCTCGGATACCGCATCGGCGAGGGTGGCCTCGGTGACCGCGCGGACCGGCAGCGGGATCGTGACGTCGCCGAGGACGAGCTGCCGGGCCACGCCGTCGATCTCGGGAAAGACCGTGCGCAGGGCTTCGTGGCGCTCGACAACATCGGACAGCGCCGTGCGCAGCGCATCGACGTCGAGGTCGCCGGTCAGCCGGACCGCCGTCGGCATGGTGTAGGTCGCCGACGGGCCTTCCAGCCGGTGCAGGAACCACAGCCGCTGCTGCGCGAACGACAGCGGCAGCACGTCCGGTCGCGGCTCGGCGCGCACGAGCGCGGGCCGGGCCTGCTCGGCGGTGGCCAGCAGCGCGGCCAGCCCGGCCACGGTCGGCGTCTCGAACACCGAACGCACCTGCAGTTCGACGCCGAACACCGCGCGCAGCCGGGCGACCAGCCGGGTCGCCATCAGCGAATGCCCGCCGAGGGCGAAGAAGTCGTCGTCGACGCCGATCGATCCCGTGTCGAGAACCTCGGCGAAGAGCCCGCAGAGGACTTCTTCGACCGGCGTCCGCGGGGCCCGGCCCGCGGGGGCGGCCTGCTTGTCGGGGCTCGGCAAGGCGCGCCGGTCCAGCTTGCCGGAGGCCAGCAGCGGGAGCCGGTCCAGCAGCACGAACGCCGACGGCACCATGTACTGCGGCAGCCGGTCGCGGGCGTGCGCCCGCAGCGCCGCCACCAGCGCGCTCGTGTCCCGCTGCCCGGCCGGGTGGTTGCCCAGCGCGTCGAGGACGGCCCGGACCGGGCGGCCGCGGTGGATCCGGGTGGGCTCGCCGGTGGTGAACACGGCTTCGAGCTCCCCTTCCTGCGCGGTGAGCGTCGCGTACACCCGGTAGCCCAGGCGTTCACCCAGCGCGTGCAGCGTTTCCGGGTCCACACCGGACGGCTCGCCGTCCAAAGCGGACAACGCCGCGTCGGCGTCCCCCGCGGCCAGCGCCGTGACGGCGGCGAGTTCGCCGGACAACCGGGCGTCCGGCACGCCGGTGACGCGCAACCGGGCCGGGCGGGCCGCCAGGACCCGCTCCAGCTCGGCCACCGAGGCGAAGGCGACGACCTGCTCTTCGGCCGCTTCCGGCCGCGGAGCCTTCCGCAGCACGACGTCGTAGCGGTGCCGGGTCAGCTCGTTGTGCGCGGTGCCGCGCTTGATCCACAGGTCGACGTCGCCGAAGCCGTCGAGTTCCCGGGCCAGGACCGCGAAGAAGTCCGGGTCGAGGACCAGCTCGCCTTCCCGCGCGATCGCCTGGTCCACCGCCGCCGCGTCCCGGCGGCCGTGCCGCAGTTCGGTCGCGGTCCGGAAGGCCCGCAGCGAGCGCAGGTTCCGGATGTCGCCGAGGAAGAGCACGCCACCGGGGCGCAGCCGGGCCGCGGCCGTGCGGAGGACTCCGGCGAGGTAGCCGACGCTCGGGAAGTACTGGGCGACCGAGTTGATGATCACCGTGTCGAAGTCCGGCAGTTCGCCCAGGTCGTGGGCGGGCCGCGCGGCCAGGTGGACCTTGCTCGCGAACGGCGTCGCCGCGAGTTCGCGCCGCAGGTTGGCGATGGCCTTCTCGGACAGGTCGACGCCCCAGTACTCCTCGGCGTCCGGGGCGATCCGCGACAGGATCAGGCCGCTGCCGACACCGATCTCCAGGACGCGCTTCGGCCGCAGGGACCGGATCCGGTCGATCGTCGCCGCGTGCCATTCCCGCATCTCGGCGAGGGGGATCTCCGAGCCGTCGTAGCTGGAGTTCCAGCCGGTGAAGTTCTCCTCGAGCCCACCGGACGCGGCTTCGGTGAAGACGTTCTCGTGCAGCTCGCGCCACTCGCCGACGTGGTCCAGTTCCGCTTCTTCGTCCCGCCCGGCCGACGGCACGGCGTAGGCGATGAGGCGCCCGTCCCGGGCGACGACGACGGACTGCCCGACGGCCGGGTGCTCGGCGAGCACGGACTCGATCTCGCCGAGTTCGACGCGGTAGCCGCGGATCTTGACCTGATCGTCGGCGCGGCCGAGGAACACGAGCCGCCCGTCCGGCAGCCATTTCACCAGGTCACCCGTGCGGTAGAGACGTCCGCCGGAACCGAACGGGTCGGCGACGAACCGCTCCGCCGTCAACCCAGGGCGCCCGAGGTAGCCGCGGGCCAGGCCGCTGCCGGCGAGGTACAGCTCCCCCACCACGCCGGGCGGGACCGGCCGCAGCCCGGCGTCGAGCACGTACGCGCGAGTGCCGGGGTCGGGGATGCCGATCGGGACGACCGTCGCGTCCGCCGGCTCGGCCGGGTCACACTCCCCGAGCGTCGAGTTGGTGGTCGCCTCGGTCGGGCCGTAGGCGTTGAACATCCGCCGCCCCGGCGCCCAGCGGCGCACCAGCTCCGGCGACACGCGCTCGGTGCCCGCCAGCAGCACGCTGCCGCGCGGGAGGTCGAGGTCCGCCGGCATGGCGTCGAGCAGGGCGGGCGGCAGGATCATGAAGTCGACGCCGTGGGCGTGCGCGTACTCGGTGAGCGCCGGGCCCGCGACCCGCCGCTCGGCCGGGACGACGACCAGCCGGCCGCCCGAGAGCAGGCCGAGGCAGAGGTCCCAGAAAGCGACGTCGAAACTCGGCGACGCGAACTGCAGCACCCGGCTGTGCGGGCCGACGCCGAAGCGTCCGACCTGGGTGGCGACCAGCTTCGCGACGCCGGAGTGCTGGAGGACGACGCCCTTCGGCCGCCCGGACGAGCCGGACGTGTAGATCACGTACGCCGCGTTCTCCGGCGCGATCGTGACCTGGGGGTCCTCAGTGGACATTCCGGCGAGCGCCGCGTCGTCGAGGAGGACCCGTGGCAGGGCCGCGGGCAGCTTCGCCTCGACGTCCCGGGTCGTCACCACGCAGACCGGGGCCGCGTCGTCGGCCATGTAGGCGATCCGGTCGCCCGGGTAGTCGACGTCGATCGGCAGGTACGCGGCACCGGCCTTGAGCACCGCCAGCTCGGCGATGATCATGTCCACCGACCGCGGGACGGCCAGCGCGACGACCCGCTCCGGCCCGGCGCCGCGGGAGAGCAGCAGGTGCGCGAGGCGGTTGGCGCGGGCGTTCACCTCGGCGTAGGTGAGCTCGACGTCCTCGAACACGAGCGCCACCGCGTCGGGGGCCTCGGCGACGCGGCGGGCGAACATCCCGGGGAACGTCTCGGTGCCCGCCGGGTCGAGGCATCCGGCCCATTCGGTCAGTACGCGGTCGCGCTCGTCGCCTTGGAGAAGGTCCAAGGCCCCGACCGGGCGGTCGGGCTCGGCCGCGGCCGCGCGCAGCAGGACTTCGAGGCGGCGCAGGATCGCGTTCGCGCCGGCGTGGTCGAAGACGTCGGCGTTGAATTCGAGGACCCCGGCGATCCCGGCGTCGCGCTCGGTCAGCGAGATCGACAGGTCGAACTTCGAGGTCCCGGTGGTCACCGGGAGCTCGGTGACGGCCAGGCCGGGCAGGGTCACGTCGGCCCGGGCGTTGTTCTGCCCGGCGATCATGACCTGGAACAGCGGGTGGTAGGACAGCGACCGCGCCGGGTTGAGCACTTCGACCAGGCGCTCGAAGGGCACGTCCTGGTGGGCGTACGCGTCGAGGTTGCGCTCGCGGACCCGGGCGAGCAGCTCGCGGAAGGTCGGCTCGCCACCGGTGTCGACGCGCAGGACCAGGGTGTTGACGAAGAACCCGACGAGGTCGTCGAGCGCGGCGTCGGTGCGGCCGGCGATCGGCGAGCCGATCGGCACGTCGGTGCCCGCACCGAGGCGCGTGAGCAGGGCCGCGAGGGCCGCGTGCACGACCATGAACACGCTGGCGCCGCTCTCGCGGGCCAGGTCGGCCAGGCCGGCGTGGAGCCCGGCGTCCCAGGTGAAGGTGTGCAGCTCGCCGCGGAAGGTCGCGGTCGCCGGGTGCGGCCGGTCCAGGGGCAGCTCGATCCGGTCCGGCAGGCCGTCCAGTGCCGTCCGCCAGTAGTCCAGCTGGGCGCTCAGCACGCTGTCCGGGTCGTCTTCGTGGCCGAGCAGCTCCCGCTGCCACAGCGTGTAGTCCGCGTACTGCACCGGCAGCGGCGTCCACTGTGGAGCCTCACCGGCCCGGCGGGCGGCGTAGGCCGTGGCGATGTCGCGCCACAGCGGAGCCATCGACCAGCCGTCGGAGGCGATGTGGTGGAACACCAGCGCGAAGACGTGCTCACGGGCGCCCAGCCGCAGCAGCTCCGCGCGCACCGGCACCTGCCGCTCCAGCTCGAACGACCCGCGGACCAGCCCGGTCAGGGCCTCGTCGAGATCGGTGACCTCGCGGACGGGGAGGTCGATCTCTTCGGCCGGGAGGACGTCCTGGTAGGGCACGCCGTCCCGCTGCGGGAACCGGGTGCGCAGCGCTTCGTGCCGGGCGACCACGTCCGTCAGCGCCCGCCGCAGCGCCTCGACGTCGAGGTCGCCTTCGAGCCGCATGACCAGCGGGACGTTGTAGGTGGCCGACGGCCCTTCGAGGTGGTGCAGGAACCACAGCCGCTGCTGGGCGCCGGACAACGGGACGAGCTCCGGACGGCGCGCGGGGAGCAGCGGCGGCCGCGCGGCACCGCGGGCGGTGGCGAGCGCCCCGGCCAGGCCCGCGGGGGTCGGCGTCTCGAAGACCGCCCGCACCTCGAGTTCGGCGTGCAGGGCGGTGCGCACGCGGGCGATCAGCCGGGTGGCCAGCAGCGAGTGCCCGCCGAGGGCGAAGAAGCTGTCGTCCGGGCCGACCCGCGGCAGGCCGAGGACGTCGGCGAACAGCGCGCACAGCTCCCGTTCGACCGGGGTGCGCGGCTCGCGGTCGGAGACGGGCGCGGTCACGTCCGGGGCCGGCAGCGCGCGGCGATCGAGCTTGCCGTTCGCCGTCACGGGAAGCGCGTCGAGCACGACGATCGCCGACGGCACCATGTGCTCGGGCAGCCGTCCGGCGGCCAGGGCACGCAGGTCCGCGGGCAGGGCGGTGCTGAGGCGCGAGCGCCGGGGGTTGCCGGTGTAGGAGAGCAGCGGGTCCGGGCCGGGCCGGAACGCGCCGGCCGGGTCGCCGGTCGTGAACAGGACGTCGACCGAGCCGTCGCCGGCCGCGGACCAGGTGACGACGGCACCGAGTGCGAACCAGTCCTCGGGGTTGACGCCTTCGGTGATCCGCCCGTTGGGGACGCCCTCGACGCGCAGGCCGTCGCGGATCCGGCCGGCCACCTCCTCCACGGTGGACACGTCGGTGCCCCACCTCAGCGTCTCCACCGGGCGCGGCTCGGCGGCACCGGGGCGCAGGACCACGTCGTAGCGGTACTGGGTCAGTTCGTTGACCGCCCGGCCGCGCTTGACCCGGATGTCCGCCGCGACCCCGTCGAGGCCCGCGAAGAACTCCGGCGCGACGAGCAGCTCCTTCTCCCGCAGCAGCCGCTGTTCGACGTCGCCGCCGCGTGCCCGGGCCACGGCGGTGTGGAACGCCCGGACCTGGCGCAGGTCCCGGACGTCCCCGACGAAGAGCGAGCCGCCGGGCGCCAGCAGCGCCAGCGCCTGGCGCACGACGTCGAGGAGGTACGTCCCGCTCGGGAAGTACTGGACGACGGAGTTGAGCACGATGGTGTCGAAGAACCCGGCCGGCAGGCCGGTGAAGTCGGCGGCGTCACCGGTGCGCAGTTCGACGCGTGCGGCGAGCGCGGGATCGGCCACGACCCGCTCGCCCAGCGAAGCGATCACCTCGGCGGAGAAGTCCGTGCCCCAGTAGGCCTCGCAGTGCGGGGCCAGCCCGGTCAGGAGCAGGCCGCTGCCGACGCCGATCTCGAGCACCCGCCGCGGCGCCAGCTCGCGGATCCGGGTGACGATGGCGTCGCGCCACTCGCGCATCTCCGCGCGCGGGAGCGGCTCGCCGGTGTAGCTGGAGTTCCAGCCGGCGAACTCGTCGCCGTCGCCCGAGTACATCGAGTCGTACAGTTCCCGCCACTCGCCGACCTGCTCGGTCTCCTCCTCGGCCGAACCGGAGGTGTCGGCCGGGACGACGTACCCGACCAGGCGGACGTCGCCGGGGCGGTCTTCGCGGGCGACGACGACGGCGTGGGCGACGTCGTCGTGCGCGGCCAGGGTCGCGGCGATCTCACCGGGTTCGACGCGGAACCCGCGGATCTTGATCTGCTCGTCGCCGCGGCCGAGGAACTCCAGCACGCCGCCGGGGCGGAAGCGGGCGAGGTCGCCGGTGCGGTACATCCGGGTGCCGGGCGCGCCGAACGGGTCGGCGACGAACCGCTCGGCGGTGAGCCCGGCCCGGCCGAGGTAGCCGCGGGCGAGCTGGACGCCGGCCAGGTACAGCTCGCCGGGGGTGCCCGGCGGGACCGGGCGCAGGGCGGCGTCGAGGACGTAGGTGCGGGTGTTCCACACCGGACGTCCGATCGGGACGGCCGTGTCGCCGGAGGACGTCCGCCACGAGGTGACGTCGACCGAGGCTTCGGTCGGGCCGTAGAGGTTGTGCAGCTCGGCGTCCAGGACTTGGCCGAACTGCGCGACGGCGTCCGGGGGCAGGGCTTCGCCACTGCACAGCACCCGGCGCAGGCTCGTGCACTCCCCCGCCGCCGGCTCCTGGAGGAAGACCTGGAGCATCGACGGGACGAAGTGGACGGTCGTGATGTCCCGTTCGCGGATCAGCCGGGCGAGGTAGGCGGGATCCTTGTGCCCGTCCGGCCGGGCGAGCACCTCGGTGGCGCCGGTGATCAGCGGCCAGAGGAATTCCCACACCGAAACGTCGAAGCTGGACGGCGTCTTCTGCAGCACGCGGTCGTCCGGGGTGAGGCCGTACTCGTCCTGCATCCACAGCAGCCGGTTCACGATCCCGGCGTGCGGGACGACCACGCCCTTCGGCCGGCCCGTCGACCCGGAGGTGTAGATGACGTACGCCGGGTTCTCCGGCCGCGGCACGACTTCCGGCGGCTCGGCCGAGACTCCGGCCAGGATGTCCGGGTCGTCCAGGAGCAGGGCGCCCGGGACGGCGGTGTCCGCGACGGCCAGCACCAGCGCGGGGTCGGCGTCTTCGAGCATGAAGGCGATGCGGTCGGCCGGGTAGCCGGGGTCGAGCGGCAGGTAGGCCGCGCCCGCCTTGAGGACGGCGAGGATCGCCGTGACCAGGTGCGTCGAACGGGGCAGCGCCAAGGCGACCACGCGCTCGGGCCCGGCGCCCCGCGCGGCCAGCACGCGGGCCAGGCGGGTGGAGACGGCGTCGAGCTCGGCGTAGGTGAGTTCTTCGTCCTCGAACACCAGCGCGGGGTGGCCGGGCGTCCGCGCGGCCTGGGCGGCGAACAGCTCGGGCACGGTGACCGCCGGGACGTCCTCGACCGCACCCGACCAGGTCTGTTCGAGGCCGTCACGCTCGGCCGGGGTGAGCACGTCGAGGGAGCCGAGGCGGCGGTCCGGGGCGGCGGCGACCTGGCGGAGCAGGGTTTCCAGGCGGTCGAGGACGCCGGTCACGGTGGCCCGGTCGAACACCTCGGCGTTGAACTCGGCCTGGCCGTGCAGGCCGTCGGCCCGCTCGGTGAAGGAGAACCAGAGGTCGAACTTGGCCGTGCCGGTGCCGACGGACCGCTCGGTCACGGTCAAGCCGGGCAGTTCGACGCCGGTGCCGGGGGTGTTCTGCCAGGCGAGCATCGTCTGGAACAGCGGGTGGTGGGCCAGCGACCGCGCCGGGTTGAGGGCCTCGACCAGCCGCTCGAACGGCACGTCTTGGTGGGCGTAGGCGTCGAGGCTGCGCTCGCGCACCCGGGCGACGAGCTCGCGGAACGACGGATCGCCGCCGGTGTCGACGCGCAGGACCAGGGTGTTGACGAAGAACCCGACCAGGTCGTCCAGGGCCGGGTCGGTGCGGCCGGCGATCGGGGTGCCGATCGGGATGTCGGTGCCCGCGCCGAGCCGGGTGAGCAGCGCCGTCAGGCCCGCGTGCACGACCATGAACGGGCTGGCGCCGCAGGCGCGGGCGAGGTCGGCGAGCCCGGCCCGGAGCCCGGCGTCCCAGGTGAAGGTGAAGAATCCGCCGCGGTAGGCCGAGACCGGCGGGTGCGGCCGGTCGAGCGGCAGCGGGATCCGGCCGGGCAGGCCGTCGAGGGCTTCCCGCCAGTAACCGAGCTGGGCCGCCTCTTCGGTGGCGAGGAGATCTCGCTGCCAGAGCGTGTAATCCGCGTACTGCACGGGCAGCGGCGTCCACTGGGGAGCGTCGCCGCGCAGGCGGGCGCGGTAGGCCGTCGCGATGTCCCGCCACAGGGGCGACAGCGACCAGCCGTCGGCGGCGATGTGGTGCACGACCAGGACCAGCACGTGCCGCCGCGGGTCGACGGCCAGCAGTTGCGCGCGCACCGGCACCCCGGCACCGAGGTCGAACACGCCGCGCACGAGCGCGGCCACTTCGGCGTCCACATCGGACGCTTCGCGGACGGTCAGTTCCACCGTCCCTTCGGGAAGCACCTGCTGGTGCGGCACGCCGTCGACGACCGGGAACACCGTCCGCAACGCCTCGTGCCGGTCCAGGACGTCGGCGAGCGCCGAACGCAGCGCGTCGACGTCGAGCTCGCCGGCCAGCTCCATGACGAGCGGGACGTTGTAGGTCGCCGAGCCGCCTTCCAGCCCGTGCAGGAACCACAGGCGCTGCTGCGCGAACGACAGCGGCAGCCGGTCCGGCCGCTCGGTGACGCGCACGAGCGGGCGCCGCCCGGTCTCGGTGACGGCGCCGGCCAGGAGGTCCGCGAGCGCGGCCGGCGTCGGCGCGTCGAACACCGCCCGCACCGGCACTTCGGCGCCGACGGCCGCGCGGATGCGCTGGACCAGCCGGGTGGCCAGCAGCGAGTGCCCGCCGAGCGCGAAGAAGTCGTCGTCCGGTCCGGCCTGCGGCACCCCGAGGACGTCGGCGAACATCTCGCAGAGCAGCTGCTCGACGGGGTTGCGCGGCGCGCGGCCCGGCCCGGCGGCGAACCGCTCGGGGCTCGGCAGGGCCTTGCGGTCCAGCTTGCCGGAGGCGAGCACCGGCAGCCTGTCGAGGATCACGAACGCCGACGGCACCATGTACTGCGGCAGCCGGTCCCGGACGTGCGCGCGCAGCGATGCCACCAGCGCACCGGTCTCGCGGCGGCCCGCGGGGTTGTTGGCGTACGAGCCCGGCGCGCCGGTCTGACGCACCGGCCGGTAGGCGAGGGCCTCTTCGCCCCTCGTGAAGACCGCTTCGAGCGCACCGCCCTCGGCCGCCAAGGTGACCGCCACGCGGTAGCCGGCGCGCTCGCCGAGCCGGTACAGCTCCTCCGGGTCGACGCCGTCCCGGCGGCCGAGGGCGGCCAGGGCGGCCTCGGCGTCGCCGGTGTCCAGGGCGCGGACCGCGGCCAGTTCGCCGGCCAGCCGCGCGTCCGGGATCGCCGTGACGCGCAGCCTCTCCGGTGACTCGGCGGACAGGAACCGTTCCACCGCACCGAGGTCGCCGAACGTGACGACCTGCTCTTCGGCCGCTTCCGGCCGCGGGGCCTTCCGCAGCACGACGTCGTAGCGGTGCCGGGTCAGCTCGTTGTGCGCCCGGCCGCGCTTCACCCACAGGTCGACGTCGCCGAAGCCGCCGAGTTCCCGGGCCAAGACCGCGAAGAAGTCCGGGTCGAGGACCAGCTCGCCTTCCCGCGCGATCGCCTGGTCCACCGCGGCGATGTCGGTCCGGCCCCGGTGCAGCTCGACGGCGGTCCGGAAGGCCCGCAGCGAACGCAGGTTGCGGAGGTCGCCGAGGAAGATCGTGCCACCCGGCGCCAGCAGCCCGGCGGCCGTTTTCACGACTTCGGCGAGGTAGTCCGCGCTGGGGAAGTACTGGGCGACGGAGTTGACGATCACCGTGTCGAACGGCTCGTCCGGCAGCTCGCCGAGGTCGTGGGCGGGCCGGGCGGCGAGGTGGACCTTGCCCGCCAGTTCGGGCATGGCGGCGACTTCGCGCCGGACGTTTTCGATGGCACTCTCGGAAAGGTCGACACCCCAGTAGGTTTCGGCGTCCGGCGCGATCCGCGAGAGGATCAGCCCGCTGCCGACGCCGATCTCCAGCACCCGCTTCGGCTGCAGCGCACGGATCCGCTCGATCGTCGCCGCGTGCCATTCCCGCATCTCGGCGAGGGGCAGCTCCGAGCCGTCGTAGCTGGAGTTCCAGCCCGCGAAGTTCTCTTCGATACCGTGGGACCCGGCGAGCATCTCCTCGTGGACGTCGTGCCATTCGTCGACGTGGCCCTGCTCGGCCGCCTGGTCGCGGTCGGGCACCGGCACGGCGTAGGCGATCAGCTGCCCGTCCTGCGCGACGACGACCGACTGCCCGACGCGCGGGTGCTCGGCGAGCACGGACTCGATCTCGCCCAGCTCGATGCGGTAGCCGCGGATCTTGACCTGGTCGTCGGCGCGGCCCAGGAACACCAACCGGCCGTCGGGCAGCCACTTGACGAGGTCACCGGTCCGGTAGAGCCGTCCGCCGGAGCCGAAGGGATCCGCGACGAACCGCTCCGCGGTGAGCCCCGGCCGCCCGAGGTAGCCCCGAGCCAGCCCGCTTCCGGCGAGGTACAGCTCGCCGACGACCCCGACCGGCACCGGGGCGAGGTGCGCGTCGAGGACGTACGCCCGGGTGCCGGGGTCCGGCACACCGATCGGCACGGCCGAGCCGGGGAGGATCTCCGGGTCGCAGAGGCCGAGCGTCGAGTTGGTCGTCGCCTCGGTCGGGCCGTAGGCGTTGAACATCCGCCGCCCCGGCGCCCAGCGGCGCACCAGCTCCGGCGACACCCGTTCGGTGCCCGCCAGCAGCACGCTGTCCCGCGGCAGGTCGCAGTCTTCGGGGAATTCGGCGAGCAGCGCGGGCGGCAGGATCATGAAGTCGACGCCGTGGGCGTGCGCGTATCCGGCCAGTTCGGGGCCGGGCACCCGGCGCTCGGCCGGGATGATCACCAAGCGGCCACCGGAGAGCAGGCCGAGGCACAGGTCCCAGAAGGCGACGTCGAAACTCGGCGACGCGAACTGCAGCACCCGGCTGTGCGGGCCCACGCCGAACCGCTCGGCCTGCGTCGCGACGAGCTTCGCGACGCCCGCGTGGGAAACCACGACCCCCTTGGGCCGGCCGGTGGACCCGGAGGTGTAGATGACGTAGGCGGCATTCGCCGGGACGATCGCGGCGGCCGGGTCCGTCGCCGGGACGTCGTCCAGGCGCACCTCGTCGAGGACCACGACATCGCCGTCGAAAAGGCCGGCGAGTTCGCGGGTGGTGACCACGCACACCGGGCGGGCGTCGGCGACCATGAACGCGATGCGCGCGGCCGGGTAGTCCTGGTCCAGCGGCAGGTACGCGGCGCCGGCCTTGAGCACCGCGAGTTCGGCGACGATCATGTCCACCGATCGCGGCACGGCGAGCGCGACCACCCGCTCGGGACCCGCGCCGCGGCCGATGAGGACGTGGGCAAGCCGGTTCGCGCGGGCGTCGAGCTCGGCGTAGGTGAGTTCGACGTCCTCGAAGACGAGGGCCACCGCGTCCGGCGCCTCCCGGACGCGGGCGGCGAACAGCTCCGGCAGCGTCGACGGGGGTGCAGCCAGGTCCGTGTCGTTCCATTCCTCGAGCACGCGGTGCAGTTCCGGCGCCGCCATGAGGTTCAGCCGCGCGACCGGCCACTGTGGACGTTCCTGGGCGTCGGCCAGCAGGCGTCCGAGGTGGTCCAGCATCCGGTCCACAGTGGACTCGTCGAGGACGTCGGCGCGGTAGTGCACGCCGTCGGCGGTCAGGTTCAGGTCGAGCGGGAGACCGGTTTCGGCGCCGAAACCGACGTTGACGAACACCGATCCCCCGCGGCCGGGCTCGGGCTTCAGCTCGGCGACCAGGTCTTCGAAAGGAACTTCGTGCGCCAGCGCCGCTTCTCGCGCCTCACGCACGCGGGCGACGACGTCGGCGAGCCCGGGGGTGCCGCCCAGATCCACCCGGAGCGGTACCAGCGCGCCGATGCCGAGCACGACATCGGCGGTGCCCGCATACCGGGACAGCAGCACGGTGAAGGCCGCGAGGAGCGTCAGCTCGTCGGCCGCGGGCAGCGGCCGGACCAGCGTCGCCCGGGCACCGGGCCGCGCGGGGTACGGCCGGTCGACCGGCAGCGGCAGCTCCTTGGGCGCCGAAGCGAGGCGGTCGCGCCAAAACCCGAGCCTCGACACCTGCTGCTGCACAGCGTCACCGTTGCTCACCGGTAGACCAGCCTCCCGCTGCTCACGGCGCCCCATCGGGGCGCAAACTTAGGTGACCCTAACAAACGGATGGTGAGGATGCACTCCTGTACCATCGGTTAGCCTTACCTAAATCAGTACCAGTCGGAGGTGCGGTGCGAACAGACCCCGGAGGGATCGCTCTCAAGCGACGCCCGCCACACACGGGCCGCGCGCTCGGCCTGCTGGCCGCACTCGGCGTCCTGGTTTTCCTGTGCCTGCTGAGTGTCTGGCTGGGGTCCAAGGAGATTTCGTTCGGCGCCGTCTGGCAGGTCCTGTGGCACGACGACGGCTCCGCCGACGCCGTGATCATCCACAGTGTCCGGATGCCGCGCACCCTCCTGGCGGTGCTGGTCGGCGCCGCGCTCGGCCTGGCCGGCACGCTCATGCAGGCGTTGACCCGCAACCCGCTCGCCGAACCGGGGCTGCTCGGCGTCAGCGCCGGCGCCGCGTTCGCCATCGTCTTCTCCATCACCGTGCTCGGCGTCAGCTCCCTCTACGGCTACATCTGGTTCGCCTTCGCCGGTGCGCTCGCCGCGACCACCGTCGTCTACTTCCTCGGCACCCGGGGCCGCACCGGCTCGAGCCCGGTCAAGCTGGCTCTCGCCGGAGCCGCCGTCACGGCGCTGCTCGGCTCGTTCACCAGCGCGATGGTGCTGACGGACCCGGTGGCGCTCAACCGGTTCCGGTTCTGGTCGGCCGGTTCGCTCGCCGGCGTCGACGGCGGATCGCTGCTGCGGGTCCTCCCGTTCCTCCTCGCCGGCGCGGTGCTGGCGATCGCCAGCGGCCCCGCGCTGAACAGCCTCGCCCTCGGCGACGACGTCGCGGTGGCACTCGGGCGGCGGCTGGGCCCGCTGCGGCTGCGCGGCGCCCTGGCCGTCACCCTCCTGACCGGCGCTTCCGTCGCGGTCGCCGGCCCGATCGTGTTCCTCGGCCTGATCGTCCCGCACGCCGTGCGGTTCGTCATCGGGCCGGACCACCGGTGGCTGCTGCCCTACACCGCGGTCCTCGCGCCCTGCCTGCTGCTGGCCGCGGACATCCTCGGCCGGATCATGGCGCGGCCCGGCGAGGTCCGCGCCGGCGTGATCGTCGCCTTCCTCGGTGCGCCGTTCTTCATCTACCTGGTCCGCCGCCGCAAGCTGGTGGAGGCCTGATGAGCCTGCTGCAGGTGCGGCGCGACCGCGTCACCTTCCGCCTCGCGAAACCCGCGGTGTCCGGCCGGATCCGGCTCCGGCTGGTCGCCGTCTCGCTCGCGCTCGCCGTGCTGGCGTTCGCGTTGTTCTGCGTGGGCATGACGCTCGGCGACGTCCCGCTCGGCGTGTCCGACGTCCTGTCCGCCGTGTTCGGCTGGGGCGACAGCGGCACCGCCTACATCGTGCAGGAGCTGCGGCTGCCGCGGGCGCTGACCGGGCTGCTGGCCGGGCTCGCGTTCGGCGCGTCCGGCGCGGTGTTCCAGACCATCACGCGCAACCCCCTGGCCAGCCCGGACCTGATCGGCATCAACGCGGGCGCGGCCACCGCCGTCGTCGCCGGGATCTCCTTCGGCTTCGGCGGCGGCCTCGGCACGACCACGCTCGGCCTGCTCGGCGGGTTGCTGACCGGGCTGCTCGTGTACGTCCTCGCGTGGCGGCGCGGCACCACCGGCTACCGGATCATCCTGGTGGGCATCGGCATCTTCGCGATGTGCACCAGCCTGACCGACTACCTGCTCAGCCGCGCGCAGATCACCGAAGCCCAGGCGTCGATCGGCTGGCTCGTCGGCAACCTCGCCAACCGCGGCTGGGAGCACGTCGTCCCGCTGGCCTGCGCGCTGGCGGTGCTGCTGCCGCTGGTGCTGGCCCTGTCCCGGTGGATGCGCACGCTGCAGCTCGGCGACGACGTGGCGGCCGGGCTCGGCACGCCGGTGCAGCCGGTGCGGCTGGGCCTGCTGCTGGCCGGCGCCGGGCTGGTGGCCTTCGCGACGGCGTCCGCGGGCCCGGTCTCGTTCGTCGCGCTGACCGCGCCGCAGATCGCGCAACGCCTGGCCCGCCAGGCGTCCCCGCCGCTCACCGCCTCCGCGCTCACCGGCGCGGTGGTGGTGCTGGGCAGCGACATCCTGGCCCGCACGCTCACGGCGTCCCCGCTGCCGGTCGGCATCGTGACCGGCGCGCTCGGCGCCCCGCTGCTGCTCTGGCTGCTGGCCAGGGCCAACCGATCCGGCTCCGGAGGCTGAGAAGATGACACCGTCCCTGCGCGTGCAGGACCTGCGCGTCGCCTACGACGACCGGGTCGTCATCGACGGCCTCGACCTCGACATCCCGGCCGGGAAGATCACCGCGATCGTCGGGCCGAACGCGTGCGGCAAGTCGACGCTGCTGCGCACGCTGGCCCGGCTGCTCACGCCGAAGTCGGGCGGGGTGTACCTCGACGGCCGTTCGATCCACGACCTGCCGACCCGCCAGGTCGCCCAGCGGCTCGGCATCCTGCCGCAGTCCCCGGTGGCGCCCGAGGGCATGACGGTGGCCGACCTCGTCGGCCGCGGCCGCGCCCCGCACCAGAGCTGGTGGCGCCAATGGTCCACATCGGACGAAGGCGCGGTCCGCGCGGCCCTGGAAGCCACTTCGCTGCTGGACCTCGCCGACCGCCCGGTGGACGAGCTGTCCGGCGGCCAGCGCCAGCGGGCGTGGATCGCGATGGCGGTCGCGCAGGGCACGCCGGTGCTGCTGCTCGACGAGCCGACGACGTACCTCGACCTGGCCCACCAGATCGACGTGCTGGACCTGGTCGTCGACCTCAACCGCGCCGAGGGCCGCACGGTGGTGATGGTGCTGCACGACCTCCCCCAGGCGTGCCGGTACGCCGACCACGTGATCGCGATGAAGGCGGGCCGCGTGGTGGCCGGCGGCGAGCCGGCGTCGGTGATCACGGAGGCCCTGGTCGAGGAGGTCTTCGACGTCCGCTGCCAGGTCACCCCGGACCCGGTGAGCGGGACGCCGATGGTGATCCCGATCAGCCGCCACCACCCGGCACCGGTGCACTAGCGCTATCCTGGGGCCCGGCCTTCCTCACCGTCTCCGAGGACCGATCCGGCCGAATCCCCCACCAAGGAAGCTGACTGCCGTGTACGTGCTGCCCGAAAAGACCACCGGCTCCGAACGCGAACTGCTGGAGGCCATGCTCGATCGCGGCCGCCTCGCGCTCGTCGAGAACGCGCGCGGCCTGTCGGAAGCGGACGCCCGGCGCCGGCTGGTCCCGTCCCTGACCACGCCGATCGCCCTGGTCAAGCACGCCGCCGTCGCCGAGCGCCGCTGGTTCCAGTGGCTCATCGCCGGGCTCGACGAGGCCGAGATCGACGGGCCATCTACCCCCGGAGATCCCAGTTTCGTGGTCACCGACGAGGAAACGGTCGACGACGTGATCGCCGAGTACGAGCGGACCAGCGCGCGCTCACGCGAGATCGCGGCGGGCTTCTCGCTCGACGACCGGTGGACGCACCCGGTCGTCGGCGAGGTCACCCTCCGGTTCGTCTACCTGTTCCTGATCGAGGAACTCGCCCGCCACACCGGCCACGGCGACATCCTCCGGGAGCAGCTCAGCGCGCGCTGACCGCGAACTCCCCGGCCGGCTCCGCGACCACCCGGCGGTCCACGACGGACTGCAGGATCTCCCCCACCCGCATCGCGGTGTTCGACAGCAGCGACGACGTGATGCCGTGGGTGTGCTCGGTCCCGCCCTGCAGGTAGATCCCGCCGCGCAGGGGCGGTTCGGTCGCCAGCCGGTAGTCGCGTTCGACGCGGAGCCGGCCTTCTTCGTCGCGCAGGCACCGCGGGCCCAGTTCGCCGAGCAGCGGCGTCGGGTCCGCGGGCCGGTACCCCGTGGCGTAGACGACCGCGTCGGCCTCCAGGACCGTGCGCTCGCCCGTCGTCAGCGACTCGACCGTCACCGTTCCGGTGTCGGTCACCTCGACCGGGCGGGAGACGTTGAACAGCCGCAACCGTTCCACGCCCAGCACCTTCTCGCGGTAGACCCGGCGGTAGAGCTCGTCGATCAGGTCGATGTCGACGGCCGAGTAGTTCGTGGCACCGTGGTAGCGCATCAGGCGGTCCTTCACCGGCTCGCCCGCGCGGTAGAACTGGTCGACGGCTTCCGGGTCGAAGATGCGGTTGGCGAACGAGCTGTCGTCGGCCGGGCTGTAGCCGTAGCGGGCGAACACCGCGCACACCTCGGCGCGGGGGAACTCCTCGTGCAGCAAGGCGGCGACCTCGGCCGCGCTCTGCCCGGCACCGACCACGACGAACCGCTTCGGGTCGGCACCGCGCAGCGCGTCCACGCGGAAGAGCAGTTCGCTGTTGTGCCAGATCCGGGCACCGGAGGTGACGCCGTCGGGCAGCTGCGGCCGCAGCCCCGTGCCCATCACCAGGTTCCGGGCGCGCAGGCAGGAGCCGTCCGAGGCCCGGACGTCGAAGTAGGCGACTTCGGAACCGTCGTACACCGGAGTCACGGAGACGACCTCGGTGCCGTAGGAGACGACGTCGTCGACCTTGGCGGCCGCCCACTCGAAGTAGTCGTGGAACTCGACCCGCAGCGGGAAGAGGTTCTTGTGGTTGATGAAGTCGACCAGCCGCCCGGCCGCGTGCAGGTAGTTGAGAAAGCTGAACTCACTGGTCGGGTTCCGCATGGTGACCAGGTCCTTGAGGAACGACACCTGCATGGTCGCGGTGTCGATCAGCATCCCGCGGTGCCAGCCGAAGCGCGGCTGCCGCTCGAGGAAGTGCGCGGTCACCGGCTCCCCGGCGCCCGCGTCGTTGTGCTCGGCGAGGGCGATCGCGAGCGCGAGGTTCGACGGCCCGAAGCCCACGCCGACGATGTCGTAGATCGGGACCTCTGCAGCCATGTTGCTCCCTCGCGTGCTCCGGTACGGTTCAGGGAACCCTAACCTAACTTAGGCGAGCCTCGCCTAGTACGTTCGTGGTGATGTTCGTCCCCCGATCATGAAAGGCACTCTCGAATGCGCGTGGCGATGTTCGGCTACCAGACCTGGGGGCACCGGACCCTGCGGGCGCTCATCGACGCCGGCCACGAGGTCGCCCTCGTGGTCACGCACCCGAAGAGCGACCACGCCTACGAGCGGATCTGGGCCGATTCGGTCGCCGACCTCGCCGAGGAGAACGGCATCCGGGTCCTGTTGCGCACCCGCCCCGACGACGCCGAACTGCTGGCCGAGCTGAAGGCGGCGGACCTCGACCTGATCGTGGCGAACAACTGGCGGACCTGGCTGCCGCCGGAGATCTTCGAGCTGCCGCGCCACGGCACCCTGAACATCCACGACTCGCTGCTGCCGGCCTACGCGGGCTTCTCACCGCTCATCTGGGCCGTGATCAACGGCGAGCCCGAGGTCGGCGTCACCGCCCACATGATGGACGGCGAGCTCGACGCCGGCGACATCGTGCTGCAGCGCGCGATCCCGGTCGGGCCGGCCGACACCACGACCGACCTCTTCCACCGCACGGTCGACCTCATCGCGCCGATCACCGCCGAAGCCATCTCCCTGATCGAGACCGGCTACACGCCGGTGCCGCAGGACCGGTCGAAGGCCAGCTTCTTCCACAAGCGAGCCAAGCGGGACAGCTTGATCGACTGGACGCTGCCACCGGAGGACCTCGAGCGGTTCGTGCGCGCGCTGTCGGACCCGTACCCGAACGCCTTCGCCTACCACCGCGGCGAGGAGCTGCGGATCATCAAGGCTTCCGTGTCGCAGGGCCACTACGGCGGCACGCCGGGCCGGATCTTCATCCGCGAGGGCGACGGCGTGGTGATCGTCGCCGGGCCGGACGCCCGCCGCGGACAGTCCCCCGGCCTGCTGGTCGAGCGCGTCCGCACCGCCGACGGGACCGATCTGCCCGCGCACGAGTACTTCAAGACGATGGGCGGGTACCTCACCGACCGCCCGTGACCGGTGAGCGGGACATCTCTTGGCGGCGCCCGCGCCGGTGAGCAGGATGTCCCGCATGGCCGGGATCAGCTTCCTCGACGAGCACCGCACGTGGGTGCTGACCGGGAACTCGAGCACGTACGCGCTGCGGCTCGACGAAGACGACGTCCCGGCCCACGTCTACTGGGGACCCGCGCTGTCCGACGCCGAAGTCGTCGAGCTGGCCGGGAAAACGCTTCCTTGGTGGGACGGCTTCAACGATCCGAACGAGGGACTCGCTGAACTGGCCGCCGACGGCGGGACCCGGTACTGGACGCCCGCCCTGCAGGTCCGCTTCGCCGACGGGACGCGAGCTCTCGAATGGCGGTACGAGGACCACGAGATCACCGCCGGGCACCTGCGGCTGTTCTTCCAGGACCGGCACTACCCGCTGCGGATCACCCTGCACTACCGGCTGCGCGGCGCGGTCCTCGAACGCTGGACCGAGCTGAGCGCCGACACCGACGTCGAGGTCGTCCGGGCCGACTCGGCCACCTGGGCGTTGCCGGTCTTCGAGGACTACCGGCTCAGCCACGTCACCGGCCGCTGGGCGGCGGAGACGCAGCTGCACCGGTCACCGGTGCCGCACGGGGAAACCGGCTTCGGGAGCCGTCGCGGGATCACCGGCCACCACGCCAACCCCTGGGTGATGGTCGACGACGGCACGGCGACCGAGCGCCACGGCGAGGTCTACGGCGTCGCGCTGGCCTGGAGCGGCTCGTGGCGCCTGACCACCACCCGTTCGTCGACCGGACGGCTGACGGTCAGCGGTGGTTTCGGCCAGGACGGCGTCGTCCACCGCGTCGGACCGGGCCGTCCGCTCACCACCCCGGTTTCCGCCGGGTTGTACACCGACGGCGGGTTCGGCGCGGCGAGCCGCGCGTGGCACGCGTACGTCCTCGAGCACGTCCTGCCCCACCCGGAAGAACTGCGCCCGGTGCTCTACAACTCGTGGGAGGCCACCGGATTCGACGTCACCGAGGCGGGGCAGCGCGCGCTGGCCGAGCGGGCGGCGGCGCTCGGCGTCGAGCTGTTCGTGATGGACGACGGCTGGTTCGGCGCGCGCACCGGCGACCACGCCGGGCTCGGCGACTGGCAGGTCAACCGCGCCCGCTTCCCCGACGGGCTCAAGCCCCTCGTCGATGCGGTGCACGGGCTCGGCATGCGGTTCGGCATCTGGGTCGAACCCGAGATGGTCAACCCCGACAGCGACCTCTACCGCGCCCACCCGGACTGGGTGCTGCACCACCCGCACCGGCGCCGCTCGGAGCTGCGGCGGCAGCTGGTGCTCAACTTCGCGCGCCCGGACGTCGCCGGGTGGGCGCACGAATGGCTCGACCGGCTCGTCGGCGAGCACGGCGTCGACTTCCTCAAGTGGGACATGAACCGGCCGTTCAGCGAAGCGGGCTGGCCCGGCGAAAGCGACCAGGACCGGCTGTGGGTCGAGCACACCCGCGCGGTGTACGCGCTGCTCGACCGGCTGCGCGCGGACCACCCGGGGCTGCGGATCGAGTCCTGCGCGGGCGGTGGCGGCCGGATCGACCTCGGCGTGCTGGCCCGCACCGACCAGGTCTGGACCTCCGACAACACCGACGCGCTCGACCGGCTGCGGATCCAGCACGGCTACGGCCAGCTCTACCCCGCCCGCGCGATGGCGGCCTGGGTCACCGACAACCCCAATTTCGTCACGGCCCGTTCGGTGCCGCTCGAGTTCCGGTTCCACGTCGCCATGGCCGGCGTGCTCGGCCTCGGCGGCGACATCGTGCACTGGCCCGCCGACGACCTCGCCGCGGCGCGGGATCTCGTGGCGCTTTACAAGGACATCCGGCCGGTCGTCCAGCACGGCGCCCTGCACCGGCTCCGGCCACCGGCCGACGACGGCGTGACCGCGCTGCAGTACGTGCACGGCGATCGCGTGGTCGTGTTCGAGTACCGGCAGGCCGCGCACTTCGGCGAGCCGGCGCGGCCCCTGCGGCTGGCCGGCCTCGATCCCGCTCACCGGTACCTGGATCCGGACTCCGGGGCCACGCACAGCGGAGCCGTGCTCCTCGCCCGCGGATTGCCGCCCGGCCTCCCGACCGGCGACTTCGCCAGCAGAGTCGTCCGCCTCAACCGCGTAAAGATCTGATCTATCCGGCCGTTCGCCGCACTTTCGACGGCATTCGACGCTTGACACTCCCGTAAACGTCCGATCGAATGCCTCATACATCACATATGGTGGGTGACGGAAGGCGGCGGTCATGAGACGGTTCCTGACGCTGGGAGCAGCGGCGCTCCTGGCGGTGAGCGCGTGCTCGGTCGGATCGAACACCGGCGGTGGCGGCGACGCGGAGATCACCTTCCTGACGTTCGAAACCCCGAACCTCACGCCGGCCTACTGGGACGCCGCCATCAAGCGCGTCACGGACAAGAACCCGGGCGTCAAGGTCAAGAAGCTCGTCGCCCCGACCGCCGACGGGCGGACGTCGTACGCGAAGCAGCTCCTGCAGTCGGGCCAGTTCCCCGACGTGATGATCGCCGTCGACTCGGCCGGCTTCGCCGAGGCGGGCAACCTCTACGCGTGGACCCCCGAGGAGCTGAAGGACTTCCAGTTCCCGCAGGCCAACCCGGTCAACGGCAAGTACTACCAGCTGCCGGCGAACACCCAGACCATCCCGCCGATCTACTACAACAAGAAGATGTTCGCCGACGCGGGCATCGCGGCGCCGCCGAAGACGTGGGACGAACTCGTCGCCGACGCCGGCAAGCTCAAGGACAAGGGGTACGCGCCGTTCACCATCGGCGGCGGCAAGGACGGCTTCCCGTCGTCGATGATCCTCTCCGGACTGGTCAGCACCGAGGTCTACGACTCGATGCCGGACTGGCTCACCCAGCGCCGTCAGGACAAGGTGAAGTTCGCCGATCCCGCGTTCCAGCACGCGTTCGCGAAGCTCGCCGACCTCGCGGCGAAGGGGTACGTGGACAAGACCAGCGTGTCCCGCGACTACGCGGCGACCGAGCAGGCGTTCCTCGACGGCCAGGGCGCGATGTACCCGATGGGCAACTGGTTCGCCGCCAACGCCGACTCGAAGAAGCACGACTTCGAGGTCGGTGTCTTCGACTTTCCCACCGAGAACGGCAAACTCGTCGTCCCCGCCTACACCGGCGGTGGCATGATCGTCAACGCGAAGGCCGCGAACCTCGACGCCGCCCGGAAGTTCGCCCTCGGTTTTCAGCTCGACAAGGACCAGCTGGACGCGTCGGTGAAGGCCGACGGCCTGTTCCCGGCGATCAAGGGTTACACGCCGCCACCCGGCGTCGGGGCGACGTTCAAGGCCGGCTACGACCTCTACACCCAGGCCGTGCAGCAGAACGCCGTGGTGCACGCGTTCCGCTGGGAGACCGCCGACGACGGGCTGCTGCCCGGGATGAAGGACAAGGTCGACCAGGCCGCCCAGGACGTGATCACCGGCCGCAAGTCCGTGGCCGACGCGTGCGCGTTCCTGGACACCGAGTGGGCGAAGGCGGGCTGACGTCCTTGACCGCCGTCGCCGCTCCCCCCGCCCCGCCCCGCCCGGTTGCCCGCCGCCGCCGACGTCGGCCGGTCTTGCCGCGGCTGGCGCACTTCGCGTCGTTCGGCGCGCCGGGCGTGCTCGTGTACCTGTGTTTCGTGATGGCGCCGATCCTGATCAGCTTCGGCTACAGCCTGACGAACTACAACCCGTTCCACCCGCCGGTGAAGTTCGTCGGCTTCGACAACTACCGGCTGCTGTTCACCGACGCGCAGTTTCTCACCGCGCTGCGGGTGACCACGGTCCTGACGCTGATCGTGGTGGTCGTGCCCAACGTGCTGGGTCTCGGCGTGGCGCTGCTGCTGGACCGGAAGGGCTGGCTGTACAACGCTTTGCGGAGCGTGTTCTTCACGCCGGTGATCCTCAGCTCGGTGGTGGTGTCGATCGTCTGGTCCCGGCTGCTCGACGACCGGGGGCCGCTCGACAGCCTGCTGCGCGGCCTGGGTGTCGCGCACCCGCCGGGGTGGCTGTCCGATCCGGACGTGGCGCTGTACTCGGTCGCGTCGATCGTGTGCTGGCAGATGCTCGGGTTCTGCGTGGTGGTCTACCTGGCCGGGCTGCAGGGGGTGCCACCGGAACTGCTGGAGGCGGCGGAGATCGACGGCGCGGGGCCGTTGCGCCGGTTCCGCGCGGTGACGTGGCCTCTGCTGGCGCCGTCGCTGACGATCAACACGGTGGTGCTGCTGATCTCGGCGTTCAAGACCTACGACTACGTCAAGGTGATCACCAACGGCGGCCCGGGTTCCGGCGCCACGGCGACGATCGCGTTCGACGTCCTGCAGACGGGGTT